>NZ_AEJB01000286.1 GCF_000331005.1 Streptomyces turgidiscabies Car8
GGCAACTCCGTACCGGGAGGCCACGTCGTGTGCGGGCCACGAGAAGGCCCGGAGACCGCGGCGACGGCCGTGGAGGTTACAGCGACGGCGTCATCATCTTGACCGGCTCCGTGCCGACCGCGCTGTGCCGCTCCGCCCAGCTCTCCAGAGCGGTACGGCAGGCGTGGTCCAGGTGGTGCAGGCCCGACAGGTCCAGCTCTATCGGCCGGTCCTGGGGCAGCGCCTCCAGGCTGTCGAGGATCTTCGGCAGGCGCAGGAAGGTCGCGTTGCCCGACAGATACGCCTGGACGGGCCCGGCGCCCTTGTCGATGACCTCCAGCTTGAGGTGCGAGGCCTCCCAGGCGGTCTTGGCCACCGACAGGGCGAGACCGATGAGCACGCCCTCGAACATGTTCACGGCCACGATCGACACGGCCGTGACCACCAGGATCAGCGCCTCACCCCGGTGCTCGCGCCATAGCAGGGCGACCCCGCGCAGCGGTATGAGCTTCCAGCCGGCGTGCACCAGGATGCCGGCCAGCGCGGGCAGCGGTATGAGCGCCAGAGCCCCGGGCAGCAGCGCCGCGAACAGCAGCAGCCATACGCCGTGCATGACCCGGGACGCCTTGGTCCGCGCCCCCGCCTGGACGTTCGCCGAGCTGCGCACGATCACCGCGGTCATCGGCAGCGCGCCCAGCAGTCCGCACACGGTGTTGCCGGCGCCCTGCGCCATCAGTTCCTTGTCGTACTGGGTGCGCGGACCGTCGTGCAGCCGGTCCACGGCGGCGGCGCTGAACAGGCTCTCGGCGGACGCGATCAGGGTGAACGCCACGACCGTGCCGAGCACGCTCAGGCTGCCCAGTTCGCCGAAGGCGCCGAGCCCGGGCAGCTGGACGGCGTCCAGCAGGCCCTTCACCTCGACGGTCGCCACCGGCAGGCTGAGGACGAGGGTGACGACGGTCGCCAGGACCACCGCGGCGAGCGCGCCCGGCACCGCCCGCACCTTCTTGGGCATCCGCTGCCAGAGCACGATCACGGCGATCGTGCCCGCGCCGACCGCCAGCGAGGCCAGCGCGTTGGTGCTGCCCACGGCCTTCGCGGCGGCCTCGGGCAGCCCGGTGATCTTGTCGAGCCCGGTGGCCGGCGCCTTCAGCCCGGCCGCCGCGTACAGCTGCCCGGCGATGATCACGAGGCCGATTCCGGCCAGCATGCCCTCGACGACGGACACCGATATGGCCCGGAACCAGCGCCCCAGCTTCAGGGCGCCCATGGCGAGTTGCAGGAGCCCGGCGGCGAGCACGATCACCCCGAGCGCGGGCAGTCCGTGTTCCCGTACGGCCTCGAAGACCAGCACGGTGAGGCCGGCGGCGGGGCCGGACACCTGGAGGCTGCTGCCCGGCAGGAGTCCGGCGACGATGCCGCCCACGATGCCGGTGACCAGCCCGAGTTCGGCCGGTACACCCGAGGCGACGGCGACGCCCACGCACAGCGGCAGGGCGACCAGGAACACGACGAGCGAGGCGGCGAAGTCCTGCCGCAGATGAGGGACCTTGGTGGACACGGTACGTATGTCCATGGTGGCCCTCACAGCGCTTCGAACGCGTCGGTGGCGGCGCGGTGTTCGCGCACGGACCCGGTGTGGACCTCGTAGTACCAGCCGCGCAACCGCAGTTCGCCCTTGGCGAGGCGTTGTTCCACACAGGGGTAGGAACGCAGTCGCAACAGCTGTGTCAGGACGTGGTTCTGGACGGCCGAGGCGACCGTCGGGTCGTCGGTGTCGGACGGGGCGGTGGCCCCGGGGCCGTCGGCCGCGTGCGCGAGCCAGTCGCGTACGGCGGGTACGGCGGTGAGGTCGTCGCCGCGCACCAGGGCGCCGACGGCGCCGCAGTGCGAGTGGCCGCAGACCACGATGTCCTGGACGCCGAGGACCTCCACGGCGTACTCGATGGTGGCCGCCTCGCCGGTGGGGCGTGCTGAGGCGTACGGGGGGACGATGTTGCCCGCGGTGCGCAGCTCGAAGAGCTCACCCGGCCTGGCACCTGTGATCAGGGCCGGGACGACCCTGGAATCGGAGCAGGTGATGAACAGGACCTGGGGGGACTGGCCTTCGGCGAGCTTCGCGAACTCCTCCGGGCGCTGACCGAAGGTGCGGGCGTTGTCGATGAGGGGCTGCATGTGGTGACTCCTCCTGGCGCGCCTCAAGGGCGCGTCGGACGTACATGACAGTCGGACGTGCTGACAGGGAGTGGGGGGACGTCCCGCCTGTCAGCAGCGGAACACCTGGAGCGCGGCCGGGGTGTGCGCGGCCGGACATCTGGGTTGCTCATGGCGGGACGTGACGCGTCTGTCCGGACCGGCGGGGGCCGCGGGGTCCACGGAGAGAAGCGGGCGTTCGGGTGCCTGGGGACCCGAGTCGACGACCCGGTGCCGGTCGCGGATGCGCAGGGGCAGGCTCGGGTCGTGGTGACGGCCGCCATCACCGCAGGTGACGTACTCGTCGCGCTGGGATGCCGCCCTGGGTTTGTTTCTGGGCTCGGTCTTGGCCTCTGCATGACGGGCTGTGTGCGCGGATGCGAAGGATGCCGTGGGAGCGAAGAACTGGAGCGTCAGCAGGGCGGCGGCGAGGAGGGCGATCACGCTCCGGGCTGTAGTACCTCGGAACATGTGCCCCCCTCCAGGCGTTCGGCGATCTCTAGTACACGTCAACGGTTGGTCAACCGTGGGTCAAGAAACACGTTAACCCTGCGAAGTTGTTTGCAGGGTTAACTTAACGTTTCAGGCTGAAGAGAGCCTGAAAAGCGGGGGTGGGATGACGTGAACTGATCGTTGACCTGCGGAAGTTCATATGGTCCGCGGGTCGGGGCGGCGCGCGCCCCGGGGTGTCACGAGGGCTCTACGAGGCCCTTGGCGTCGCGGGCCAGCGCGGTCAGGCGGGAGATCGCGCGGAAGTACTTCTTGCGGTAGCCGCCGTTCAGCATCTCCTCGCTGAACAACTGGTCGAAGGGCAGACCGGAGGCGAGCACCGGCACCTCGCGGTCGTACAGCCGGTCGGCGAGCACGACGAGCCGCAGCGCCGTCGACTGGTCCGGAACCGGCCGCACCTCGGTGAGGCACACGGCCTTCACGCCGTCCGTGAGGGCGCCGTACCGGCTGGGGTGCACCCGGGCGAGATGGTCGAGGAGCTGCGGGAAGTCGTCGAGCGAGGCGCCCTCGGTGGCGTACGCGGCCTTGGTCACCTGCTCCTCGGAGTAGGGCGCCGGCGCCTGGGGCAGCCCCCGGTGGCGGTAGTCCTCGCCGTCGATGCGCAGCGCGCGGAAGTGGGCGGACAGGCCCTGGATCTCGCGCAGGAAGTCCGCCGACGCGAACCGCCCCTCACCGAGCTTGCCCGGCAGGGTGTTCGAGGTGGCGGCGAGTGCCACACCCGCGTCGACGAGCTTGCCGAGCAGGGTCGAGACGAGGACGGTGTCACCCGGGTCGTCCAGTTCGAACTCGTCGATGCAGAGCAGCCGGTGGCCGGACAGGGTCTGGACGGTCTTCTGGAAGCCGAGGGCGCCGACCAGGTTCGTCAGCTCCACGAAGGTGCCGAAGGCCTTGAGCGCGGGCTCCGCCGGGGTGGCGTGCCAGAGGGAGGCGAGGAGGTGGGTCTTGCCGACGCCGTAACCGCCGTCGAGGTAGACGCCACGTGGGCCGGCCGGCACCTTCGAGGGCTTGACCTTCCCGAACCCGAAGAACCCCCGCCTGCCGCCCCCCACGGCGTGCGCCCCGCCGAGCCCGGCCGCGAAGCCGTCGAGGACCCGCACGGCCTCGGTCTGGCTCGGCTGGTTCGGGTCCGGGTCGTACGTACCGAAGCGCACCGAGTCGAACCGGGGCGGCGGCACCATCTCGGCGACCAGCCTGTCCGCGGGGACATGCGGCTCACGGACGCACAGGGACAGCGGGGCCGCGTCGGCTATCGGACCGAGACCGGGGGCGGCGGGGGTGGTATGCACGGTTCACCATGCTAAAGGCTTTCCGGTGTGCCCGGTCGGCCCGGACCTGGGGTGCGCCGACCCGCGGTGGGCGGCGTGCGCCGCGTACGGCCGTGAGGTGGCGGCGGGTCGCGACGCGGAACGCCGGCCGGCGGCGGCAACACCCCAGTTGGGCGCGGCTCACCCCGTGCCTCCAGGTCCGGTCACCGGTGCGGTCACCGGTCCGGCCCGCCGGACAGGCGCTGGGCCCCGTGCCAGACTGCCTGGCATGCGACGTCTGTTCCCTGTGACCGAAGAGACAGTGGCCGACGCCTCGGGAGGGGCCGTGAGCGCCGGTGGTGCCGGTGATTCGCCCGGGGGTGGCAGGGCGGTCGACCGGGAGTGGACCCTGGACGAGCTGGCCGCCGCGTACGCCTACCCCGAGCGGACGAACGAGCGCCGGGAAGCCTGGCTGCGCGCCAACATGGTGTCCACCCTCGACGGCGCCGCCCAGCACGACGGCCGGTCCCAGCCCATCTCCTCCGCCTGTGACATGAGGATCTTCGGCACCCTGCGGGCCCTGGCGGACGTGGTCCTGGTCGGTGCGGAAACGGTACGCCAGGAGGGGTACCGTCCGGCACGCGCGCGTGCGGAGTTCGCAGCGGCCCGCGAGGCGGCCGGGCAGGCGGAGGCGGCGGCGATCGCGATCGTCAGCGCGAGCCTGGAGCTGGACTACTCGCTCCCGCTGTTCACCTCACCGCTGGTTCCCACCCTGATCCTCACGGGCGCCGCTGCCGCCCCCGACCGTGTCGCGGCCGCGGAGAAGGCGGGCGCCCGGGTGGTCGTCGCCGGTGACGGCATGGGCGTCGACCCGGCGCGTGCCGTACAGGCTCTCGCCGACCTCGGTCACACCCGGCTGCTGGCCGAGGGCGGGCCACGGCTGCTGGGGCAGTTGGTGGCGGCCGAGGTGCTCGACGAGCTGTGCCTGACGATCTCCCCGATGCTCACCGTGGGGGACGCCCAGCGGATCTCGGGCGGGCCCACGGTTCCGGTGCCCCGTCACTTCGAACTGGTGTCCCTGCTGGAGGAGTCCGGCTTCCTGTTCAGCCGTTATCGCCGCTCCTGACGCACGGGGGCGCACTCGTCCCCGACACCATGCGGAACCTGTCGTTCCGTTTGTCTTTCGCTGGGCACACTAAATTTCGCAGTCCCCGTGCGATCACGGGGCAGGATGGTTTCAGCAGGGGCCTACGAACGGCCCACGGACGAGAAGGGCGCCTGTCGTGTTCACAAGCGTACTGATGATCGAGAAGGCCCTGACGTCCGCCGACGTGGAGTTCGTCACCACCTTGCACGGCGATGAGGACGTGGCCTTCCACGTGCTGCTCCAGCCCCGGGGCGACCAGGCCGACCGACTGCTGCGGGCCATCGACGACATCGCGCTGGGCGAACTCGACGAGGCGGCGCACGAGCGGGAGACCCCCGAGGGCAAGGACGCGGCGGCGATGGGGGAGCAGGCGCTGGAGGTGTCGCTGACGGCGCTGCGAGCGGCCGGTCACGAGGCGGAGGGGCGGATCGTCGAGGACCATCCGCTCGACGCGCTGCGGGGACTGGTCGACGAGATCGAGGCGGACGAGGTCATCGTGCTGACCGACCCCCACTACGTGGAGGAGTTCTTCCACCGGGACTGGGCCTCCCGGGCCCGGCACAAGGTGGGGGTGCCTGTGCTGAAGCTGTTCTCGCACAGCAAGGCGTAGTCGTCAGGCCACAGCCGTCGCGCCGGGAGTCCGTGCTCCTTGTGAGGTGCCACCCGGCGCACGCAATAGGCTGGGGCCCGTTCTAGCTGTCGTACCGCATCTGGGGAGAAACGCACATGGCACCCGGCCTTCCTTCCGCCATGGACCGACCGCACTTCATCGGCATCGGAGGCGCCGGGATGTCGGGGATCGCGAAGATCCTCGCGCAGCGCGGGGCCCAGGTGGCCGGCAGTGACGCCAAGGAGTCCGAGACGGCGGCGGCCCTGCGGGCGCTGGGCGCGACCGTGCACATCGGGCACGCGGCCGGCCATCTCGCCGACGACGCCTCCTGTGTCGTTGTCTCCTCCGCGATCCGTGCGGACAACCCGGAGCTGGCGCGGGCGGCGGAGCTGGGAATCCCGGTGGTCCACCGTTCGGACGCGCTCGCCCGGCTGATGGACGGCCTGCGGCCCATCGCGGTCGCGGGCACGCACGGCAAGACGACCACGACGTCGATGCTGGCGGTGTCACTGAGCGAGCTGGGGCGCGGCCCGTCGTACGCGATCGGCGGCGACCTGGACGCCCCCGGCTCGAACGCCCTGCACGGCGACGGCGAGATCTTCGTGGCGGAGGCGGACGAATCGGACCGCAGCTTCCACAAGTACGCGCCCGAGGTCGCCATCGTCCTCAACGTCGAACTCGACCACCACGCCAACTACGCCTCCATGGACGAGATCTACGAGTCCTTCGAGACGTTCGCGGGCCGGATCGTGCCCGGCGGGACGCTGGTGGTCTCGGCCGACCAGGAGGGCGCCCGCGAGCTGACGCGGCGCCTGCCGGACTCCGTGCGGGTGGTGACGTACGGGGAGGCGGCGGACGCGGACGTGCGGGTGCTGTCCGTCGTACCGCAGGGGCTGAAGAGCGAGGTGACCGTCGAGCTGGACGGTGCCCGGCTCACCTTCACGGTGTCGGTTCCCGGCCGGCACTACGCGCTCAACGCGGTGGCCGCGCTGGCGGCGGGCGTCGCGCTGGGCGTGCCCGCGGGTGAGCTGGCCCCCGCCCTGGCGGCGTACACGGGCGTGAAGCGGCGCCTCCAGCTGAAGGGCGAGGCGGCCGGCGTCCAGGTCATCGACTCGTACGCGCACCACCCCACCGAGATGACGGCGGACCTGGAGGCGATGCGGTCGGCGGTCGGCGAGGCGCGCATCCTGGTGGTCTTCCAGCCGCACCTCTTCTCCCGTACCCAGGAGCTGGGCAAGGAGATGGGCCAGGCGCTGGCGCTCGCGGACGCGTCGGTCGTCCTCGACATCTACCCGGCCCGTGAGGACCCGGTCCCCGGCGTGACGAGCGCGCTGATCATCGACGCGGCGCGGGCCGCGGGCGCCGACGTGACGGCCCTGTCCGACAAGGCCGAGGTGCCCGAGACGGTCGCGGGAATGGCGAAGCCCGGTGATCTCGTTCTCACCATGGGCGCGGGTGATGTGACAGACCTGGGCCCGCGGATCCTGGACCGCCTGGCACGGTGACGTCCACGGCTTCGCAGTGACTCTCGCGGTGACATTCGCGGTGACTTTCGCAGTAAGGGGCTGAGCTTCATGTCGTACGACGTCGAAAAGCCGGACGAGCAGTGGCGCGCGGAGCTGACGCCGGCCGAGTACGCGGTCCTGCGTCAGGCCGGCACGGAGCCCGCCTTCGTGGGTGAGTACACGGACACCAAGGCGAAGGGCGTCTACTCCTGCAGGGCCTGCGGGGCCGAACTGTTCACCTCGGACACGAAGTTCGAGTCGCACTGCGGCTGGCCGAGCTTCTTCGACCCGAAGGACACCGACGCGGTCGAACTGCTGTCGGACCGGACCCATGGAATGGTGCGGACCGAGGTGCGGTGTGCCCGGTGCGGATCACATCTAGGACACGTGTTCGAGGGTGAGGGGTATCCGACCCCGACCGATCAGCGGTACTGCATCAACAGCATCTCGTTGCGGCTGGCGCCCGAAGAGGGCTGAGGCGCCGGGAGGCAAACACGTCTGGGGGGCGACGGCAGCCCTGACGACACCGCCTACCACCGGATCTTCGACGCGTTCTACCGGGGCGCCTTCGACGCCGGCCGCCAGGTCCGGATCATCCACGCCCGTCACCTGCACGACCCGCGCGGCGAACGGGACGGACTGACTCCCGAGGAGGCGGTGACCCGTCACCCGGTCCTGGTCGTCCCGGCGCTGTACGTCGTCCACGACTCCACCCTCGACTGGTTCGCCGCGTACGCCCATGCCGGCGGCCACCTGGTCCTCGGCCCGCGCACGGCGTACGCCGACCACGATGCCCGGGCCCGCCACGAACTCGCCCCCGGACGCCTGGTGGACGCGGCGGGTGT
>NZ_AEJB01000287.1 GCF_000331005.1 Streptomyces turgidiscabies Car8
GGTTCAGGAAGCCGCCCGCTCCCCCGCCACCTCGGCGTCGGGGTGGGCGAGGCCGAGCCGGTCGCGGAGGGTGGTGCCCTCGTACTCCGTGCGGAAGACGCCCCGCTCCTGGAGCAGTGGGACCACCGTGTCGGCGAAGCCGTCGAGGCCGCCCGGGGTGAGGTGCGGGACCAGGATGAAGCCGTCGCTCGCGTCGGCCTGGACGAACTCGTCGATGGTCCGGGCGACCGTGGCCGGGGAGCCGACGAAGTTCTGGCGGTTGCCGGTCTCGATGACGAGGTCGCGGATGGACCAGTTGTTGGCCTGGGCGCGTTCGCGCCACTCGCGGGCGGTGGCCAGCGGATCGCGGTACATCCGCACCTGGGCCCGGCCACGGGCGACGGTGTGTTCACCGAGGTCCGGGTCGATGTCGGGAAGCGGGCCGTCCGGGTCGTACGCGGACAGGTCCCGGTTCCAGACGAACTCCAGGTGCTTGATCGCGGTGGCGCCGCTGACCTGCAGCCGGCGCACCTCTCGTGCCAGTTCCTCCGCCTCGGCGTCCGTGTCACCGAGGACGAAGCTCGCGGCGGGCAGGATCAGCAACTGGTCGGCGCGGCGGCCGTATTTGGCGAGACGGTTCTTGACGTCCGTGTAGAACTCCCGACCCTCGTTGAGGGTGGCGTACCGGCTGAAGATCGCGTCGGCGGTCGACGCGGCGAACTCGCGGCCCTCGTCGGAGTCCCCTGCCTGGAAGATCACCGGTCGGCCCTGCGGGGACCGGGGGACGTTGAACCGGCCCTCGATGTCGAAGTGCTGTCCCGTGTGCGTGAAGGCGCCGGCCTTCGCGTCGCGCAGGAAGGTGCCGGTGTGCCGGTCGGCGAGGATCTCGTCGCCGTGCCAGGAGTCGAAGAGCTCACCGGCCGTCCGCAGGAACTCCTTCGCCCGTGAGTAGCGCTCGCTCTGCGGGAGGAAGCCGCCGCGCCGGAAGTTCTCGCCGGTGAAGGCGTCCCAGGAGGTGACGACGTTCCAGGCGGCGCGGCCGTCGGAGAGGTGGTCGAGGCTGGCGAACTGGCGGGCCACCTCGTAGGGCTCGTTGAAGGTGGAGTTGATGGTGCCGGTGAGGCCGAGGTGTTCGGTGACGGCGGCGAGCGCGGCCAGGACGGTGAAGGTGTCGGGCCGTCCGACGACGTCCAAGTCGTAGATCTTTCCGCCCTGTTCACGCAGGCGGAGCCCCTCGGCGAGGAACAGGAAGTCGAACTTGGCCCGTTCGGTTGTCTGCGCGAAGTGGACGAAGGAGCTGAACTCGATATGGCTGCCGGCCTCCGGGTCGCTCCACACGGTGGTGTTGTTGACGCCTGGGAAGTGCGCGGCCAGGTGGATCTGCTTCAGCGGCTTGCTCATGGTCGTGCGTCCTTCCGGCTCAGGCGCCGACAGCGGCGGCTGTGGCTGTGGTGGCGTAGCGGTTCGCGGGGCGGTCGAGGCCCAGCAGCCCGCGCAGGGTGTCGGCCTCGTAGGCCTGCCGGAAGACGCCCCGGCGCTGGAGTTCGGGGACCAGTCGCCGGGTGATCGCCGGGAGGTCGTGGCCTGCGACGGCGGGCCGCAGCCGGAAGCCGCTCAGGCCGACCGACGCCAACTCCTGCAGCAGGTCGGCGAGTTGTGCGGGTGTACCGGTGAAGACCGGGGCGTCGCCGGTGTACTCGTACCCGGCGAGGGCGTCCAGTCGCTCCCGGCGGGCCGCGGCCTCGGCGGGATCGTCGTCGATGAAGACGAGCAAGTCGCCGAAGACGTGCAGGAGTTCACCGTCCCGGCCGGCCGCCGTCTGCTCGGTGCGGATCTCCTCGACGATGGCGCGGGCCTGGTCCACGTCGTGCGGGGTGACGTGGCCGATGTCCGCCGAGCGGGCCACCAGACGGTAGGGGACGGTGTCGTGGGCCAGCGCGGTGACCACCGGCTGGCCCTGCGGCGGGCGAGGGGTGATCGACGGGCCCTTGACGCTGAAGTGCGGGCTCTCGAAGTCGATGTAGTGCAGCTTCTCGCGGTCGACGAAGCGTCCGGTGACGGTGTCGCGGATCTCGGCGTCGTCCTCCCAGCTGTCCCAGAGCCGGCGCACGACCTCGACGTAGTCGGCGGCCTCGTCGAAGAGGGCGGCCACGGACTCCCAGGCCTGTGGGTCGTTCAGCGGGTCGATGTGCGGTACCGGGCGGCGGCCGAAGTGGGCGGCCTCGTTCCGGCGGGCGGTGATCTGGACGCGCAGGCCGGCGCGCCCGGCGCTCACGTAGTCGAGGGTGGCGATCGCCTTGGAGAGGTGGAACGGCTCGGTGTGGGTGACGACGGCGGTCGGGACGATGCCGATGTGCCGGGTGAGCGGGGCGACGCGGGCCGCGATCAGGACCGCGTCGAGGCGGCCCCGGACATGGTCGGTGCGGTCGTCCGGTTCGACGGGGTGCGAGGACTGGAGGCCGAGGCCGTCCTCGATGGTCACGAAGTCGAGCAGCCCGCGCTCGGCCTCGGCGACCTGGTCGGCCCAGTAGCGCGCGGTGAACAACTCCTGTGGCCGGGCGACGGGTTCGCGCCAGGCGGCCGGGTGCCAGCCGGCGCCGTCGAGGGCGACGGCGAGGTGGAGAGGGGCGGAGGGATCGGGCGAAGCTGATGCGGACACGACGAGGTGCCTTCCTGATCGACCGTACGAGGGGGCGCGACAGCAGGTCAGGAGCGACAGAGCGCGCCGGCCACCCGCAGGAGGTCGATGTGCCGCCGCGAGTACAGACGCGGACGGCGGGGAGTGGGCTTCGGCACGATGTGGTCAACAGCCCGGGGAGGCCGCGTGTTCCGACTTTTTGTGTCGGCCGGATGAACACCGGCAGCGCCCCGCAGGGGGTGTACGGACAGCCCGCCTACCCGGCGGAGCGTTCCGCGTGAGCCGCCCAGTCCAGAATCTGGACGGCGGCTCCCGCGGCCTCCAGTCCCCGGCAGTCTGCGTGGTGCCGGCGGGCGATCGCGTCGAGATCGAGGTGGGGCCCGAAGGCCGGGTGGGCGGCGAGGCGGCGGGCGTAGGCCCACAGCGCAGGATGATCGGCGACGCGGTGTACGGCGGCGGCGTCCAGGTGCCAGCGGTGCACAGTGTCGAGACGGACCAGACCGACCCACAACTCCACGTCGGCGGCGGTCAGTTGCTCACCCAGCAGATACGGGTCCACGGCGAGCCGGGCGTTCAGCGAGCCCAGGGTGCGCAGCAGTGAGGCGAGTGCGTCGGCGCGGTCGGCTTCCTCGGCGGCGGCGTCTCCGGCTCGCTGGGCGGTCCCGGCGGCGTCGAAGTGCCGGGCGCACAGCCGCTCGACGGCCTCGATCTCCGCGTCCAGGCCGCACGGGTACAGCGTCGGCCGCCCGGCGCCGAAGTGCCGGGACAGGTCACGCAGGATGTCCGGGGTGTGCGTGCTGACGATCCGCCCCGACCAGTCGTCGCTGAGCACCGGGGCCGTGGCCGCGCCGGAGTAGCGGTGCGCGCTCGCCTCGTACAGCGGGCGCAGTGCGGAGTGTCCGCCGCCGGGGGCGTCGGGCACGGCGGGCAGCTCGGTCACGGGACAGGCCGCGTCGAGGCCGAGCAGGCTGTGGGTCACGGCGATCCGCAGACAGTCCGGGTCGGCCGGGGACAGGTGGAGGCGGTAGCGGCGCGGCACGGCGTAGTGGCCGCTGCGCGCGTCCCGGCCGAGCCTGCCGCGGAAGGCGGGGCCGGGGCGGGTGGCGACGGCGGCCAGTGGTGTGAGGGTCATGGCTCTCCCCAGGGTGTGGTGCGCAGACGTACGCGCGGCGGAAGGCGTAGTCGGGGGGCCGCCCGGGGTGGGGCGTGGTGGGCGGCCGGGCTCAGCGCAGGGGGCTGATGGCGCTGCAGACGCGCTGGAGATCGATGTGCCGGCGGGAGGTCAGCAGCGGGGTCGGCCGGGGTGCGTGAACCACCCCGATGGCGTTCGACTCCACGCGCATCACCTTTCCCTACCTTTTCACTAGGATTCCCAAAGGGAGTGTCGATCCGCTCGCGGCACACGTCAAGGGCGTCTCGTACGGCGGACGGCGCCGAGGGGTTTCGCGATGGGCTCGCGAAGGCGGCAGAGCTGGTGAGGCGGGAACCGACACGGCCCTTCGGGCCCGCCGGTCAGCCCTCGGTCGGGCCGACGGCGTCGCCGCGGGGATCGGCGGCGGCCTGTTTGACGGCCTCACGGATCCGGCAGTACGTGCCGCAGCGGCAGACGTTCTCGATGCGGTCGATGTCCGCGTCGGTCGGCTCGGAGGTCCGCCGGAGCAGCGCCACCGTCGCCATGATCTGGCCCGGCTGGCAGAAGCCGCACTGCGCGACGTCGCGGTCGAGCCACGCCTGCTGGACGGGGTGCAAAGTGTCGCCGTCGGCCAGGCCCTCGATGGTGGTGACCTTGCGGCCCGCGCAGTCGGCGACGGGCACGACGCAGGGCTGGATCTCCGCGTCGTCGAGATGACTGGTGCAGGCGCGGCAGACCCCGACCCCGCAGCCGTACTTGGGGCCGGTCACATGGAGCAGGTCGCGCAGCACCCACAGCAGCGGCATGTCGGCCGGTGCCTCGACGGTGACCGGTTCGCCGTTGAGGTCGAAGGTGTAGCGGGGCATCAGTACCTCTCGGAGGGCGTGTGGGAGCCGCGGTTGCCGGCTGGTCAGAAGGTGAGCGGGAAGCGGCGGGGTTTGCTGCCCGTCGCCCGGGCGTAGGCGTTGGCGACCGCGCCCGCGGCGGCCGGCACCCCGAGTTCCCCGGCGCCGCCGGGCTCCCCCGTGGACGGCATGATGTGCGCCTCGAAGCGCAGCGGGGCGTGCCGCTGGCGGGCGTAGCGGAAGTCGTCGAAGCTGCCCTCGCGGATCGCGCCCCGGTCGAGGTGGAGGCCGGCCCGCAGCACGGTGGAGATGCCGTCGATGGTGGCGCCCATGAGCTGGGCCTCAAGTCCGCGTGGATTCACGGCCGTTCCGACGTCGGCAGCCAGCACCGCCCTGGTCACCCGGGGGTTCTTCGGGTCGGTGGCGTCGATCTCGATCAGACAGGCCACGCAGGAGCCGTACTCCTCGTGGACCGCCATGCCCTGTCCGTGTCCGGCGGGCAGGGTCCGCCCCCAACTCCCGGCGGACGCCGCCTTGTCGAGTACGGCGCGCACCGTTTTGTTCCGGAGTGTGGTGCGCCGGAAGGCGACCGGGTCCTTGCCGAGGCTGCGGGCGATCTCGTCGACCATGATCTCCTCGACGGTCCTGCTCGTCCCGGAGTCCACCGACCGCCAGGCGCCCAGCGGGATCGCCGCCAGCGCCACGTCGCCCGAATCCCCGGACAGCCGGCCGAAGTTGTACAGCCCGCTGTCGCTGGGCAGCGGGCCCGCCGCCGCGCGTCCCGTCCGCGCGGCCAGGGACGTCACTCCGCCCTGCGCGGCGAGGCCCTCGCCCTCCCACGACTCGCTCACCGAGGACGTCGCGTGGACGAAGGCCACCACCCGGCCGCTCTTGTGACTCGCTCTGATCCGGTGATGGGTCGCCGGGCGCATCCTGCCGTGCCGCAGGTCGTCGGCGCGGCTCCACATCAGCTTGACCGGCCGGCGGGCCGCCTTGGAGACGAGGGCGGCCTCGATCGCGAAGTCGTGGTTCAGCCGCCGCCCGAACGAGCCGCCGCCCCGCACGACATGGACCTTGACCTTCGACGCCGGGAGTCCGACCGCCGAGGCGATGGCGTCCCGGGCGTCCATCGGCGTCTGGGTGGAGAACCACAGCTCGGCGCGGTCCGCGCGGACGTCCGCCACCGTGGTCAGCACCTCCATCGGGGCGTGGCTGACGAACGCGAACTCGAACTCCCCGGTCACCTGCGTCGATCCGCTCGGCGCGGTGCCCAGCGGCGGGACGGCGGCGCGCAGCCGGGCTCTGACCGCCGGGTCGGACAGGCCGGCCAGCGGGCCGGGCGCCCAGGTGATCCGCAGGGCGTCCCGGGCCTTGAAGGCGTGGTGGAAGGTGTCCGCGACCACGGCGACTCCGCCCGCGACCCGCACGACGGCGCGGACGCCCGGCATGGCTCGGGCCGCCCGGTCGTCGACCGCGCGGATCTTGCCGCCGAGCGTCGGCGGCCGGGCCACCACGGTCGGTCTGGCGTCGGCCACCTCCAGGTCACCGGCGTAACGCGCCCTGCCGGTGATGATGTCCCGGGCGTCGATCCGGGTCGTCGGTTTCCCGATCACCTTGTGCCGGGAGGCCGGTTTGGGCTTGCTGGACACGGCCGGCCGTGTGACCTTCGCGGCGGCTGCGGTCAGCGAACCGAAGGTGGCCGTACGCCCGTCCGGTGCGACCACCATGGTGTTCCGGGTCCGCAGCGTGCGGGCGGGCAGGCGCCACTGCCGGGCGGCGGCGGTCACCAGCCGGGCGCGCGCGGTGGCGGCCAGCGCCCGGGCGGGTCCGTACAGGGAGCTGACCGAGTTCGAACCGCCGGTGAACTGGCTGCCCTTGGTGCGGGCGTCGGCGAGCGGGATGTCGACGTCGGTCAGGCGGGCGTCCAGTTCCTCGGCGATCATCATGGCGACCGCGGTGGTGACGCCCTGTCCTACCTCGGCGCGCGGCAGCCGGACGACCACGCGGTTCGCCGCGGTGACCTCCAGGACCAGCATCTCGTCGTCGTCACCGGTCGCCACGACGCCGGGCCGGGTGCTCGCGTCCGCCGCCCGGGGTTCGGCGCCCTCCGCCGAGGACGTGTCGCAGCCGAGCGGCGCTGCCACGGTGAGGGTGGTCGCGGCCAGTGTGTAGACCATGAACCTCCGACGGGACCACTGCCGCTCCATCGCCACCCCTGCCGATTCCTGTCGGTTCATGCCGCTGCCCGCCTGTTTCCGACGGGCCGTCACCGCGCCCGCTGTCGGTGCGTCTCCTGTGTAGGAGGGGTAAGTCGGCTTCGTGGTTGCGTGCCGGCCTCGGCCGGTCGCAGCGCGCATGCCGGATGACGGCTCCATCCAGTCCATGGTCGCGGCGCCGTCATGGACCTCACCGATCTTGTACCTGACGCCGGTGTAGAAGAGGATCCGCTCAGTGGTGGTCGTCTTGCCCGCGTCGATGTGGGCCATGATCCCGATGTTGCGGACCCTGGCCAGGTCAAGTGAAGTGGTAGCCATAAGGCTTCGGTCTTCTCTCGGTCTCGATGTGGGTTGCGACTACCAGCGGTAGTGCGCGAAGGCCTTGTTGGACTCCGCCATCTTGTGGGTGTCCTCACCCTTCTTCACGGCCGCACCGAGGCCGTTCCAGGCGTCAAGAAGCTCGTTGAGGAGACGCTCGGTCATGGTCTTCTCGCGACGGGCGCGG
>NZ_AEJB01000288.1 GCF_000331005.1 Streptomyces turgidiscabies Car8
CCCCCTGCCGGCCCTGAAGGGGCCTTGTCCTCACACGCCGGACGGGCTGGAAAAGCGCGCGATCGGGGCCCTTACCGCCTGGGTGAGGGTCGTGAGGTCGGTGGGGGAGAGTTCTACCTCCAGGCCTCGGCGGCCTGCCGAGACGCAGATCGTGGTGTGGGCGTCCGCGGAGGCGTCCAGGACCGTTCTGAGCTTCTTGCGCTGGCCCAGGGGGGAGATGCCGCCCCTGACGTAGCCCGTCGTGCGTTCCGCCAGGGTGGGGTCCGCCATCGACGCCCGTTTGCCCGACACCGCCGTCGCCAGTGCCTTCAGGTCCAGCTGGCCCGCCACGGGCACCACCGCGACCGTCAGCACCCCGTCCACGTCCGCCACCAGCGTCTTGAAGACGCGCTCCGGTGACACACCCATCGCCTCGGCGGCCTCCTCGCCGTACGAGGGATGCGCGGGGTCGTGCTCGTACGCGTGCACCGTGTACGGGACGCCCGCCGCCGTCAGAGCCACCGTCGCGGGTGTTCCGCCCGACTGCTGCTGCTTTTTCTTCGCCATTCCTGGTTCCCCCGGTCAGTTGAGGCTTGTCGGGGTGCGCGTCAGTTCCGAGGCCGGCAGTGACGGGAGGTTGCGGATGATCGCCGTCTCCGTGCGCAGCAGCGTCAGTTCCTCGCGGAGGCGGGACGCCGTGTCCGGGGCTTCGAGGAGGCGCTGCTTCGACGGGGTGTCGAGCATCGTCGCCGCCGCCACCAGGTACGACACCACCGCCGGCTCGTCGGGGAGGTCGGCGCCCGTCGACAGGGACCGTTCCCGCGCGCCCGCCAGGCGCTTCTGGTACTGGCGGAAGGCTCTGAGGACGCCCTCCGCCAGCGTGCCCGCCTCGTCGCCGGGGGACTCCTCCAGCTCCTCCAGCTCCGCCGTCAGGAACGGGCCCGACGCGTCGACCGACACCAGCCGCACCCGGGTCGTACCGGTGGCCAGGACCTCGTACGTCCCGTCCTCACGTTCCCTGATGGTCGCCGCGTCCGCCACGCACCCCACGGCGTGGAACGCCTTGACCGGGTCGTCGCCGAAGCCCGCCGTGGGCCCGCGTTCGGGCACCGCCGTCCGGTCGGGCAGGCCCTGCGCGCTGGGCGCCACCTCATGGCCGTCGCGGATCGTCACGACGGCGAACCGGCGCGGTTCGTCCTCGGGGGTCTTCAGAAGTTCGCGCATCATGGCGCGATATCGCTCCTCGAAGATGTTCAGCGGGAGTACGAGTCCCGGGAACAGCACCGAGTTCAGCGGAAAGAGGGGCAGCCGGACGATGGTCACGACGGGAAAGCCTAATGGTCGCCGGAGTGTGCGCGTCCGCCGTGCTCACTGGGTGGATGACCGGCACAGGCCGAGCAACGGGCGGTGGGCGCTTTCCGGCGGATCTCCTCGCGTGCTTCGAGGAACCGGCCGAGGGGATCGTCCGAGAAGCGGTCCCAGGGGAAGGACGTGGTGTACGGGCCGGTCAGGCGCAGTTGAAGCAGGGCGTCCTGCCAGCGGTCGAGTCCCACCAGGACGTACGTCAGCAGGTTGCGCAGCTCGGCCGGCCAGGGGGTTGCCGCCGGGTAGGTGGCCGACAGGGCGATGGCCGTGTCGGCGGCCGCGTCCAGGCGGGCCGGGTCCAGCACCGTCCTGCCGTCGCTCTCGGTCAGGTAGGCGAAGGCCGCGTGCAGGGGCAGCGCCTGGACGAGCGAGCCGGGCAGGGCGTCCTGCGCGGCCCGCTCGGCGAAGTCGAAGCACTCACGGTGCGAGCCGCGTCCGCCGGGGGACAGTAAGGGGCTCGTGGACAGGTACTGGAGCGCGGCGACATGGCAGCCGTAGTGGTGCGGGGAGCGGCGTACGGCCTCGCCCCACAGCCGCTCGAACTCACCGTGGCCCGCGTCGCTGCCCCGGGCCCGGTCCAGGGCGATGCGCCAGGGCACCGGGTCGCGCGGGTCGCCCGCCGCGGCAGCCTCGACCAACGGGCCGGTCTGGTGGAGGAGTTCGGCCCGGGCGGGGGAGGCCCAGGCGCGGGTCACCGCCAGTTCGGCGCCGACCAGCAGCATGTCCGGGTCGTGCGGGGCTGCGGAGCGCCAGGACGTGAACCACTCGGCGCGGGAGTGCGCGAACGCGGCCAGCCGGACCACGTACCGGTCGCGGTTCTCCCACTCCGTCGTGGCGCGGGTAGCGGCCAGCAGTTCGGCCGCGGGGCCGTACTCGCCCCGGCCCGCCGCGACGAGCGCGGGGCCGAGACGGGCGTCGGGCGCGTCGAGCAGTACCTCGTCATCGGCGGTCAGTCCGGCGGTGGCGAGGAGCGGAGACGGCGGAGTGTTCCGTTCCGCCCTGGTGGCACGGAGGAACGCACGCAGCGAAGCCATGGTGTCGACCATTGAAAGGCGCAGGTCGAGGCCGCGCCAGCCCAAATACCGAACCTGTTTTTAGTTGTACGGCGAGCAGTCAAGGAATGGCAAAAGATGAACGGGGCTCATTTCTGCCCGGCTCGGCCTCCTGCTCGGCCCTTCTCAACTTCTGCGCAGCGTCCGGGTCGCTCCCGCAGCCACCGTGGTGGCCAGGACCCAGCCCAGCATGATGATCACAGCGGACAGCCACTGCCAGCCGCCGCGCAGCTGCCAGAAGCCGACCTGGCCCAGATCGATCACCGGGAGAAGCAGATCGAGGGCGAAGAGGGAGGGGTTCCAGGGCGGATGCTCCCCGCTCTTCAGCGGCGGATGGCTCGCGTGCGCGAACGCCACCGAACTCGCCGCCCACAGCACCGCCATCCACACGGCGGCCCGCCCCGGCCGGTACCCGTAGGCGACCGTCCAGTCCTGTACGTACCCCCACAGCTTCGCCGCCGGTGGCAGGGTCTCGCGGCGCCGGCGCTGTTTGGCGAGCAGCACCTCGCGCGCGTCCTCGTCCTCGCCGCCGTTGCGCAGGACGGTGGCCAGCCGCTCGTACGGCTCCGGGCTGTACTCGGCGGTCGCCGCCGCCACCCACGCCAGCCGCTCCGCCGGCGGGAACGGCCCCTGCGGTACGAGGTTCTCGTACCCGAAGCCGCCCATGTGCAGGTTGCCCGGCCCCGGCCAACTGCCCGCCCGGTCCACCAGGTTGACGACCTTCGCGCCCGACAGCACCACCTTGCCGCGCTCAGGCCGCTCCCCGAGGAAGCGCAGCTCGGGCGTCTGCACCCGGCGCAGTGACAGCTCCTGGTCGTCGGTGAAGGTGAGCCTGGCGCGTTCCAGGTCGACGGCGTCGCCGAACCGGCCGTCGTCGAGCCGGATGCCCCCCTCGCACTCGAAACGCTGGATACGCGTCCCGCGCGCGGGGGTCGTGCCGCTGGTCAGAATCGGGTTCCAGACGCCCGCGGGGGTCAGATACAGCGTGCGCCCCACGGTCAGCTGGGGGGCGTTGAGCGCGAGTCTCCCGTAGGGGTTGGCGAGCCGGCTGCCGCGCAGGCTCAGCGAGACCCCGATCGTGGCGCCGCGCAGGCTGAGCTCGCCGTGCGACTCCAGCATCTCGGCCTGGAGGTCCTGGCCGACGCTCATGCCGTCCGCGACGATCGAGCGACCGCGCCGGTCCCGGTAGACGACGGCCTGGTTGAGCAGCAGATCCGTCCCGATCTGCGCGTCGGTGAGCCGGGCGCCGTTGTGGAAGCGGCAGCGGGGGAGGTGCAGATCGCCCTCGGTGTGCACCCGGGCCGCCTCCAGCCGCGGCACCGAGCAGTCCACCATCCGTACGGTCGTGAAGTGCGCCTCCGGCAGCAGGATCTCTTTCTCGAACCGGCAGCCCTTCAGCTCGACGTACGGCACGACCGTGCCGCCCGCCAGATCCAGCGTGCCGCTGATCTGCACGCCGGTGAGCTTCAGGGACGACACGCGCCCGGCGAGCGCGGGCGGGCCGTCGAGCAGCAGCCAGCACACGATGCGGGCCCGCACGGTGCGTTCCGCGCCCCAGGGATGGCCGCCGTGCGGATCGTCGACGACGGTGTCGCCGCTCCTCAGGTCGTACACGCTGCCGTTGCGGAAGGCCAGCCACATGCCCAGCTCGGCGGCGCTCAGGTCGTCCGGCGGTTCCCCCGTGTTCCTCGAGTCCCCCGTGCGGATGCCGGCACCCTCTGTCACGACTTTTCCCACTCCTCCCCGCGTCATCAAGCGTCACCAGCGGGTTTCGTACAACCGTTCTTCCCGCTCAGTAACTCTCTGAACTCAAGACGTGAAGGTGATCTTCCGAGTTCCCGGACGCGGCCCGCGGAACGAACCGCAACGCTCTGTATCAGCCACTGATACGCGCGAACGGCACCCGATCGACGTCTGAGAGAATTGTCCCCGTGATCTCTCGAATCGATCTGCGCGGCGACGCCCTCCCTGAGGGACCCGCCCTGCGCGACCTGCTGCCCCGAGCCGACTTCGACGTCTCGGCCGCCCTGGAGAAGGTGCGTCCGATCTGCGAGGCCGTGCATCATCGGGGCGACGCGGCGCTGATCGACTTCGCCGAGAAGTTCGACGGAGTCCGGCTGGAATCCGTACGCGTGCCCGCGCAGGCCATCGCCGACGCCCTGGAGCAGCTCGACCCGGCCGTCCGCGCGGCCCTGGAGGAGTCCATCCGGCGCGCCCGTCTCGTCCACCGCGAGCAGCGCCGTACGACGCACACGACCCAGGTCGTGCCCGGCGGCTCGGTCACCGAGAAGTGGGTGCCCGTGGACCGGGTCGGGCTATACGCGCCCGGCGGCCGTGCCGTGTACCCCTCCTCCGTGATCATGAACGTCGTGCCCGCGCAGGAAGCGCGCGTCGAGTCCATCGCGCTGGCCTCCCCGGCCCAGGCCGACTTCGGCGGGCTGCCGCACCCCACGATCCTCGCCGCCTGCGCCCTGCTCGGCGTCGACGAGGTCTACGCGGCCGGCGGCGCGACCGCCGTCGCGATGTTCGCGTACGGCACCGAGTCCTGCGCGCCCGCCAACATGGTGACCGGCCCCGGCAACATCTGGGTCGCCGCAGCCAAGCGGTACTTCGCGGGGAAGATCGGCATCGACGCCGAGGCCGGCCCCACCGAGATCGCGATCCTCGCCGACGACACCGCCGACCCGGCGCACGTCGCAGCCGACCTGATCAGCCAGGCCGAGCACGACCCGCTGGCCGCAGCCGTCCTCGTCACGGACTCCGTGGCGCTCGCGGACGCGGTCGAGAAGGAGCTGGAGCCGCAGGTCGCGGCCACCAAGCACGTCGAGGAGCGGGTCGCCCCGGCGCTGGCCGGCCGGCAGTCCGCGATCGTCCTCGTGGACGGTGTGGAGGAGGGGCTGCGGGTCGTCGACGCCTACGGCGCCGAGCACCTGGAGGTCCAGACCGCGAACGCCGCGGCCGTGGCCGACCGGGTACGGAACGCCGGCGCGATCTTCGTCGGCCCCTGGGCGCCGGTCTCGCTCGGCGACTACGCGGCCGGGTCCAACCACGTCCTGCCGACCGGCGGCTGCGCCTGCCACTCCTCCGGCCTCTCCGTCCAGTCATTCCTGCGCGGCATCCACATCGTGGACTACACACGGGACGCACTGGCCGACGTCGCGCATCACGTGGTGACGCTGGCGGAGGCGGAGGACCTGCCCGCGCACGGCGCGGCGGTCAAGGCAAGGTTCGGGTGGAAGGTGCCTGAGAGCAAGTGAACTTCGGAATCGACGATCTCCCCGTACGGGACGAGCTGCGCGGCAAGTCGCCCTACGGCGCGCCCCAGCTCGACGTCCCCGTACGGCTGAACACCAACGAGAACCCCTACCCGCTGCCCGACGCGCTCGTCGAGCGGATCGCCGAGCGCGTGCGCGAGGCGGCCCGGGACCTCAACCGCTACCCCGACCGGGACGCCGTGGAGCTGCGTACGCAGCTCGCCAGGTACCTGACAGACACCTCGGGCCACGAGGTCGGCCTCGCCAACGTGTGGGCCGCCAACGGCTCCAACGAGGTCATCCAGCAACTGCTCCAGACCTTCGGCGGGCCCGGCCGTACCGCGATCGGCTTCGAGCCGTCGTACTCGATGCACGGGCTCATCGCGCGCGGGACGGGCACCGGTTGGATCTCCGGCCCCCGCAACGAGGACTTCACCATCGATCTCGCGGCGGCCGAGAAGGCCGTCGCCGAGCACCGGCCCGACGTCGTCTTCGTCACCACCCCCAACAACCCCACCGGAAACGCCGTCCCGCGCGAGACCGTCCTCGCGCTCTACGAGGCCGCGCAGGCCGCCAAGCCCTCGATGGTCGTGGTCGACGAGGCGTACATCGAGTTCAGCCACGGCGACTCACTGCTGCCGCTGATCGAAGGACGACCGAATCTCGTCGTCTCGCGGACCATGTCGAAGGCGTTCGGCGCGGCGGGCCTGCGCCTCGGCTATCTCGCCGCGCACCCCGCCGTCGTCGACGCCGTGCAGCTCGTACGACTTCCCTACCACCTGTCGGCCGTGGCGCAGGCGACCGCGCTGGCCGCCCTGGAGTACACCGACACGCTGCTCGGGTACGTCGAGCAGCTGAAGGCCGAGCGGGACCGCCTGGTCACCGAACTGCGCGCCATCGGGTTCGACGTCACCGAGTCCGACGCCAACTTCGTGCAGTTCGGCACCTTCGCCGACTCCCACGAGGCCTGGCGGACCATCCTCGACCAGGGCGTCCTGGTCCGGGACAACGGCGTGCCGGGATGGCTGCGGGTCAGCGCCGGAACTCCCGCCGAGAACGACGCGTTCCTGAACGCGGTACGTGAACTGAAGAAAGCGCAGGGCAACCCATGAGCCGCGTCGGACGCGTGGAGCGCACCACCAAGGAGACATCGGTCCTCGTCGAGATCGACCTCGACGGCACCGGCAAGGTCGAGGTGTCGACGGGCGTCGGCTTCTACGACCACATGCTCGACCAGCTCGGCCGGCACGGTCTGTTCGACCTCACCGTGAAGACCGAGGGCGACCTGCACATCGACTCGCACCACACCATCGAGGACACCGCCCTCGCCCTCGGCGCCGCCTTCAAGCAGGCGCTCGGCGACAAGGTGGGCATCTACCGCTTCGGCAACTGCACGGTCCCCCTGGACGAGTCCCTCGCCCAGGTGACGGTCGACCTGAGCGGCCGCCCCTACCTCGTGCACACCGAGCCCGAGAAGATGGCGCCGATGATCGGCGAGTACGACACCACGATGACCCGGCACATCCTGGAGTCCTTCGTCGCCCAGGCCCAGATCGCGCTGCACGTGCACGTGCCCTACGGGCGCAACGCGCACCACATCGTGGAGTGCCAGTTCAAGGCCCTCGCGCGGGCCCTGCGCTACGCCTCCGAACGCGACCCGCGCGCGGCGGGCATCCTCCCCTCCACGAAGGGCGCCCTGTAAAGCCATGAGTGGCCTCTCCACCGTCCTGATCGTCGTCGGCCTCTTCCTGCTCGGCGGGATCTACTCCTTCGTCAAGCAGAAGATGCCGATGAGCCTCATCGTGCTGCTCTCGATAGGCGCCGCGATGTGTCTGGTCGCCGGCGTCATGAGGCTGGAGGTATGGAATTGAGCGCGTCCACCGGGTCCGCGGCGTCCAAAAAGGTCGTCGTCTTCGACTACGGCTTCGGGAACGTCAGGTCGGCGGAACGCGCTCTCGCGCGCGCGGGTGCCGACGTCGAGATAACGCGTGACTTCGACACGGCCATGAACGCGGACGGACTGCTCGTCCCGGGCGTCGGTGCCTTCGCCGCCTGTATGCAGGGTCTCAAGGAGGCGCGCGGCGACTGGATCGTCGGGCGTCGGCTGTCCGGCGGGCGTCCCGTGATGGGCATCTGCGTGGGCATGCAGATCCTCTTCGCGCGCGGTATCGAACACGGCGTCGAGACCGAGGGCCTCGACGAGTGGCCCGGCTCCGTGGAGCCGCTCCAGGCAGACATCGTGCCCCACATGGGCTGGAACACCGTCGAGGCCCCGGCCGACTCCCAGCTCTTCGCGGGCCTGGACGCCGACGCGCGCTTCTACTTCGTCCACTCGTACGCCGTCCACGACTGGGCCCTGGAGACCGCGAACCCGCTGATGCGCGCTCCCAGGGTCACCTGGTCGACGCACGGCGAGCCCTTCGTGGCGGCCGTCGAGAACGGCGCCCTGTGGGCCACCCAGTTCCACCCCGAGAAGTCCGGCGACGCCGGAGCGCAGCTGCTCACCAACTGGATCGGAACCCTGTAGACCATGGCGAAGCTCGAACTCCTCCCCGCCGTCGACGTCCGCGACGGCCAGGCTGTCCGCCTCGTGCACGGCGAGTCCGGTACGGAGACCTCGTACGGCTCCCCCCTGGAGGCCGCCCTCGCCTGGCAGCGCTCCGGCGCCGAATGGCTGCACCTGGTCGACCTGGACGCGGCCTTCGGCACCGGTGACAACCGCAAGCTGATCGCCGAGGTCGCCGGGGCGATGGACATCAAGGTGGAGCTGTCCGGCGGTATCCGCGACGACGACACGCTCGCCGCCGCCCTCGCCACCGGCTGCACCCGGGTGAATCTCGGCACGGCCGCCCTGGAGACCCCGGAGTGGGTCGCCAAGGTCATCGCCGAGCACGGCGACAAGATCGCGGTCGGTCTGGACGTGCGGGGAACGACCCTCCGCGGACGCGGCTGGACCCGGGACGGCGGCGACCTCTACGAGACGCTGGAGCGCCTCAACTCCGAGGGCTGCGCCCGGTATGTCGTCACCGACATCGCCAAGGACGGCACCCTCCAGGGCCCGAACCTGGAGCTGCTGAGGAACGTCTGCGCGGCGACCGACCGCCCGGTCGTGGCCTCCGGTGGCGTGTCGTCCCTGGACGATCTGCGGGCCATCGCCGAACTGGTGCCGCTCGGTGTCGAGGGCTCCATCGTCGGGAAGGCCCTGTACGCGAAGGCGTTCACCCTGGAAGAGGCCCTGGAGGCGGTGGCTAAGTGAGCGACGTACGGCGTGTCACGACCGGTGCGCCCTGGGAGGAGACCTTCGGGTACTCCCGCGCGGTGGAACTGCCGAACGGCCTGGTGCTCGTCTCCGGCTGCACCTCGATAGTGGACGGCGACATCGCCGGCGGCAGTCCGTACGAGCAGACGGTCAACGCCTTCAACGTCGCCTTCGCGGCGCTGGAGCAACTGGGTCTCGGCAGCGGCGACGTCGTGCGCACGCGCATGTACCTCACCCACGCGCGGGACGTGGACGACGTCGGGCGCGCCCACAAGGCGCTGTTCGACTCCGTGCGGCCCGCCGCATCCATGATCATCGTCTCCGGCCTCGTGGACCCCAGCCTGGTCGTCGAGGTCGAGGTGGAGGCGTTCCGAGGGGAGCCCGCGGCATGACCCTGGCCGTACGAGTCATTCCCTGCCTGGACGTGGACAACGGCCGGGTCGTCAAGGGCGTCAACTTCCAGAACCTCCGCGACGCGGGCGACCCCGTCGAGATGGCCAAGGTGTACGACGCCGAGGGCGCCGACGAACTGACGTTCCTGGACATCACCGCCTCGTCGGGCAACCGCGAGACCACCTACGACGTGGTGCGCCGCACCGCCGAACAGGTGTTCATCCCGCTGACCGTGGGCGGCGGGGTGCGCGCGGCCGAGGACGTCGACAAGCTGCTGCGCGCCGGAGCCGACAAGGTGGGCGTCAACACGGCCGCCATCGCGCGTCCGGAGCTGATCCGCGAGATCGCCGAGCGGTTCGGCCGACAGGTGCTCGTGCTGTCCGTGGACGCCCGCCGCACCGACTCCGGGTCCTTCGAGGTCACCACCCACGGCGGCCGGCGCGGTACCGGCATCGACGCCGTCGAGTGGGCGCACCAGGCCGCCGAGCTGGGCGCCGGCGAGATCCTGCTCAACTCGATGGACGCGGACGGCACGAAGGACGGCTACGACATCGAGATGATCGAGGCCGTACGCAAGCATGTGCGCGTGCCGCTGATCGCCAGTGGGGGGGCTGGTCGGCTCGCCGACTTCGCGCCGGCCGTCGGCGCGGGCGCGGACGCCGTCCTGGCCGCGTCCGTCTTCCACTTCGGTGATCTGCGGATCGGGCAGGTGAAGGATGCCCTGCGGGCGGCTGGGCATCCGGTTCGTTAAGGGCTCCGGCCGGGATTGCGGGTCTTCGGCTGCGGCGCCGTGGGGGCTGGTCGCGCAGTTCCCCGCGCCCCTTAGGAGGGCGCGGTTCCGCGCCTCCTCAGATGCCCAGCTGCTTCGACTCGTGCAGCTTGGTGATCGCGTCCTTGTCGCCCTCCAGCTCCACGTCGGCGACGTTCTGGCGGCCGTAGGCGAACAGCAGGAGCTCGGACGGCTCGCCGGTCACCGTGACCACCGGGGTGCCGCGGTGGGCGACCGCCGTCTGGCCGTCCGGGCGGCGCAGCACCAGGCCCGTCGCCGCGCCGCGGCCCGTCAGACGGGCGGTGCGCTCCAGGCGGGACCACAGGGCGTCCTGGAAGACCGGGTCCAGCTCGCGGGGCGTCCAGTCGGGCCGCGCCCTGCGGACGTCCTCCGTGTGGACGTAGAACTCGACCGTGTTCGACGCCTCGTCGACCTGCTTCAGCGAGAACGGCGAGAAACGCGGCGGGCCGGTACGGATCAGCTGGATCAGCTCCTCGTACGGCTTGTCGGCGAACTCCGCCATCACCCGGTCGAGGCGGGACCCGAGCTGCTTGATCAGCAGCCCGCCTGCGGCGTCCGGACGACGCTCACGCACCACCACATGGGCGGCGAGATCCCGGGTCCGCCAGCCCTCGCACAGCGTCGGGGCGTCGGGACCCTCGGTCTCCAACAGGTCGGCGAGAAGAAGTCGTTCACGCTTCGCGTAGGTAGACATGCTCGCAAGCCTACGACTGCCCTACCGGTCCGCCCAGTGGACATACCGGCGGGAGTGTCAGTGGGGCGCGGCACAATGGCCCCATGACCAGCAGCACGCCCCCGCCCAGCAGGTCCGACGGCCCCAGCCCCCTGGCCCCGGAGATCGCCGCGCGCCTCAAGCGCGGCCCCGACGGACTCGTCCCCGCCGTCGCCCAGCAGTACGACACCGGTGAGGTGCTCATGCTCGGCTGGATGGACGACGAGGCGCTGCACCGCACCCTGACCACGGGCCGCTGCACCTACTGGTCGCGCAGCCGCCAGGAGTACTGGGTCAAGGGCGACACCTCCGGCCACGTCCAGCACGTGAAGTCCGTCGCCCTCGACTGCGACGCCGACACCGTGCTCGTCAAGGTCGACCAGATCGGCGCCGCCTGCCACACCGGCGCGCGCAACTGCTTCGACGCCGACGTCCTGCTCGACGTGTCGTTCGAGGGCGCCGATTCCGGCGCCCTGCCACAGGGTCAGTAAGGTCAGCCGCCATGGACCTCGAGACCTTCCGCAAGCTGGCCACCGACCGGCGCGTCATCCCCGTCACCCGCAAGCTCCTCGCCGACGGCGACACCCCGGTCGCGCTCTACCGCAAGCTCGCCGCCGAGCGCCCCGGCACCTTCCTGCTGGAGTCCGCGGAGAACGGTCGGTCCTGGTCCCGCTACTCCTTCGTCGGCGTCCGCTCCAGCGCCACCCTCACGGCCCGCGACGGCCAGGCCCACTGGCTGGGCACCCCGCCCGTCGGCGTGCCCGCGGACGGTGACCCGCTCGCCGCCCTGCGGGCCACCATCGAGACCCTCCATACCCCCCACGAGGAGGGCCTGCCGCCCTTCACCGGCGGCATGGTCGGCTACCTCGGGTACGACATCGTGCGCCGCCTGGAGAAGATCGGCCCCGGTGAGCGCGACGACCTCCAGCTGCCCGAGCTGACCATGCTGCTCACCAGCGACCTGGCCGTCATGGACCACTGGGAGGGCTCGGTCCTGCTGATCGCCAACGCGATCAACCACAACGACCTCGACACGGGCGTCGACGAGGCCCACGCCGACGCCGTGGCCCGCCTCGACGCCATGCAGGCCGACCTCTCGCGCGCGGTCGCCCAGCCGCCCGCCGCGCTCCCGCCCTCCGAGCTCCCCGAGTACACGGCCCTGTGGGGCGGCCCCGACTACCAGCGGGCCGTCGACGACATCAAGGAGCGCATCCGGGCCGGGGAGGCCTTCCAGGTGGTCCCCTCCCAGCGCTTCGAGACACCCTGCACGGCGAGCGCGCTGGACGTCTACCGGGTCCTGCGGGCCACCAACCCGTCCCCGTACATGTACCTGTTCCGCTTCGACGGGTTCGACGTCGTCGGATCGTCCCCCGAGGCCCTCGTGAAGGTCGAGGACGGACGCGCGATGGTCCACCCCATCGCGGGCACCCGGCACCGCGGGGCGACCCCCCAGGAGGACCAGGCCCTCGCCGACGAGCTGCTCGCCGACCCCAAGGAGCGCGCCGAGCACCTCATGCTCGTCGACCTCGGACGCAACGACCTCGGCCGGGTCTGCGAGCCCGGCTCGGTCGAGGTCGTCGACTTCATGTCCGTCGAGCGGTACTCCCACGTCATGCACATCGTCTCGACCGTCACCGGCCGCGTGGCACCCGGCCGCACCGCGTTCGACGTCCTGACGGCCTGTTTCCCGGCCGGCACGCTCTCCGGAGCGCCCAAGCCGCGCGCGATGCAGATCATCGACGAACTCGAGCCGTCCAGGCGGGGGTTGTACGGCGGCGCCGTCGGCTACCTCGACTTCGCCGGTGACTCCGACACCGCCATCGCCATCCGCACGGCGCTCCTGCGCGACGGCACGGCGTACGTCCAGGCGGGCGCCGGCGTGGTCGCCGACTCCGACCCGGTCGCGGAGGACAACGAGTGCCGCAACAAGGCGGCGGCGGTCCTGCGCGCGGTCCACACGGCGAACCGCCTCGGACAGTAGACGGCTTCCTGGCCGCTTTCCGGCCGCTTTCTGCCCATGGGCGGCCGAATGGGGTGCTTCTCACGTGAGCCCCGGGTGACGGTTCGCCCGGGGTTCAGGCGATAGTGGGACACGTGACTGCCGTACCCGTACCTCCCCCGCGTTCCGAAGCCCCCCTTCCCGGCCGGGCCGGCCGCCTCAGCCTCGCCGTCGCGCTGCTGGCCGGCGCGCTCGGCGCGGCCGTCGCGCTGCTCGCCACCCGCCAGCGATGGTCGGAGGGCACCGCGACCGTCGCCGGCGGCGCCTTCCCCCTGACCGCCAGCGGCAGCGATGTCACGGGCGTGCCCGCGGCCCTCGCCATAGTGGGCCTCGCGGCGCTCGTCGCCGTCTTCGCCGTCCGCCGCTCCGGCCGTCTCCTGGTCGCCGGACTGCTCGCACTGTCCGGCGCAGGCACGGTCGCCGCCGCCGTCCTCGGCGCCTCCGACAGCTCCGCCCTCGACGAGAAGGCCGCGCGGGCCACCGGCGACACCGCTGCGACGGTGAGCGCCCTCAGCCACACCGCCTGGCCGTACGCGGCCGCCGTCGGTGGCGCGCTGATCCTCCTCGCCGGACTCCTCGCCCTGCGCTACGGCCGCCTGTGGCCCGGCATGTCCGGACGGTACGAGCGCGGCGGTGCCCCGCGTCCGCGCCGCCGGGCGGTGGCCGCGGACCCCGATCGGCCCGAGGAGATCTGGAAGGCCCTCGACCGGGGCGAGGACCCGACCGGGGCGTAGCCCTCCCGGCCGACTCGCTGTGTTGACCCCGGGCGTCCCCCACGCGTGCGCGTGCGTGACAATGGGCGACGAGCGTCCGGCTCACCACGTACTGCATTCAACAACCAGCAACTCAGCAACGAGGAGCAAGTCATGGCGGGCAACAGCCACGGTCACACTTTGGCCGCCTGGACCGGCGTCACCATCGCCATCATCGGTTTCTGCGTATCGGGCGCCTTCATGGTGATGGCCCAGCCGGTGGGCTTCTGGGCCGGCATGGTGGTCGTGGTCCTCGGCGGTGTCGTCGGCTGGATCATGGCCGCGATGGGCCTCGGCAAGCAGAAGCCCACCACCCAGGGCCGCCAGGGCCACAAGGTCGCGGGCGAACCGGCGGGTGCCGAGAGCTGAACCCCGTAGGGGACGGTTTTCGGACTGGCAGGGGCGGCCGCTGCTACCCGGTCAAGTGGTCCCAGTCAGGGGCGACTCCGGTCACCGACTGGTTCCGCAAGTACGTGGTCACCTCCGTCTTCCAGGACGACCCCTACGGCCACGGCGACACGGGGGAGAAGTATTACGACTACCAGGGCGGCGCCGGCTGGGCCTACCCCGACAACGAAGGTCTGACCAAGGCCTCCAACCGCACCTGGTCGCAGTGGCGTGGCTACGGCAAGGTCGTGGAGACGTCCGGCGACGCCGAAGGCCCGCGCAGCAAGAAGTCGACGCTGTACATGCGAGGCCTCAACGGCGAGAAGGAACTCGACGGCACTGCCCGAGTAGAGAAGGTCACCGACTCCAGCGGCAGCGCCATCGACGACTCTCGCCAGTACGCCGGCTT
>NZ_AEJB01000289.1 GCF_000331005.1 Streptomyces turgidiscabies Car8
ACAGGGAACACCGGCCACACCGGCCACACCGGACCGACCGGTGACCCGGAGGCGTACGAGCGTCCCCTCATCGGGCCCTGGGCCGCGCCCTCGACGCCGGTGGCCCGTCCCGCGCAGGCCTCCGTACAGGCGTCCGCGCAAGCCCCCTCGGCGAGCACCAACCCCCTGCCCCGGCGCGTCCGGCAGGCCAGTCTCGCCACCGAACTCCGGGAGGCTCCCCCCTCGTACGACACCGGACCCGGCACCGCGCAGCCGCTCCCCCGCCGGACGGGCGCCCGTTCCGGTGCCACCGTCGGTGCCTTCCAACGCCAGTCCAAGGCCGCCCGGCTCCGGCCCGACGCCGGTCACCAGCCCAGCCAGCCCACCAACCCCTCACCGGGGCCCGCCCGGCCCCGGAAGGAAGACGGACGATGACTCTGCGAACCACTGCCACCAACTCCGACCTCGACTGGCTGCTCGACCGTCTGGTCGACCAGGTTCCGGGGACCCGGAACGCCATCGTGCTGTCCGACGACGGGCTGGTGGTGAGCCAGTCCAGCAGCATCGCCCGGGTCGACGCGGAACGCCTGGCGGCCATCGCCACCGGTCAGCAGAGCCTGGCCCGCGGTGTGGGCGAGGTCTTCGGCGGCGGGGCCGTCCACCAGGTCATCATCGAGCTCGACGAGCTCTGGCTGTTCGTCAGCTCGGCCGGGCGGGGCACCCATCTGGCGGTCGTGGCGGACCAGGAGGTCGACGCCGAGGTGATGGCCGTGGCGATGGACACCCTCGTCCAGCAGGTGGGGCAGCGGCTGGGGACCGAGGCGCGGGTCCAGCGCCTGGAGGGCGGGGGGCATGAGTGAGCCACTGGGCGGACGCGTCGCCGGACGACGATGACGCCGAGGAGAGCCTCGTCAGGCCGTACACGATCACCCATGGCCGTACGGCCTCGGGGCGCGACGACCTCACCCTCATCACGGTGATCGTCACCGTCGCGCCCGGCGAACGGCACGGCGACCGGGGTCTGCAGCCCGAGCACCGGATGATCCTGCGGCAGTGCCGTACGCCGGTGGCTCTCGCGGAGGTCGCCGCCGGGCTGAACCTGCCCGTGGCGGTGACGAAGATCCTCGTCGACGACCTCATCACGCTGGACCGGGTGACAGCCCGGCCGCCGCTCGCCGTCGGGGTCGGCCAGACACCCGACTTGACTCTTCTCCAGGCGGTGAAGGATGCCCTACTCAGACTCTGACGAACAGACCGGGTCACAGGTGTCCGTGGCCGGGACGCCCACCGCGCCCGCCGCGGTGAAAATACTGATCGCGGGCGGCTTCGGCGTCGGCAAGACCACCATGGTCGGCGCCGTGAGCGAGATCCCGCCCCTGCACACCGAGGAGCGGCTGACCGTCGCCGGGCTGGGCGTGGACGACCTCGACGGGGTGGAGCAGAAGACCACGACGACCGTGGCGCTGGACTTCGGCCGGATCACGGTCAGCGCCCAGCTCGTCCTGTACCTGTTCGGGACGCCGGGCCAGGAGCGCTTCTGGTTCATGTGGAACGACCTGGTGCACGGGGCGCTCGGCGCGGTCGTCCTCGCGGACACCCGGCGGCTGGAGAGCAGTTTCGCGTCGATCGACTTCTTCGAGAGCCGCGGAGTTCCGTTCGTGGTCGGCGTCAACTGCTTCCACGGGCACCGGGACCGCACGGTGGACGAGGTGCGGGACGCGCTCGACCTCGACCCGAACGTCCCGGTCGTCATGGGCGACCTCCGGGAGCGGCTGGACAGCCGGGACCTGCTGGTGGCCCTCGTCAACCGGCTGATGGCGGACCGCCCGCCGGCGGCGATCGGCGGCTGACCACCACGACGGCG
>NZ_AEJB01000290.1 GCF_000331005.1 Streptomyces turgidiscabies Car8
TCCCGCCCCCGCATGGGGGCAGTCAGGAGCAGTACCAGCATGACCGAGAACATCATCCCGCTCACCAAAACCCCGCCCACCGACTCCGAGTCGGACGTGACCCCCACCGTGCTGACCGTGGTGCCCGACGCCCCGCCCGCACCCCTGACACCGCTGTGGGTGCGCTCCGGGCGGGCCGTCAAAACCGTGATCACGCACGAGACGACCACGACCACCGCCCGTGCGGTCGTCCGTCACAGTCTCTACACGTTCAACGGCGGGCGGATCGTTGCCCGACGTGCGTGGGACGGGAAGACCGGGGCCCGCTACGAACGCATGATCCGCACAGCGGAAGCTGCCGGGAACCTGGAAGCGGCTGAGGAGTGGGAGGAGCGGCTCACGCGCTTCCGGCAGGCCCGCCACCACCGCCGCATGGACCTCCTGCACTCGCCCGTAGAGGCCGCGAAGGGGCTTGCGGTCGGTACCGGGGTCGGCATCGGGGTGCTGGTCGCGCTCGGGGTCGTCATGGCGATCAACAACCACGACATCGGCGACGTGATCACGCCTCTGAAAGCGACCATCGACTTCATCGCCCTGCTGATCCGGATCGTGCAGGTCACGTGGGGTACCGCGCTGATCGTCGGCCCGCTGCTCGCCCTGCTCGCGCTGTGGACCGTCGGCAGCAAGCAGCAGGCCGCCCCGCAGTGGGCACTGCCCGCCAACGTCCGCAACGGCGAGGGCGAACCGGTCACCCCGTCGATCGTCGTCAAGGCCCTGCGTGACCTCGGAGTGCCCGCGCTGCGCAACGCCATCAAGGACATGGGCGACGCCGGCGCGTCCATGCTGGGCCCGATCCGGATTGCCGGGTGCGGGGTGGAAGTCGACGTGACGCTTCCCTCGGGGGTGTCGACGATCGAAGTGCAAAACCGGCGCCGGAAGCTTGCCGAGAACCTGTCCCGGCATGAGCACGAAGTGTTCATCACCATCCCCCAGGCGGCCCGCACGGTGCGGCTGTGGGTCGCCGACTCGGGCGCATTGGATGAGCCGATCGGGCCGTCTCCGCTGGTCACCGACGAGACCATGACCGCCGACTACGCCAAGGGAAAAGCCCCGTGGGGTCAGGACCTGCGTGGCGACATGGCGGCCCTGAGCGTGTATCAGCGCCACCTCCTGATCACCGGGCTTTCGAACCAGGGCAAGACCGTTGCCCTGCGCTCGCTGGCCCTGTGGCTCGCGTTGGACAAGTCGGTTCAGTTCTGGATCGGGGACCTCAAGGGCATCGGTGACTGGAAGATGTTCAACGGGCTCGCCACCGTGCTGATCCAGGGGCCGACCGATGACCACGTCATCCAGGTCACGGAGATGGTGGAGCGGGCGGTGGAGGAGATGAACCGCCGGATCCAGGCCCCGCCCGGCACGGTGTTCCCCGCCCTGATCGTCATCGTCGACGAAGCACAGATGGCGTTCATGTGCCCGGTCGTCGACGACGAGCGCCGCCCCTACGGCGGCTCCAAGGCCACCTCCCGGTACTTCATGGCGGTCCGCAAGATTCACAACCAGGGCCGCGCCGTGAACGTGCTCATGTGGCAGGGCACCCAGGACCCCACCGACCAGAACCTCCCCAAGCTCGTCCGCGAGGGCGCCCACACGCGTGCCTCACTCGCGCTCGGTACCGAGTCGCAAGCCCGGATGGCACTGGGGGACAAGGCAGTCGACGGGGGCGCCGCACCGAACCTGCTGCGTCCGGGGCTGGACCGGGGAACGCTGGTCGTCGCGTCCGACGGGATCGCCGTCCCCGCCGGGCAGGCATCCATCACGGTCCGCACGCACTACATCGACGACGACGCGGCCGAAGCCATCACCGACCGCGCCAAGGCCATGCGCACCGGCATCACCACCCTGCGCGTCGTCGACACCGGCGAGCAGCGAGACCCGCTCGCCGACATCGCCGCCGTCCTCGGGGACGCGCCGCGACTGTTCACGCAGGAGGTCCTCAAGCGGCTCGCGACGCTGGACGCGGACGCCTACGGCGCCTGGTCGTTCATCAACCTCAAGCGCGTCCTGGACGGCACCGGAGCCGAGCCGTACAAGTCGGACGGCCGCATGGTCGTCGCCGCCGAACGCGTCTCGCGCGCCCTCACCAACCGCGACGACGAGGGTTCCGCTTCCGCCGCTGAATGAGAGGGAGCCACACCCCGGCGGGCCAGGGAGGCAGGGAGAACTCCCTACCCCCTTCCCTGACCCGCCTCCCTGACCCTGACCTGCACGAATGATCAGTCAGGGAGGCAGGGAGGCATCCCAGGTCAGACCCCTGAAACCCCCTCCACAGCGCACCCCGAAGGGGGTGTCTCTTCCTCCCTGGCCTACCGCCGGAAGGGATTCCGCATGTACCCCGAGACCAGTCCCCGATCGACCGCCACCGACACCGGTATGAACGAGGCTCAGGCCGAAACCGAGGCCCGCCGGATCATCGCCGACGCCTACCGGCCCACCACCTACCGCGACACCACCCCGGTCCCCGCCCACGGTGAGACCCCGCCCGTCGCACAGCCCGGACGGCCCCCGATGAGCCAGGGCGCCACCGACGCGAGCGTGCTCATGCTCGCCGGCGCCACCGCCACCACCATGGTCGGCGGCACAGCAGGCGTGCTCCTGTACCTCTCCCAGTTCGCCAACCCGATCGTGTGCGGCCTGGTGTTCGGCGCCCCCACCGCCCTCGTCCTCGCCCTCGCCCGGCTCGCCCGGCACGCCAAGCCCGCCCCCGACATCCACCACCACTACGAAGGCCCCGTCTACCAGGACCAGCGCAACGTCCACACCCGCACCACCGGTGTCTGGGCCAAGACGAACAACCACCACTGACGCCAAGGGCGGCCCCCCTCTCGCCAAAGAACCGGGGCCGCCCTTGTCCAGCCAGTCCTCAACAGACCTGTTGGAGGTCTCCAGCATGACCGATCGCCGCATCCACCCGCGACTCCCCGACGGAACCGAAAGGGTGGTCACCACCCGGACCGAGCCGCGTCCCGACGGCAGCACCGTCCTCACCCTGGTCACCGTCGGCCCGCCGCTCGTTCTGGTCGAACACCGCATGTTCCTCGACAAGTACCTCACCCGCTCGCTCCTGTGCACCCTCACCCGCGACCTGGACGGCGTGCCCGCCCCCGGCCCCACCCCGGAGGCCGCCGCCCTCCTCGACGCGTTCCGTACCGGCGACAAGGCAGCCTTCGGCGCGGCTCAGGACGCATTCAACGACCGCGTCTTGAGCCTGTGGGCCGACGAGGACGGGAGCGCCGCCGCATGAACGGGCACCTGTTGAAGGCCGCCCTGGACGCTGCCGAGCGTGACTGGCCCGTCCACCCGTTGCGCCCAGGGGCCAAGCCGCCCGCCCTGCACGGTGAGGCCGCATGCCGCCGCACCGGCGAGTGCGTGAGCGGGCACCGGAAGTGGGAGCAGCGGGCCACCACCGACCCCGACCGTATCCGCGCCGCGTGGGCCCTGCGCCCGTACAACGTCGGCATCGCCACCGGCCCTTCCGGGCTGGTCGTCGTCGACCTCGACATGCCCAAGCCCGAAGACGATGCGGACACGCCTGACGGCGAGACATCCTTCCAAGCGCTCTGCGAGCGCGCCGGGCACCCCGTCCCCACCACCCTCACGGTGCGGACCCCCAGCGGCGGCCAGCACCTGTACTTCACCACCCCGCCCGGCATCCAACTGCCCAGCACCAAGGGCACGTTGGCCCCGAAGATCGACACCCGCGCATGGGGCGGCTACGTCGTCGCCGCCGGCTCCCTCACCCCCGCCGGACCCTACGAAGCCCTCAGCGGCTCTGTGGCGGCCCCGGTGCCCGGATGGCTGCTGAGCATCCTGACACCAGCCCCCAAGCCGCCACAGACCCCCTCAGGGCCCGTAACGACGCAATCAGGTCGATACGCTGACATGGCGCTCGGCAAAGAGGCCCGCAACGTTGCCGGGGCCCAACCAGGGCAGCGCGAAGCGACGTTGTTCCGGGCGGCGCGCGCCCTGGGCCGGTTCGTCGCGTGGGGCGACCTCCCCCGGAGCGTGGTCGAACAGGCTCTTCAGGAGGCGGGGGAGGGGGCGGGACTCACCGCCGCCGAATGCCGCTCCACGCTGCGCAGCGCACTGAACTGGTCGATCGCCCACAACCAGCTTCGCCGGGACGCGGCATGAACACCCCACTCCCTCCCCCTCTGAAGAGCATCACCCGACCCGCGACGGACCCGCGCGCCGCCGAACCCTCCCTGCCACGGCCGGCCAAGGGCGACCCGCAGGAAGCCGCCGAAGGCGTCCCCAATGCCGTTCGCTCCAACCCGCCGCGTGGCGACGGCCGTTACCCGATCGCGTGGCTGCACATCTGCACGCCGTACGGCGCGACACCGTCCGCCACCTCACGGTGCGAGTGCGGCCGTGACCGCCGGGCGTTCGGCGGCCCCCACGTGCTCGCCCTGATCGACGACCACACCGCCCACCGCGACACCTGCCCGCTCCGCACCCCCCAGGAAGGGAGGGCCGCCGCATGACCGACACCATCGACGGCGCTGCGCTGCTCAACGAGGTCGAAGCCTTCCACCGCCGCTTCAACGTCTTCCCCACCCAAGCCGCCTACGTCGCGGTGACCCTGTGGGACGCGCACGCGCACCTGCTCGATGCGTTCGACTCCACCCCGCGTCTCGCGTTCCTCTCGCCCGAGCCGGGCTCGGGGAAGTCGCGGGCCCTGGACGTGGTGGAAACCCTCGTACCGCGCTCCATGGCGGCTGCGGACGCTTCCGCCGCAGCACTGTTCCGGTCCGTCTCCGGAATCGACGGCGGCCGGCCCACCATCCTCTTCGACGAAATCGACACGATCTTCGGTCCCAAAGCAGGGGACAACGAGCAGCTTCGCGGGTTCATCAACGCCGGACACGCGCGCGGACGCCCCATGTACCGGTGCGTCGGAGACGGCTCCAACCAGCAAGTACAGGGCTTCCCCTCGTACTGCGCCGTCGCGGTCGCCGGACTCGGCGGGCTACCCGACACGATCATGACCCGCTCCGTCATCGTCCGCATGCGCCGCCGCGCCCGCAACGAAAAGGTAGAACAGTTCCGTACCCGCATCCACGTGCCGGAAGGCAACCAACTCCGGGACCGGCTCGCCAAGTGGGCCGAGACCGTACAGGAACGCATCACGGGCGCCTTCCCCGAGATGCCCGACGGGGTCACCGACCGGCCCGCCGACGTATGGGAACCCCTGCTCACCGTCGCCGACGCGGCAGGAGGCGACTGGCCCAAACGGGCCCGCGAAGCCTGCCAGACCCTGGTCACCGCATCCCGCGCCAACGACAAGGGCAGCATCGGAATCCGTCTCCTGACCGACCTGCGAGACCACGTCCTCATCGGCATCGACCGCCTGCCCACCGTCGCCATCCTCGACCGCCTCAACGCCCTCGACGACGCACCGTGGGCCGACCTCAACGGCAAGCCCCTCGACAACCGGCGCCTGTCACGAATGCTCAGCGAGTACGGCAACGCCGACGGGGACCCCGTCGTCTCCCGCAACATCCGCACCGCCGGCGGAGTCCTCAAGGGGTTCTTCGCGGAAGACCTCGAAGACGCCTGGTCTCGCTACTGCCCGCCCCCCAGGGCCGCTACATCCGCTACGCCGCTACATCCCAGCTCAGAGCCCCTGAATCTGTAGCGGCAACCCCCGATGTAGCGGCTACGGCTTCCACCCCCGAAGCGGCCGTAGCCGCTACATCCAACCCGTCCGCTACAAAAAACCGCCCGCTGACCTGCGATGTAGCGGTGTAGCGGATGTAGCGGACTTCCCAGAAGGGGTCGAACCCCCGCCCCTCCCAAACTGAAGTGAGGACAGCGGCATGAGCGCCCGTGCGCTGGACGAGAAGATGACCATCAAAGAGGTCATTGCCGATCTGAAGGTTCCTTCGTCGACCTTTCACCGGTGGCGCCAAATCGGAAAGGCGCCCCGCTCGATCAAGCTTCCGAACGGTGACGTGCGAATCCGTCGATCGGAATATGAGCGTTGGCTTTCGGAACGGGAGGACGCTGCGTGACCAGCAGTACGACCGGTGCGACTCAGGGCGCTCACGGAAGTGAGCGCCCTGAGGGCAGCGAAGAACGAACCTTCTCAACTGACGTCCGCGTATGGGGAGTCGGCAAAGTAGCCAGCAAGGCGGCCCCGTATCAACTCCGATGGATCGTTGCAGGAAAGCGTCGCTTCGCGTCGTTCGCTACTTCGGCACTTGCCGATACTCGCCGCTCCGAATTGCGGCAAGCTCTCCGCAGAGGTGAGGCATTCGATGTGGAGTCGGGTCTGCCGGAGTCGGAGGTCCGGAAGGCAGACGCAGCGGCAGTAGCGAAAACTGCGGAGAAGCTGGATCTCACGTGGTGGGATTTCTCGCGCGAGTTTATGAAACGTCGTTGGCGTACAGCAGCGGCGAAAACTCGGGAGGGATTCGCAGACAGTCTTGCGGCCGCCGCCCTGGGGATGATGGCTGACAAGCCGAATGCCCCTGACCTCCTGGCCGTGCGGCGGGCCGTGAGGTGGACCGTTGTGCCAGCCCATGAGCACGAGGAACCCCCTCCTGCCCTGGAAAAAGTCTGCGCGTGGCTCGCGGAGAACTCGCTTCCCCTATCGGCGCTGCGAGATACCGGAACAGCGGAGGACGTCCACTACCGGTTGGCCTACAGGCTTGACGGAAAGCTAGCCGCCAAGGACACGTACAAGCGCCGGCGCCGCAACATCAACGCTGCCATGGCGTACGCGATCCAGAAGGGGTATCTGGACAAGAACCCGATTGTTGGGTTAGAGCGAACCGCTACTGCTGCCAGTGGTCCGCTTGACCCGCGCGTTCTCATGAACGCTACACAGGGGCGCGAGTTCCTGACGGCCGTTTCTTACGTAGGCTCGGTTCATCGAAATCGGGGAAGGCGTTTGGTCGCGTTCTTCGGATGCATCCTGTACGCCGCGATGCGCCCGGCGGAAGTAGTTGGACTGAGACTCGATGACTGCCAATTGCCGGAAGCTGGATGGGGCGTTCTCACCCTTCGGGAAACACGCCCTGTATCGGGCAAGAAGTGGACCGACTCGGGCGAGCGGCACGACAAAAGGGGATTGAAGATGCGAGACCCCGAAGCAGATCGTCCGGTGCCGATTCCGCCCGTGTTGGTTGCCATGCTCCGGGCGCACGTCAAGGAGTTCGGAGTGGCCGCCGACGGTCGGGTGTTCCAGAACGAGCGGGGCGGTTTGGTGGGCACGTCCAGTTACTGGCGTGTGTGGCAGGAAGCGCGGGCCTACGCCTTCCCGCCGCCCAAGGTCCATTCGCCGCTCGCTGAGAAGCCGTACCACGGGCGAGCCACGTGCATCACGGACTGGCTCCGCTCGGGCCTACCCGTTGCCGAGGTGGCCCGTCGCGCGGGCACGTCCCCCGAGGTCATCAACCGCCACTACGCCGGCTGTCTCGACAACAGCGAGGAGGCGGACAACAGGAAGATCGAAAAGGCGATGGGATGGGGGCCATCGGACGCTCCCTGAGGAGTGCGTGG
>NZ_AEJB01000291.1 GCF_000331005.1 Streptomyces turgidiscabies Car8
GCTCCCCCGGGTGCCCGAAGGTGGTCTGTGTCGTTCGCGGCGGCCGTCATGTGCTGGTCTCTGCCCCCAGCTTCACCAGCACATGACGGCCGTTTCCCCCGATCCCCAGGTGGAGTAGAGGCGTACGCGGACGAAGTAGTGGCGGCCCTTGACGAGCCGGACCCTCACATGGGCGTTGTGCGGAGTGCCGCCGTCGTCGTCGGCGGCCAGATAGCGGGGCTCGCCGTCGATCTCCTCGAAGACCGCGACGACCGTGTCGCTCTCCCCGAAGGTCCCCACGGTGTAGTCGCGGGTTTCCGGCGGCGCGATGCCGAAGTCGGCCTGCTCGCCCGCGCCGAGGCACAGGGGCGCCGACCTGAACGGCACCAGTTCGGCCGGCCTGCACGAGCCCGTCGGCGGATACCAGCGCAGCACGCATTCCTTGTCGGCCGGGGAAAGCGTCCCCGGAGGCCGCACGCCCGAGCGCAGCTGCTCCGGTTCCAGGATCAGCCCCGCCGAGAACGGGTACTGCATGATCGACAGCGGGTCCCAGACGGAGCCGTTCACCTCGTCCGGGTCGAGCTTGCGCAGGATGTTGGTGTTCGTCCTGTCACGGCCCCAGAAGTTCGGCGGCCCCGCCAGGTCGTCGTACACGGCCTCGTCGTCCCAGTGGATGCCGGCGAACGGGTTCTGGTGCTCGTGGAGCAGGCCCAGGGCGTGCCCGATCTCGTGCAGGGCCGTCGCGCGCTCCCCAAGCGCGGTCAGGTCCCAGCCGAAGTTCATCGTGCGCCGCCCCAGACCCACCGAGAGTGCGTCCCGCCCGACCGTGGAGTACGAACCGTCTCCGGTCTGGAAACCGATGCGCAGTTCTGCCTCCGAACGGTCGCGCACCTCGACGAACGACAGCCCGATCCCCAGGTCGAGCCACTCCCGGAAGCAGTCACGGACGATGTCGCGCTGTGCCTCGGCGCCGACCCATGACTCCCACCGGGTCTCCCCGGTCCCCGGCAGGGGGATGACCGAGCCGTCGTTGTCCCGGTCGAAGAAGTAGTAGTGGAGCACGGTGCCGTTCACCCACATCAGACGCCCCGAAAGGAGCGCACTGAGCCGCTCGGCCGGCAACCCCGGTGCGAACGTGGGGGCCGGCTGCTGCGGGAGTGAGCAGAACCGTGCGTTCATGGGGAACAGGTTGCAGCCCACGGCGGCCGGGCGCCTGAGTCGAGGGCTACTCAAGTCGCCCTGTATCAAAGCTGAGTAGCCCCGCTCTAGTTCACGTGACGACTTTCGAACGGGATGCCAGGACCCTCGAACCGCCCTGGCCTTTCACCGGCCGGGACGACGAACTGGAGCTGGTCCGCCGGTCGTTGGCGGGCGAACGGCGCGGCGTCGTGGTGACGGGTCCGGCCGGACACGGCAAGACCCGGCTCGTCACGGAGGCCGTCCGGGGCACCGACTGTGCGAAGGTGATCGGCACGCCCGAGACCCGGGACATCCCCTTCGCCGCGTTCGCCCACCTCCTCCCGGAGCAGGTCTCCCTGCATCGCGCGGTCCAACTCCTTTCAGGCGTAAGAACGTTGCTGGTCGACGACGCCCATCTGCTGGACGACTCCTCGGCCGCCCTGGTTCACCAGCTCGCGGTGCACGGCCGTACCCGGCTGCTCGTGGTGGCGACCGATGGCAGCACAGCGCCCGGCGCGGTGTCCCGGTTGTGGACCGGCGAGGTGCTGCCGCGTCTCGCCCTTGAGCCGCTGCCCCGCGAGGAGACCGCCCAGCTGATCACGGCCGGTGTCGGCGGCCCGGTCGAGCCGCTCACCGCCTGTCGACTGCACCACCTCTGCCAGGGCGACCTGCGGCTGCTGCGCGACCTGATCGGCGCGGTCCTCGAACGCGGCGAACTCGCTCTGGACACAGATGAGTTGAAATGGCGCGGCCCGGTTCCCGTGACCGCCGCGGTACGCGAGAGAGCCGGCCAGGCACTGAACCGTGCCTGCGCCGCGGAACGGGACGCCCTGGAACGCCTGGCGTTCAGCGAACCGCTCGCGCCGGCCCTCGCCGACCTGGACCTGGAAGCCCTCGAACGCCTCGAAGCCGACGGTCTGATCCGCGTCGACGCCCTGACCGAGGTCCGCCTCGCCCACCCCCTGCACGGCCCCGTCCTGCGCGCCTGCGCCGGCCGGCTCCGGGCCGGGCGGCTGTCCCGCACCCCGGCCGAATGCGTGGCGGCCCTGGAGGCCGAGCGCGCCGAACTGGCCGACCGGATCGAACGCACTGACGTCCAGGGCCCGGCCGGCCCCGTCGGGGACTGGCTGACGGCCGAGAACACGGGACCGCACCCCGCCGTACCGGTCGGCTACGCGACCGTCCGGGCCCGCTTCGCCCGACTGCGCGGCGAACTGCGCGAAGCACTGTCGTGGGCCCGGGAAGGCCTGCGCGGCGCCCCGGACGACCCGTCCTGCCGTACGGAACTGGCGCTCGCGGCAGCCCAGTCGAGCGAGGCGGCGACCGGGTCCCCCGAGCGCGCGACCCCCTGGCTGCGGGCGGCGCACGGCGACCTCGCCGGGGCACTGGAGTCGGCCACGGAACCCGAGGGCGGTGAGGGGGAGGCGTACGCCCTGTACGACGCCGTACGCCTCGGGGCTCCGCACCTGGTCGCCGACCGGCTCGCCAGACTGCCCGGCGCGGGCGCCGAACCCCTGGCCAGGCACGCCGACGCCCTCGTCCGCCAGGACGGCCCTGCGCTGGACCGCGCCGCCGAACTGCTCGAACGCCGGGGCCTGCTGCTCTTCGCGGCCGAGGCACACGCCCAGGCCGTCCCGGTGCACCGCGACCCGCGCGCCGCACGCAGATCCCGCTCCCGCGCGATGACCCTGGCCCGACGCTGCCAGGGTGCCCACACCCCGGCGCTCTCCGGCCTCGTCCTGGGCGAACTCACCGCACGCCAGCGCCAGATCGTCACCCTGGCGGCGACCGGCCTGAGCAACCGCCAGATCGCGGACCGCCTCACCCTCTCCATCCGCACGGTCGGAAACCACCTGTACAGCGCGTACACCAGACTCGGAGCGAGCGACCGGGCCGCCCTGCCCTGGCTACTGGAGGAGACTCCGGCCACGCAGCCCGCGTGACCGCCGTCAGCGACCGGGCGCTGCCTCGTGTGACGGCGGTCCGGGGGGCGGCTGTCGCGTGCTCGTCCATTCGAAGGGGCGAGCGGAAGCTGTTGGTCAGGCTGGGGACGACCTTGTTTCCGCGCGGCTCACGTGGTCTCCGTGAGGGGCCGGGTGCTGTCTTGTGTCGAGCGCCCGCCGTTTGCGGACGGGGACGGCAGTCGTCGGGCGAGTGGGAGCTGTTCGTCGGGTGGCGGGTGACCTTGTTCTGGGCGCGGCTCAGGTGGTCGCCGCGAGGGGGCGGGTGCTGCCCCGCACCGCGAGCCCCCTCCCGACCGGACACGCAGGCCGCTCGGCACGCTGAGCGCCTCGGCGTCCCGCGCGCAGCCTGTGTCATCGCTGTCGAGGGGCGGATGCCCAAGGCCGGCTCAGGCGGCGCCGAACGCCGAGAAGGCCCAGCCCGTCGCCTGGTGGGTGGCGTCGCCGGGGAGGGCTGCGCGGGCGTCGCGCAGGGCTTCGGCGAGGGAGAGGCCCACGCTGAGGCCCTTGTGCAGGGCCAGCATCAGCGGGACCACGGCCGCGTCGTTGACCGGGGCGCTGCTCGCCACCACGCCCGCCGTGCCCAGCGGGAGCAACGCCGTGACGAGACCGAGGAGTTCGTCCGCGCCGACGGTCGCGAGGCGGCCGGTGTCGCAGCTGGACAGGATGATCCGGTACGGGCTGCGGCCGAGGCGTTCGAAGTCGTGCACGATCAGCGGACCGTCGGCCATCCGCAGCGACGAGAAGAGTGGACTGTCCGCCCGGAAGGTGCCGTGCGCGGCGATATGGGCCAGCGCGGCCCCGTCCAGCGCCTCCAGCACCGCCGGAACCCGCGCGCCCTCGTGTTCGAGGACCGTCGGCCTGCCGTACCGGTCGACCAGGTCGGGCACCTCCGCCCCACCGCTCGCCAGCCCCGGCCCCCGGACGAGGACATGCCGGCCGCCAGTCGGGGGGCCGGTCTCCTGCGCGCGCAGCCAACTGCTCGCCGACGGGGACACACTGAGCACCCGCTCGCGGAGAGAGGGCAGCAGGGCCCACGGCACCCGGTGCAGCCTGCCCGGCGGGACCACGACCACCGGACCGGAGCCCAGATGCGGCACAGCCGCGCCCAGCAGCAGCTCCTCAAGCCGGCGCCCCGACGCCTCCAGCACCGGCAGCCTGCCCTCCGCCCCCGGATGCGCGAGCCGCCGCAGTCCGGCCTGGACATGCTCCGCCTCCGTCACCGCGTCCGCGAGCAGCCCCGCCTCGAAGCGCCGCACCCGCCCCTCGCCGCACAGCAGCACCTGCACCCGGCCGTCGACGACGGCGATCTCGATCAACCGCCCGCCGCCGCCCAGGTGTTCGAGCAGCCGACCGGGGTCGAAGCTGCGCCCGCTGCCGGGAGACTCCCCGCTGATGTGGAGGGTGCGGGAGCGTACCTCCCGTTCCAGGCGCCGCTGTTCACGCTCCAGCGCGGGAACCGGACGGCCGTCGATCCGGGCCTCCTCCGCACGGGCGGCGATCTCCCGGAAAGCGGTGAGGCTCTGGACGAGCGCCGGATCGTCGGGCGGCCGGGCGGGCGGCGCCGACAGGACCGTCGCCCGCCACCGCTCGCTCCACACCAGCAGCCGCCGCGGCCCGCCGGACACCAGGGTCGCCCGCTGAGCCAAGGCCGCCAGTTCGGCACCCTGAGCCGTCGCCCGGGCCCGCAGCTCCGAGGCGCCGAGCGTCATCCGGTGGTCGTCCAGGACGGCGAGCCCGCGCCGACACGCCTCCAGCACGCCGCGCCCCGACCCGGCCGCCTCCGCGCGCAGCGCCTGCGCCGCCCACCCCGTCATCCGCGCCAGCGGCGGACCCACGCGCCGGCTGCGGGCGGCCACCTTCAGATGCTTCTCCGCGTCCTCGGTCCAGCCCAGCTTGAGCGCGATCCGGCCCGCCAGCAGCGACGCCTCGGGCGCGGCCGGCGACCCGAAGGCGGCGAGCCGGTCGGCCACCGCGGCCGCGTCCGCGACGAGCCGGCCCGACGTCCGCCCGGTCGCGACCCGCGCCTCCAGCAGCACCAGCCGGGCGTGCGCCTCCCACCAACTGCGCCGCTGCCCGGCGAACAGCCGTACGGCCACCGCCGCGCGGGCGATCGCGGTGTGCGGATCGTCCGCCAGCCGGGCGGCCTTCGCGGCGGTCAGCAGCAGCTCCGCCTTGCGGGTGCTCTGCCCGCCGATGCCGTCGAGCACGGAGAGCGCCGCGTCGGCCTCCGCGACCGCCTCCGGCACCAGCCCGGCCGCCATCAGCACCTCGCAGCGCCGGATGTAGAACACGAAGATCGGCGTACCCAGCCGGTCGTACCGCTCGGCCGCCTCGTCGAACAGGCGCAGCGCCGCCGGAATGTCGCCCGCCCGGTAGGCGGCCAGCGCCCGGCTCTCGACGACGTCGGCCTTGTCGTGCTCCTGGCCGGTGGTGTCCCACATCTGCTCGGCGGCAGTGAAGTCGGCGTCGGCCCGCTCGGGTCGGCCGAGCGCCAGATGCACGGTCGCCCGCAGCGTCAGCGCCCGCGCCGTCCAGATGGTGTCGTCCGCCTGCCGCAGCACGGGAATGGCCCGCCGTACGTCCTCCAGGGCCTCGCGATGATGCCCCAGCACCCACCAGGCGTACGCCCGCCGGTACAGCACGCGCGCGCGTGTATGACCCGTACCCCGGTCGACGCCCTGCTCGAAGGCCTCCAGGCCCTGCCGGGTACGGCCCGCGTGGACCAGCGCCACGCCGAGTGTGCCGAGGACGTCCGCCTCACGTTCCGCCGACCCGGCGTCCGCCGCGAGGTCGCGGGCGCGCCGCAGATGACGCAGGGCGACACGCATGTCGCCGAAGTCCCGCTGCCACATACCGATCACCTGATGGGCGACGGAGGCGTGCAACGGCGTCGGATCGCTGCCGAGGACGTTCTCCGCGCGCGCGAGGGCGTCCTTGGGACGCGCGAACACCATGGGCAGTAGTTCGAGAACCGTGTCGCTTCCCGCTGTCACCCAACGGATGGTAGTGCTCCGCGCCCCGCGTCACACAGGTTTGGCCATGGATAACCCGCTGTCCATCGCTGAACGATCCCTGTATCAAGAAACGTGCCGCGACCCCTGTATCACGCGGCCGCCGGACGGCTCTTCATTGTGGCAACAGGGGATCGGCTCAAGGGGGAGGACATTCCATGGCACCTCAGCGTTTCCAGGAGCAGTTCGACCAGATCCAGCGCTCCATGCCCGGCGTAGAACTGGCGATGGGGCCCGACGACGCCGCCGAGTTCATCTACGAGAAGGGTGTCGTCCTCGCCCGCGACGGCGAGGAGGCGCGGATCGTCGAGGACACCGTGCGCGCGCACTTCACTACCTTCGCCGGCCTGGCCGCCGACGACGTGCGCCGCGCGAGCCCGCAGACCAACCGGTCGGGCATCACCCGGATCCAGGTCGGCGACCCGGCCCAGGGCGGCCGGCACGGCGACCGCGCGGTGGCGGGCGCGCTGCGCGCGCTCAGGGAGACGGAGGGCAACGCGGGGCGGCGCCTGGTCAGCCGTAACCACGTCGTGCACATCGCCCCCGTCAACGCCTGTCCCGGCGACGAGCCCGTGCCCGTCCCGTACTCCGCCGGGCCCAACCCCGCGGTGGCGGAGAGCGGTTACGACGCGGACAGCGCCGTCGGCGTCCTGGTCATCGACACCGGCCTCATGAACGACTACGCGTCCTACGCGGCCATGGCGCACGTCCAGGGCGACGCCCAGCTCGACGAGTGCGACACGAACGGCGTGCTCCAGCAGTACGCGGGGCACGGCACGTTCATCTCGGGGCTCGTCGCGGCCGTCGCCCCCAACACGAACATCGTCTCCCGCAACACCCTCAACGACGCCGGCGCGATCCTGGAGTCCGAGTTCGGCGACAAACTCTTCGAGGCCGTCGAGCGCGACGGCTGGCCGGCCATCATCAGCCTCTCCGCCGGCACGTCGAACGGCAGCACGGAAGGCCTGCTCGGCCTCACCGCGTTCATGGAGGCCCTGCGCGAGCAGCCGCGCACCCTGCTGGTCGCCGCCGCCGGCAACAACGCCAGCGCCACCCCCTTCTGGCCCGCCGCCTACGCCGACAAGCCCGAGTACGCCCAGTCCGTGATCTCCGTCGGCGCCCTCCGCAGCGACGGCGAGTTCGGCGCCTGCTTCAGCAACCACGGCGCGTGGGTGAAGGTCTACGCCCCCGGCGAGCGTCTCACCGGCGCCCTCACCGGCTTCGAGACACCGGTGCCGTACATCTACCAGCACAGCACGTACGCCACCTGCCGCCACCACTTCACCTACGCCTGCACCTGTCAGGCCCCCGAGCACCTCGGTGTGCTCTCGGGGGACTCCGGGACCGCCTCGGGCACCCCGGACCAGGTGATGTTCGAGGGGTTCGCCCAGTGGAGCGGCACCTCGTTCGCCACCCCGGTGGTCGCCGCGATGATCGCCGCCCACATGACCGCCCACAAGGAGGCCGACCCGCGCGTCGCCCGGCAGCAACTCCTCGCGGCGAACACCGAGTTCGCCGAGGTCCGGGGCGCGGTCGTACCCGCGCTGATCCCGCCCACCTGGAGCCCGGTGCCGGTCGTGAACATCCCGTCCGCCCCATGAGGTCAACAGGCCTCCGTACAAGGACAAATCGAGTGAGGACCATGCGTAGGACGAGTGGAGCACCCCCTTCCACGGCGTACGATGACTGGCCGTACACGAGGGGTGGGGACGTGGACCGAGCTGCGGTCGGCGCGTTGGTCCAGTCCGCCGTCGACGGCGACGCGGCGGGCTGGAAGGCGCTGGTGGAGGGACTGAGCCCGTTGGTGTGGTCGGTGGCGCGCGCCCACCGGCTGTCCGACGCCGACGCGCACGAGGTGTACTCCACCGTCTGGTTCCGCTTCGCCCAGCATCTGGGCCGGATCCGGGAACCGGAGAAGGCGGGCTCCTGGCTCGCCAGCACGGCCCGGCACGAGTGCCTCAAGGTCATCAAGAGCACCCAGCGGATGACACCGACGGACGACGCCCAGCTGCTCGACCGGATCAGTGACGACCGTACGCCCGAACAGTGGGTGATCCAGTCCGAGGAGGCCTCCGCCGAGGCGGAGCGCGTCCGGAGGTTATGGCAGGAGTTCGAGGAACTCGGCGCCCGCTGCAGGCAGTTGCTGCGCATCCTGATGTCGACGCCGCCACCGAGCTACCAGGAGATCTCCGCCGGCCTCGGTATCGCCGTCGGCAGTATCGGCCCCCTGCGTCAGCGGTGCCTGCGCCGGCTGCGTGTACGACTGGCCGCTCGGGGGGTGCTGTGAACAACGCACACGACGGCGAAAGCCTGCCCGAGGACCCCGAGGGCTTCGACGACGACACCGACGACCTGCCGGAGTTCGAGGGCGACGACTCGCTGGACAACGACCTTCTGGAAGAGACACTGCGCCAGGCCGCCGCCGTCATGGACCCGGTCCCGGCGCAGCTCCAGCAGACCGCGGTCGAGGCCTACGCCCTGTACGCGCTCGACAGCCGGCTGGCGGAGCTGACCTTCGACTCGCTCGTCCACGGCATCCCCGTCAGAGGCGCCATGGACCCGCCCCGCATGCTGACCTTCCACACGGACGAACTGACCGTCGACATCGAGGTGAGCGCACACGGCCTGATGGGCCAGGTGCTGCCGCCGCAGGAGGCCAGCATCGAGGTGCTGAGCGGTCCGCAGCTCACCTCGCCGCCCGTCCTCACCGCCGACGACATGGGCCGCTTCACCAGCGACCTGCACGTCACCGGTCCCTTCGCGCTCCGGCTGCGGACGGACGCGGAGGTCGTCACGACGGAGTGGCTGCGCGTCTGACCCGGCGCACGCCGGCCCGTCATGACGATCGGCCCCGGGACGAGGGTCCCGGGGCCGATCGGTACATCTTGAACTCGCGTGCGCATCCGCGCCCCTAAAGGGGCGCGGGGAACCGTGCGACCAGCCCCCACGGGCCGGCTGCCGACAAACAGTCCTAGACCAGCGTCGCCAACGCCGAGTTCCACGTGGCCGACGGACGCATGACCGTCTTCGCCTTCTCCACGTCCGGCTGGTAGTACCCACCGATGTCCGCGGGGTTGCCCTGGACGGCGATCAGCTCGGCGACGATCGCCTCCGCGTTCGCGGTGAGCGTCTCGGCGAACGAGGCGAACGCCTTCGCCAGATCGGCGTCCTCCGTCTGCGCCGCCAGCTCCTGCGCCCAGTACAGGGACAGGAAGAAGTGGCTGCCACGGTTGTCGATGCCGCCGACACGGCGGGTCGGCGACTTGTCCTCGTTGAGGAAGGTCGCCGTCGCGCGGTCGAGGGTGTCGGCGAGCACCTGGGCGCGCGCGTTGCCCGTGGTCGTGGCGAGGTGCTCGAAGCTGGCCGCCAGCGCGAAGAACTCACCCAGGCTGTCCCAGCGCAGGTAGTTCTCCTTGACGAGCTGCTGGACGTGCTTCGGCGCGGAACCGCCGGCGCCCGTCTCGAACAGACCGCCGCCCGCCATCAGCGGGACGACCGACAGCATCTTGGCGCTGGTGCCCAGCTCCAGGATCGGGAACAGGTCGGTCAGGTAGTCGCGCAGCACGTTGCCGGTGACGGAGATCGTGTTCTCGCCGCGCCGGATGCGCTCCACCGACAGCTTGGTCGCCTCGACCGGGTTCAGGACGCGGATGTCCAGGCCCTCGGTGTCGTGCTCCGGCAGGTACGCGTCGACCTTGGCGATCAGGTTGGCGTCGTGTGCGCGGGTCTCGTCCAGCCAGAACACCGCCGGGTCGCCGGTGGCGCGGGCGCGGGTGACGGCCAGCTTCACCCAGTCCCTGATCGGGGCGTCCTTGGTCTGGCAGGCGCGGAAGATGTCACCGGCGGCGACGGACTGCTCGATCACCACGTTGCCGGCCTGGTCGACGAGGCGGACCGTACCGGCGGCCGGGATCTCGAAGGTCTTGTCGTGGCTGCCGTACTCCTCGGCCTTCTGCGCCATCAGACCGACGTTCGGGACCGAGCCCATGGTCGACGGGTCGTAGGCGCCGTTGGCGCGGCAGTCGTCGATCGCGACCTGGTAGACGCCGGCGTACGACGAGTCCGGCAGGACCGCGAGGGTGTCGGCCTCCTGGCCGTCCGGGCCCCACATGTGGCCGGAGGTGCGGATCATGGCCGGCATCGAGGCGTCGACGATGACGTCGGACGGGACGTGCAGGTTGGTGATGCCCTTGTCGGAGTCGACCATGGCGAGCGCCGGGCCCTCGGCCAGCTCGGCGTCGAAGGACGCCTTGATCTCGGCACCCTCGGGCAGCGACTCGAGGCCCTTGTAGAGGCCGCCGAGCCCGTCGTTCGGGGACAGGCCGGCCGCGGCGAGGGTCTCGCCGTACCGGGCGAACGTCTTCGGGAAGAAGGCGCGCACGACGTGGCCGAAGATGATCGGGTCCGAGACCTTCATCATCGTGGCCTTGAGGTGCACGGAGAACAGCACACCCTCGGCCTTGGCGCGGGCGATCTGCGCGGTGAGGAACTCGCGCAGCGCGGCGACGTGCAGGACGGAGGCGTCGACGACCTCGTCCGCGAGGACCGGTACGGACTCGCGCAGGACGCTGGTCGAGCCGTCCTCGCCCACCAGCTCGATACGCAGCGAACCGGCCTCGGAGATCACGACGGACTTCTCGGTGGAGCGGAAGTCGTTCTCGCCCATCGTCGCCACGTTGGTCTTGGACTCGGAGGTCCAGGCGCCCATGCGGTGCGGGTGGGTCTTGGCGTAGTTCTTCACCGAGGCGGGGGCACGGCGGTCGGAGTTGCCCTCGCGCAGCACCGGGTTCACGGCGGAACCCTTGATCTTGTCGTACCGGGCGCGGATGTCGCGCTCCTCGTCCGACTTCGGGTCGTCCGGGTAGTCCGGCAGCGCGTAGCCCTGGCTCTGCAGCTCGGCGACGGCAGCCTTGAGCTGCGGGATCGACGCCGACACGTTCGGCAGCTTGATGATGTTCGCCTCGGGCGTCTTCGCCAGCTCACCGAGCTCGGAGAGGGCGTCCGCGATGCGCTGGCCCTCTTCCAGGAACTCCGGGAAGACGGCGATGATGCGCCCGGCCAGCGAGATGTCCCGGGTCTCGACGTTCACCCCGGCCTGCGAGGCGTACGCCTGGATCACGGGCAGGAACGAGTGCGTCGCCAGTGCGGGCGCCTCGTCAGTGTGCGTGTAAATGATGGTCGAGTCAGTCACCGGGTGCTCCGCTCCACGTCTGCAACATTGCTCGACATCAAGATATCTCAGAGCCCGGTGCGGAAGTCGCTCGGGATCTCTTCGGACATCGATGCAACCGACTTCGCCGATCTTGTGGTCTAGGGGATAGACCCGCACACCTGATCGACAGCCGGACGTGACCACCCGGCTGCCAGAGCGAAAGCGACCCATGAGATATCGCACCAGACTGACGGCCCCCGCGGCAGCCCTGCTCGGCACGGCCGCGGCCACCACCCTGGCACCCGCGGCCCACGCGGCGTCCCGGGGAACATCCGGGGCGACCTCGGGGGAGGACGCCGCCCCGGGCCCCGAGACCCTCGGGGACCCCGTCTACCCGAGTCTGGGCAACGACGGCTACCGCGTCGCCGCCTACCACCTCGACCTCGCCTACGACGCCACGACCAAGCTGGTCGAGGGCGAGGCGACCCTGCGCATCCGCACCACCCAGGCACTGACCCGCCTCTCCCTCGACGCCCTCGGCCTGGACATCCGCTCCGTCCGCGTCGGCGGCCGTGCGGCCACGTACGAGCAGGTGGACGAGAAGCTGCGCATCACACCCGCCAGGACGCTCCCGGCGCAGACCTCGACGACGGTCTGCGTCGAGTACGGCGCCGACCCGCGCCGTGCCCTGACCCACACCGCCTGGGTACCCACCCCCGACGGCTTCGCGGTGTGCCCGCAGCCCAACTCGGCGCACACCGTCTTCCCGTGCAACGACCACCCGGTCGACAAGGCCGACTTCACGTGCCGGATCACCGTGCCGAACGGTCTGCGCGGCGTCGCCAGTGGCGCGCTCGTGCGCACGGAGAGCCTCACGGGTGACCGGACCGCGTACACCTACCGCTCGGGCTCGCCGATCGCGACCGAGCTTGTGCAGATCACCGTCGGCGACTACGTGGTGAAGGACCGGCAGGGCCCGCACGGGCTGGCGCTGCGGGACGTCGTCCCGGTCGCGCGCGCCGCGGCCCTCGAACCGGCGCTTGCGCTCACCCCGGGCCTGGTGGCCTGGCTCGAACAGCGGCTCGGCGCCTACCCGTTCGAGACGTACGGTCTGCTGCCGTGCAACTCCGACGACCCGGCCGCCTTCGACTTCACCGGCCTGGAGACGCAGACCCTCACGCTGTACAAGCCGAACTACCTTCTCCAGGAGGAGAAGTTCATCGGCTCGCACATGATGCACGAGCTGGTCCACTCCTACTTCGGCAACAGCGTCAGCCCCGGCACCTGGGCCGACCTCTGGCTCAACGAGGGCCATGCCGACTTCTACGGACTGCTCTACCGCTACGAGCGCGGCTGGACCGACTCCCTCGGTCTGACCACCATGGAAGCGCGTATGAAGAACACGTACGCGCGCGGCGACCAGTGGCGCCGCACCTCCGGGCCGGTCGCGGCGCCGAACGAGGCCAACCTCTTCGACAGCCAGCGCTACCTGGGTGGCGTCCTCGTCCTCTACGCGCTGCGCGAGTTCGTCGGCGAGGCCACCTTCAGCTCGATCGAGCGCACCTTCCTCGACCGCTACCGCAACGCCTCGGCGACGACCGAGAACTACATCTCGGTCGCCTCCGAGATCGCCGGCCAGGACCTCTCCGGCTTCCTGCGGGACTGGCTGTACGGCACGACGACACCGCGGATGCCCAATCACCCGGACTGGACGGTCACCCCGGTGACCACGTCACTGCTCGCGCCGAAGAACCGTACGGCCGGCCATCACGACAACTCCGCGACGCTCTGATCCCGACCTCGGCATCTGAGCACCGAGCCTGACGGCTGAGACGTGCGTCTCATCTGTCGAGCAGGGCGGACGCCGGTCCGCCCTGCTCCAGGCCGAACCCGAGGTCGGGGTCGCCGTGGCCGCCGCGCTGCTGCGGAATGACCACCGCGCCCTGCTGCAGGGCGACCGTCCGCGCGGGCGCCGGGATGCTGATGCCCTCCGCCCGGTAACGCCGGTGCAGGCGCTTGATGAACTCGTGCTTGATCCGGAACTGGTCGCTGAACTCGCCGACCCCCAGGATCACCGTGAACCCGATCCGCGAGTCGCCGAAGGTGTGGAACCGCACCAGCGGCTCGTGCTCCGGGACGGCGCCGGTGATCTCCGTCATCACCTCGGTCACGACCTCGCAGGTGACCCGCTCGACCTGCTCCAGGTCGCTGTCGTAGGCGACGCCGACCTGGACCAGGATCGTCAGCATCTGCTCGGGGCGGTTGAAGTTGGTCATGTTGGTCCCGGCGAGCTGCCCGTTCGGGATGATGACCAGGTTGTTGGAGAGCTGGCGGATCGTCGTCTGGCGCCAGTTGATGTCGACGACGTATCCCTCCTCGCCGCTGCTCAGCTTGATGTAGTCACCGGGCTGGACGGTCTTCGAGGCGAGGATGTGGATGCCCGCGAAGAGGTTCGCCAGGGTGTCCTGCAGGGCGAGCGCGACGGCCAGACCGCCGACTCCCAGGGCGGTGAGCATCGGCGCTATCGAGACGCCCAGCGTCTGCAGCACGACCAGGAAGCCCAGGGCCAGGATGACGACCCTGATGATGTTGACGAAGATCGTCGCCGAGCCGGCCACCGCCGACCGGGACTGGGTGACGGTGCGCACCAGCGTGCTGACCACTCTCGCGGTCGTCAGCGTGGTGACGGCGATCAGCAGCACGGTCAGCGTCTGGTTGACGTTGTGCCCGACCGTCTTCGTCAGCGGCAGCGCGGCGGCAGCTGCCGCCGCGCCCCCGGTGAACGCCGACCACGGCACCACCGTGCGCAGCGCGTCCACGATGACGTCGTCGCCGCTCCAGCGGGTGCGGTCCGCGTGCCTGCCCAGCCAGCGCAGCAGCATGCGCAGCAGGAAGGCGGTCAGCAGGCCGACGGCGAGGGCGATGCCCGCGACGACCAGATCGTCCACGGTGAGTTCTCGCTTCACCGCTCACCTCCGAGGAGTGGTTCCGCGGCGCCCCGCGCCACCGACGGCCGGATGTGAAGTCTCGTCACTTGCCACCTGTTCGAATGTGCGAAAAGTTCTGGATGCGCGATCAGTCGCCGGACGTCTGTGCGACGTCCGGCGACCGCTCATCCTGCCGCATCCGGTCGACCGATCGTCACCGAGCAGTGGCAAACCCGCCATTGAGCAGCTCAGACGGGGAGCGCGTCGCAGACGTCCGCCGGGTGCACCTCCCACGCGGGGAAGGGGTCCTCGTACGCCATGTGAGCCAAGTCCGCTGCGTCCACGGCCAGTTCCTCCTCCGTCAACAGGCAGCGTGACAGTGCCAGTCGCAGTGTCTGGCGGCGCAGGTCGGTGCCGATGAACACCAACTCCTGCCCCTGTACGGGGGATTCGTCACCCGGGGAGTCACCCGTCGCGATCGGCTCGAAGCGGGCCACCGAGCCGGCCTGGGACCACAGGCCCGTGGTGCCGGGGCGGGAGGCGAGGGTGAAGAAGCCCTTGGAGCGCAGCACCTGGCCGTAGTCGCCCGCGTCGAGCGGGCCGTTGAGCAGGTCCCAGAGGCGGCCGGGATGGAAGGGGCGCGGGTCGCGCAGCACGAGCGAGGAGATGCCGTACTCCTCCGTCTCCGGCACGTGGTCGCCGTTCAGCTCGGCGACCCAGCCCGGCGCCTGCTCCGCCTTCTCCAGGTCGAACAGGCCCGTGCCGAGGAGTTCGGCGGGGTCGATCGTGCCGCGGACGGTGCGGTGGACCCGGGCGGCCGGGTTGAGGCGCCGCAGGGTCGCCTCCAGGCGGTCGGACTCCTCCTCGGGGACCAGGTCGGTCTTGTTGAGGAGGATGACGTCGGCGAACTCGATCTGGTCGACGAGGAGATCACTCACCGTGCGCTCGTCGCCCTCGACCGGCGTGATCCCGCGCTCCAGCAGATCGTCGCCGCGGTCCAGCTCCGGCAGGAAGTTCACCGCGTCGACGACCGTGACCATGGTGTCGAGACGGGAGACGTCCAGCAGACTCGCCCCGTCGTCGCGGGCGAAGGCGAAGGTGGCGGCGACGGGCATGGGCTCGGAGATTCCGGAGCTCTCGATGAGCAGATAGTCGAAGCGGCCCGCACGCGCCAGCTTCTCGACCTCCTCCAGGAGGTCGTCCCGGAGGGTGCAGCAGATGCAGCCGTTGGTCATCTCCACCAGCCGCTCCTCCGTACGGGAGAGGGCGCCGCCGTCCCGGACGAGGGACGCGTCGATGTTGATCTCGCTCATGTCGTTCACGATGACCGCGACCCGCAGTCCCTGCCGGTTGCCGAGAACGTGGTTGAGCAGTGTCGTCTTTCCGGCGCCGAGGAACCCGGAGAGCACGGTCACGGGCAGGCGCGGGTCGGGTGAGGTGGTGGGCATGCGTCCGCACGCTAGCTTATTGGAAACCATTTTCACAAGCGGCTTCCGGATGCCTCCCGAGGCGGTCCTCAGATCACCTTGAGCCGTACCAGCGCCCCCAGCGTCAACGCCCCCGGCAGCAGCGGCACCCAGACGGTGATGATCCGGAACGCGAGCACCACCGCCGTGGCGACGGCCACCGGCCCGCCCACCGCGACCAGGGCCACGATCAGCGCCGCCTCGACGGAGCCGATACCGCCGGGCGTGGGGATCAGCGCGACGGCGACCGTCGCGGCGAGGTACGCGAGCGCCATGTGCCAGGCCGGAACCGGCAGCCCCATCGCCGTGCCCACCGCCGTCAGCCCGGCGGCCTGCAGCGCCGGGAACGCCAGCGAACCACCCCACAGCGCCAGCGCCCTGGCCGGCCGCGTGTGCACGGACCGGGCCTCGCCGAGCGCCGTGCGCAGAAAGGAGAGGACGGTCGTGCGCAACCGCCGTACGCACACCAACGCGCCCGCCGCAGCCGACAGCACCACACAGACGCCGATGACCAGCGGACCGAGCGCCGTGGCGGGAACGACGCTCCCGAGCCGCAGGGCGTGCGGGAACGCGATCAGCAGCGCGGCCAGCAGACCCAGCCGGCCGACGACCTCGGCCAGCAGACAGAGGGCGAGCGCCGCCGAGGAACGGGCCGGCGGCAGGCCGCACACCCTCATGAACCGCAGGTTGACCGCGCTCGCGCCGAGCCCCGTCGGCAGCAGCTGGTTCGCCGATCCCGCAGCGAACTGCGTGGCGAGCAGCCGCAGCAAGGGCAGCCGCTCGACGACCGCTCCCTGCCGGCTCACGGCGGCCGCCACCCAGGTCAGACAGGTCGCGCAGGCCGCGGCCAGCAGCCAGGGCCACCGGGCCCCCGCCAGCTGGCCGAAGCCCTCGGCGAGCACCTGCCGATGGCGCACCGCGACCACGGCGACGAGCAGGAGCGGGAGCAGGCACAGGACCTGCCGTACCGGTACGCGTCGGTGCCGGGCCGGGGGAGAGAGAACGGCTGTCACAACCGGAGAGGTTCTCCGTACCGCACCAACACCGGGTTGCGGACGCACGGCCACCGGCCGACGCGCCGGGCAACGGCACGAGGTCCGTCCCCCGTCCCGGATGCCTTCGTTGACCTCAAGGTTGCTTGAGGTCGTACGGTCACTGCATGAGTATGGAGACCACAGCCTGGATGCAGCTGCACAGCGTCATGAACGCCCAGCAGGACAGGCGCCCCTTCGCCCGCGCGACCCTGCGCCGCATCGCGGAGTTCGCGCGCCCGCACCGCCGTCGCATCACCCGCTTCGTCGTTCTCAGCGTGCTCACCGCGCTGCTCGCCGTGGCGACCCCCGTCCTCGCCGGCCGCGTCGTCGACACCATCGTGTCGGGCGGCGACGAGAGCACGGTCATCCGGCTCGCCCTGCTCATCGCGGTCATCGCGGTCGCCGAGGCGGCCCTCGGGATCGTCGGGCGCTGGCTCTCGTCGACGCTCGGGGAAGGGCTGATCCTCGACCTGCGGACGGCCGTGTTCGATCATGTGCAGCGCATGCCGGTCGCGTTCTTCACCCGGACCCGTACGGGAGCACTGGTCTCCCGCCTGAACAACGACGTCATCGGCGCGCAGCGCGCGTTCAGCAACACCTTGTCCGGTGTGGTGAGCAACCTGGTCACGCTGGTGCTCACGCTCGCCGTGATGCTCACCCTGTCCTGGCAGATCACCCTGCTCGCACTGGTGCTGCTGCCGGTGTTCGTCGTCCCCGCCCGGCGGATGGGCAGCCGGATGGCCAGGCTGCAGCGTGAGGCCGCCGACCTCAACGCGTCGATGGGGACCCGGATGACCGAGCGTTTCTCGGCCCCCGGCGCCACCCTCGTCAAGCTCTTCGGCCGGCCCGACGAGGAGTCCGCCCAGTTCGAGGCCCGCGCCCGCCGGGTACGGGACATCGGCGTACGGACGGCCCTCGCACAGTCGGTCTTCATCACCGCCCTCACCCTGGTGTCGGCCCTCGCGCTCGCCCTGGTCTACGGGCTCGGCGGCTGGTTCGCGCTGCGCGGCAGCCTGGAACCGGGCTCGGTCGTCGCGCTCGCCCTGCTCCTCACCCGTATGTACGCGCCGCTCACGTCGCTCGCAGGGGCGCGCGTCGAGGTGATGAGCGCCCTCGTGAGCTTCGAGCGCGTCTTCGAGGTGCTCGACCTGAAGCCCCTCATCGAGGAGAAACCGGACGCCCGTGAGGCCCCCGAGGGCCCGGTCGCGGTCGAGTTCGACAACGTCCGCTTCGCCTACCCCGCCGCCGACCGTGTCTCCCTCGCCTCCCTGGAGGAGGTCGCCGCCCTGGACACCCGAGGCGGCACGGAGGTCCTGCACGGAGTGAGCTTCCGCGCCGAACCCGGCCAGACGATCGCCCTCGTGGGTTCCTCCGGCGCCGGAAAGTCGACCATCGGACAACTCCTGCCCCGTCTGTACGACACCGACGAGGGCGCCGTACGCATCGGCGGCGTCGACGTCCGCGACCTGAGCGCCGCCTCCCTGCGCGCCACCCTCGGCATGGTCACCCAGGACGGCCACCTCTTCCACGACACCGTGCGCGCCAACCTGGTGCTGGCCCGCCCCACGGCGACGGACGACGAACTGTGGGAGGCGCTGACCCGGGCCCGCCTCGACGAACTGGTCCGCGACCTGCCCGACGGCCTGGACACGGTGGTCGGCGAACGCGGCTACCGCCTCTCCGGCGGCGAACGCCAGCGCATGACCATCGCCCGGCTGCTGCTGGCCCGCCAGCGCGTCGTCATCCTCGACGAGGCGACGGCCCACCTCGACAACACCTCCGAGGCGGCGGTCCAGGAGGCTCTGACGGAGGCACTGGCCGACCGCACGGCCGTGGTGATCGCCCACCGTCTCTCCACGATCCGCACGGCCGACCTGATCCTCGTGATCGAGGCCGGCCAGATCCTGGAACGCGGCACGCACGACGAACTGCTGGCTCTGGAGGGCCGGTACGCGGAGCTGTACCGGACACAGTTCACGCAGCGGTCCGGGGAGCAGGCGGAGGTGACGGAGGCCGCGTAGGTGTGGGGCAGGAGGGAGCGGGGGAGCCGGGGGGACCGGCCGGCGGAGAAGGTGCGGGGACGTCCGCGGTCTCTGCGGGTCGGCCCCTCCTGCCGCTGCGGCAGACGCGGTTGCCGGTAGCACGGCCCGGCCCCCGGCATCTCTGATTCTCCTCAGAGGTCCAGCAGATCCTGTGTCAGCACCGGCAGGCCCCTCTCGAAGGAGCGGTTCGCCGCCAGACCGGTGACCAGGGAACGGGCACCGTCGGCCGCGTCCGCCGCGCGGTGCAGGGGGTCCTTGACCCGCGTGCCGAACAGATCGTCGAGCATGCGGGCGTCGCCACCCCCGTGCCCGCCCTCACCGGTGGCGACCCCGATCGCCCGCGACTCCTCCCAGAAGCGGCGCAGCGTCAACTCGGTACGGCCTGCGGTGTCCTCGGCCTCCGCGCCGTGCAGCACGGGATCGGAGCTGGTCACCCGGAGGTGGCGGCGGGTCCACGTCGACTCCTCCACCAGCAGCTCCAGCCGCCCTTCGCTGCCGTTGAAGGCGATCCGGTACCCCTCCCAGGGTGCGTACGCCGTCAGGTGGTACGTCAGTGTCGCGCCGGTCGCGTAGCGCACCAGGACCGCCATGTCGTCCTCGATGGTCACGCCGGGGCCGAACACGTTCTGGTCGCGGTGGTAGCCGTCCTCCGCCTCCGCGTCCAGGTACAGCGCGCTGAGCACCGGCGAGTCCTCCAGATGTAGGGCGAAGGGGTCGTCCCGGGCTGCGGGGGAGCCGTGGGCGCGGGTGTAGTCCCGGGCGAGTTTTCCGGCGCCGGCCGGCCTCGTCGCCGTAGAAGAAGAGGCCTCCCTGCGCGAAGACGGTCTGAGGCCGGGAGCCGAGCCACCAGTTGACCAGGTCGAAGTGGTGGGTGGCCTTGTGGACCATGAGGCCACCGGAGTCGGCCTTGTCGCGGTGCCAGCGCCGGGAAGTAGTCGGCGCCGTGGCGCAGATCGAGCAGCCACTCGAAGTGCACCGAGCCGACCTCGCCGATCTCCCCGGCCGCGAGCAGTTCCCGTACGGCCGAATGCACCGGGTTGTAACGGTAGTTGAACGCCACCCGCACCTCGCGGCCGGTGCGCCGGACGGCGTCCAGGATGCGCCGGGCCCGGTCGGCGTCGGTCGTCATCGGCTTCTCGGTGACCACGTCGCAGCCCGCCTCCAGGGCGCGCACGATGTAGTCGTCGTGGGTGCGGTCCACGGAGCAGACCACGACGAGGCCGATCCGTTCGCGGCGCAGCAACACGTCGAAGTCCTCGGCGGCGTACGCCGGTACGGGAGCCCGGCCCGGGGCGGCGTCCGCCAGCCAGCCGTTGTGGACCGCCATCCGGTGGGAGTTGACGTCGCAGAAGCCGGCCAGCTCGAACCGGTCCGCGTAGGGACCGGCCAGAGCCTGGGTGAACAGCCGGGCGCGGGCGCCCAGACCGACCACTGCGACGCGGCGGCGTGCGATGTCGGAGGACATGCTGTCTCCATCCGGTGGGGAGAACGGCTCGGTGCGGAGAACGACGTGTACCGCTCGGCCTCCCAGTCTGCCCGGCGCTCGACGCCGCACGCCGCTGCCGGACTTGGGGGATGGGGCGGGGATCGTCGACGCGTGGGCGCCTCTCGCATTCGCGGACGCGGTGCGTGAGGCGCTCACGTGTGCAGGGCGTCCGCCGCTTCCGGTGGACCCGCGTCAGCACGCCGGAAGGTGGCCGAAGCGGTCGGAGTGCCCCCTCGGCTTGTCAGGAAATGGCCGCGCGTGCGGTGCAGCCGACGGTGGCCGAGGGGGTGCTGGCCGTTGTCGGGGTGGTGGCTATGAAGCCGAAGGTGGCGCTCGCACCAGGGGCCAGGGTGCCGTTCCAGGCCGCGTTGGTGACGGTGGCGCTGCCGTCGGCGGCCGTGGTGAGGCTGCCGTTCCAGAGCTGGGTGAGGCGTGCGCCCGTTGCGGGTACGACGGTCGCGGTCCAGCCCGAGACGGGGGAGGCGGACGCGTTGGTGACCGTCACCTCGCCCTGGTAACCCCCCTGCCAGGAGGAGACGGCCCGGAAGGTGGCTGTGCAGGCGGGCTCTTCGCCGCCCGGGTCACCGGGGTCACCGGGATCGCCCTTGACGAGGAGTGCGCTCAGGGCCGGGTACCAGCGTGCGGCGATCTTCTGGTTGCCGGGGTCGGAGGGGTGCACGCCGTCATAGGTGTCCGTGGCGGTGTTGAAGCCCGTCCACTGGTCGACGACCGTCACGGGGGAGCGGCTGGTGCTCGTCGTGCGGGCCCAGTCGGGGATCCGCGCGTTGAAGTCGACGACGCGCTGGGCACAGCCCGTGCAGTTGTCGGGGTTCAACGGGATCAACTGGGCGACGAGGATCTTCATGTCCGGGTTGGACGCCCGCATCTGCTGCACCAGCGTGGTGTAGGCGGCGAGGACGCGGTCCGGGGTGAAACTGCTCCACACGTCGTTCGTGCCGAAGTGCATGACAACGATGTCGGGTCGGGTCGCGGAGAGACGGGCCGGAAGCAGGTTCTGGTCCGCCACGGCGGTCACCTGTTCGCCGCCGTGCCCCTCGTTGTCACCGTCGTGCGCCTGGGCGCAGCCCTGCTGGTTGAGGGTGCCGACGAAGTCGATGTTCGTGTATCCGGCGCTCTGCAGGCTGTTCCACAGCATGGCCCGCCAGCAGCCCGGCGAGCCGGTGATCGAGTCGCCCAGCGGCATGATGCGGACGGCCGCCGCAGCGGCGGGTGCCGTGGTGTCGGCCGCCGTGGTGCCGGGTGCCGCCGTGGCAGTGGGTGCGAGGGCCACGCCGAGGGACAGCAGGAGCGTGGCCAGCAAGATCCGTAAGGGGGGCAGATGGCGCGTACTACGCATGGTGATCCCTTCCCTGGCTGTGT
>NZ_AEJB01000292.1 GCF_000331005.1 Streptomyces turgidiscabies Car8
CCCTCCCTGGGGGGACTACGCCAGGCGGTCCAGCAGCAGGACCGCCAGGTCGTCCGTCAGTTCCCCGCCGTTCAGCTCGCGTACCTCGCTCACGGCCGCCCGCAGCAGCTTCTCGCCGCGCAGGCCCTGGGCGAGCTGGCGGCGGATCATCGCCACCATGCCGTCCTGGCCGAGCCGTTCCCGGCCCTCGCCGATATGCCCCTCGATCAGGCCGTCCGTGTAGAGCATCAGCGTCCACTCGGCCCCCAGCCGTACCTGCGTACGAGGCCAGCGGGCCCCCGGCAGCAGTCCCAGCGCCGGGCCGTTGTTGTCGTACGGCAGCAGCTCGGCCACGGTCTCCGACCCGGAGGGCACGGGTGCCGGGCGGATCAGCAGCGGAGCGGGGTGGCCGGCCAGACACAGGCCCGCGCTGCGGCCGTCCGGCGAGATGTCGACCGTGCAGAGCGTCGCGAAGATCTCGTCGTTCTCGCGTTCGTGCTCAAGGACCTGCTGCAGTGTGCCCAGCAGGGCGTCGCCGCACAGGCCCGCCAGCGTCAGCGCGCGCCACGCTATGCGCAGCTCCACACCGAGCGCCGCCTCGTCGGGGCCGTGCCCGCACACGTCGCCGATCATCACGTGGACCGTGCCGTCGGGCGTCCGGACCGTGTCGTAGAAGTCGCCGCCGAGCAGGGCACGGGAGCGGCCGGGTCGGTAGCGGGCGGCGAAGCGCAGCGAGGAGCCGTCGAGGAGCGGGGTGGGGAGCAGGCCGCGTTCCAGGCGGGCGTTCTCCTGGGCCCGCAGCCGGGACTCGGTGAGCCGGCGCTCGGCCTTGTCGGAGCGCTTCCTCTCCACCGCGTAGCGGATCGCGCGGCTCAGCAGCCGTCCGTCCAGCTCGTCGCGGAAGAGGTAGTCCTGGGCGCCGACGCGCACCGCCTCCGAACCGCGCTCGGCGTCGCCGGAGGCGGTGAGCGCGAGGACGGCGTGCCGGGGCGCGAGCCGCAGCACGTGCTTGAGCACCGCCAGCTCGTCGTCGTTGCCGTCCTCGGCGTGGTGGGGCGCGGGCAGCGCGAGGTCCAGCAGGATGCAGTGGACGTCGTCGGTGAGCAGCCGTTCGGCCTCGGTGAGGTTGCGGGCCGTACGGACGCGGATCGGCTTGCCCGTGGCGTCGAGCAGCTCGGGCACGACGGGGGAGCCGCCCGGGTCGTCCTGGATCAGCAGCAGGGTCAGATGCGTGCCGGGGGAGGTGACGGGGGTGACGGAGGCGGCTGCGCCGGGCGCGGTGTCGGCCACCGTGCCGGGGCCGGGGGTGCCGGTGGAGGTCTCTCCGGGCATGGAGGGGGCGGCCGGGGCCCCTGCGGGCACGGCCGGGGTCGGCGCCTGACCGTTTTCCGCGGCCGGGATCGCTCTCTGCCGCGGTATGGGTGCGGGCATCGTCGTGGGTTCCTTCCCTCCCCCCGAGGGCACGATGGGCGAGGGGTCTCGATCCACCGACCGGGACCATAGCGGTTGACAGGCCCGCAGCGGAATGGTCGGCGGGGCCGACGGCGCGTCGCCGGGGTCGCGCCGGTGTCATATGCCGTGTCCCGTAACGCACTTGGGCGTGAGGTTGCCCGCCCGGGGATGACGAATGTCACGTCCGCCGGAGGGTTGGGAGACGCCGGTGGGGGTGGGGTGGTGCGGTGGGTCACGTGTGGCGGGTCACGCGCGGCGCGGGAGGTTCAGTGGGGCGCGAATCGTGCCGTATGCGGCGAGTTGCCCCATTGTGATCCCGGTGATCCCGGCAGTTGTGGTGATCCCGCGTTTCACGCGCTCGGCCGGACCACCCCGAGTATCGGCATCGTCCCCGCCCCCGCGATCGTGATCGTCCGCCCGGGCCGCGGGGCGTGCACCATCTTGCCGTCGCCGATGTACATCGCGATGTGGCTCGCGTCGTCGAAGTAGACGATCAGGTCGCCGGGGCGCATGTCCTTGACGTCGACGTGGGGCAGCTGGGCCCACTGCTGCTGCGAGGTGCGCGGGATGGGTACTCCGGCCGCCGCCCAGGCCGCCGAGGTCATGCCCGAGCAGTCGAAGGTGTCGGGGCCCTCGGCACCCCACTCGTACGCCTTGCCTATCTGGGCCGTCGCGAACTCCACGGCCTTCTTGCCCTGAGCCGTCGCACTGCCGTCGATGTCGTCGAGGATGCCGGAACTGAGCCAGGACGTCTGCGCCTTGGCGGCGGCCGCGCGCTCCAGCTCCGCGAGGCGTTCCTTCTCCTTCTTCTGCAGCTGGGACTCCAACTGCTCGGCCGCCGCGATCTGTTGCTTGATCTTCTTCTGGGCGGCGGCCCTGGCCTTCCGGCTCGTCTCCAGCTTCGTCCACTGGGCCGACGCGTCCCGCGCGTACAGCTCCAAGTCCTGCTGCGTGCGCGCCATTTCGGCGAGCAGGCCCGTGGTCGCCTTCTGGCCCTGCCGGATCCGGTCGACACCCTCCAGCCATGCCTGCGGATTGCCGCTGAGCCACAGGCGCGCCTCCGGCGGCATGCCGCCCGAGCGGTACTGGGAGCGCGCCGCGGCACCCGCGCGGTCCTTCAGCTCGGCCAGCCGCTTCTGCCCCTTGACGATCTCCCGGGCCAGCTCGACGATCTCGGCCGACTGCCGTTCGGTCTGCTCCTCCGCCGCGTTGTAGGCGTCCGTGGCGACCGCCGCGTCGTGGTAGAGCTGCTCCAGCTTCTTGTGTACGGCTTCCAGGTCCTTGTTCGGCGGCAGCGTCACGCTCGGGGTCGGTGGGGGCGTCGGGGTCGGTGCGGGGCTCGCGAACGCGGTGCCCGCGCCGCCCAGGACGGTGACCGCACAGACCAGTCCCACGGCTGTCGCGATCAGACTCCGCTTGCCGGCTCCCATTCCCCGTACCCCCGTACCTTTCGCCCACGTGATTAATCGTCAGTAACTTACGTACGCCCGGGGGATCGTGCCATGTCACCGCAAAAAGCAACAGGCCTCCCGCGAGTCGCCTGTCCTTCCCCGCGTCCCCGCATGTGTGACGAACGACGTACGGAGATCGTTGCCCACGAATCGCGAGCAATTTGAGACGCCAGGGAAGCGAGGGACGCCAGGGAAGCCAGAGAGGTCGGAAAACCCGGTCCCCGGCTCCCCGGCGCTCCGTTGGGCCGACCGCTCAGCCCCGAGGCGCCAACGCTCCCCACGCCACGGTCACTTCACCCTGCCGCCACCGCACCGGACCGCCGGTCACCGGCCAGTCCTTCGTCAGGTCCCGTACCGCCCGGATCCAGCGCTGGCGGGCCCCGTACGAGGCGTAGGGCGCCGCAGCCGCCCAGGCGCGGTCGAAGTCGCGCAGGAAGGCGTGGACAGGTTCGCCGGGGACGTTCCGGTGGATGAGGGCCTTCGGGAGGCGTTCGGCGAGGTCGGAGGGGCGGTCCAGGGAGCTGAGCCGGGTCGCGAAGGTGACCGTGCGCGGGCCCTCGGGCCCGAGGGCGACCCAGACGTGCCGGCGCCCGATCTCGTCGCACGTGCCCTCGACGAGGAGCCCGCCGCCCGGGATCTCCGTGGCCGGCGCGAGCCGGGCGCACAGCCGCGCCCAGACCTCGGCGACCTCGGCCTCCTCGTACTGCCGCAGCACGTTCGCCGCGCGGATGAGCGCCGGCCGCTCCGGCACCGGGATCTCGAAGCCGCCGTGCCGGAAGACGAGCCCCTCGCGCTCGTACGGTTTCGCCGCCGCGACCCGGGCCGGTTCGATCTCGACGCCCACCACGCGCGCGCGTGGCGCCATGGTACGCAGCCGTGCCAGCAGTTCGACGGCCGTCCAGGGCGCGGCGCCGTACCCGAGGTCGACCGCGACGGGGGAGGGGGCGCGGCGCAGGGTGGCGCCGTGCGTGGCCGCGATCCAGCGGTCCATACGGCGCAGCCGGTTGGGATTGGTCGTCCCGCGCGTCACTGTTCCCACGATGCGGGGGAGGGCCGATGCGCGGGGAGCCATGTGTACGAGGGTAAGGGGCGACCGCCGGGGGTAAGGAGCGGAGCGCTATCGAACGGTTGAGCGGGAAACGGTAATGATTGCGCAAAGAGGAAATGGGTCGCTTCCTGCTGGCGTTGAACCTTCGGAGCTGTGCGTGGACCGGCAGCGGAGCGGAATGAGTCGGGCCGAGAAGGAGGAACGCCACGTGAGCCAGTACATCGGCCGACTGGGACGCCGCCGCAGGCCCCGCCGGGTGGCGATGCTCTCCGTGCACACCTCCCCGCTCCACCAGCCCGGCACGGGCGACGCCGGCGGTATGAACGTCTACATCGTCGAGCTCGCACAGCGCCTCGCCGCGATCAACATCGAGGTCGAGATCTTCACCCGGGCCACCACGGCCGCCCTCCCCCCGACCGTCGAACTGGCCCCCGGCGTCCTCGTGCGACACGTCGACGCGGGCCCCTACGAAGGCCTCCCCAAGGAGGACCTCCCCGCCCAGCTGTGCGCCTTCACCCACGGCGTCATGCAGGCCTGGGCCGGTCACCGCCCCGGCCACTACGACCTCGTGCACTCGCACTACTGGCTCTCCGGCCACGTCGGCTGGCTCGCCGCCGAACGCTGGGGCGCCCCCCTCGTACACGCCATGCACACCATGGCCAAGGTCAAGAACGCCTCCCTGGCAGAGGGCGACAACCCCGAACCCGCCGCCCGCGTGATCGGCGAGATGCAGGTCGTGGCCGCCGCCGACCGCCTCATAGCCAACACCGCCGAAGAGGCCGACGAACTCGTACGCCACTACGACGCCGACCCCGGCAAGGTCGCCGTCGTCCACCCTGGCGTCAACCTCGACCGCTTCTCCCCGGCCGACGGCCGAGCCGCCGCCCGCGCCCGTCTCGGCCTCCCGCAGGACGCCCTGATCCCCCTCTTCGCGGGCCGCATCCAGCCCCTGAAGGCCCCCGACGTGCTGCTCCGCGCGGTCGCCGTCCTCCTGGACCAGCGCCCCGAGCTGCGCGCCAACATCGTCGTGCCGATAGTCGGCGGCCCCAGCGGCAGCGGCCTGGCCAAGCCGGAGGGCCTGCAGAAGCTCGCCGCCCGCCTGGGCATCGCGGACGTCGTACGGTTCCGCCCGCCAGTCGGCCAGGAGCAGCTCGCCGACTGGTTCCGGGCGGCCTCCGTCCTCGTCATGCCGTCGTACAGCGAATCGTTCGGCCTGGTCGCCATAGAGGCCCAGGCCGCGGGCACGCCGGTGCTGGCGGCGGCGGTGGGCGGCCTCCCGGTGGCGGTCGCGGAAGGACGTACGGGATTCCTCGTACAGGGCCACGATCCGGCCGCCTACGCGCGCGTGCTGCGCGACTTCGCCGACAACGAGACCCTGACCGCCCGGATGGGCGCGGCTGCGGCCCAGCACGCCCAGCGCTTCGGCTGGGACGCCTCGGCGGCCGCCACCGGGGACGTCTACACGGCCGCGATGCAGGCCCACAGGCGTCGCGTACGCTCGCTGCATGGCTGATTCGGCGTCGATCATCGAGCAGGTCCTCACCGAGGCCGACCTGGACTGGGAGAGCCCGAACCCCGGCAACTACGTGGTGAAACTCCCCGGTACCCGCAAACTCTCGACGACGGTCTCACTCCTCGTCGGCAAGCACTCGCTCTCCCTGAACGCGTTCGTGATCCGCCACCCCGACGAGAACGAGCCGGGTGTCCACCGCTGGCTCCTCGAACGCAACCTCAAGCTGTACGGCGTGAGTTACGCGGTCGACCGCCTCGGCGACGTCTACGTGACCGCCAAGCTCCCGCTGTCCGCGATCACTCCGGACGAGATCGACCGCCTCCTCGGCTCGGTCCTGGAAGCGGCCGACGGCAGCTTCAACACCCTTCTGGAGCTGGGTTTCGCGTCGGCGATCCGCAAGGAGTACGCCTGGCGGGTGTCCCGGGGCGAGTCGACCCGCAACCTGGACGCCTTCGCCCACCTGACCCAGCGCCCTACGACCGACTGACGCCGGGGACGGTCCTTCACCGCCCGGTCCGTTACCACCGGATCCGTTACCGCTGGATCCGTCACCGCCCGAGCCGGTACCGCCCGGGCGGCACGCCCACCAACTTCCTGAAGTGGCGCGTGAGATGGGCCTGGTCGTAGAACCCGGTGGCGGTCGCGACCGCCCCGGGAGACTGTCCGTCGAGGAGCAACCGCCGGGCGAGCTCGACGCGCCGGGCCGTCAGATACCGGTGCGGCGGCATCCCGAAAGCCGCGCTGAACGCCCGTACGAGATGCGCGGGATGGGCGTGCACGAGCCGCGCGGCCTCGTCGAGCGTGATCCCGTCGACGAGCCGCTCGTCGAGCAACTCCCGCAACTGCCGGGCGAGCGGGGGATCGACGCGCGGCGGACGCGGCGGTACGTCGCCCGACCGCATCCGCGTACGCAGCCGCTCGGCGACGAGCGCCAGCCGGCCGGCGGCCTCGAACTCGTCCCCGGACCGCGCGAGCGCACCGTGCAACTGCCCCACGCGCAGCCGCAGCAGGGGATCGCGCAGATCGGGCCGGTCGACGGCGGCCCCGATGAACTCGTCGCCGAGATGGGTGGAGTCGAGATACAGCACCCGCTTGCGGAACCCGCCCGGCGTGGCGGGCGACCCGTTGTGCGGCACGTGCGGCGGCAACAGGGTCACGGTGTCGTGCGGGGTGCCCCGCTCGTGCCGGTCGAGGTCGTACCGTACGGCGCCGACGTCGACGATGAGCAGCGTCCAGGAGTCGTGTACGTGCATCGGGTAGGCGTACTCGACGAAGTGGGCGTGGAACACCTCAAGGACACCCGGCACACGCGGGCGCCAGGCGGAGACGGTGCGCTGCGGGGGTTCGACGGGCACGACGGGCACGGCGGGCACGCAAAGAACGTACAAGACGCGGGGGAAGCCCGGTCGGCAGTCTCAGACCATGACCATGAACGCACCACACGCCGCACCACACCCCACCCCGCTCTCCGCCCCCGAACCCGTCCGCTTCGACACCAAGATCGCCGTGGTCCTGCGCGAGGACCTGGAACCCTGGCAGCGACTGAACGTGACGGCGTTCCTGGTCAGCGGCCTCGGGACGACGGTTCCCGAGGTGATCGGCGAGCCGTACGAGGACGCGGACGGCACCCCGTACCTCCCGATGTTGCGTCAGCCGGTCCTCGTCTTCGAGGCGACCAAGGAGACCCTGAAGGCGGCACACGGCCGGGCGGTGTCCCGGTCCCTGCCGTGCGCGGTCTTCACGTCCGACCTGTTCACCACGGGCAACGACCGGGACAACCGGGCGGCGGTACGGGCCGTGTCGGCGGCGGAGCTGGACGTGGTGGGGGTGGCGGTGTACGGCCCGAAGAACCCGGTGGACAAGGTGATCAAGGGGTCACGGATGCACCCGTGACGGCTCCGGCGGCGGGGGCCACGTCGACGGGGGAGGTCTCGTCGGAGGGGGAGGGCTCCGCCGGAGTCCGGCCCATCAGCGCCCAGTACCCCGCCCCCGCCACCGTCCCGATGACCGCGCACAGCCCCCAGAGCCACTCCGCGCCGAAGTGGTCGATGACGAACCCGGACATCAGCGGGGCGACCAGCCCGGCGACCGACCAGGACATCGTGTACATGCCCTGGTAGCGACCGCGGCCGTGCACCGGCGACAGCCGGACGACCAACCCCGTCTGGGTGGGCGCGTTGACGATCTCGGCCAGGGTCCAGACGCAGACCGTGAGGACGAAGACGCCGACCGACCCGGCGAAGGCGGTGAGCCCGAAGCCGTACCCGGCGAGGAGGGACGAGAGGACGAGGAGGCGGCGGGCGTCCCGGTGCTCGATGAACCGGGTGACCGGGATCTGCAACGCGACGACGAGTACGCCGTTCACGGCGACGACCATGCCGAAGTCCGCCGGGCTGAACCCGGCCTCGCCCATCGCGATCGGCAGCCCGACGGCGCCCTGCTGGAAGATGAGCGCGACGAGGAAGCACAGCCCGACGACCCCCATGAAGCGCCCGTCGCGCAGTACGGTCCCGAGCCCGACGGAGTCGACGGCCTCCGCGCTGCCGTCCTTGGCGGGGTTCGCGGGCCGTGACTCGGGCAGCTTGAGGAAGATCACGACGGCGCAGGCCATGGTCATACCGGCCTCGACGAGGAACCCGGCGGCGTAACTGACCTCGGCGATGAAGCCGGCGCCGGCGGACGAGACGGCGAAGCCCAGGTTGATGGCCCAGTAGTTCAGGGAGAAGGCGCGGACGCGGTCCTCGGGGCGCACGATGTCAGCGATCATCGCCTGCACGGCCGGCCGGGACGCGTTGCTCGCCATCCCCACCAGGAAGGCGACACCGGCGATGGTGACCGGGTCGTGCACGAAGCCGAGCAGGGCCACGGAGAGGGCGGTGGACGACTGCGCGATGAGAAGCGTCGGCCGCCGGCCGAGCCGGTCGGTCATCACACCGCCGCCGATCGACGAGACGACCCCGCCGAGCCCGTGCAGCGAGACGACCAGACCGGCGTACGAGGCGGAGTAGCCGCGGTCGAGGGTCAGATAGATCGCCATGAACGTGGCGACGAACGCCCCGAGCCGGTTGACGAGGGTGCTGGTCCACAGCCACCAGAACTCGCGGGGCAGCCCGGAGACGGATTCGCGGGCAGCGCGTTTCAGGGTGGCCAGTGACACAGGTATCCCCCACGGACGTAAGCAGCTCGAACGGTGATGACAACTTACGAGCGGGCCAGGAGGGGGAGCCACTCAATTAACAGATCCCGTCAATCAACCCTCAATCAACCCTCGGTCGTCGCTCAGCCGCCACCCGACCGTCCGGTGGCCGGGCGGCCGAGCAGGGGATCAGAACGTTCTATTACGCTCAGGGGCATGGCCGACGCACCGTACAAGCTGATCCTCCTCCGCCACGGCGAGAGCGAATGGAACGCGAAGAACCTGTTCACCGGCTGGGTGGACGTCAACCTCACCGACAAGGGCGAGAAGGAGGCGGTCCGTGGCGGTGAGCTGCTCAAGGACGCCGGCCTGCTCCCCGACGTGCTCCACACGTCCCTCCAGCGGCGCGCGATCCGCACGGCCCAGCTGGCCCTGGAGTCCGCGGACCGCCACTGGATCCCCGTCCACCGCAGCTGGCGCCTGAACGAGCGCCACTACGGCGCCCTCCAGGGCAAGGACAAGGCCCAGACGCTCGCCGAGTTCGGCGAGGAGCAGTTCATGCTCTGGCGCCGCTCCTACGACACCCCGCCCCCGCCCCTCGAGGACGGCACGGAGTTCTCCCAGTCGGACGACCCCCGCTACGCGACGATCCCCCCGGAGCTGCGCCCCCGCACGGAGTGCCTGAAGGACGTCGTCGACCGCATGCTCCCGTACTGGTACGACGGCATCGTCCCCGACCTCCTGACCGGCCGTACGGTCCTGGTCGCGGCCCACGGCAACAGCCTCCGCGGCCTGGTCAAGCACCTGGACGGCATCTCCGACGAGGCGATCTCGGGCCTGAACATCCCGACGGGCATCCCCCTCGCCTACGAACTGGACGCCGACTTCAAGCCCCTGACCCCGGGCGGCACCTACCTCGACCCGGACGCGGCCGCGGCGGCGATCGAGGCGGTCAAGAACCAGGGCAAGAAGAAGTAAGCAGCCTGCAGCTGAGAGCAGCCCCCGTCCCCGCGATTCCTGCGCGGGGGCGGGGGTTTTTCGCTGCCCTCCGATACCGTCCCGGACCATGGCGAACAGCGACGGTGTGCCCGAGAAGGTCGCGTGGGTCCATGTTCGGGGCGGCCGGGTGTTGGTGACGCGTTCTCACGGCCGGGATCGCTTCTACTTCCCGGGCGGTCATCGCGAACCGGGCGAGTCCGACAGCGAGGCCCTGGTGCGGGAGATCGACGAGGAACTGCGGGCGACGATCGACCCCGGCTCGATGGTGCACTTCGGCACCTACGAGATCGGCGAGGGTTATCCGGAACACGGCCCCTTCCGGATGATCTGCTACGCCGCCGCCCACCACGGCGAGCTGACCCCCTCGCGGGAGATCGCCGAGAAGGCATGGTTCCGCTATGCGGACCGGGCCCGGGTCTCGGCCGTCGACGCGATGGCCTTCGACGCGCTTCACGAGACCGGGCGTCTTTCCTGACTCCGCGCCGACCGCGAAACCCTCGCTTCCGCACGCTGATCGGCAATCCCGTACAACCCCCCACCCGCCCCAGCAGTCTGACGCGAGTGAAGCCACCACTTCACTCGTCAACCGTGGGGGAAACCACACCATGCGCATACGCGCCAAAGTCGCCGCCACCGTCACCGCCGCTGCTCTCAGCGCCGCTCTGGCCGTCACCGCCCTCGCCGCCCCGGCGGTCGGGGCCGACCAGGACGACTCGGCATCGACGTTCACGAACATCGATGTCAACCACGACTGGAACGGCTACACCGTCGGTGTCGAGGCCGCGAAGAAGAGACTGTTCTCGGTCTCCGCGACGATCAGCGACCCGTCCGGCGTCAAGAGCGCGAAGTTCGAGCTGTGGCACGGCGAGGAGCGGGAGAAGGCCGACGGGGTCATGACCGCGGGTGCCACCTGCCACAGGATCAACGCGCTCACCGCCTACTGCGAGGCACTCCTGCTCGCCGACCCGAAGGTCAACATCCACAGCAACGCCCTTGCCGGTATCTGGTACCTGGACATCATCGCCACCGACGGCGACGGCAACGTCACCCGCGGGGAGGGCCTTGAGCACGCGTATTTCGCACGCGTCAAGCGCCCCACCTACATGTCCCAGACCGACGCCACCCCGGAGCCGGTGAAGAAGGGCCAGAACCTTAACGTCAAGGCCCAGATGACCGTCGCCAGCTGGGAGACGAACAAGAACGTGCCCCTCGTAGGCCACCAGGTGCTGCTCCAGTACCGCAAGGGCACGAGCGGCCCCTTCGTCACGCTGAAGAAGGTCAAGACCGACCGCAACGGCTGGGCCACGGCCACCGTGAAGGCGACGGCGGACGGTGCGTACCGCTACGACTTCGCGGGCACGAACCTCACCCTGGCCGCGGCCGGCTTCACCGACTACGTCGATGTGAAGTGAGCCCGGACAGCTGAAGTGACCGTCCCCTGCCCGCCACCCCGACGGGCAGGGGACCCGCACCCCGGCCGTTTCCCGCTCGCCGAGCCCCGCTTCGAGGGTCCCTCTCCTGGGCATAACCGATGCCTGAAACCCGCGCTGCGCGTGGGTAACTCCGTGGAGAGGCAAGCGAGATGGCGTACGCGGGGATATCGCTCTACGGCGTCGGCGACCAGCCCACGACGATGTTCGCGCACGTGCTCGGCGTGAAGGGCGTCGCGGTGGTGACCACCACCAACCGCGTCCAGCGACTGCCTCTGCGGCCCGCGCAGGGCAGCCGCGCCGAAAGGATCACCTGCGAGGCCTGCCACTCGCGGTTCCAGCTGGTCCTGCACAGCGTCGCCGTCACCAGAGGCAAGCGCGTCCGCTACCTCGTCCGCGGCCTCCTGGGCGTCCCTCTCGGCGTGTTCCTGATCTGGCTCACCTTCGGCGTCGGCATCACCTCGGGAAACCCCCAGGAGGACAACACGATCGCGCCCTGGGCGGTGCCGGCCTTCTTCGGCGGCCTGGTCCTCGCCGTGACCGGCCTGGCGGCGATCCTCATGAGCCGCAAGTACGACGGCGTCGACAAACTCCGCCGCCTCACCGAGGACGGCACCGCGTCCAGGCTGACCCAGGGGCACAGACTGATGTGAGCCCGGGAACTGATGTGAGCCCGGGCGGCCCTCACACCGCCAGCGGCACCGCGTGGATCTCGTCGGCCTTGTGGCCCGCGCGTTCGTGGATGCGCTGGACCGCCTCCGCCGAGGGAGCCTCCGAGAGGCAGTAGACCGTGCCGGACTCGGGGTCCGCCCACGCCTTCTCGAAGTGGACTCCCTCGTCCTTCTCGATGTCCAGGTCGGCCTGGTGGGCCTGGTGCAGCTGGTCGGCGGTGATGCCTTCCATGCCGTGGTGGACGTCCATGAACTGGGGCATGGCGTCACACCTCCTATCCCTGATCCGGGTCGCACTTCTGCGTCGTACGGCCTGCCTGCTCTCCATCTTCAGCCCGTACGCCCGACCCGGCGAGTGCTGCCTACTTGAGCCCGATCGCGTTGCAGGCCGCCACGTACTCCGGGGTGCAGATGTCCTGCACGGTGTAGACGCCGTCCTGGATCACGGTGTCCTTGATGTTCTCCTGCGTGAGCGCCACCACCGGCACCAGCATCGACGGGATGTTCTTCTCCGTCGGGCTGTCGACGCTGTCGCGGGTCAGCGCGTCGAACTCGATCGAGCGGCCCTGGACCCTGGCCACCGCCATCGACGCGGCGTTGTTGGCCTCCAGGATGAACGACTTGTAGACGCTCATGTACTGCTCGCCCGTGACGATCCGCTGCACCGCCGCGAGGTCCGCGTCCTGCCCGGTCACCGGCGGGATCTTCGAGGCACCCGCCTCCTTCAGCGCGTCGATGACCGCGCCGGCCATACCGTCGTTCGCCGAGTAGACGGCGGCGATGTTGTTCAGCCCGACGGTCCTGATCGCCGCCTCCATGTTGGCCTTGGCGACCTCGGGCAGCCAGTCCTTCGTGTTGTACGACGCCGCGATCTGGACCTTGCCCTGCAGCTCGTTCATCGCGCCGGTCTTGAACCGCCCCGTGTTCGGGTCCGTGAGCGACCCGTTGATCATGACGATCTTGCTGGTTGCGGCCTTGGTGCCGAGGGCCTCGACGATCGAGCGGCCCTGCACCTCGCCGACCAGCTCGTTGTCGTGGGAGACGTACGCGTCGATCGGGCCCTCCGCGAGCCGGTCGTACGCGATGACCGGTATGTTCGCGTCGTGCGCCTTCTCGATGGCCGGCGCGATGGCCTTGGCGTCGATCGCGTCCACCACGAGGACGTCCACCTTCTCGGCGATCATCTCCTCGAGCTGCCGGCTCTGCTTGCTCTCGTTCGCCTCGGCGTTGGCGTAGAGGACCTTGCCCTTGCCGTTGGTGAGGGCGGCGACCTGCTTCTTGAAGAGCGGGTAGTCGAACTTCTCGAACCGCTTCGTCTTCTTGTCGGGCAGCAGGAGACCCACCGTGATGTCGTCGCCCTTCTTGGGCGCCGCGGAGCCGCTGCTACCGCCTGCGCCGTCCATGACGCCGCACGCGGCGAGCGAGAAGGCCGAGGCGGCGGCCGTCACCGCGATGGCGGTACGGCGCACGGCGGTCCGACGGGGGGTACGAGCGTTCACGGCGGTGCCTTCCAGGGGGAACAGCATGACGAACCCGAATACAGATACGGAAGCCAACGCGGCGGCGGCACGTGACGTCAAGAAGTACCGGTTAACGAGATGGCAACAGGGTGCCTGTTGTGCATGGACAGCGCCTGAGCGTCAACTGGTGTGAAGTGTATGCCCGTTCACAGGTGATCGAGGTCGGCTTCCGCCCCTCTGAACAGGGGCGAACACCCCCTCCGCACACAAACTCCACACAAAAGGACCCCATCTCCCAACGGAAGACAGGGTCCTTGTGAAGCCGCCGTTCTACGTACCCGCCGTCAGCCGCACTGGCAGGGGTTGCCCGACTGGCACCCGCACCCGCAGCCGGAGCCGCAGCCACAGGCACCGAACAGGGGCAGGTTCTTGATGTCGGCGGGATGCTGCGTCTCGCGTTCCCGCGTCGGGTCGGGCGTGCTGGGGGTCTCGGCCATCGGGCCCTCCTGGAGAGCTGGTCCTGGAGACAGGTGCCTTCTTCCCATTGCATGCCCGCCGCGCCGGGCGCATCAACGGCGCACGGAGGCTCGGCCGTGCCCAGGGGCGTGCGGCCCCCGGCGACGACCCGCGGGCCTACGCCCCCTCGGCCCCAGTGGGCGGCTGTACGTCCTGCTGCAGATCGTCCGCGTGCTCACCCGTCACCAGGAACACCACACGCTTGGCGACCGACACCGCGTGGTCCGCGAACCGCTCGTAGTAGCGGCCCAGCAGCGTCACGTCGACCGCCGTCTCGATACCGTGCTTCCAGCGGTCGTCGATCAGGTGCCGGAAGAGCGTGCGGTGCAGCAGGTCCATCTCGTCGTCGTCCGTCTCCAGCTGCATCGCCAGATCGACGTCCTTGGTGATGATGACCTCGGCCGCCTTCGCCATCAGACGCTGCGCGAGCTGGCCCATCTCCAGGATCGTGGCATGCAGGTCGCGCGGCACCGCACGATCCGGGAAACGCAGCCGCGCCAGCTTGGCGACATGCTGGGCGAGGTCGCCCGAGCGCTCCAGGTCGGCGCTCATCCGCAGCGAGGTGACCACGATCCGCAGATCCGTCGCCACCGGCTGCTGGCGGGCCAGCAACGCTATCGCGCGGGCCTCCAGGTCGTGCTGGAGCTCGTCGACCTTGGCGTCGGCCTCGATGACACTTTCGGCCAGCTTCAGGTCGGCGTCCAGTATCGCCGTCGTGGCACGCCCGATCGCCGACCCGACGAGCCGGGCCATCTCGACCAGACCTTCGCCGATCGAGTCAAGTTCCTCGTGGTACGCGTCACGCATCAGGTGTCCCTCTCTTGACGTCCGTTCGGGGGCGAACAGCGGACCCCGTGACCCCCACGCTCCCACGTTCGTCCCTGCACGCGACGTTTTCCGCCCCGACAAATGAACCAATACTGGCTCCAAGGTGAACTCTGGGCGACGAGTGTTCGAGGTCGCACTCTCTTGGCTGTGGCCAGGTCGTATCCCATGCCTAACCTGGATGCATGGACGTGAACGCGGCGGTCGCCGCAGCGGCAGCGATCGCCGGGGTACTCACCGGTGTCATCGCCATGCTGGCGTTCCGCTGGAGCGAGCGCGACCAGAAACGCCCCACCCGGACCTCCCTGCACACCGACCCGGTACTACCACCCGGCGTCGACACCGTGCTGTCCGTACTGCGGTCCTCCGCCGTCGTACTCGACGAGGCGGACGGCGTCGTGAAGGCCAGCTCGGCGGCGTACGCCCTCGGTCTGGTCCGTGGCGGAAAGCTTTCGGTGGAGCCGATGCTCCAGATGGCCCGGGACACCCGGCGCGACGGCGAGATACGCCAGGTCGAGCTGGACCTCCCCAGACGCGGCACCGGACGCGGCGAAGCCCTCGCCGTCTCCGCCCGCGTCGCCCCCCTCGGCTCACGCCTGGTCCTCCTCCTCGTCGAGGACCTCACCGAGGCCCGCCGCATCGAGGCCGTACGACGCGACTTCGTCGCCAACGTCAGCCACGAGCTCAAGACCCCCACCGGCGCCCTCTCCCTCCTCTCCGAGGCCGTCATGGGCGCCTCGGACGACCCGGAGGCCGTCGAGCGCTTCGCCGGCCGGATGCAGATCGAGGCGACCCGCCTCACCAGCCTCGTCCAGGAACTCATCGACCTCTCCCGGGTGCAGAACGACGACCCGCTGGAGGACGCCGAGCCCGTCCGCGTCGACGAACTCGTCGCCGAGGCCGTCGACCGCTGCCGCCACCAGGCCGGCACCAAACACATCACCATGGCCGCCGGAGGCACCGCCGACCTGCGCGTCTGGGGCAACCGCGGACAGCTCGCCGCCGCCCTCGGCAACCTCGTCGAGAACGCCGTGAACTACTCACCCGCCGCGACCCGCGTCGGCATAGCGGCCCGCCGGGTGAACGCGCCGGGCGGCGACCTGATCGAGGTCGCCGTCACCGACCAGGGCATAGGCATCTCCGACAAGGACAAGGAGCGCATCTTCGAGCGCTTCTACCGCGTCGACCCCGCCCGCTCCCGCGCCACCGGCGGTACGGGCCTCGGCCTGGCCATCGTCAAGCACGTGGCCGCCTCGCACGGCGGAGAGGTCACGGTGTGGAGCTCCGAGGGCCAGGGCTCCACGTTCACCCTGCGCCTGCCGGAGGCCGTCACCGGCCGCCGGGCCCGCGCGAACCGGCCGCACCTGTACGACCATGACTCCCACCCCGAGTCACTCCCAGACTCCGACCCCGACACCGGGGACGGACCGTCCGACCCCGGCGAAGTGGCCGACCGGACCACCGGTACATCCCCTTACGATCCGCTTCACGCCCCGGAGGTCCATCCGTGACCCGAGTGCTCGTCGTCGAGGATGAGGAATCCTTCTCCGACGCCCTTTCGTACATGCTCCGCAAGGAGGGTTTCGAGGTCGCCATCGCGGCCACCGGGCCCGACGGCCTCGACGAGTTCGAGCGCAACGGAGCCGACCTCGTCCTGCTCGACCTGATGCTGCCCGGCCTGCCCGGCACGGAGGTCTGCCGCCAGCTGCGCGTCAAGTCCAACGTCCCGGTGATCATGGTCACCGCCAAGGACAGCGAGATCGACAAGGTCGTCGGCCTGGAGATAGGGGCCGACGACTACGTCACCAAGCCCTTCTCCTCCCGCGAACTGGTCGCCCGTATCCGCGCCGTCCTGCGCCGCCGGGGCGAGCCCGAGGAGGTCACCCCGGCCGCCCTGGAGGCAGGCCCCGTCCGCATGGACGTCGACCGCCACGTGGTCACCGTCTCCGGCGGCAAGGTCGACCTCCCGCTCAAGGAGTTCGACCTGCTGGAGATGCTGCTGCGCAACGCCGGCCGCGTGCTGACCCGTATGCAGCTCATCGACCGGGTCTGGGGCGCCGACTACGTGGGCGACACCAAGACCCTCGACGTCCACGTCAAGCGCCTGCGCGCCAAGATCGAGCCGGACCCGGGCGCCCCCAGATACCTGGTCACGGTCCGCGGCCTCGGATACAAGTTCGAGCCGTAAACCGGCCCGGACATCCGACCGGTAAGCCTGTACG
>NZ_AEJB01000293.1 GCF_000331005.1 Streptomyces turgidiscabies Car8
TGGTGGCCCCGGTGGGGCCGGTGCGCCCCAGCCTCCGGCGGCTCCCGGGGCTCCGGGTGCGGGCGGGGGGCAGGCTCCGGGTGCTTCGGGTGCCGCCGGTGGGTCCGGTCGGCTCGGGGTGTCCGGCACTTCTCGGCCGCCCGGCGCTCCGTTGCCTCCGGGTCCGCCCGGTGCTCCGGGTGCCCCTGGTGCCTCGAACCGGTCCGGCGTTCCGCACTCGCCCGGGGGTACCCCTCCCGACGGCGTCCACCATGCAGCGACCATGTTCGCCGACCCGAAGGGCGGCGCCGCCAACGTGCCCCGGCCGCCGGGCGCGCCTGGGAATCCCGGGGCTGCCCAGCCGCCGGCTGCCCCGGGCGTACCGTCCGCTCCCGGCGCTCCTCAGCCTCCTGGCGTTCCTGGGACCCCGGGTGCCGTGCACCAGGCCGAGACCGTGCTGGCCGCTCCCCCGGTCGCCGGCCCCGGCATGCCCCCGCCGCCTCCGGCCGTCGGCGTACCTGGCCCTCCCGGCCCGCCCAACGCACCGGGGTTCCCGGGCGCTCCGGGCGCTGCTGGTGCCTCCGGTGCTCCCGGTTTCCCTGGCGGCCCGGGTGCGCAGGGCGGCCCGGGTGTCCCGGGTGGTCACGGTGCTCCGGGCGGCCATGGCGCGCCCGGTGGGCCCGGTTTCCCCGGTGCTCAGGGAACGCCCGGCGGGCCGGGTGCCCCCGGTGCTCAGGGCGGCTATCCCGCCCCGGGCGCGCAAGGTGCCCCCGGGGCGCCGGGTGCCCCCGGTTTCCCCGGCGGCGGCTCCGGTTTCCCCGGTACGTCCGGCGCCCCGGGTGCCCATGGCGTTCCGCAGCCCACCGCGTCCCCCGGTGCGACGCCTCCGCCCCCCGGCGGTCGTCCGGTGCCCGGGATGCACGCGCCGGGTGGTCCGCCTGTGCCCGGTATGGCGGCGCCCGGTTTCGCGGGGCACCCTCAGCCGGCGTCCGCCGGTGGGTTTCCGCCGCCGCCCGCGTCGAACCTCGCCGCCACTCCCGGCCCTCAGTCCCCCTCGTACGGCTACCCGCCGCCCGGGCAGCCCACGGTCGGTCCCGGCTATCAGGCCGTGCTCCGCTACCGGGCGCCCGACGGGTCCGAGCAGCAGGTGATCCGGAGGTCCGCGCCGGGGACGCCGCATCCGGAGTGGCAGATCTTCCACGAGCTGCGGGCGATGAACATCCCGCCGGATCAAGTCCTCGAACTGCACACCGAGTTGGAGAGCTGTGAGCTGCCGGGTGCCTACTGCGCGCGCATGATCCGCGAACAGTGGCCGAACGCCCGCATCACGAGCATCGCGCCCTACGGCACCGACCACGCGAGCCGCCAGCAGGGCATGGGCCAACTCCTCGTGCACCAGGGCGAGTTGCACCAGGTGGCGGACGGTCCGGCACGTCCGGGGCCGGTGCGTACGCCGCTTCCGCCCGTGCAGCCCGCGCCGCCGATCCCCCCGGAGGGGGTCGCGCAGGAGCTGGCCGGTGCGTTCGGGCCGGGGGTGTTCCGGTTCGACCAGGCCGCGGTGTCGCGGCAGGGGGTGCCGCAGATCGTGGCGCACACGCTGGTCGTCGCCGGGCTGCCCGCCGACATGGGGCCGTTCTTCTGGGCGCAGGCCCAGCCGGGGCGGCCGGTGCCGACACTCGCCGAGCTGGCGCAGGAGCGTGGGGTGCGGCCGGCGTCGGACGCCGGGTCGTATCTCGTGATGGGCACCGACTTCGGCAAGGCGGTCTGCGTGCAGTACGGGACGGCGAACATCGTCGCGGTGCCCGTGGAGGCGGGGCCGGGCGGGGCGCCCGTACCGCCGCAGTTCGTGAACACGGGGCTGCCCGAGTTCGCGCGCTGTCTCGCGCTGCTGGGCCGTATGTGGCGGCTGCGCTACGGCCTCAACCAGGAGCAGGCGGGCCGCTGGACCGTCGACTTCCAGGTTCAGCTCGCCTCCCTCGACCCGGCGGCGCTCGGCTCGCCGGAGAGCTGGTGGTCGGTGCTGCTGGAGCAGATGTGGGACGGGTTGCTCTAGCCGGTCGGCCGGTCGCCCGGCTGTTTCGGGAAG
>NZ_AEJB01000294.1 GCF_000331005.1 Streptomyces turgidiscabies Car8
CCGGCGCCAGGGCCTGGGCCGACGGACGTCGTTACGCCGCTCCATCGGCGCGTCGGCGCGTCCGGAGGTAGACCACTCCGCCGACCACGATCAGGCCCACGGCAGCCGCACCGGCGACCGGCGAGAAGGCCTCCGCCCGGGCGACACCGCCACCGCCCGCGGGCACCCCGCCGTGCGGGCCGCCGGGGCCTCCACCGGGCCCACCCGGGCCGCCGGGCGGGGTCGGGGTCGGGGTCGGGGTGCCGATCGGGCAGTCGACCTGGAACACCTTGTGCTTGCCCGCGCCGTTGCCGCCGACGATCTTCCACGTC
>NZ_AEJB01000295.1 GCF_000331005.1 Streptomyces turgidiscabies Car8
CCCCGCGTCTGCAAAGGAAACGTCAACTCCCCGGCACCCTAGGAATCTTGACGCCAATCGGTGTGTTCTTGTGATGCGCCGGACACCCCGACGGACCATGTCGCGTTGTACAACGTAAGCTGTACCAGTGCTGAATCGCGGCAAGTGGGGCGATAACACGCGACACCCGGCATCGGACCGCCGCGTGGAGGGCTGGGCGGCGTGTCCGAAATAGTGCCCATTGGGTCCGCAGTGTAGAACGGGAGATGTGACGGCGATGGCTTCGGAAACTCCCCAGCTCCCCACAGCGTGCGCCGTCCCCGCCCCGGGCAGCGAACGGTGACGGCAACCGGCCCCATGCGGACCGACGATCCGGAGCGCGGCACGCTCGACAAGGCCGCGCACGAGAACTTCCCCGTGGCACCGTTCTTCCTGCCCAGGGCCTGGCGCACCGACCTCATGGCCGTCTACGGCTTCGCCCGCCTGGTCGACGACATCGGCGACGGCGACCTCGCCCCCGGCGGTGCCGACGCCCGCCTGCTGGGAGTGGCCCCCGCGGAGGCCGACGACCGGCTCGTCCTCCTCGACGCGTTCGAGGCCGACCTGCGCAGGGTCTTCGGCGGCACCCCGCGCCACCCTCTGTTGCGCCGGCTGCAGCCGACCGTCCGAGGCCGCTCGCTCACCCCCGAGCCGTTCCTCGGCCTGATCGCCGCCAACCGCCAGGACCAGCTGGTCAAGCGGTACGAGACGTACGACGACCTCCTCGCCTACTGCGAGTTGTCCGCCAACCCTGTCGGCCGCCTCGTCCTCGCCGTCACCGGCACCGCGACGCCCGAGCGGATCCGCCGCTCCGACGCCGTGTGCACCGCCCTCCAGATCGTCGAGCACCTCCAGGACGTCGCCGAGGACCTCGGCCGCGACCGGATCTATCTGCCCGCCCAGGACATGAAGCGCTTCCATGTCCAGGAGGCGGATCTCGCCGCTCCCACCGCGGGCGCGTCTACGCGCGCCCTGATCGCCTACGAGGCGGAACGCGCGCGCCGTCTGCTGAATGAAGGCACCCCCCTCGTGGGTAGCGTCCACGGCAGGCTGAAGCTGCTGCTCGCGGGGTTCGTGGCGGGGGGAAAGGCGGCGATCCACGCGATCGCCGCCGCCGAATACGACGTACTTCCCGGCCCGCCCAAGCCCGGCAGAGTCCAGTTGCTGCGCGAGGTGGGCACAACCCTGCGAGGAGAGGGGTGATCCGGAGCGTGGAGTCGGAACCACACGTGTCCGCACCGGTACTCGCCGCCTACAGCTACTGCGAGTCCATCACCGGGCAGCAGGCCCGCAACTTCGCGTACGGCATCAGACTGCTGCCGACGTCGAAGCGGCGCGCGATGTCGGCCCTGTACGCGTTCTCGCGCCGCGTCGACGACATCGGTGACGGCCCGCTGGCCCCCGAGGTCAAGGCGGCACGGCTGGAGGACACCAGAGCACTGCTCGCCCGGGTGCGCGCGGGCGCGGTCGACGAGGACGACACCGACCCGGTCGCGGTCGCCCTCAGCCACGCGGGAACACACTTCCCCATCCCCCTCGGCGGCCTCGACGAACTCATCGACGGCGTCGTGATGGACGTACACGGCGAGACGTACGAGACCTGGGACGACCTGAAGGTCTACTGCCGCTGTGTGGCCGGGGCCATCGGGCGGCTGTCCCTGGGCGTGTTCGGTACGGAACCGGGCGCGCGCGGCTCGGAACGCGCCTTCGAGTACGCCGACACGCTGGGGCTCGCCCTCCAGCTCACCAACATCCTGCGGGACATCCGCGAGGACGCCGACAGCGGGCGGACCTATCTGCCCGCCGACGACCTCGCCAAGTTCGGCTGCTCGGCCGGGTTCAGCGGTCCGAACCCGCCGGAGGGCTCCGACTTCGCGGGCCTCGTCCACTTCGAAGTACGGCGCGCCCGCACCCTGTTCGCCGAGGGCTACCGCCTGCTGCCCATGCTCGACCGGCGCAGCGGCGCCTGCGTCGCCGCCATGGCCGGCATCTACCGACGGCTCCTCGACCGCATCGAGCGCGAGCCGGAGGCCGTGCTGCGCGGCCGGGTCTCCCTGCCCGGACGCGAGAAGGCGTACGTCGCGGTGCGCGGCCTGTCCGGCCTGGACGCCCGGCATGTGTCCCGGCGGGCCGTCAGGAGGCGGGTCTGATGGACGATGCGGTCCAAGACGACGTGCCCGGGGCGAACCGGCGCGCAACCCTCCGGTCGGGGACGGCGTCCCTGACTTCAACGGCCTGCCGTGCGGCGTTCGTCCGGCGCGACGGGTGTGCAGGGGGGAGTGCGCGATGAGCGAGGGCACGCAGCGCGGGGAACGTCCGGGGCACCACGGTGAGAAGAGCGCCGTGGTGGTCGGCGGCGGGCTGGCGGGTATCACGGCGGCGCTCTCGCTAGCCGACGCCGGTGTCCGCGTCACGCTGCTCGAAGGCCGGCCCCGCCTCGGCGGTCTCGCCTTCTCCTTCCAGCGCGACGGACTGACCGTCGACAACGGCCAGCACGTGTACCTGCGGTGCTGCACCGCCTACCGCTGGTTCCTCGACCGCATCGACGGCGCCGCGCTCGCACCCGTGCAGGCCCGTCTCGACGTACCTGTCGTCGATGTGGCGAAGCCGGCCGGGCGGCGCCTGGGAAGACTCCGGCGCGACGCGCTGCCCGTACCTCTGCATCTCGGGCGCAGCCTGGCGACCTATCCGCATCTCTCGCTCGCCGACCGCGCGGGAGTGGGACGCGCCGCGCTCGCGCTCAAGGCGCTGGACCTCGCCGACCCGGCGCTGGACGCGCAGAACTTCGGCAGCTGGCTGGCCGCGCACGGTCAGTCGCCGCGTGCCGTCGAGGCACTGTGGGACCTGGTGGGGGTCGCCACCCTCAACGCGGTGGCCGGGGACTCGTCCCTGGGGCTCGCCGCGATGGTGTTCAAGACCGGTCTGCTGTCCGACCCGGGCGCGGCCGACATCGGCTGGGCGCGTGTCCCGCTGGGCGAACTGCACGACACTCTGGCCCGCAAGGCGCTCGACTCCGCGGGCGTGCGTACCGAAGTCCGTACACGCGTCACCTCCGTCCGACACCACGAGAACGGCCGCTGGACCGTGTCGGTTCCCGGCGAGACGCTCGACGTGGACGCCGTCGTGCTCGCCGTGGCCCAGCGCGAGGCGCACGATCTGCTGCCGGAGGGCGCGCTGGACGCCCCCGAACGGCTGCTGGAGATCGGCACCGCGCCCATCCTCAACGTGCATGTGGTGTACGACCGGAAGGTGCTGAACACGCCGTTCGTCGCGGCGCTCGGCAGCCCGGTCCAGTGGGTCTTCGACCGGACCGAGGCGTCCGGACTCGGTGGCGACGGCCAGTATCTGGCGCTGTCGCAGTCGGCCGCGCACGACGAGATCGACGAGCCCGTGGCGGCGCTGCGCGAGCGGTATCTGCCGGAGCTGGAGCGGCTGTTGCCCCGCGCGCGGGGCGCCGGAGTACGGGACTTCTTCGTCACCCGGGAGCGGACAGCGACGTTCGCCCCCACCCCGGGCGTCGGCCGGCTGCGGCCGGGCGCCCGCACGAACGCCGCCGGCCTCTACCTGGCCGGCTCGTGGACCGCCACCGGGTGGCCCGCGACCATGGAGAGTGCGGTCCGCAGCGGAGTCGGCGCGGCCGGTGCCGCGCTGAGTGCCCTGGGCCGGCCTCGCCACCATCTCTTCGATGTCGAGGAGGCGGCCTGATGCTCGATCATCAGCACACGGCAGGTCCCCGCACCCCCAGCACCGAAACAAGAGGAGAGACCGTGCCCACTGTGCCCCCGGCCCCGAAAGCCGCCGACGCCGTGGATGTGGCCGTGCTTCTGGAGCGCGGCCGGACCCTGGCCACCCCGGTACTGCGGGCGGCGATCAACCGTCTCGCGGCACCCATGGACACCGTCTCCGCCTACCACTTCGGCTGGATCGACGCCCAGGGCAGGCCCGCGGACGGCGACGGCGGCAAGGCCGTACGTCCCGCGCTCGCCGTGCTGTCCGCCGAGGTCACCGGCGCCGGCCCCGAGGTCGGCATCCCCGGCGCGGTCGCCGTCGAACTCGTGCACAACTTCTCGCTGCTGCACGACGACCTGATGGACGGCGACGAACAGCGCCGTCACCGCGACACCGTCTGGAAGGTGCACGGTCCCGCCCAGGCCATCCTGGTCGGCGACGCCCTGTTCGCGCTGGCCAACGAGATCCTCCTGGAACTCGGCACCGTCGAGGCCGGCCGCGCCACCCGCCGTCTGACCACGGCGACCCGGGCCCTCATCGACGGCCAGGCGCAGGACATCTCCTACGAGCACCGCGACCGTGTGAGCGTCGAGGAGTGCCTGGAGATGGAGGGCAACAAGACCGGCGCCCTGCTCGCCTGCGCCAGCTCCATCGGCGCGGTCCTCGGCGGCGCGGACGAGCGCACCGCCGACACCCTGGAGAAGTACGGCTACCACCTCGGCCTGGCCTTCCAGGCCGTCGACGACCTCCTCGGCATCTGGGGCGACCCGGAGGCCACCGGCAAGCAGACGTGGAGCGATCTGCGTCAGCGCAAGAAGTCCCTGCCCGTCGTCGCCGCCCTCGCCGCGAGCGGCCCGGCCGCGGAGCGGCTCGGTGAACTCCTCGCCGCCGACGCGAAGAGCAGCGACTTCGAGAACTTCTCCGAGGAGGAGTTCGCCGCCCGCGCCGCCCTGATCGAGCAGGCGGGCGGCCGGGAATGGACCGCCGGGGAGGCGCGCCGGCAGCACACCATCGCTGTCGACGCACTCAGCGCCATCGACATGCCCGACCGGGTGCGCGCGCAGTTCACGGCGCTCGCCGACTTCGTCGTCGTACGAAAGAGATGATCACTATCGGTCGAATAAGCCTCGCGTAGTCGCCGGCCGGCGTCGCGTTCAGTGGCGCACCGGCCGACGGCGGACCCAATCAGCAGAGACATGCCACTGCACGAAGGGGAAGCCATGACAGCGACGACCGACGGAAGCACCGGGGCCCTCCCGCCTCGCGCTGCCTCGGCCAGCGAAACCGAAACCGACACCAACACCCCAGTGGCGGCAGGGGTTCAGGATGCCGCCGAGCGTGCCATGAGGCGCGCCACGGATTCCCTGCTCGCGCGGCAGGACTCCCAGGGCTGGTGGAAGGGCGACCTGGAGACCAACGTCTCCATGGACGCCGAGGACCTGCTGCTCCGTCAGTTCCTGGGCATCCGCGACGAACAGACAACCCAGGCAGCCGCGTTGTTCATCCGCGGCGAGCAGCGCGATGACGGCACCTGGGCAACCTTCCACGGCGGACCCGCCGACCTCTCCGCCACCGTCGAGGCGTACGTCGCCCTGCGGCTGGCCGGAGACGAACCCGAAGCGCCGCACATGGCGAGGGCGTCCGCCTGGATCCGCGACCGGGGAGGCATCGCCGCCGCCCGGGTCTTCACCCGGATCTGGCTGGCCCTGTTCGGCTGGTGGAAGTGGGACGACCTTCCCGAACTCCCGCCGGAACTCATCTACTTCCCGAAGTGGATGCCGCTCAACATCTACGACTTCGGCTGCTGGGCCCGGCAGACCATCGTGCCGCTCACCATCGTCAGCGCGAAGCGCCCGGTCCGCCCGGCGCCCTTCCCGCTGGAGGAGCTGCACACCGACCCCGACCTGCCGAATCCGGGCAAGTCCCTTGCCCCGTTGGCAAGTTGGGACGGCGCGTTCCAGCGTCTCGACAAGGTTCTGCACGGCTATCGCAAGGTCGCGGTACGCAGACTGCGCAAGGCCGCCATGAACGCCGCCGCCCGCTGGATCATCGAGCGACAGGAGAACGACGGCTGCTGGGGGGGCATCCAGCCGCCCGCCGTCTACTCGGTGATCGCCCTGCACCTGCTCGGCTACGACCTCGAACACCCGGTCATGCGGGCGGGGTTGGACTCCCTGGACCGCTTCACGGTGTGGCGCGAGGACGGCGCCCGGATGATCGAGGCCTGCCAGTCGCCGGTGTGGGACACCTGCCTCGCCGTCATCGCCCTCGCCGACGCGGGCCTGCCCGCCGACCACCCCCAACTGGTCAAGGCAGCCGACTGGATGCTGGGCGAGCAGGTGGTCCGGCCCGGCGACTGGTCCGTACGCCGGCCCGAACTGCCACCGGGGGGCTGGGCGTTCGAGTTCCACAACGACAACTACCCCGACATCGACGACACCGCCGAGGTCGTCCTCGCCCTCCGCCGGGTCCGGCACCACGATCCGGAGCGGGTGGAGAAGGCCATCGGACGCGGGGTCCGCTGGAACCTCGGCATGCAGTCGAAGAACGGCGCCTGGGGCGCCTTCGACGTGGACAACACCAGCACGCTCCCCAACAAGCTGCCGTTCTGCGACTTCGGGGAGGTCATCGACCCGCCGTCCGCCGACGTCACCGCGCATGTCGTGGAGATGCTCGCCGTCGAGGGCATGTCCCACGATCCGCGCACCCGGCGCGGCATCGAGTGGCTGCTCGCCGAACAGGAGCCGAACGGTGCGTGGTTCGGCCGCTGGGGCGTCAACTACGTCTACGGCACCGGCTCGGTGGTGCCCGCGCTGACCGCCGCCGGCCTGACGGCCGCGCACCCGGCGATCCGGCGCGCGGTGGGCTGGCTGGAGAAGGTCCAGAACGACGACGGAGGCTGGGGCGAGGACCTGCGCTCCTACCAGGACAGTGCGGGCTGGAGCGGCCGGGGTGCCTCGACCCCCTCCCAGACGGCCTGGGCCCTGCTCGCCCTGCTGGCCGCCGGGGAGCACGACTCGAAAGCCGTCGAGCGCGGTGTCGAGTGGCTCGCCGCGAACCAGCTGCCGGACGGCTCCTGGGACGAGCCGTACTTCACCGGCACCGGCTTCCCCTGGGACTTCTCCATCAACTACCACCTCTACCGTCTGGTCTTCCCGCTCACCGCCCTCGGCCGGTACGTCCACGGAGAGCCCTTCGCCGACGTCAAGGGGGGCTGATGGACCGTCAGCCCGAGCCGGCCCCGCTGCTGATCGCCTGTGCGCTCGGTATCGAACGGCTCGCCCTGCGCCGGGGCGGACACGGCGACGGACCCGTCACCGTGCTGCGTACGGGAATGGGACCCGAGGCGGCCTCGGCGGCCGTCACCCGGGCCCTGGCCGACCCGGCGCTGCGCGACGCCGTCGTGCTGGCCACCGGATTCTGCGCGGGGCTCGCCCCAGGTATGCACCCCGGTGACCTGGTGGTCGCCGAGGAGACCCGGGGTCCGGAGGGCGCCACACCCTGTGTCGGCACCGAACTGCTCGTCAAGGAACTGGTGCGCGCCGTACCCGGGCGGACGGTGCACACCGGCCCGCTCACCGGCTCCGATCACGTCGTGCGCGGTCACGAACGGTCCCAGCTGCTCGCGACCGGCGCGATCGCGGTCGACATGGAGTCGGCGGCCACGCTCCACAGCGCCGTGCGCACGGGCGTGCGCCCCGTTGCGGCCGTACGGGTGGTCGTGGACGCTCCAGAACATGAACTCGTCCGGATCGGAACGCTTCGCGGTGGAATATCGGCTTTCCGCGTCCTTCGTTCGGTCCTTCCCGCTTTTGTCGAATGGCACCGTTCCTTGCTGCTCCCCAGGAGGTGAGTCAGATGGCCATGCCGCTCCGCCAGACCATCAAGATCGCTACATATTTGGCTGAACAGAAGATCCGCAAGCGGGACAAGTTCCCGCTGATCGTCGAACTCGAACCGCTCTACGCCTGCAACCTGGCGTGCGAGGGCTGCGGCAAGATCCAGCACCCGGCCGGTGTGCTCAAGCAGCGCATGCCGGTCGCTCAGGCCGTCGGGGCGGTGCTCGAATCCGGGGCCCCGATGGTGTCCATCGCGGGCGGAGAGCCTCTGATGCATCCGCATATCGACGAGATCGTGCGGCAGTTGGTGGCGAGGAAGAAGTACGTCTTCCTCTGCACCAATGCCGTACTGCTCCGCAAGAAGATGGACAAGTTCACGCCCTCGCCGTACTTCGCGTTCGCCGTGCACATCGACGGCCTGCGGGAGCGGCACGACGAGTCCGTCGCGAAGGAGGGGGTGTTCGACGAGGCGGTGGCCGCCATCAAGGAGGCCAAGAAGCGCGGTTTCCGCGTCACCACCAACTCGACCTTCTTCAACACCGACACCCCGCAGACCATCATCGAGGTGCTCAACTTCCTCAACGACGACCTCCAGGTCGACGAGATGATGATCTCGCCCGCCTACGCCTACGAGAAGGCACCCGACCAGGAGCACTTCCTCGGCGTCGAGCAGACCCGCGAGCTGTTCAAGAAGGCTTTCGGCGGCGGCAACCGGCGACGCTGGCGGCTCAACCACTCCCCGCTCTTCCTGGACTTCCTGGAGGGCAAGGTCGACTTTCCGTGCACGGCGTGGGCGATCCCCAACTACTCGCTGTTCGGCTGGCAGAAGCCCTGCTACCTGATGAGCGACGGGTACGTGACGACGTACAAGGACCTCATCGAGAAGACCGACTGGGACTCCTACGGCCGCGGCAAGGACGACCGGTGCGCCAACTGCATGGCGCACTGCGGCTACGAGCCGACGGCCGTCATGGCCACCATGGGTTCCCTGAAGGAGTCCCTGCGCGCCATGCGCGAGACCGTTTCCGGAAACAGGGAGTGACGTCGTGACCGCCGTCTCCTTGGGCGTTCCCGAGGTACCGGTCCGTCCGATCGCCGATCGCCGGGTCTCCCGGCGGATCGAGGTCGGGCCGGTGGCGGTCGGGGGCGGGGCCCCCGTGTCGGTGCAGTCGATGACGACGACGCGTACGTCGGACATCGGCGCCACCCTCCAGCAGATCGCCGAACTCACGGCGTCCGGCTGCCAGATCGTCCGCGTCGCCTGCCCCACGCAGGACGACGCGGACGCGCTGGCGACCATCGCGCGCAAGTCGCAGATCCCGGTGATCGCCGACATCCACTTCCAGCCGAAGTACGTGTTCGCCGCGATCGACGCGGGCTGCGCCGCAGTCCGCGTCAACCCCGGCAACATCAAGCAGTTCGACGACAAGGTGAAGGAGATCGCCCGCGCCGCCAAGGAGCACGGCACGCCGATCCGGATCGGGGTCAACGCCGGTTCGCTGGACCGGAGGCTGCTCCAGAAGTACGGGAAGGCGACGCCGGAGGCGCTCGTCGAGTCGGCGCTGTGGGAGGCGTCGCTCTTCGAGGAGCACGACTTCCGGGACATCAAGATCTCCGTCAAGCACAACGACCCGGTGATCATGGTCAACGCCTACCGGCTGCTCGCCGAACGGTGCGACTACCCGCTCCACCTGGGCGTCACCGAGGCCGGTCCCGCCTTCCAGGGGACCATCAAGTCCGCTGTCGCCTTCGGGGCGTTGCTGAGTGAGGGCATCGGGGACACCATCCGCGTCTCGCTGTCGGCGCCGCCGGTCGAGGAGGTCAAGGTCGGCATCCAGATCCTGGAGTCGCTGAACCTGCGGCAACGGCGGCTGGAGATCGTGTCATGCCCGTCCTGTGGGCGGGCCCAGGTCGACGTCTACAAGCTCGCCGACCAGGTCACGGCCGGTCTTGAGGGCATGGAGGTGCCCTTGCGCGTCGCGGTCATGGGCTGCGTCGTCAACGGCCCCGGCGAGGCGCGGGAAGCCGACCTCGGGGTCGCCTCCGGCAACGGCAAGGGGCAGATCTTCGTGAAGGGCGAGGTCATCAAGACCGTGCCCGAGTCGAAGATCGTCGAGACCCTGATCGAGGAGGCGATGAAGATCGCCGAACAGATGGAGCAGGACGGCGTCGCGTCGGGGGAACCGGCGGTCACCGTGAGCTGAACAGCACGGCCTGAAGCGTACGGAAGAGAAGGGGGCCCGAGCGTGACGATTCTGGAGAACATCCGGGGACCACGCGACCTGAAGGCGCTGTCCGAGGCGGAACTCGGTGAACTGTCCGACGAGATACGCGAGTTCCTGGTGCACGCGGTCGCCAGGACCGGCGGCCATCTCGGGCCCAACCTGGGAGTGGTGGAACTCACCGTCGCGCTCCACCGGGTCTTCGAGTCACCGGTCGACCGCATCCTGTGGGACACCGGCCATCAGAGCTACGTCCACAAACTTCTGACAGGGCGTCAGGACTTCTCCAAGCTGCGGGGCAAGGGCGGTCTGTCCGGCTATCCCTCCCGTGCGGAGTCCGAGCACGACGTCATCGAGAACAGCCACGCGTCCACCGCGCTCGGCTGGGCCGACGGGCTCGCCAAGGCCCGCCAGGTGCAGGGTGAGCAGGGGCATGTCGTCGCGGTCATCGGGGACGGCGCGCTCACCGGCGGGATGGCCTGGGAGGCGCTCAACAACATCGCGGCGGCCAAGGACCGGCCCCTGATCATCGTCGTCAACGACAACGAACGCTCCTACTCACCCACCATCGGCGGCCTCGCCAACCACCTCGCGACCCTGCGCACGACGGACAGCTACGAGCAGGTGCTGGCCTGGGGCAAGGACGTGCTGCTGCGCACCCCTGTCATCGGCAACACCCTCTACGAGTCGCTGCACGGCGCGAAGAAGGGGTTCAAGGACGCGTTCAATCCGCAGGGCATGTTCGAGGACCTGGGGCTGAAGTACGTCGGCCCGATCGACGGGCACGACATCGGGGCGGTGGAGTCCGCGCTGCGGCGCGCGAAGCGGTTCCACGGGCCCGTTCTCGTCCACTGCCTTACGGAGAAGGGGCGCGGCTACGAGCCCGCGCGCTCGCACGAGGAGGACCACTTCCACACCGTCGGGGTGATGGACCCGCTCACCTGCGAACCGCTCGCGCCTTCCAACGGGCCTTCCTGGACGTCGGTTTTCGGCGACGAGATCGTCCGGATCGGGGAGGAGCGGGACGACGTCGTCGCCATCACGGCGGCCATGCTGCATCCCGTGGGCCTCGGTAAATTCGCCGAGCGGTTCCCCGACCGGGTGTGGGACGTCGGGATCGCCGAGCAGCACGCGGCGGTGTCTGCGGCGGGCCTCGCCACCGGCGGTCTGCATCCTGTCGTCGCCGTGTACGCCACCTTCCTCAACCGTGCCTTCGACCAGCTGCTGATGGACGTCGCGCTGCACCGGTGCGGGGTGACGTTCGTGCTGGACCGTGCCGGCGTCACGGGGGTCGACGGGGCCTCGCACAACGGTATGTGGGACCTGTCCATCCTCCAGGTCGTGCCCGGCCTGAGAATCGCCGCGCCGCGTGACGCCGACCAGCTCCGCGCCCAGTTGCGGGAGGCGGTGGCCGTCGACGACGCGCCTACGCTCATCCGGTTCCCCAAGGAGTCGGTGGGGCCGGCGGTCGAGGCGGTCGGCCATGTGGGCGGGATGCATGTGCTGCACCGGTCCGGGGAGCCGGCCGACGTGCTGCTCGTGGCCGTAGGCGTGATGGCCCCGGTGTGCCTGCAGGCCGCCGACCTGCTGGCCGCGCGCGGCATCAAGTGCACGGTCGTGGACCCGCGTTGGGTCAAGCCCGTCGACCCTGCGTTGCCGGGCCTGGCCGCCGAGCACCGCATGGTGGCCGTCGTCGAGGACAACAGCCGCGCCTCCGGGGTCGGGGCCGCCGTGGCGCTGGCACTCGGTGACGCCGAAGTCGACGTGCCCGTACGGCGGTTCGGCATACCGGAGCAGTTCCTCGCGCACGGCAAGCGGGGCGAGCTGCTCGCCGACATCGGTCTCACGCCCGTCGAGATCGCCGGACGCATCGGCGCCGGGCTGGCCGCCAAGGAAGAACGGTCCCAGGGGAAGCACAAGGGGAAGGCCAAGGAGAAACAGGAATGACAACCGCTGAACCCGGTTCCCCGGCGGGGGAGTTCGACCTCGGCGCGCTGCTCGCCGAGCGCGGTGCCGAACGCTACGAGCTGCACACCAGGCATCTCAACCACCAGCTCCCGCGCATGCTGCACACCATCGGCTTCGACAAGGTCTACGAGCGGGCCGAGGGCGCGTACTTCTGGGACGCCGACGGCAACGACTACCTCGACATGCTCGCCGGGTTCGGAGTGATGGGCCTCGGCCGCCATCACCCCGTCGTCCGCAAGGCGCTGCACGACGTCCTCGACGCCCGGCTCGCCGACCTCACCCGCTTCGACTGCCCGCCGCTGCCCGGGCTGCTCGCCGAGCGGCTCCTCACCCACAGTCCCCACCTGGACCGGGTGTTCTTCGGCAACAGTGGCACGGAGGCGGTGGAGACCGCGCTCAAGTTCGCCCGGTACGCCACCGGGAAGCCGCGCGTCCTGTACTGCGCGCACGCCTTCCACGGCCTGACCACCGGCTCCCTCTCCGTCAACGGCGAGGCCGGCTTCCGGGACGGCTTCGCCCCGCTGCTGCCCGACACCGCCGTCCCCCTCGGTGATCTCGACGCCCTGGCACGGGAGTTGAAGAAGGGCGACGTGGCCGCCCTGATCGTCGAGCCGATCCAGGGCAAGGGCGTGCACGCGGCTCCAACCGGGTATCTGCGTGCTGCCCAGGAGCTGCTGCACAGGCACAAAGGACTGCTCATCGCGGACGAGGTGCAGACCGGGCTCGGGCGGACCGGCGACTTCTACGCCTACCAGCACGAGGACGGGGTCGAGCCGGACCTGGTGTGCGTGGCGAAGGCGCTGTCCGGCGGATATGTGCCCGTGGGCGCCACGATCGGCAAGGAGTGGATCTTCAAGAAGGTCTACTCGTCGATCGACCGCGTCCTCGTGCACTCGGCCAGTTTCGGAGGCAACGCCCAGGCCATGGCGGCGGGCCTCGCCGTGCTGTCGGTCATGGAGAACGAGCAGATCGTCGCGGGCGCCCGGGCGACGGGGGAGCTGTTGAAGTCCCGGCTGGCGGCGCTGGTCGACAAGTACGAGCTGCTGGCCGACGTACGCGGCCGGGGCCTGATGATCGGCATCGAGTTCGGGAAGCCCAAGTCGCTGAAGCTGCGCAGCCGTTGGACGATGCTGCAGGCCGCACGCAAGGGGCTGTTCGCCCAGATGGTCGTCGTGCCGCTGCTGCAACGCCACCGGATCCTGACCCAGGTCTCCGGCGATCACCTGGAGGTGATCAAACTGATTCCGCCGCTGGTCGTCGGCGAGAGCGAGGTGGACCGCTTCGTGGACGCCTTCACCGCCGTGATGGACGACGCGCACAGCGGGAGCGGGCTGATGTGGGACTTCGGAAAGACGCTGGTCAAGCAGGCCGTGGCCAACAGGTAGGCGCACTTTTTGCCTCTGGGGCAACAAATTTGCCTCAGAGGTAAGGGTGCGGCTGAATGGAGGGCATGAGCCTTCCCGAAGCCGAAACCCCGCGGACGCCCGGGGCTGCCGCCGAGCCGGTCGAGGATCTACCCATTCTCGCACCGCGACTGCGTGTGCTGCGCCGCCGGGCCTCTCTCACCCTGGAGGCCGCGGCCAGGGCCGCCGGACTGTCGCCGGCCCACCTCTCGCGCCTGGAGACCGGGCAGCGCCAGCCGTCCCTGCCGGTGCTGCTGGGGCTCGCCCGTATCTACGGCACGACGGTCTCCGAACTGCTCGGCGAGACCGTCGCCGACCGGGACGCCATCGTGCGTGCCGCGGACATGGAGCCGACGGCCGCGGGCGGCTGGTCCTACTGGCAGGCCGGTGCGTCCGGACGCGGAATGCAGGCCCTGCGCGTCCATGTGCCGCACGGGGCGCAGGGCGACATCGTGCGTGTCCATCCCGGTGAGGAATGGCTGTACGTCCTCACGGGGCGGCTGCGGCTGAGCCTCGGCGACACCACGCACGTCCTCGCGTCCGGCGACAGCGCGCACTTCGACTCGCTGACCCCGCACCGCCTCGCCGCCGACGGCCGGGACGGCACCGACCTGCTCTTCGTCCACACCCTGCTGCAGAGCCCCACCGCCGGCCTCTGCATCGGCCCTACCACTGGAGTGACGCCATGACGGACATGGAGGAGAAGTTCCCCCGGGCCCTGTGGGTCCGGCTGATCATCTACATCGCGGTCGGACACCTCTTCGCCGGCTTCATCTACCTGCTGTTCGAGGTGGGCGCGAAGCAGTGACGGGCGACGAGGGGGGCGGGGAGCAGGTCAGTCGAGGAACCGCTCCCGCAGCCGCTCCCGCGTCTCGGGGGTGACGCCCAGCCCCTGCTCCAGGTAGCTGTCGACGTCGCCCCAGGTCTCCTCGACCATCTTCATGGCCGCCGTCAGATACTCGGGGCGGGTGCCGAAGAGCGGGTTGAGGAGTTCCAGGACCTCAGGGGTGTAAGCCTTGTCCGCGGAGCCGTTGCGGCGCACCTTGTAGCGGCGGTGCTGCGCGTTCGACTCCATGTAGTCGGCCACGATGGCGTCGCGCTCCACCCCGATGGCGAGCAGTGTCACCGCGATGGACAGGCCCGCACGGTCCTTGCCGGCCGCACAGTGCATCAGCGCCGGGACACTGTCCTCGGCGAGCGCGTGGAGCATCCGGGAGTGCTCGGCCGTGCGGTCCCTGACGATCTCGCGATAGGAGTTGATCATCCGCTGCTCGCCCTTGCCGTCGGCCAGCAGGCCGCGCAGCTCGTCCAGATCGCCGTCCCGGACCATCTTCCAGAACTCCGCGCCGTCCGCCGGGTCGGACAGCGGGATGTTCAGGTTCCGCACGCCCGGCAGCGCGATGTCGTGACCTTCCAGCCCGATGTCCGCCGCGTTGCGGAAGTCGAAGATGGTGTGCAGCCCGAGGGAGCCGAGAAACACCGCGTCCTCATCGGTCGCGTGCGCGAGATGACCGCTGCGGAACAGCCGTCCGTGCGCCACGCGCCGACCGTCCACCGTCGGCATCCCGCCCACGTCACGGAAGTTTCGTACGCCGCCCAGCTCGGGCTCGGTCGACGGGACCTGCTGCGTCACGAGGGCTCCCCTCCCACACCGCCCCGCGGACGCTGCTCGTCGGCGGGCACGCTTCGACGATACGACATGGGTGAGCAGGCCAATGAGTTTTCCACAGGCGTTGCCGTCGGCCGCCGTGGCACTGATGATGTTGATGCTTGAGCGTGCCTGTTCGGATCTGTGGGGACATGATGCTGGAAATTGCCGGAACCGGTCGTACGTGGCTTCTCTCGGGGCCAACGAGCAGCTACGCCGTCCATCTCACCGAGGACGACGAACTGCTCCATCTGCACTGGGGCCCGCGGATCGCCCTCGCGGACGCCGAGGCGCTCGCCGTCCGTCCGCTGCCGGACTACTGGCCCTTCGAGGCCCCGCTCGACGGTCACGAGGAGTACCCGGTCGAGGGCGGCCCCCGCTTCGTACGGCCCGCGCTGTCCGTGCGCGGCGACGAGCGCCGGGGCACCGAGTGGCGCTTCGAGGCGTACGAGACCGAGGGCGACGACGGCGACGAACTGCGGCTGCGGTTCCGTGACGCGGGGCTGGCGATCACGCTCCACTACCGGATGCGCCACGACGTGGTGGAGCGCTGGGTGACCCTCGCCCATGACATGCCCGAGGGAACCGGCCCGCTGGAGCTGCTCCGCGCGGACTCCGCCACCTGGACGCTTCCCGAGCGCGACGGCTGGCGCCTCTCCCAGCTCCATGGACGCTGGGCCGCCGAGTCCCGCCTCGTGCGGACGGACCTCACCTACGGTGAGAAGGTCATCGGCAGCAGGCGCGGCCACACGGGGCACCAGCACCTGCCCTGGGCGGCGCTCGACACCGACGCGACCGAGGAGCACGGCGAGGTGTACGCGTGCGCGCTCGGCTGGTCCGGCTCCTGGCGGATCGCCGTCGCTCAGCTGCCCGACGCGCGCGTGCAGATCACCGGCGGCGCCGGATACGACGACTCGGGCCTGCTGCGCCTGGCGGCGGGCGAGTCCTTCACCACGCCCGTCTTCGCGGGGCTGTGGACCGACTCGGGGCACGGCGGGGCGAGCCGGGCGTGGCACACGTACCAGCGCGCGTTCGTCGTCCCCGACGCTGACCGGGACCGGCCCGTGCTCTACAACTCCTGGGAGGCCACGGAGTTCGACATCTCCGAGGAGCAGCAGGGGACCCTGGCCCGGCGGGCCGCCGCGATGGGCGTCGAGCTGTTCGTCGTGGACGACGGCTGGTTCGGGGCCCGCACCAGCGACCGGGCGGGACTCGGTGACTGGACGCCGAACCCGGACCGCTTCCCGTCGGGGGTGAAGCCACTCGCCGAGTACGTGCACGCCCTGGGGATGCAGTTCGGCATCTGGGTCGAGCCGGAGATGGTCAACCCGGACAGCGACCTGTACCGCGCGCACCCCGACTGGGTGCAGTTCCAGTCGGGACGAAAGCGGACGGAGTTCCGCAATCAGCTCGTCCTGAACCTCGCGCGCGAGGATGTCCGCGAGTATCTCTGGGAGCAGCTCGACGGGCTGCTCTCCAGCGCCCCGATCGACTATGTGAAGTGGGACTTCAACCGCTGTTTCACCGACGCCGGCTGGCCGGGTGAGGACTACCCTCAGCGTCTGTGGGTCGACCATGTGCACGGGCTGTACGCCCTGCTGGACCGGCTGCGGGAGGCGCACCCCGGCGTCGCCTTCGAGTCCTGCTCGGGTGGCGGTGGCCGGATCGACCTCGGTGTCCTCGCCCGCACGGACCAGGTGTGGACCTCCGACAACACCGACCCGCTTGACCGCCTCGCCATCCAGGAGGGTTTCAGTCAGATCCATCCGGCGCGGGTCATGGCCGCCTGGGTCACGGACAGTCCGAACACCCAGCTCAACGGCCGGGTCAGCTCCCTGCGGTTCCGGTTCGTCAGTGCCATGGCCGGGGTGCTCGGCGTCGGCGGCGACCTCACCCGATGGACGGAGGAGGAACTGGCCGAGGCCGGAGAGTGGGTGGGGCTCTACAAGGAGATCCGGCCCGTCGTGCAGCGCGGCGACCTCTACCGGCTGCGGCGGCCGACCGGTGGACTGAGTGCGGTGCAGTACGTGTTCGGGGACGAGACCGTCGTCCTCGCCTGGCTCCAGGCGCAGCACCACGGTGAGCCGCTCCCGGCGCTGCGGCTGCGCGGACTCGACCCGTCGGCGATGTACGAATGCCGCGAAACGGGCGAAGTTCATCGAGGGGCCGTGCTGTTGCATCGCGGCCTGCGAACCGGACTGAAGGGTGACCTTGATGCGGCAGTTTTCCGACTGCGTCGCATCTGATGCTTCTGTCCGTTATCGCACCTTAATTCCAACTCGCCGGGAAATGGGGGTTGCTGTGAATCGGGTGCGTGAGCAGCGTCATATTCGTGACGGTGTGTCGCCGTCATGTTCACGTAATTTCGGCGTGATTAAAGGAAGTTCAAGGGGCTGAAAGATCCGGAATTCACGGACAGTGACCGGGAATTCCGGGGAGGATCACAGGAAACCCGTACACAGGGAACCTGAGGCTTGTTTCCGTGCGTCTTGGTCGCTTACGTTCGCCACCAATCCGGACGGACGCCCAATCCTGCCGCCGCCCGGACCCCCCATCGAACACCCGAGTACGGCAGGAGCGGGGGACCCACAGGCAGAACGCCTGTTCCGGTCTCTGGAACAGGCTTGGGGTTAAGTCACGTTCAGGCGTGGCCGGACATCTCCAGTCCGCACCCGACAGCTCACCTCGCAGGCGACGGAGAGGAATTCGTCATGCCCGCGAAGGGTAAGCACCGCCGTCCGAAGTCCCAGCGATTCACTCGCTCGATAGCCGCCGCCGGAACCGGCGGAGCGGCTCTCGCCCTGCCGTTGCTGGGAGCCACCGGCGCCCACGCGGCCACGGCGGAGTCCACGACTCAGGCTGTTCAGTCGCTTTCGGAATCGGCCAAGTCCGTAACGGTGGATTCCGTCTCCGCGAAGACGGCAAAGACCGAAAAGGCTGCCGCAGCGAAGAAGTCGGGTGTCAGGACCTACGCGGTCCAGGCCGGCGACTACCTCTCGAAGATCGCCCAGGAGCAGAGCGTCAGCGGTGGCTGGCAGAAGCTCTACTCGGACAACCGGACCGCCATCGGCGCCGATCCGAGCCTGATCCACCCCGGTCTGAAGCTGACGATCGGCAAGAAGGCGGCGTCGACCTCTTCGTCCTCCTCGTCTTCCGTGGAGCCCTCGTCCTCCTCGAAGGCCACGCGGAAGGCGGAGTCCAAGCCTGCCGCCGAGAGCGCGACTGCCGAGACCTCCACGACGACCGAGGCCGCCGACACCAGCAGCTCCAGCAGTGCCAGCGGCTTCACCCTCCCCGTGACCGGCGCCACCATCGGCACCGGTTACCGGGTGGCGGGCAGCATGTGGTCCAGCGGCTACCACACGGGCGTCGACTTCGTCGTCCCCACCGGCACCTCCCTCAAGGCGGTCGGCGCCGGCACCGTCGTCTCCGCCGGCTGGGGCGGTGCGTACGGCAACCAGGTCGTCATCAAGCTCGCCGACGGCTACTACGCCCAGTACGCCCACCTCTCCCAGCTCTCCGTCTCGGCCGGCCAGGCCGTGAGCGAGGGGCAGCAGGTCGGTCTCTCCGGCGCCACGGGCAACGTGACCGGACCGCACCTGCACTTCGAGATCCGCACCACTCCGGACTACGGCTCCGACATCGACCCGGTCGGGTACCTCCGCTCGAAGGGTGTCGCCGTCGGCTGACGCGCACCACCCGCAAGGGCGTCCAGCACGTAC
>NZ_AEJB01000296.1 GCF_000331005.1 Streptomyces turgidiscabies Car8
GCTCGTCGTCCGTGACCGGGGCGCTGGCGGCGGCGACCGCGGCTCCTGTCAGGGTGGCGAGCATCTCGCGGACGTTCGTCAGCTGGGCGTTGATCGAGTCGCGGCGGTTGGTGAGAGCCGCCAGCTCGCGCTCCGATTCCGAACGGATCCGGTCGGCCTTGGCGTTCGCGTCGGCCACGATGTCCTCGGCCTGGCGCTGGGCCGTCTCGACGGTCTGGCGGGCGCGGCGCTCGGCGTCCGTGCGCAGCTTCTCGGCCTCCAGGCGGAGCTGCTCCGCGCGGTGCTCGATCTCCGCGAGGCGCTTCTCGGCCTTGGCCTGACGGGACGCGAGGTCGCGCTCCGACTGCTCACGGCGCTTGGCGAGGTTCGTCTCGAAGTCCGCGGCGGCCTGGGCGGCCTTGGCGCGGGTCTCCTCGAAGAGGGCGTCCGCCTCCTCACGCTTGGACTGCGCGTCCTTCGTCGCCTCCTGGCGGAGCTGCGAGGCGTCGCTCTTGGCCTTCTCGACGATCCGGACGCCCTCGTCCTCCGCCTTGGACTTGCGGTCCGCAGCGAACGATTCTGCGTCGTTGCGCACCTGCTGGGCCGCCGACTCGGCGAGCTCACGGTGCTGCTCGGCCGCGCGACGGGCCTCCTCGCGCAGGTCCTTCGCCTCCTCCTCGGCGAGACGGAGGATCTTCTCGACTCGCGCGCCGAGACCGGCGTACGACGGCTCTGCGTCGCTCACCTGGGCCTGGGCGTTCTGCGTTTCGAGGTGGAGCTCCTCGATGCGCTTTTCCAGTGCGGTGATGCGAGCCAGAGCGCTGTCACGGTCGGAGACGAGCTTCGAGATGCGTTCGTCCACCTGAGCGCGGTCGTACCCACGCCGCACAAGCTCGAAGCCGTAGGGGGAAGTGTCGCTCATGGGGTTCCTGTCGAATGAGACCGGTGAGGTGATAGGGGGAATCCTAGGGGTCCAAGCGGCGTGTCATCGAGCAGTCACCCGATTGATATGGAGAATGAGACCCCTTTTGAGTGGCTAACCGGCGGACTGCTTGCCAAAGAATTGGTCAAAGACGCCAGAAAGCCCCACAGAGTGCACACAGCGCACCCCCCGCGTTAACCCTCAACGGGCCCTCCGCGCTAGCTCTCTGACGACTTGCCACCCGATCGAGTTACGCCGGCGGCAGCGCCCGCCTTGACGCCGCCGTCCTTGTTCGCCGACGGGGCCTCAAAAGACTCCAACGCTTCCAGGACGTCCTGGACACGGGAGATCTCCGCCTGAATGTCCTCACGGCGCCGGACGAGGATCTCGAGCTCGCGCTTGCCCTCCTCGACCGTGGCCTTCGCCTCGCGGATCGCCTCGGCCCGCAGCTCCTCTGCCTCCCGGATCAGCGAGGACTTCTTCTGCTCGGCCTCCTTCAGGAGCCCCTCGGCCTTCTTGACGGCAGCGATCCGGACCTTGCCCGCCTCGGAGTTGGCCTCCGAGACCAGGTCCCTGGCCTTAGCCTCCGCCTTGGCGAGCTGCTCCTCGGCGGCCGTGATCAGCGCGTCGCAGCGGTCGCCGGTCGACCTCATGGTCTCGGCGGCCTCACGGCGGGCCCGCTCGTGCAGGCTCTCGATCTCGGCCGTGATGCGGTCCCGCAGCTCCTCCGCGCGCTCCCTTATGGCGGTGGCGTCCCGGCGCGCGCCGACAAGCAGCTCGTCCGCGTCCGCACGGGCCTTCTCCACCGTCGAGTTGCCCTGCGCGGTCGCCTGTCCCACCAGCCGTTCGGCCTCGGTACGGGCCGCGCCCACCATCGAGTCGGCCTGCGCCTCCGCCTCCGCGGTCGTCTTCTGCGCGGCCTGCTGCGACTCCGACAGGAGCTTGTCGACCTCGGCGGCCGTCTCCGTGATGAGCGTGTCGACCTGCTCGGCCGCCTCGGAGCGCCGCTTGTTGGCCTCCTTGCGGGCCTCGTCCAGCGTGCTGTCGGCCTCGTCGCGAGCGGTCGACATGAGCCGGTCGGCCTCCGCCGCCGCCTCGGCCTTGACCCGCTCCGACTCGGCACGGACCCGTTCCGCGTGCTGCTGCGCCGAACCCACCGTGTCGGCGGCCTCGGCCCGCAGCCGCTCCGCCTCCCCGGTCGCCTCCGAGACCAGCTGCTCGGCCGCGGCCACGGACTCGGCCCGGACCCGCTCCGCCTCGGCGTTGGTCTCCTCGGTGAGCCGCTCCGCCTCCGCCGTCACCTCGGTGATCAGCGTGTCGGCCTGCGTCGCCGCGTCCGAACGGATCCGGTTCGCGTCCTCGCGGGCCTCCGCACGGCTGCGCGCCGCGTCCTGCTCGGCGCCCGCGATGGTGTCCGATGCCTCCGTACGCACCCGCTGGGCGTGCGCTGCGGCGTCCTGACGCAGCCGCTCCGCCTCCGCGATGGCGTCGCCCACCGTGCGCTCGGCGAGCGACTTGGCGTGCTCCGCCGCCTCCGCCGCCTCGCGCCGCACCCGGCTGGCGTCCTCGGAGGCCCGCTCCCGCTCGGAGTAGGCGTCAGCGCGGACCCGGTCCGACTCCTCCTGCGCCTCGCGGCGCATCCGGTCGGCGACGTGCTCGGCCGCGGACCGCAGCCCCTGGATCTCCTCCTGGGCCTGCTCGTGCAGCCCGGAAACCGACTCCCGCACCTGCTGGGCGTGCTGCTCGGCCGCCGACACCATCTCGTTGGCACGCCGGTCCGCCTCCTCGACCAGCCGTACGGCCTCCGCCTGGGCGTCCTCCACGCGCCTGCGCGCCGACGCCAGCAGCTCCTCGCTCTGCTCGCGGGCCCGCTCACGCTCCTGGTCGGCCTCCTGGCGGGCGGAACCGAGGGTCTCCTCGGCCTCGCGGCGACGCCGGGCGGCCTCCTCCTGCGCGGCGGCCAGCGTCTCCGACGCCTCCGTCGCCAGCCGCTCGGCGGCGGCCTGCGCCTCCGTCCGTACCCGGTCGGCGGTGTCCTGCGCCTCCGTCTTCAGCCGCTCGGCCTCGGCCACCGCCTCGGACCGCAGGCGTACGGCGATGGCCTCGCCCTCCGCCCGCGACGCGGACGCGTCCGCCGCTGCCTCGTCGCGCAGCCGCTGGATCTCCGCGTCGGCCTGCGCCTGGAGGCTGCGGACACGCTCGGCGGCCTCGGAACGCAGCCGCTCCGCCTCCTCGGACCCCTCGCGGCGGACCCGGTCGGCCTCCGCGCGGGCGTCGGTGAGCGCCTGTTCGGCGGCGGTGAGGCGGTCCTCGGCCTCCGTGTGCAGCCGGGTGAGCTCGGCGGACGCCTCGTCGCGGCGCGTCTCTATGGCCCGCTCGGTCTCCTCGCGCAGCTCGCGCGCGGCCTGCTCGGCGTCCGCCGCGATGCCCTCGGCCTGCTTGACGGCCTCCGCGCGGTGCCGCTCGGCCTCCTTGCGGGTGCGCTCCAGCGTCTCCTCGGCCTGCCGGCGCAGTGTCGTCGCGCGCTCGATGGCCTCCGTACGGACCTTCTCGCTGTCCGTCTGGGCGATCTGGCGCAGCTCGTCCGCGTCCGCCTTCGCCTTCGCGAGCAGGTCCTCGGCGGTCCTGGCCGCCTCCTCGATCTGCTGGACGGCCTCACGACGCGCCTCGGCGCGGATGCGCTCGCCCTCGGCGACCGCGTCGGCGCGCAGCTGCTCGGCCTCGCCGCGCAGCCGCCTGGCCTCCTCCTGGAGCTCGACCGTCTTGGCGCGGTACTCCTTGGTGTCGTCCTTCGCCGTGCCCTTGAGCTGCTCGGCGATGTCGTGCGCCTCGGCGCGCAGCCGGTCCGCCTCGGCCTCGGCCTCGGCGCGGATGCGCTCGGCCTCCTCGGTGGCCGCCTTGGTGGTCGACTTCGCTTCCTCGGACGCCTTGTTCAGGACGTCCTCGGCGGTCCGGGCCGCCTTGGCGAGCTGGGAGGCGGTCTCCTCGGCGGTGAGACTCCGGGCGGTCTCCTCGGCCTCCGCGACGATCTTCTCGGCCTTGGCCTTGGCGTCGGCGACGACCTCCTCGGCGGACGCCTTCGTGGCCTCGGCCTCCTGGCTGGCCTCGGTGACCAGCCGGGCGACCTGCTCCTTCGCCGTACGGGTGCGCTGCTCGTTGGCGGACTCGGCGCCGGCGGTCGTCTTGGCGGCGGCCTCCTTCGCCTCGGTGACGACCTTCTCCGCCTCGGCGCGCGCCTCGCGCAGCGCGGTCTCGGCCTCCTGCATCCGCTGCTCGGCGGCCCGGCTCAGCTCGGTGGCCTGCCGACGGGCGCTGTCCGACTCGGTCACCGTGGAGCTGCGCAGCTGCTCGGCGTGGTCGGCGGCCTCACGGGCCTCGGAGGTCGCGCTGTTCAGGAGCCGCTCGGCCTCGGCACGTGCCCGGCGCAGCAGCTGGTCGGCCTCCGCGCGGGCGGACTCGCCCTCGCTCTGCAGCCGCTGCCTGGCCTCGGTGGCGACCCGCTCGGCCTCGGCGCGCGCGGCGGCCAGCGCCTGCTCGGCCTCGGCGCGCGACTCGTCGACGAGCCGGCGCGCCTGGGACTCACTGCGGGCCCGCAGCTGCTCGGCCCACGCCACGTTCTCGTTGACGTGCGACTCGACGGTCTGCCGGCGCTCGGCCAGCTCCTGGTCGAGCTGCTGGCGACGGGTGACCGCCTCCTGATGCAGCTCGGCCTGCAACCTGGCAGCCTGCTCGGCGTGCTCCTGCAGGATGCGCTGCGTCTGGGCGCGCGCCTGCGAGATCTCGCGCTCGGCGTCCTGGCGCAGCTGATCCGCCTGCACCTGCGCGTTGCGCAGCAACTGCTCGGCCTGATATCCGATGTCACCGCCGTCATAGGCGGGCCGGGACATGAGGGTTCGGCGCGCCTCGTGAAGCTTGGCGCGCAGCACCTCGACCTGGTAGCCGAGGTCCTCGGCGTGCTGAATCGCCTTTTCCCGCTCGGTCTTCAGCCGCTCCATCTCGGCCTCGAACCGAGAGAGGTGGTCGACGTCAGCCGCCGGCTCTCGCTCCTGGCGTTCGTAGCCCCGCACTGCGCGGTCCCATCCGTCCCTGGTCGCAACCTTCTCCGAACGAGCCACGTCCATCCGCCGAACGGGGCTCCCGGGGAATGGTGTCAGATCAACGGCGAAGCACGGACTCCCGCCCTCGCCCCCGGCCCCCGAAACCTGTACCCCGGCCCTCGGATCCCGCACCGCAACACACCAGGACCCGGGCCGCTTCCCGACATCACGGCAGCGGCCGTCCCCAACCCTACCGGCCCATATGTACGAGGGTCAGTGCTCAGGTGACTCAACAGGCGCCGAAGTGACCAGTTCTGTCAGTACTCCGTGGCAATCCTTCGGGTGCAGGAAGGTGATCCGCGACCCCATGGAGCCGCGCCGTGGCTCCTCGTACAGAACGCGTACGCCCTTCTCACGGATGTCCGCGGCGGCGCCGTCCACATCCGCCGTACCGAAAGCGATGTGGTGCACTCCCTCCCCGTTCCTGGCCAGCCACTTGCCCACGGCCGAGTCCTCGCGGGTGGGCTCCAGGAGCTGGAGGAAGGAGGCGCCGCCGTCGCCCGTGTCGTTGATCTTCAACATGGCCTCGCGGACACCCTGCTCCTCGTTGACCTCGGAGTGGAACACCTCGAAGCCGTACGTGGCCCGGTAGAACTCGACGGTCCTGTCGAGGTCGAAACAGGCGATCCCGATGTGGTCGATTCGCGTCAACATGGTGTTAGTGCAGCGCGCCCGAGGTGGTTACGCAACGTGCGCGCTGTCACACCGACGGCCCGATGACGGAGGCGCTACCGCTCAGTACATTCAGGTAAACCCTCGTTCACACACTCCTCAGCTCCTGAGCTGAAAGGGGATCGCACCTCATGTCTGGAACGAACAGCAGTACCTCGGTGATCGTCGCGGGCGCGCGTACGCCCATGGGACGGTTGCTGGGCTCGCTGAAGACCTTCTCCGGAGCCGACCTCGGCGGCTTCGCGATCAAGGCCGCCCTCGACCGTGCGGGGATCGGTGGCGACCAGGTGCAGTACGTGATCATGGGCCAGGTCCTCCAGGCCGGCGCGGGCCAGATCCCGGCCCGCCAGGCCGCGGTCAAGGCCGGCATCCCGATGAACGTCCCGGCGCTGACCATCAACAAGGTCTGTCTGTCGGGCCTGGACGCGATCGCGCTGGCCGACCAGCTGATCCGCGCCGGCGAGTTCGACATCGTCGTGGCCGGTGGCCAGGAGTCGATGACGAACGCCCCCCACCTGCTCCCCAAGTCCCGCGAGGGCTTCAAGTACGGCGCGATCGAGATGCTCGACGCGATGGCGTACGACGGGCTGACCGACGCCTTCGAGAACATCGCCATGGGCGAGTCGACGGAGAAGCACAACACCCGGCTGGGCATCCTGCGCCCCGAGCAGGACGAGATCGCGGCCACGTCCCACCAGCGCGCGGCGGCGGCCCAGAAGAACGGCCTCTTCGAGGCGGAGATCACGCCCGTCGAGATCCCGCAGCGCAAGGGCGAACCGATCGTTTTCAGCCAGGACGAGGGCATCCGGGCGGAGACGACGGCGGAGTCGCTCGGCAAGCTGCGCCCGGCGTTCACCAAGGACGGCACGATCACCGCGGGCACGTCGTCGCAGATCTCGGACGGCGCGGCGGCCGTGGTCGTGATGAGCAGGGCGAAGGCCGAGGAACTCGGTCTGGAGTGGATCGCGGAGATCGGCGCCCACGGCAACGTGGCGGGCCCGGACAACTCCCTCCAGTCCCAGCCCTCCAACGCCATCCTGCACGCCCTCAAGAAGGAGGGCCTGGGCGTCGAGGATCTTGACCTGATCGAGATCAACGAGGCCTTCGCGGCGGTCGCGGTCCAGTCAATCAAGGACCTCGGGGTGTCCACGGATCGGGTGAACGTCAACGGCGGCGCGATCGCCCTGGGCCACCCGATCGGCATGTCCGGCGCACGGCTCGTCCTCCACCTGGCCCTGGAACTGAAGCGGCGCGGCGGCGGCGTCGGCGCGGCGGCCCTGTGCGGGGGCGGCGGCCAGGGTGACGCGCTGATCGTGCGGGTACCCAAGGCGTAAGCGGTCGCGAGCGGGTCGGCCGTACGGCTGTGATCGGAACGGAGTTGTGATGGAGGACGTCCCCACACTGGTCGCGCAGGCCAGGGAGGGCCGGCCGCGGGCCGTGGCCCGGCTGATCTCCCTGGTCGAGGGGGCGTCCGAACAACTCCGCGAGGTCATGGCCGCGCTGGCACCGCTGGCGGGCAACGCGTACGTGGTCGGCCTCACGGGATCACCGGGCGTGGGCAAGTCGACCTCGACCTCGGCGCTGGTGACCGCCTACCGGCGCCAGGGCAGGCGGGTCGGGGTACTCGCCGTCGACCCGTCGTCGCCGTTCTCCGGCGGCGCGCTGCTCGGCGACCGGGTGCGCATGTCGGACCACGCGTCGGACCCGGGCGTCTACATCCGCTCGATGGCGACCCGCGGCCACCTCGGCGGACTGGCCTGGGTGGCCCCGCAGGCGATCCGCGTCCTGGACGCGGCGGGCTGCGACGTGATCCTCGTCGAGACGGTCGGCGTGGGCCAGTCCGAGGTCGAGATCGCCGCACAGGCCGACACCAGCGTCGTGCTCCTCGCGCCCGGGATGGGCGACGGCGTCCAGGCGGCCAAGGCGGGAATCCTGGAGATCGGCGACGTGTACGTCGTCAACAAGGCGGACCGGGACGGCGCGGACTCCACCGCCCGCGAGCTGAACCACATGCTCGGCCTCGGCGCGTCCAGGGCGCCCGGCGACTGGCGGCCCCCGATCGTGAAGACGGTCGCCTCCAGGGAAGAGGGCGTCGACGAGCTGGTGGAGGCCCTGGAGAAGCACCGCGCGTGGATGGAGGAGCACGGCGTCCTCGCCGAGCGCCGCCGCGCCCGCGCGTCCCACGAGGTCGAGACGATCGCCGTCACGACCCTCCGCGAACGCATCGGCGACCTCCACGGCGACCGGCGGCTGAGCGCCCTGGCGGAGCGGATCGTGGCGGGCGAGCTGGACCCCTACCGGGCGGCGGACGAACTGGTCGCGGGCCTGACGGAGAAGTGAAGGGGCAAGCAGGGTCCGGGATTTCGCGGTGGTCGTGGTCGACTCCCGGGCCACGCTGATACGTTGACCGGTATGTTCCTCCTCTTGGCATAGGTGCCGCCCCGCACCACCGAGACCGGCCCGCACACGCGGCGCGGTCGACGTGGTGATCCGGCGTCCCTTTCTGCCACGGCGCTCGTTCGACGCGCCGCCTCCCAGAGGAACTTCGCATGTCCGCGACCTCGACGCGGCCTTCCTATGCCGCCGTCCTGCGCATCCCGTACGCCCGCCGCACCTTCGCCACCGCCCTGCTCGGCAGACTGTCCTACGGCGTCGTCCCGCTGTCCGTGATGCTCGCCGTGACCCGGGCCTCCGGCTCCTACGCCGTGGCCGGCGCCGCGATGGCGCTCTTCGGTGCCACCGTCGTCCTCCTGGCGCCCGCCAGGGCCGCCCTCATCGACCGGTACGGGCCGCGCCGGGCGCTCGTCCCCCTGCTGCTCGCCCACCTCACCGCGCTCGGGCTGCTGACGGTGGCCGTCTGGCGCCCGGGTGCCCCGGCGGTCGTGCTGGGCACCCTCACCGCCCTCGCCGGCGCCTGTGTCCCGCCGCTCGGGCCGACCATGCGGGCCGTGTGGAGCGCGATCGCCGAGGACCGGCAACTGCTGCAGCGGGCGTACAGCCTCGACGGCGTCGCCGAGGAACTGCTGTTCGTGTCGGGGCCGTTGCTGGTGGGCGTCCTCGCCGGGTTCACCGTGCCGGCCGTCGGCATCGTCGGCGGGGCGGCCCTGATGGCGACGGGCACCGCCGGTTTCGTGACCTCGCCGGCGCTACGGGGGATGCGTCCCGCGACGCGCGAGGCCGGCCGGGGGACAGGCGGAGCCCGGGGCGTGCTCCGCCGCATCCGGGGTCCGGTCGGCGCCGCCGCCGGTGTCGGACTCGGGCTCGGCTCCCTCGACCTCCTGGTCGTGGTGTTCGCCGGGCAGCACGGCCACGGGGCGGCGAGCGCGGCCTGGGTCCTGGCCGCGCTGTCCGCCGGAAGCGCCGTCGGGGGGCTGCTCAACGGGGCCGTCGTATGGCGCAGGCCGGCCCCGATCCGGCTCACCCTGCTGGCGCTCGGCCTGGGCCTGGCACTCCTCGGTGCGGGACTCGCCCCCGGCCTCGGCACCCTCGCCGTCGCCATGACGGTGGCCGGGGTCTTCGTGGCCCCGGCCATCACCACCGCGTATCTCATCGCCGACGAGACGGTGGCGCCCGAGGCGCGTGTCCGGGCCGGGACGTGGGTCAACACGGCGACCAACGCGGGCAGCACGGTCGGCTCCGCCGCGGCCGGGGTTGTCGCGGGGCATCTGCCGGTGGGCGTCTGCTTCGCGCTGACCGGGGTGGTGGTGCTCGTCGCGGGCTTTTTTCCCACCCGACCACCCGTTTACGGTCCGTTTTCCGAGTGACCCTCGAACCGTCTCAGTGCTCCTCAGTCCTCGTCGGACTGGATCCGAGTGATCTTCCCGGTGTCGAGCGCCACCCTCCACTCACTCGCCGTACCGGCCTTCACCGTCGCCACGTTCCAGGCCACGGCGCCGCCGTCGTCGTCCGCGTCGACCTCGGTGACCGTGCCCTTCGCGGCGGCGGCGAGGGCGGCCTCGTGGGCGTCGACCTTCGCGCCCTTCAGGGCGGCCGACTCGGCGCGGTCCTCGCTGTCGTTGTCGTCGTCACCCTTGTCGTCGTCGCGGTGCGCGCCCAGCACCTTCCCGGCGCCGGAGACGTTCACGTCGTACTCGGTGCCGTCGCCCCGTACGACGTCCACGCTCCACGTGCCGGCGTCGGCGCCGTCGTCCTCCAGGTCGGCGGAGACGGCGGTGCCCGGGGTGTGCCGCAGCGCGGCGGCGACCGCCTCGGCGGCCGTGAAACCGCTGCCGCGAACAGCCGTACGGTCCTCGGTGTCGTCGCTCCGGTCGTCCGCGTCGTCGTCCCGGTCGGCGGCGACCTGCGCGGTCGTGCCCGTCCCGGGCCGCGCCGCCGGCCCGTCGTCGTTCGCCGCGAAGGCCACGACGGTGCCACCGGCCAGGGCGGCGGCGGTGAGGGTGGCGATGACGATGTTCCGCTTCATGGTGTTCCTGCCTCTTTGCTCGGTTCGTGGCGATTGACTCGCTTCGATGACGAGAACCAAGCTGCCCGACGGCGGCTGAAGCAGGGCTGAAGCCACCTGAAGGCGTCTTCAGCTTCCGTTTGCGACGCTGTACGCATGCGTCTGTTGATCGTCGAGGACGAGAAGCGACTTGCCCTGTCGCTCGCCAAGGGCCTGACGGCCGAGGGCTACGCCGTGGACGTCGTCCACGACGGCCGCGAGGGCCTGCACCGGGCCACCGAGACGCCGTACGACCTGGTGATCCTCGACATCATGCTCCCCGGCCTCAACGGCTACCGCGTCTGCGCGGCCCTGCGCGCCGCCGGCCACGACGTACCGATCCTCATGCTCACCGCCAAGGACGGCGAGTACGACGAGGCGGAGGGCCTGGACACCGGCGCCGACGACTATCTGACCAAGCCCTTCTCCTACGTCGTCCTGGTCGCCCGGGTGAAGGCGCTGCTGCGCCGGAGCGGGCCGGCGGGGGCCTCGCCCGTCCATGTGGTCGGCGAGCTGACGGTCGACACCGCGGCCCACCGCGTCCACGTCGGCGAGCGCGAAGTCACCCTCACGGCAAAGGAGTTCGCCGTCCTGGAGCAACTCGTCGTGCGGGCCGGCGAGGTGGTGTCAAAGGCGCAAATCCTGGAGCACGTCTGGGACTTCGCGTTCGACGGCGACCCGAACATCGTCGAGGTCTACGTCAGCACACTGCGCCGGAAACTCGGCGCCCCGCTGATCCGGACCGTGCGCGGCGCCGGCTACCGCCTGGAGGTGCCCCGGTGAGACGCGCTCTCGGCTCCGTAAGGGCCCGGGCGACCCTCGGCGCCACCGTCGTCGTCGCGGTCGCACTGGTGGCCGCCGGGACCGCCGTCCTGCTCTCCCTGTGGTCCAACCTCAGCGGCCAGGCCGGTACACAGGCCGAGCGGACCGCGCGGGCGGTCGCCGCAGACCTCGCGGCCGGGACGGCGTACGACAAGCTGTCGCTGGACGCCGACGACCGGCCCGTCCAGGTCGTCGACGCGTCCGGACGGCTGGTCGCGGCCAGCGAGGACCTGGAGCGGATCAGCGGCACGGGTGTGACCGCGGTGCGTCCGCAGGCCACGGCGGACGACGGCCGTGCCGACAGTGGGGCCGGGGACGATGATGACGACGGCTCCCTCTCGCCCGGTGAGATCGACGACGACGTCTCCTTCACCGACGGATCCGCGACCGTCGAGGGCGACGACGCCGACTACCGGTTCGCCGCCGTACGCGTCGAGGCCGACGACAGGGGCACGCTCACCGTGTACGCGGGAGCACCGCTCTCCGCCGAACAGAGCGCTGTCAGCACCGCGTTGACCGTCATGCTGATCGGATTCCCGCTGCTCCTCGGCGTCGTCGGGGGCGTCACCTGGCTGGTCACCCGGCGCGCGCTGCGCCCGGTCGAGGGCATCCGCGCCGAGATGGCCGCGATCACCGCCTCCCAGGACCTCGGCCGCCGCGTCCCGGTGCCGGACACGCACGACGAGGTGGCCAGGCTCGCCCGGACCACCAACGAGACCCTGGCCGCGCTGGAGACCTCCGTGGAACGCCAGCGCCGGTTCGTCGCGGACGCCTCCCACGAACTGCGCAGCCCCATCGCCTCCCTGCGCACCCAGCTCGAAGTCGGCGCCGCACACCCGGAGTTGCTGGACGTCGAGGGCGCGGTCGAGGACACCGTACGACTGCAGCGCCTCGCCGCCGACCTGCTGCTGCTCGCCCGGCTGGACGCGGGGGAGCGGCCCGCCGACGCGCGCTTCGACCTCGCGGAGCTGGTCCGGGAGCAGGCGGAAGGAAGGGCGGGGGTGGAGTCGGCAACGGGGGAGGCCGTGGAAGTGGCCGGGTCCCGGGGGCAGTTGGGGCGACTGGTCGCCAACCTGCTGGACAACGCGCAACGGCACGCCAGGTCGGCGGTCACCGTGTCCGTACGGCGGGAGGGGGCGCGGGCCGTGGTCGAGGTCGCCGACGACGGGGACGGGGTGCCCGAGGCGGACCGGGAGCGGGTGTTCGAGCGGTTCGTACGGCTCGACGCCGCCCGCAGCCGCGACGACGGGGGCGCCGGCCTCGGACTCGCCATCGCCCGGGACGTCGCCGTACGGCACGGCGGCACACTGACCGTGGGTGAGACGGCGACAGGCGGAGCCCTGTTCGAGCTCCGCCTGCCTGTCACCTGATCGATCGGCCGAGGAGTCCCTACGGCCGGCCCCGGTGGCCGCGCAGGTGCTCCGCGATCGGCTTGAGCGAGGTGCTGAGCTCGGCCAGCGCCTCGGGGGTCAGCAACTCGATGAAGTGCCGCCGCACGGACGCCACATGATGGGGCGCGACCTTGTTCATCGTCTCCATCCCCTGCTCCGTGAGCACCGCGTACAGGCCCCGCCGGTCGGACTCGCAGTTCTCGCGGCGGACCAGGTTCGCGTTCTCCATGCGGGTGATCTGGTGGGAGAGCCGGCTCTTGGACTGGAGGGTGGCGGACGCGAGGTCGCTCATCCGCATGCGGACGCCCTCGGACTCGGAGAGGTTCACGAGGATCTCGTAGTCGTTCATCGTCAGGCCGAACGGTTGCAGGTCCTTTTCGAGCTGGTAGGTCAACAGCCTGTTGACCTCCAGGTGGGTGCGCCAGGCGCACTGCTCCGCGTCGGTCAGCCAGCTTGTGGCCGTCTCGGTCTCCATGAATGAAGTCTACCTAAAAGGTTGAAAGGCGAACTAGTGAGGGTGGCGTGACGGCGCGCACACGTTCGACGTCACACTCCGCAGACTACCGCTCACAGCCCGAAGCGACGCTGGAGGTCGCCGAGCTGTCCGGGAAGGCGCGGTACGCCCGGTTGCTGCGGATGGCCCGCGGGAGCCCCGCCGCCACCCGGCACCCCGGGCTCGTGCGGAACCACCCCGGTGGCCTGCTCCGCCATCAGCGTCTCGCTCGACTGGAGCAGCACCGTGCCGGCCCCGACGAACTCGAACTGGTGCTCCTCGCCGGAGGCCCCGCCGATGCCCGTCATCGCACGTAGACCGCCCATGAGGCCTGTCATGTACCCATGGTCGTAGTGGTGGCAGGGGGAGGGGCAGTCGGCCCAGCCGACCAGGGCCTGTGGGTCCACCCGGATCGGGGGTTCCATGAACACCACGGGGCCGTTCGACGCGGCCACGAACTTGCCCGTACCGATGAGGGTCAGGAAGCCCGGCACGATCGACTGCTTCAGCGCGAGACTTGGCTGAAAAGCGAGAAGGTTGCCGGAGCGAATGGTCAGGTTGCCCTCCTCCAGATCGTATGAATTCACGTCGAAGGCCCGGTCGGCGAGGAGCATCTTGCCCGAACCCTCGGCGACGACCCAGTCGCTCGCGTGCAGAGGCGAATGAAAAGACGTACGGACAAGGCGGTCCAGACGGCCGTGTCCGACGCCGTTGAAGTCGATCGTCCCGTAGTAGGCGATCATCTTCCCCTTCTGCAGGAACCACTGGCTCCCCTTGAGCTCCACGCAGAAGGTGTAGTTGTTGACGTTGTCGTCGGACGGCAGCGTCATCGGGTCGTGGACGACGGGCCCGGCGCCCGGGTAGGTGGTCACAGCTTCTCCTCCGACGCCTGGACGTAGACCGCACCGCTGCCGCTGAGCTCCAGCTGGAACGCCTCGCCCGAGCCGCGGCCCACCATGTCGCGCCAGCCGAGCGCGGTGGACAGCTTGTTGCGGACGTCGCCGTGGTGCGCGACGTACGCCTGCGGGTCGACATGGACCGGGCGCTGGGGGGTGATCGGCACCTCGATGACCCCGCCGTGGGCCATGACGGCGACCGCGCCGTGTCCCTTGAGGGTGGTGGTGAACAGCCCCTGGCCCGTCACCTGGCCCCGGACCATGCCCATGACGCCGCCCTGTGAGCCCATGAACATCGTGCCCTGCTGGAGCGTGCCGTCGAAGGCGAGGAGGCGGTCAGCCTCGACGCACAGCGTGTCCCCGGTGAGGTTGACGACCTGGATGTGGTGGCCGCCGTGTCCGAAGAGGACCGTGCCGCTGCCCTCGACCGTCATCAGCGGGGTGGCCTCATTGGCGACCCGGCGGCCGATCATCGACATGATCCCGCCCTGGCCGCCCTGCATGTTGGGTGTGAAGGACACCTCGCCCTTGTAGGCGAGCATCGCTCCGCGCTGACTGAACAGGCGCTGACCGGGCATGACGGTCGCCTCGACCATCTTGGAGTTGATCTCACGGAAGGGCATGTCACACGTCCCCGGCGATCGTGTTGCGCTCACTGGGCTGGACGTACACCAGGCCGTCGCCTTCGAAGCGGATCTGGAAGGCCTCACCACCGCCCTCGCCCATGAGCGTGCGGAACGTCACACCGGACTGGAAGGACTGCCGGACGTTGCCCTGGTGGGCGATGTACGCGCCCGGGTCGACCGTCAGCGGGAACTGCGGGCTCACGCGCAGCACCACCGCCGGCCCGTCCGACATGATCGCCGCCTGGCCGTGCCCCTCGACGGTCGTCGTGAACAGACCGTTGCCCTGTGAGGCGCCGCGCATCCCGGTGAACGACGTGCCCGTACGCAGGCCCGCGTCGGTCGCCAGCAGGTTGCTCGACTCGACGTACAGCTTGTCCCCCTGGAGGCCGACAAGGTTGATCTCGGAGGCCCGGTCGGCGAACCAGCACGTCCCGTGCCCCTTCACCTCCATCAGTGTCATCTGCTCGCCGGTGATCCGCCGGGTGACCATGCCCCGGATGCCCTCACCGCCGCCGCTGAGCTTCTTGAAGTCCATCTGGCCGTCGTACGCCACCATCGAGCCGTTCTTCGCCTTCACGGCGTCCCCGGTCATGTCGATGGCCAGCACCTTGCTGCCTTGAAGTCGAAACATCGCCACGTGGCGAAGGTAGCCCGCCGGGCACCCTCGGCAACAGATCCCGAAGGCGGAGATCGTCCCTGATCCTCCCCCTAGGGGGCCGAGCCTCTTCGGGCGTCCGGGTCCACACCCCCGTCCCGGGCGCCCGGTCCATGAATGCCACAATGGGCGAACGTTTGTGCATCCATTCACAAAGCGACCCCTCGCGACGCGACCCACCGAAGGTGACCCGTGGACATCAAGACCGCCTCCGCCCTCCGCCGTCTGCGGCTGGTCTCGGCCCCCGAAGCCGTTTCCTTCCTCCTCCTGCTGGTCTGCTCGGTGCTGAAGCGGACCACGGACTTCAACGCGGTGCCCGTCATGGGCATGGTCCACGGTGTTCTCTTCGTCCTCTACGTGATCTTCTGGGCGGACGCCTGGAACCGTGCCAAGTGGTCTCTGAAGACCGCCGCCCTCTATTTCGTCCTCTCCGTCCTGCCGACCGGCGGCTTCTTCGCCGAGCGCAGGCTGCGCCGCGAGGCGGAGAACGCGGTCAACGCGGTTATCGCCGCCCGTGCCCGTCAGGAGCAGCAGGAGCAGGGCGGGGCGGTCAAGGCATGATCGTCGCCTTCTCGGTCACGCCCCTCGGTGTCGGCGAGGAGGTGGGGGAGTACGTCGCCGACGCCGTCCGCGTCGTCCGCGAATCCGGCCTCCCCAACCGCACCGACGCCATGTTCACGTCCATCGAGGGCGACTGGGACGAGGTCATGGACGTCGTCAGGCGTGCCGTCGCCGCCGTCGAGGAACGTGCGCCGCGTGTCTCCCTCGTCCTCAAGGCGGACATCCGCCCCGGCGTCACCGACGGTCTGACCTCCAAGGTCGAGACGGTGGAACGCCACCTCGCCCCCTGACCTCGTCCGACCCCCACTGCGGAAGGCGGACCGAAGGGCGAGACGGGGCTGACCACGATGTGACCGGCCGGTAAGGTCTGGTGCCGTGCCGAAGCCGCTCAGTCTCCCCTTCGACCCCATCGCACGCGCCGACGAACTGTGGAAGCAGCGCTGGGGAAACGTCCCGTCCATGGCCGCGATCACCTCGATCATGCGTGCGCAGCAGATCCTGCTCGCGGAGGTCGACGCGGTGGTGAAACCGTACGGTCTGACGTTCGCGCGGTACGAGGCGCTGGTGCTGCTCACGTTCTCCAAGGCGGGCGAGCTGCCGATGTCCAAGATCGGCGAGCGTCTGATGGTCCACCCGACGTCGGTGACGAACACGGTGGACCGCCTGGTGAAGTCGGGCCTGGTCGCCAGGCGCCCCAACCCGAACGACGGCCGCGGCACCCTCGCCACGATCACCGAGAAGGGTCGCGAGGCGGTCGACGCGGCGACCCGCGACCTGATGGCGATGGACTTCGGCCTAGGGACGTACGACGCGGAGGAGTGCGCCGAGATCTTCGCGATGCTCCGGCCGTTGCGGGTGGCGGCGAGCGACTTCGCCGAGGAGTAGGCGAGGAGCAGGCAGGGCCGCCGGGCTCGGCGGGGTCGGCGGAAGATCGCCGGAAACGGGTGGTTACGCTCATACGCATGAAAAAGAGCGTGCTGACCCGCTACCGCGTCATGGCCTACGTCACCGGTGTCCTGCTGGTACTGCTGACCCTCGGTGTGTTCGCCAAGTACGTCCTGGACGTCAAGGGCGCCGACAGCTTCACCAGCGTCGTCGGTATCGCGCACGGCTGGCTGTACGTCGTGTATCTGGTCTTCGCCTTCGACCTGGGCTCCAAGGCGAAGTGGCCGGTCAGCAAGCAGCTGTGGGTCCTGCTCGCCGGCACCATCCCCACGGCCGCGTTCTTCGTGGAGCGGAAGGTCAGCCACGAGCTGGCGGCACAGCTCACTGAGCCGACACCGGTGACCGCCAAGGCGTAGCCGCTACATAGAAGCCGCTACGGGTTCCCGCGCAGCCCCAGCAGCAGCACCCGCGTGAACGCCTCGGCCCACTCGGGGTCGACCGGCTCCGCGCTCACCAGCGTGCGGTGCACCACCGCTCCCGCCACCATGTCGAAGATCAGGTCCACCGTGCGGGCGGCCTCCTCCGGGTCCGTTTCCGGGGGGAGTTCGCCGCGCTGCTGTGCGCGGGAGCGGCCTTCCAGGACCAGGCGCTTCTGCCGGTCCACGATCGAGGCGCGGATACGTTCGCGCAGCGCGTCGTCGTGCGTCGACTCCGCGACCACCGCCATCAGGCCGCTCTTCGTGTCCGGGCGCACCAGGATCGCCGCGAACTGGAGGACGACGCCCTCGATGTCGGCGGCGAGGCTGCCCCGGTCGGGCATCTCCAGTTCGTCGAAGAGGACCGCCACCGCGTCGACGACCAGTTCGTTCTTGCCGGGCCACCGGCGGTAGAGGGTCGTCTTCGCCACTCCCGCGCGCGTGGCCACGTCCCCCAAGGTCAGCTTGGACCAGCCCAGTTCGACCAGGGCGTCCCGAGTCGCCGCCAGGATCGCCGCGTCCGCGGTGGCGCTGCGAGGGCGTCCCGTACGGCTGACGGGAGTGCGGCTCTGCATGGCATGACCATAACGGCGGTTCCCGCCCCTTGAGGCCGTGAGGGAGGTCACTCGGAGGCGGTCTCCCGCAGGCCCGCCACTCCCGTTACGCTACGACCCGTAGCGAAAGCGGCGGCCACCGACCAGGGCCCCTTTTCACTACGCCTTTCACATGTGCGCGCCGAACGGGGGAGGATAGACGCATGCAGCCACGGAACATGTCCATGAGCGGGGTCGTCGACCTCGCCGCGGTGAAGGCGGCCCAGGAGGCCAAGTCGAAGGCGGAGCAGGCGCGCGCCGAATCCGCCCGGCAGGGCGGGGGAGGTGCCGTCGCGCCGGCCGACCTCGTCATCGACGTCGATGAGGCCGGGTTCGAACTCGATGTCCTGCAGCGGTCCACCGAGGTGCCCGTCGTCATCGACTTCTGGGCCGAGTGGTGCGAGCCGTGCAAGCAACTGAGCCCCGTTCTCGAGCGGCTGGCCCTCGAGTACAACGGCCGGTTCGTCCTCGCCAAGATCGACGTCGACGCCAACCAGATGCTGATGCAGCAGTTCGGCATCCAGGGGATCCCGGCCGTCTTCGCCGTCGTCGCCGGGCAGGCCCTTCCGCTCTTCCAGGGCGCCGCCGGCGAACAGCAGATCCGCGAGACCCTCGACCAGCTGGTGCAGGTCGCCGAGCAGCGCTTCGGCCTCACCGGCCTCGTCGTCGACGCGGACGCCGAACCGGGCGCCCAGCCCGTCGCCGCCCCCCAGGCCCCGGTCGGGCCCTACGACGCGCTCCTGGAAGCCGCCGTACAGGCCCTGGACGCGGGGGACTTGGGCGGCGCGGTGCAGGCGTACAAGAACGTACTGAGCGACGACCCCGGCAACACGGAGGCCAAACTCGGGCTCGTGCAGGCCGAGTTGCTTCAGCGGGTGCAGGACGTCGACCCGCAGCAGGTGCGCAAGGACGCCGCCGAGAAGCCGGGTGACCCGACGGCGCAGATCCTCGCGGCCGACCTGGATCTGGTGGGCGGCCATGTCGAGGACGCGTTCGGGCGGCTCATCGAGACGGTGGCGCGTACGGCGGGCGACGACCGGGACGCCGTACGGCTGCGGCTGCTCGAGCTGTTCGAGGTCGTCGGCGCGGATGATCCGCGGGTCGCGCTGGCCCGGCGTGCGCTGGCGAGGGCCCTGTTCTAGCCGGTCGGACAGGGGCCGGCCCGGGTGGTCGGCGGGGTCGCTGTTCGATCAGTGGTCTGACCTGTCGCTAAACACGGCGGCGGGTGTTGTCCAGGTGAAGAATTTGCCGATCCGGTGCGCAAGCGGTCGCGCTTTACCAAATCTTGGTAATCGCGACCGCTGTTACTTGGAGTAAGCCAAGGGCGTCATCCTGTCGGAGTTGGGGCGGGAAGTGAACGTTTTGTCACCCCCCTGAAGGCCACCCAGTGTTGTCGAACGGCACCCGCGGGTCGCCGCTCGGTTATCTGCCCGTTACTAGCCAGTAACGAACCCCCTTGTGCGGGGGCCGAGAATGCACCACGATCGGCGACGCTCGGTCCTATCCCGTACGCCGACAGCCAGTCGGCCGGACGGGAGTTGTTGGGTCCCCACCGGGCAGAGTCGGCGGCAGTGGCGCCGGCTCTCGGACAGGGGGGTCTTCGCCTTTCGGGGTGGAGCCTGTCCGGCAAGGTTGTGCGTGATGTGCGTCAGGCGCGACCAGTGATTGTCGCTCGGGGGTGATCGCCGGTGACTCGGGCGCTGTTGGCGCCGTCGAGTGCGGGCGCTCTCCTATACCGAGGACGTAGCACTTCTCCCATCCCTGCCCGGCTGAGCCGCCGTCATTGGGGCAGTCAGGGCCAGGAGATGTACGTCCGAGAAGGAGGAAATATGGAGTCCCAGGTGCGTGGCGGGACAAGATGGAAGCGCTTCGCTGTGGTCATGGTGCCCAGCGTCGCCGCTACGGCATGTATAGGTGTTGCCCTCGCGCAGGGTGCCCTTGCCGCGTCGTTCAGCGTTTCTGGCCAGTCGTTCAAGGTCAAGGCTGACTACATCCACGGCGAAGGCTTCTCGCAGTACGGCGCCGTCGACATGGACGACTCGAAGAGCGAGAAGGGCACTCACCCGGTTGCGGTGTCGGCGTTCTCCGATGCCACTATCCAGAACATGTGCCAGTCGGTCGTCACGCCGAACATCCCGTTCTTCGGCAGCGCCACGCTGCTGCTGAACGCGGGCAACAGTGACGACCCGGACAAGCAGGTCGCTGCCAAGAACCTGTACATCGACGTCCAGGACCTCGCCGCCGAAAAGGCTGTGTTCGGCAGCATGGACATCGGCGTCGCCGCCAAGTCTCTGAAGAACCCCGCCATGAAGGGCGGCGGGGAGCTTTCGGACGGCAACGGCTTCGGCCAGCAGGCGAAGACGGTGGACCTGTACGGGGTGAAGCAGACGGCGTGGGCCACCACCGCCGGAACCTTCACGCTGCCTGGTCTGAGCATGAAGGTCGTCACGGGTTCCCACCCGTGCTACTAAGCACTCGGTGACGGGTGGGGACCCGTGACGACCTTCATGCTCAGACCAGGCAGCGTGAAGGTTCCGGCGGTGGTGG
>NZ_AEJB01000297.1 GCF_000331005.1 Streptomyces turgidiscabies Car8
AGCGCACCCGCCGAGTCTTTCGGGATGACCAGGTCGAGGGTCGGGCCGATGCCCTGGGCGTAGGAGGCGATCGACTTGAGGCCGGTTGGCGTGATCAGGTCGGCGACCGTACGGGGGTCGCCGGTCGTCACGAAGTCCCAGGGGCGGGTGTTCGCGGCCGAGAGGAGGACGACGAGCGGGTTGTCCACCAGCCGGTTCAGGCGCTGGATGCTGGTCGGCTCGAAGGACTGGAGGATGACCGGCGAGTTCTTCCTGTCCTTGCCGTGCTTGCGCAACAGCTTCGCGACCCGCTCCTCCAGGCCCAGGCCGAGGGCCCGGAAGTAGGTGGGGTGCTTGGTCTCGGGGTAGATCCAGACCTGCCTGCCGCGCTTGCGGGTCTGCTCGTCCTGCCAGCGGAGGACCTCTTCGAAGGTGGGGATCTCCCAGCGGCCGTCGTAGAGGGTGTTGTGCGGGCGGTTGGCCGGAATGCGCTCGACCCCGGCCGCCCAAGCCCGTGACGAGCGGCTCACCGACCTCGTCAACCCGTTCATCGGCACGGAGAACGAGGGCAACACCTTCCCCGGCGCGACCGTGCCCTTCGGGATGGTGCAGCTCTCGCCCGACACCGGGCACAAGACCGGTTACCGCTACTCCCAGACCCGTGTCCGGGGCTTCTCCCTCGTCCACCTCTCCGGTGTCGGCTGCCGCATCGGCGGCGACCTGCCCGTCCTGCCCACCACAGGCGACATCACGAGCACCGACTACGCGACCTACGCCGCCGAGTTCACCCATGACAGCGAGTCGGCGAGCCCCGGCTACTACAGGGTCGGCCTGAAGTCGGGCATCGACGCCGAGCTGACGGCGACCACCCGCACCGGCGTCCAGCGCTACACCTTCCCGGCGACCACACAGGCCAACGTGCTGCTCAACGCGGGCCAGTCGCTGCACACGAAGGTGGCGAACCGGGTCGAGATCCTCGACGACAGGACCGTGCGCACGACGATCACCGGCTCCGGTTTCTGCCGGGGCACCAAGCCGTACACCGTCCACACGGTCACCCGCTTCGACCGGCCCTTCACGGCGTACGGCACCTGGGACGGCACCACGGTGACCGGCGGCTCCCGGACCGGGGGCGACGGCGCCTACGTCCGCTTCGACACGACGGACGGGGACCGCACCGTCGAGGCGACCACCGCCCTCTCGTACGTCGACGCGGAGGGTGCGGCCGGCAACCTGCGCGCCGAGGGCGGACGCCCGTTCGACGAGGTGCGGGAGGCGGCCCGGGACGCCTGGGAGGCGCGCCTCGACGACGTGGGCGTGACCGGCGGCTCGGACACGCTGCGCCGGACCTTCTACTCGTCCCTCTACCGCAGCTTCCTCGCCCCCAACACCGGCAGCGACGCCGACGGCCGCTACACCGGCTGGGACCTGAAGACCCACCGCGCGCGGGACTTCACGTACTACCAGAACTGGTCCCTGTGGGACACCTACCGCACCCAGGCGCAGCTCCTGTCGCTGCTCGCGCCCCGCGAGGCCCGGGACATGGCGCTCTCGGTGCTGAAGATCGACGAGGAGGGCGGCTGGCTGCCCAAGTGGGGCTACGGCACGGTCGAGACGAACATCATGACCGGCGACCCGGTCACCCCGTTCCTCACCCACGCCTACCAGCAGGGGCTGCTGCACGGCCACGAGGAGCGGGCCTACCGCGCCCTGAAGAGGAACGCCGACGGCGTGCCGCCCGCCGATCTGCCCATGCTGGGGCGCGAGGCGAACCGGGAGTACGTCGGACACGGCTTCGCGCCCTATCTCAAGGGCCGCCCGCGCACCAAGCTCGGCGACTCGGACTACCACTGGGGCGCGTCCGTCACCCTCGAATACGCCCTGTCCGACGCGATGCTGGCCCGGATGGCACGCGAGCTGGGCCACGAGTCCGACGCCGACCGTTACGCGGACCGGGCGCGGAGCTACCGTCACGTCTTCGACGCCTCGACCGGCTTCTTCCGGCCCCGGGACGGCTCCGGCGCCTTCGCGGGCGACCCCGATCCGGCGAAGGGCGAGGGGTTCCACGAGGGCACGGCCTGGCAGTACCAGTGGCTGGTTCCGCAGGACCTGCCCGGCCTGGTGGACCTGCTCGGCGGCAGAGAAGCGGCCAACGACCGGCTCGACGCCTTCTTCGCCTACGACCGGCTGACGGCGGACCCGGCCGGGACGGCCCGCGACGTGTGGGTGAACGGTCCGTACGCCTACTACAACGCGGACAAGTACAACCCGCAGAACGAGGTCGACCTCACCGCTCCGTACACCTACCTCTCCACCGGGCAGCCCTGGAAGACGACCGAGGTCGTGCACGCCGCGCTGACCCTCTACACGGACGGCCCGACCGGGATGACCGGCAACGACGACATGGGCACCATGTCCGCCTGGCACGTCCTGTCCGCGATCGGGATCTTCCCGGTGCAGCCCGGCTACGACACCTGGGGCCTGTCCACGCCCGTCTTCGACCGGGTCGACCTCACCCTCGACCCTCGCTACTACCCCCTCGGCGCCCTCACGGTGACAGCACCGGGCACGTCGGACAGCCGACGGTACGTCCAGTCGGTGGCCGTCGACGGTTCTTCGTACAGCCGTACGTATGTGACGAGCGGGATCTTGAGGGGCGCCCGCTCGCTCGACTTCACGGTCGGCCCGGAGCCGTCCGGGTGGGGTACCGGCGCGGACGCGGCGCCGCCGGCCCTGACGTAACCGCCCCCGTACCCCTGGACAACCCCGTTGGGCACTGGCGTCCCGCCGCTTCCACAGCGGCGGGACGTAATGCGTTGTTAACTGAGCGTAACTTGATCGCGCTTGACCGTAATCGCCCGCAAGCGCTTGACTGGCGATTGACTGCTGACTCACCCGTCGTCGACGCGAGAGCGATCCCTTGACCTCTGAGACCTCGGACCTGCTCGCCCCCCTCGACCTGGCGTTCTGGAACATGGACTCCGACCTGCACCCCATGCACCTGGGTGCCCTCGGTGTCTTCCCGGCCCACTCACCCACCGCCGGGGCCCACGCGGCCGACCTTCTCGCCGCCCGCGCCCCGGCCGTCCCCGGCCTGCGCATGCGCATCCGGGACGTCTGGCTGCCCCTGCTCCCGCTGGCCTTCGGCGGCGCCACCCGCGAGGCGGCGCCGGACTTCGATCCGCTCGACCACGTCCGGCTGCACGCCCCGACCTCCGACTTCCACGCCGAGGCCGGACGCCTGATGGAACGCTCGCTCGAACGCGGCCGGCCGCCCTGGGAAGCCCATGTGCTGCCGGGCGAGGACGGTGAGTCCTTCGCCGTGCTGTTCAAGTTCCACCACGCCCTGGCCGACGGCCTGCGCGCACTGACCCTCGCCGCCGGCGTCATGGACCCCCTCGACCTGCCCGCGCCGCGCCCGCGCCCCGAACAGCCGGCCGCCGGCCTCTTCCCGGACGTGCGCAAACTGCCCGGCCTGGTGCGCGGCGCCTTCTCCGACGTGGGCCGCGCCCTGGACATCGGCGCGTCCGTCGCCCGCTCCGGACTTGGCACCCTGAACACCCGCTCGTCCGCCGCGCTCGTCGCCGAACCGACCGGCACCCGCCGCACCGCCGGAGTCGCCGTCGACCTCGACGACGTCCACGTCGTGCGCAAGACGGTCGGCGGCACCGTGAACGACGTACTCATCGCCGTCGTCGCGGGGGCCCTGCGCCGCTGGCTCGACGAGCGTGGCGACGGAAGCGAGGGGGTCGCCCCACGCGCCCTCATCCCCGTCTCCAAAAGGCGTCCACGCTCCGCCCATCCGCAGGGCAACCGGCTCTCCGGGTACCTGATGCGGCTCCCTGTCGACGACCCGGACCCGCTCGGGCGCCTCGACTCCGTACGCAGGGCCATGGACCGCAACAAGGACGCGGGCCCCGGGCGGGGCGCCGGCGCGGTCGCGCTGCTCGCCGACCATGTCCCGCCGCTCGGCCACCGGCTCGGCGGACCGCTGGTCAAGCAGGCAGCCCGGCTCTGGTTCGACATCCTCGTCACCAGCGTGCCGCTGCCCAGCCTCGGCCTGAAGCTCGGCGGCAACCCGCTCACCGAGGTCTACCCCTTCGCCCCGCTCGCCCAGGGACAGTCACTGGCGGTCGCCATCTCCACCTACCGGGGGCACGTCCATTTCGGGCTCGTCGCGGACGCGGAAGCCGTCCCGGACCTCGACCGGTTCGCCGCCGCGCTGGCCGCCGAGGTGGAGACACTCGTCGCCGCCTGCGCCCTGTGACCCACGTCATGATCGTCGCGGGTTTGGTGACTGGGCCCGCGCTTCCGTAAAATCGCCTGTTCGAGAGCTGGCGCCGTCCGAGCGCCGCGAGGGCGACCCAGGGAACGGCAGCGCGATGACGGTGACAGAGGACGGCCCGACGGCCGTGGACGGCATGGACGTCGTAGGCGACGTCTCCTACGGTCCCGGCATCGACCCCGAGCGCATGGCCGTCTGCCTCAGCGTGCTCGAAGAACTCGACAAGCTGGACGTCGACCACCCCGACGCCATCGCCGTGCGCCGCGCCACCGCCGGTGTCTACCGCACGGTCAAGCAGCGCCGCCGGCAGGAGCGCCGGGCCTCCAAGACCGCCCACGACAAGGCGGTCACCGAGTCCACGGCGACCGGCTCCGCCCAGCGCATCGACGACGAGACGGAGGGCATCCTGCCGTCGTCGGTGACGGTCGAGGGGCAGATCGCGGGGATACTCCAGCGCCCCCGCTCCTGTTACACCTGCAAGACCCGCTACGTAGAGGTCGACTACTTCTACCACCAGCTCTGCCAGAACTGCGCCGCCGAGAACCGCTCCCGCCGCGACGCCCGCACCGACCTCACCGGCAAGCGCGCGCTGCTCACCGGCGGCCGGGCCAAGATCGGCATGTACATCGCGCTGCGGCTGCTGCGTGACGGCGCGCACACCACGATCACCACGCGCTTCCCGAAGGACGCCATCCGCCGCTTCAAGGCGATGGACGACTCGGCGGAATGGCTGCACCGCCTGGAGGTCGTCGGCACCGACCTGCGCGACCCCGCGCAGGTCGTGGCCCTGGCCGACCGGATCGCCGAACAGGGCACACTCGACATCCTGATCAACAACGCGACCCAGACGGTACGCCGGCTGCCCTCCGCGTACGCCGCGCTGGTCGAGGCGGAGAGCGCTCCGCTACCGGCCGGTGAACTGCCCGCCCACCACGTCATCGGCGCCTTCAACTCCGGCGCGGTCGACGGACTGGCCGCGCTGCCCGTCGGCATCAGCGGCCTCGACGCCCAGAAGGTCGCCGACCTCGCCCTCGTCGCGGGCAACGCCAGCGTCGCCCGGCACCTCGACGGCACGGCCATCGACGCGGGCGGCCTCGTCCCCGACGTCGTCGACACCAACACCTGGGTGCAGACCATCGAGCAGATCTCCCCGGTGGAGCTTCTCGAGACCCAGCTGTGCAACTACACGGCGCCGTTCATCCTGATCAGCAAGTTGCGGCCGGCGATGTCCGGGGCGGCGCGCGAGGCGGTCAGCAAGCGGGCGTACGTCGTCAACGTCTCCGCGATGGAAGGCGTGTTCGGGCGCGGCTACAAGGGTGCGGGTCATCCGAACACGAACGCCGCGAAGGCCGCGATGAACATGGTGACGCGGACCAGTGCGCAGGAGATGTTCGAGGCGGACGGGATTCTGATGACCTCGGTCGACACCGGGTGGATCACGGACGAACGTCCCCACTACGACAAGCTGCGCCTGGCCGACGAGGGGTTCCACGCGCCGCTCGATCTGGTCGACGGGGCGGCTCGGGTGTACGACCCGATCGTGCGGGGTGAGGCGGGGGAGGACCTGTACGGGGTCTTTATGAAGGACTACGCGCCCGGTAAGTGGTAGGCGAGGTGGTCGGGCGTCTGCGGGCCCGGTGGGGGCTGGTCGCGCCCACGCGGCGGAGCCGCATATCGACACAGCCCCGCGCCCCTACGTCGGTTTGTGTCGCCGTAGGTTTTCAAGCACCGCGTCTGTCGTTTCCGTTTTCGCTGGGCGTACGCGGGTTCCGCCGTCCACCAGTAGGTCTGTGCCTGTCACCCACTCCGACGCGTCCGACGCCAGCCAGAGGACCGCGCGGGCGATGTCCTCGGGTTCGCCGATCCGGCCGAGGGGGAGGCCGTCGGCGATGGTGTTCTCGTCGTGCTCCCATACGAAGCGGGCCATCTCCGTGCGGACCAGGCCGGGGGAGACCGAGTTGACCCGTACCTTCGGGGCCAGTTCGCCCGCGAGCTGCTGGGTGAGGTGCAGGAGCGCGGACTTGCTGGTGCCGTACGCGCCCACGTGGGGGCCGACATGCGTGGCGCCCTCCGTGCAGATGTTGATGACGGTGCCGCCGTGTTCGCGCATCCACGCCCGCCACACGCACTGCGTCAGCCGCAGCGGGGCCTCGACGTTGACGGTGAACGCCTCACGCCAGGTGTCGGGATCGGCGTCCATGAGCGGGCCGTAGGGCTGGTTGGTCGCCGCGTTGTTCACGACGATGTCGAGCCGCCCGAACGCGTCGAGTGTGAACTCGGTCAACGCCGACAGATGTGCCGGATCGGCGACGCTGCCCGCCAGCCCGACCCCACCGAGTTCCTCGGCGGCCCGCCGCACCCCGTCCGGGTCACGGGCCGTCACACACACCCGCGCCCCCGCCCGCGTCAGCGCCTCGGCGACGGCCAGCCCGATCCCGCGCGTGCCCCCGGTGACCAGGGCGACCCGCCCTTCGAGTCCGTACGGCGACGTCATCCGCGTACCGTCTCATGACGGGCCGTCCGTCAATAGCCCCTGGATCCGAGGGAGTTCAGTCGACGGCGCCAAGCCGGGAGTGCTGCTCCGCGACCAGCTCCAGCAGTGTGCACCAGTCCTCCAGGACGCCCGCGTCGAAGCCCGGGACCCGGCCGGCCTCGTCCGCCTGGCGCAGGGAGAGCGTGTCGGCGTCCGTACGCGGGTCCAGGTCCGTGGCGTGCGGGCTGTCGTGTACGAGGCGGGCGACCCGTTCGCCGAGCAGGTGCCGGACGGCGTCAGCCGCGACCCGGGCGTGCCGGGTGGGGGCGCCGGGTATGAGGAGCCGGCCGATGGCATGGACCAGGCCCGCCACCTGAAGTTCCTTGTCGGCGGGGCGACTTCGGCGCAACAGGGCAGCCGTCTGGAGGGCGTGCTGGTGCAGGTCGACCGGACCGGCGATGCCGCCGTCGTGCTCCGGGGTGCCCCGGCAGGCGTGCAGCAGATCCATCAGTTCCCCGACGCCGCGCAGCTCCATACGTCAGTCCTCCCGAGTTCCGTCGCGGGACCAGCCGTTGCCGTCGGCAGCAGACCATGGCCGGCTGGCGCGCGGACCAACGGGAGCTGAACTGCCGGACCCGATGCGGCAAGGACGTACCTGGGTGCGCCCATTGAGCCGTACGGGTGATGTACAAAACGTGCTCAACGTTACAAACAACCGCAGATTATGGCTGAATGAACACTGAGCGACTTGAGTTCTTTACTCCTTGTTTTCACCCCATCGAGCGGGCGCCCGCTCATTTGGTTAATACTGGAGCGGACGGGCAGCACGACTGGGTTCCACCCACACCCACGGTCCGTTACCGGCGCCACCGCGTCCTGACTGCTCTTGACCCAGACCCGAGTGGATGTGGAGCGGCCGGCATCAGACTGGTCCCGAAGTCCCGAGGGTGACCCGACACAAAAGGAGTGCGCGGTGACACCGGAGAAGACGAATCTCGAACAAGGCCCTGAGGAACGCACGGCGGCCCCCGACGACCGGAGCGAGCGGCTCGGCAGCCTCGACGTGTGGGCCAGGTCGGCCCCGATCCGCCTGGCGGGCTACGAGGACGACCTCGCCGAGCCCCACATCCTGCCCAGCGTCGACTGACGCCCCGACAGGACCTGTAGAGATCGCCGCCGGCATGGGCGTGCCAGACTCGCGCCCATGCTGAGCACAGAGATCCGGCGGGCCACCGCCGACGACTGGCCGCGGATCTGGCCGTTCTGGCACCGCATCGTCGCCGCCGCCGAGACCTACACCTGGGACCCGGACACCTCCGAGGAAGCGGCCCGCGCTCTGTGGATGAGCTCGGCCAAGCAGGTGTACGTCGCCGAGGACAGTGCCGGAGCCGTCGTGGGCTCCGCGTTCCTCACCCCCAACTACGGCGGCCCCGCCGCCCGCATCGCCAACGCCGGCTTCATGGTCGACCCCGACCGCGGCGGCCGTGGCATCGGCCGCGCCCTCGCCGAGCACGTCCTGAGCGAGGCAGAGGCCCACGGCTACCGGGGCATGGTCTTCAACGCCGTCGTCGAGACCAACCCCGCGGTCAAGCTGTGGACCTCGCTCGGCTTCACGATCCTGGGCACCGTGCCGGACGCGTTCGACCATCCCCGCCACGGCCGGGTGGGCCTGCACATCATGTACAAGGGCTTCTAGGCGAGCGGAGCCGTCCGCTGCCAGGGGTGCAGCTCCTCCAACTGCTGGGCCACGTCCAGAAGTACGGCCTCCGAGCCCGGGCGGCCCACCAGCTGTACGGAGCAGGGCGCGCCCGAGGGCAGGGTGCCGAACGGTACGGCCATCGCCGGCCAGCCCGTCAGGTTCCACGGGGGCGTCATCGGCGAGTAGTTCGTGTTGGCGAGGACGTTGCGCAGCCAGCCCCGCTCGTGCCAGGCCGCCGCGGTGGGTGAGCGCCGGGCGAGTGCGGGGGTGAGCAGCACGTCGTGCTCGGCGAAGAACGGCTCCAGGCGCCGGCGCAGCTGTTCCTTGTGCTGCCCCCGCTCGACGTACCCGACGAACCGGCGCCCGACGGCCGCGTGGACCCGGGTGCGCCGGCTCAGTCCGCTCCGGTCGAAGCCCTCCGCGTCCCGTGCCGTGCCCGCCGTCCAGTGCGTGAACGAGGTCACGCCGATCGACAGCGGGTAGGGCGGGTCGGCGGGCCGCACCTCGTGACCGGCACTGTCCAGCAGCGCGGCGGCCTCACGCGCGGCTGACGTGAACGGCCTGCTGATGGTGACGCCGGCGATGGGGCTGCGGACGGAGAGGGCGATCTTGCGTCCGGCGTGCGCGTCCGACCGTACGAACCGCGTGTCCGCGAGGACCGACAGCATCAGGCGGGCGTCCTCGACCGTCGTCGCCAGCGGGCCGTTCTCCGACATGCCGAACCAGTCGCCGTTGCCGATGCCCGCCGGCACGACCCCGAGGCCCGGCTTGATGGTGACGGCACCGCAGTTGGCGGCGGGGATCCGCAGCGAGCCCATGCCGTCGTTGCCCAGCGCGATCGGCACCATCCCGGCGCCGACGGCCGCGGCACTGCCGCCCGAGGAGCCGCCCGCCGTGCGGGTGGTGTCCCAGGGATTGCGGGCCGTGCCGAGCGGGCCCTCCGTGGTGCCCCAGATGCACAGCTCGGGCACGTTGGTGAGACCGACGACGATCGCGCCGGCCGCGCGCAGCCGGGCCACGGTGATGTGGTCGTGGTCGGCGGGGGTGTCCGGCGTCGCGGAGGAACCGTGGCGCGTCGACTCGCCGCGCACGCCCAGGTTGTCCTTCACCGCGATGGGTACGCCCGCGAGCGGAAGGTCCGCCAGGTCCGCGCGGCCCGCCACCTCGTCCGCCTCGGCCAGCGCCTCCTGGGCCCGCAGCCGGCGGAACGCACCGACGCGGGCGTCCAGCAGTTCGATGCGCGCGAGATGCTCGGCCACGACTTCGCGCGGTGTGACGCGCTTCTCGCGGACGGCGGCGGCGATCTCGACGGCGGTACGGCCGGCCCAGCTGGTCACGGGGGCTCCTCGGGGTGGATACGACACATCGTGCTACGCGTGAGGCGATGAGGCTACTCGTGAGTACATGGGGCGTCGAGTGTCGTCGAGCTTGGACATTCGGGCCGGGTCTCTTGGACTTTTCTGGCGTGGGGGCCACCGGCTTCCGTCATGGAGTCGCTGGTCATCCGATCACTGGCCCAACTGTCCTGACCTGGGGCCCCATTGACAGCCCTTGGGGTGCGCTCAATCATCACACCTCCGATGAATGGGAGCTTCCAGATGAGTAGGTATCCAAGAGGTCGGCTTCTCGGTGTGCTGGTGGCCCTACTGCTGCTGGCCGCCCCGGTCCCCGCCGTCGCGCGCACCGGGGCGGCGAGCGTCCCCCTCACCGTGCCGGCCCTCGCGAACTGGACCCCGGAGCAGGGGAGTTACCGGTACACCGGCTCTGCCCGGCTGGTCGCCGACTCCGCGCCCGAGCGGAGGGTCGCCGACACCCTCGCCGACGATCTGCGGGCGGCGGGCCACGGCACCGTACCCGTGGTGAGCGGCGGTGCGCGCGCCGGTGACATCGTTATCGACGTGGCGCCGGAGCGGACCGCACTGGGCGCCGAGGGGTACGAACTCCGGGCGGGCGCACGGCTGTCGGTGACCGGCGCGACCGAGCGCGCCGCCTTCTACGGCACCCGCACCCTCCTCCAGCTCCTCGCCCAGGGCGACCGGATCCCCGCCGGACGTACCGTCGACATACCCCGGTACGCCGAACGGGGCGTCGGCGTGTGCGCCTGCTACATCCACATCTCGACGGGGTGGCTGGAGAACCTCGTACGCGACATGGCGTACCACAAGCTCAACCAGCTGCTCCTGGAACTCAAGGTGAAGAGCGACACCCACCCCGAGGCCAACACCTGGGGCTACTACACCAAGGACGAGATACGGCGGCTCGTCGCCCTCGGCGACAAGTACCACGTGGAGATCGTTCCGGAGATCAACTCCCCGGGCCACATGGACCCCTGGATCGAGAACCGCCCCGATCTCCAGCTCACCGACTCCGACGGCGCCAAGCAGGCCGCCAGGCTCGACATCACCCAGCCGGCCGCCTTCGACTACTACACGAGTCTGATCGACGAGTACGCGCAGGTGTTCACCGGCGGCTCCTGGCACATGGGCGCCGACGAGTACATGCTCGGCTCCGACTTCGCCAGGTACCCGCAGATGCTCCGCTACGCCCGGGAGAAGTTCGGGGCGAACGCCACACCCCAGGACGCCTTCATCGACTTCGTCAACCGTGTCCAGGCCCACCTGGCCGCCAAGGGGCGGAAACTGCGTATCTGGAACGACGGGCTCACCGGTGCCAACACCGTGCCGGTGGCCGCGGGCACCACGGTCGAGCACTGGCTGAACGTGGCGGTGAAGCCGAGCCGACTCCGCGCTCAGGGCTACCCGTTGATGAACGCGGCCTATGCGCTGTATCTCGTCCGGGGCGGCTTCCACAGTGACACCAAGGGCCTGTACGACCAGAGTTGGGACCCGCGCAGCTTCGAGGGCGAGAAGCTCGCCTCCAGCCAGGGCATCGTGGGCGCGAAGATCAGCCTCTGGCCGGACAACGGGCGCGGCGAGACCGAGAACGAGGTCGCCGTCGACACCGGCCCGGCCCTGCGGCAGCTCGCGCAGGCCACCTGGGGAGATCCGCATCCCGACACCACGTATGCCGGGTTCACCGAGCGGGGGACGGCCGTCGGGCACGCGCCCGGTCGGCGGGACCTGACCCGGGTGCCGGTCACGGACGGGACGTACACCTTCACGGCGCCGGGCGCCGACTCCCTCACCGCCGAGGTGCGACGCACACCCGACGGATACGTCACCCTGCGCACCGGCGAAGGCTGCCTGGAGGTGCGCGGTGGGAAACTCACGCTCAACACCCCGCTCCAGCCCGGCGTCGAGCTCACCGCGCAGACCTGTGACGCCGCGAACACCGTGCAGCGCTGGGAGCTGGAGCCGTCCGCAGGGGGCTACCGACTCGTCAACGCGATCACCCGGATGTCGGTGCATGCGACCGGCGACGGTCGTCTCGTGCAGTACCCGCCGGACCAACGCCCGCCCGCTGTCTGGCACTTGACCACCGTCAACTGACCCACTGACCCGAGGAGTCGTTCCCCATGACAGTCTCCAGACGTCTCTTCGTCACGGCGGCCGCCGCGATCGTGGCCTCTCAGGGCACCTCGCTCGCCCTGGCCGCCCCACGCGGGGCCATCGCACCGGCAACGGAAGAACCCACCTTCCGTATCCCCGTGGATCCCACCGACTCTGCCGAGACCCTCGTCCGCAAGGCGTCCCAAGTCAGGCCCACCGCACGGCAGATCGCCTGGCAGCGGCTGGAGCGGACCGCGTTCCTGCACTTCGGCGTCAACACCTTCACCGGCCTCGAATGGGGCACGGGCGACGAGGACCCGGACGTCTTCCAGCCGGCCGGCCTCGACACCGACCAGTGGGCGCGGGCCCTGCGCGACGGCGGCTTCAGGCTCGCCATCCTCACCGTCAAGCACCACGACGGCTTCGTCCTCTACCCCTCCCGGTACACGAACCACTCGGTGGCATCGAGCAGTTGGCGTGGCGGACAGGGTGACGTGCTGCGCTCGTTCGCCGACTCCATGCGGCGGTACGGGCTGAAGGTCGGTGTGTACATCTCCCCGGCCGACGAGAACCAGTATCTGCACGGCGTCTACGCCAACGGCAGCGCGCGCACCGAGCACACCATCCCCACCCCGGTCGACAACGACGACCGTCCGGACGGCCCGGTGTTCACCCTCCCCGCCACCGACTACGGCGCCCATATGCTCGACCAGCTCTACGAGGTCCTCACCGAGTACGGACCCGTCGACGAGGTCTGGTTCGACGGCGCCCAGGGGCGCATCCCGCCGGACAAGGTCGAGAAGTACGACTGGGACAGCTGGTACACCCTCGTCCGCACCCTCGCCCCGGACGCCACGATCGCCGTCTCCGGCCCCGATGTCCGCTGGGTCGGCAACGAGGGCGGCCTGGCGCGCGAGAACGAGTGGAGCGTCGTACCGGTCACCGAGAAGGACTACGGCCGGACCGACTTCGCGCTCTCCTACGACGCGGCGGACATGGGCGGCCGGGGCGCGCTCGTCGCGGCCCGTGGGGTGGCCGACTACGTCCAGTGGTGGCCGGCCGAGTGCGATGTGTCGATCCGGGACGGCTGGTTCTACCACGCCGACCAACAGCCCAAGACGGTCGACCAGTTGACCGAGATCTACTTCGGCTCGGTCGGCCGCAACGCCGTACTCCTCCTCAACGTCCCGCCGGACACGGACGGCCGCCTCGCCGCCTCCGACGTCACCCGGCTGCGCGAGTTCCGGGAGCGAGTCGACCGGGAGCTGCCGGCCGACCTGGCGCTCGGGGCCCAGGTGACACGGACTCCGGGGACGGTCACCGTCGACCTCGGCAGAGAGCGGGAGGCGGACCGGGTTCGGCTGGCGGAGGACATCGGGCACGGACAGCAGGTCGAGGACTTCGTCGTCGAGGCGTTCACCGGGGGCCGCTGGACCCGGGTGGCGGGGGCGGGCACGGTCGGCGCGAGCCGGATTCTGCTGCTGACGGCACCGGTCCGGGCCCGGCGGTGGCGGGTCCGGGTGACGCGGGCGCGCGCGGAGGTGCGGATCGCGGAGTTCGGGCTGTACAGGTCCGCGACGGGCTGACGATCGAGGAGGGGCGCCCTGCGCCCCTCCTGAAGGGGTGCGGGGCTGTCACATGTGCGGCTCCGCCGCGTGGGCGAGACCAGCCCCAACCGGGCCCGCCGACACATCACGGCCCTCCCACCGGACCGTCAGGCTGCCCCCGCAGCCACTGCTCCACCTCGCCCACATGCGCCGCAGCCGCCGCCCGCGCCGCCTCCGGGTCGTGGGCGACGAGCGCGCGGTGGATCGCCGCGTGCTCACGCCGCGTGCGCGTGAACGCGCCCTCCTCCTGGTAGGCGCGCCAGACGCGGGCGCGGAAGGTGCGGGAGGAGAGGCCCTCCAGGATCGCCGCCATGCTGTCGTTGCCGGCCGCGGCGGTGATCGCGCGATGGAAGGCCAGGTCGTGGGCGAGGATCTCCTCGGGATCGTCGGTGGCGTTCATCGCCGTGAGGTGCTTCTCCACCTCCGCGAGCTGGTCCGGGGTGATCCGTGCGGCGGCCAGCGCGGTCGCCGTCGACTCCAGGATGCGCCGGACCTCCAGCAGCTCGGCCAGCCGCGGGCCCCGCGAGAGATCAGCGACCACACCGAAGGTCTCCAGCAGATCGCCGGCCTCCAGCTGGGTCACGTAGATGCCCGAGCCGTGCCGGGCCTCCAGCACACCCATCACGGTGAGCGCCCGGATCGCCTCCCGCATGGAGCTGCGCGAGATGCCCAGCCGGACGGCGAGATCACGCTCGGTGGGCAGCCGTTGGCCGGGTTCCAGGCGGCCCTCGCCGATCATCGCCTTTATCTGCTCGATGGCGCGCTGCGTCACGGAGCCCTTCTGCGGGGCGGCCTCTGTACTGACGGCCGGGATCTCGTCCACGCCGTTTCCTCCTGTCGCCGGGTGCCGCCGCAGTCTAACCAGCAGGGTGGTCGGACCACTACTGGCCGAATCGAGGAAAATTTGGCCCTGTGGGGTGTTCTAACCTGGAAGTGGTCTGATAAATATGCGGGCATCCGCTCGATCACGCTCAACGAGGAGCTGTCAGATGTTCGACAGAACAGTGGGGAATCCGAAGATGCGACGCAGCACGCGGGGAATCGGCGTGGTGGCCATGGCCGCCTGTGCCGGTCTGGTGCTCAGCGCCTGCGGCAGCACCAAGGACAGCGTCGCCTCGGGAGGCGACGACGGTGACGGGACCGGCAAGGTAGGAGTGATCCTGCCGCTGCTGACGTCGCCGTTCTGGCAGGCGTACAACGACTACGTCCCGAAGATGGCCAAGGCCGAGGGCGTCGACACGCTGAAGACCGTCAACTCCAACAGCGACCCCGCGCAGCAGATCACCGACATCAACAACCAGCTCAACCAGGGTGTGAAGGGCCTGGTGGTCGCGCCTCTCGACAGCGCCGCCATCGAGGCGGGCCTCGACCAGGCCGAGCGCAAGGGCGTGCCCGTCGTGGCCGTCGACGTGGCGCCCGAGAAGGGCAAGGTCGCCATGGTCGTACGCGCCAACAACGTCGCCTACGGCGAGCAGGCCTGCGAGTACCTCGGCAAACACATCACCTCGGGCAAGGTCGTCCAGATCATGGGCGATCTCGCGTCGGTGAACGGCCGTGACCGGTCGGAGGCGTTCCGGGCCTGTGTGAAGGCGAAGTTCCCGAAGCTCAAGGTGCTGGAGATCCCCGCCAAGTGGGAGTCGGACACCGCGGCCTCCAAGCTCGACACGCTGCTCAACGCCAACCCGGACCTCAAGGGCATCTACATGCAGGCCGGCGGGGTCTACCTGGCGCCCACGCTGCAGACCCTGAAGTCCAAGGGACTGCTGAAGGCGATGGGGCAGCCCGGGCACATCGCGATCGTCTCGAACGACGGCATCCCGCAGGAGTTCGACGCCATCCGCAAGGGTGAGATCGACGCGACCGTCTCGCAGCCCGCGGACCTCTACGCCAAGTACGGCATGTTCTACATCAAGGCCGCGATGGAGGGGAAGACCTTCAAGCCGGGCCCGACCGACCACGGCTCCACGATCGTCAAGCTGCCCAGCGGCATCCTGGAGGACCAGCTGCCCGCGCCCCTGGTCACCAAGGAAAACGTCGACGACACCGCGCTCTGGGGCAACACGGTCGGATGAACAGCCAGCCACGGGAGAACCCGGACACCCCCGCCGTACCGCTCGTCGAGGCGCGCGACATCACCAAGCGGTACGGCCCCACCACCGCGCTCCAGGGCGGCCGGCTCACCGTCCTGCCGGGTGAGTCGCACGCCCTCGTCGGCCGCAACGGCGCCGGAAAGTCCACCCTGGTCACCATCCTCACCGGTCTCCAGGCGCCCGACGAGGGCACGGTCAGCTTCGACGGCCGGCCCGCGCCCCCGCTCGCCGACCGCGACGCCTGGCGTTCCAAGGTGGCCTGTGTCTACCAGAAGCCCACGGTCGTCCCCGAGCTGACGGTTGCCGAGAACCTCTTCATCAACCGGCAGCCGACCGGCCGCGGCGGCGCGATCAGCTGGCGCCGGCTGCGCGCCGAGGCCGCCGAACTCCTCGACACCTGGGACGTCCACGTCGACCCGGAGGCCCGCACCGCGGACCTCAAGGTCGAGGACCGCCAAATGGTGGAGATCGCGCGGGCGTTGAGCATCGGCGCCCGGTTCATCGTCCTCGACGAACCGACCGCCCAGCTCGACAGCCGGGAGATCGACCGGCTCTTCACCCGGATGCGCGCCCTCCAGGACTCCGGCGTCACCTTCCTGTTCATCTCGCACCACCTCCAGGAGGTGTACGAGGTGTGCCAGACGGTGACCGTCCTGCGCGACGCCCGCTGGATCACCACCGCCCCCGTCGCCGACCTTCCCCGCCAGGCCCTGGTGGAGGCCATGGCCGGTGAGTCGATCGCCGAACAGGCCTTCACCCCCAAGGGAGTCGAGCCCGGGGCACCGGTGCTGCTGGCAGTCGAGGGGCTCACTTCACCGGCGTACGAGAACATCGACCTGACCGTGCGCCGCGGTGAGGTCGTCGGGCTCGCCGGCTCCAGCGCCAGCGGCAAGATCGAGCTGGCCGAGTCCTTCGCCGGACTGCGCACACCCACCAGTGGCAGCGCCCGACTCGACGGCGAACGGCTGCCGTTCGGCGATGTGCAGGCGGCGCTGACGGCGGGCGTCGCCTGTGTGCCGCGTGACCGGCACGAACAGGGGCTGGTCTCCGGCATGACCGTCGGGGACAACGCCACCATGAGCGTCCTGCGCCGCCTCGGCCGGTACGGCTTCGTCTCCGAGAACCGCAAACGCGGCTTCGCCACCGCCCTCATCGACCGTCTCGACATCCACACCGAGGGCTCTGACCAGCCGGTCTCCGACCTCTCCGGTGGCAACGCGCAGAAGGTCGTCATGGCCCGCGCGCTCGCCTCCGACCCCAAACTGCTCGTCCTGATCAACCCCACGGCGGGCGTCGACGTGAAGTCAAAGGAATCCCTCCTCGCCCGCATGGACAGTGCCAGCGAGGACGGCACCGCCGTCCTGGTCGTCTCCGACGAACTCGACGACCTGCGCCGCTGCGACCGCGTCCTCGTCCTCTTCCACGGCCGCGTCGTCGCCGAGCATCCGGCGGGCTGGCGCGACCACGAGCTGATCGCCTCCATCGAAGGAGTGGACCATGGCTGATACGAAAGCCCCGCCGCTGGCCCCCCTACGCGCCCCGGACCCGCGGTCGGCCAAGACCGTACTGCTGCGCCGCGCGCGTGAACTCGCGCTGGTACCGGCCCTGTTGCTGCTCATGGTGCTCGGCACGGTGGTCAACGACTCGTTCCTGACCGAACGCAACCTGATCTCGATCCTCGGTGCCTCCGCCGCCCTCGCGATGGTCGTGCTCGCCGAGTCGCTCGTTCTCATCACCGGCAAGTTCGACCTCTCCCTGGAGTCGGTCGTCGGCATCGCCCCGGCCGTCGGAGCACTGCTCGTACTGCCGGTCGCGCAGTCCGGGTGGGGGACCGAACTCCCCGCCGCACTCTCTCTGTTGGCGGTCCTCGCCGTCGGCGGAGCGATCGGCGCGTTCAACGGCATCCTGGTCGTCAAGTTCAAGCTCAACGCGTTCATCGTGACCCTCGCGATGCTGATCGTGCTGCGCGGCCTGCTCGTCGGCGCGACCAAGGGCAAGACGCTGTTCGGCATGCCCGACTCCTTCTACTCCCTCGCCACCACCACCTTCCTCAACGTCCCCATGTCGGTGTGGGTCGCCGGGGCCTGCTTCGCCGTCGCCGGGCTCGTCCTCAAGTACCACCGCGTCGGCCGTGCCCTGTACGCGATCGGCGGCAACGCGGACGCGGCCCGCGCCGCCGGGATCCGGGTCGAACGGGTGATGCTCGGCGTGTTCGTCGTCGCCGGTGTGCTCGCCTCCGTCGGCGGGATCATGCAGACCGGGTACGTCGGCGCGATCAGCGCCAACCAGGGCAACAACATGATCTTCACCGTGTTCGCGGCGGCAGTCATCGGCGGCATCAGCCTCGACGGCGGCAAGGGCACCATGTTCGGTGCGCTGACCGGCGTACTCCTGCTGGGTGTGGTGCAGAACCTGCTGACTCTGGCCCAGGTGCCGTCGTTCTGGATCCAGGCGATCTACGGCGGAATCATCCTGGTCGCGCTGATGATCGCCCGTCTGACGACAGGACGTGCGCAGGACTGATCCCGAGGCACACCCCTGACGCGTACCCCCGACGTACCCCTGAGGTTCCCCTTGTGGAGCCCCTGCCACTGACCGAAAGGCATCCCGTGTCCCCGACCCCCGGTCCTCCCGGCACCCCCGGCCCCTCCATCCGCGTAACCGCGGTCGACACCTACGACATCCGGTTCCCCACCTCGCGGGAGCTCGACGGCTCCGACGCGATGAACCCCGACCCCGACTACTCGGCGGCCTACGTCGTGCTGCGTACCGACGCCGCCGACGGGCACGAGGGGCACGGGTTCACCTTCACCATCGGGCGGGGCAACGAGGTCCAGGTCGCCGCGATCGACGCGCTGCGCGGTCATGTGATCGGCCGGTCCGTCGACGAGCTGTGCGCGGACCCGGGCACCCTGAACCACGACCTGATCGGCGACAGCCAGCTGCGCTGGCTCGGACCCGAGAAGGGCGTGATGCACATGGCGATCGGCGCCGTCGTCAACGCCGTATGGGATCTCGCCGCGAAACGGGCAGGCCGGCCCCTGTGGCGGCTGCTCGCCGAGGCCGAACCCGAGTGGCTCGTCCGGCAGGTGGACTTCCGTTACCTCACCGACGCGCTCACCCCCGAGGAAGCCCTCGACCTGCTGCGCCGGGGCCGGGAGGGCGCCGCCGAACGCACCGCCGAGCTGCTGGCGACGGGATTCCCCGCCTACACCACGTCCGCCGGCTGGCTCGGCTACGACGACGAGAAGCTCACCCGGCTCGCCGCCGAGGCCGTCGCCGACGGCTTCACGCAGATCAAGCTCAAGGTCGGATCGGACCTCGAGGACGACATGCGCCGCTGCCGGGTCGCCCGCAGGGTCGTCGGCCCCGACATCCGCATGGCGATCGACGCCAACCAGCGCTGGGACGTCGACGAGGCGATCCGCTGGACCAAGGCGCTCGCCGAGTTCGACCCCTACTGGATCGAGGAGCCCACCAGCCCCGACGACATCCTCGGCCACGCCACGATCCGCCGGGCCGTCGCACCCGTCAAGGTCGCCACCGGCGAACACGTCCAGAACCGCGTCGTCTTCAAGCAGCTCCTCCAGGCCGACGCCCTCGACATCGTGCAGATCGACGCGGCTCGCGTCGGCGGCGTCAACGAGAACCTCGCCATCCTGCTGCTCGCCGCCAAGTTCGGTGTCCCCGTCTGCCCGCACGCGGGCGGCGTCGGCCTGTGCGAACTCGTCCAGCACCTGTCGATGTTCGACTACGTGGCGCTGGCCGGCACGACCGAGAACCGGGTCATCGAGTACGTCGACCATCTGCACGACCACTTCCTCGACCCCGTGGTGATCAGGCAGGGTCATTACCTGGCACCGACCGCGCCGGGCTTCTCCGCGACCATGCGGCCCGAGTCCGTCGCGGAGTTCACGTTCCCCGGCGGCACCTTCTGGGCCGCCGACCTGGCGAAGGACAAGGGGCAGGCCGCATGACCGACTTCGAGGGTCTCAAGGCGCTGGTCACGGGCGGCGCGTCCGGCATCGGCCGGGCCACCGCGGAACTGCTGGCGGCGCGCGGCGCCCGGGTCGCCGTGCTCGACCTGGATCCGTCGTCGGTCGAGGAGCCGCTGCTCGGACACAAGGCGGACGTCACCGACGACACGTCCGTGCGGGAGGCGGTCGCCGCGGCCGTGGCCGATCTCGGCGGCCTCGACATCGTCGTCAACAACGCCGGCATCGGCGCCCAGGGCACCGTCGAGGACAACGACGACGAGGAATGGCACCACGTCTTCGACGTCAACGTGCTCGGCATGGTCCGCGTCGCCCGCGCCGCGCTGCCGCACCTGCGGAACTCGGCGCACGCCGCCATAGTGAACACCTGCTCGATCGCGGCCACGGCCGGCCTGCCGCAGCGCGCCCTGTACAGCGCCACCAAGGGCGCCGTGTACTCGCTGACCCTGGCCATGGCCGCCGACCATGTGCGTGAGGGGGTCCGCGTGAACTGCGTCAACCCCGGGACGGTCGACACTCCGTGGGTCGGCCGCCTCCTCGACGCGGCCCCCGACTCCGCCGCCGAACGCGCCGCGCTGGAGTCCCGCCAGCCCACCGGCCGTCTGGTCTCGGCAGCCGAAGTCGCGGGCGCCATCGCCTACTTGGCGAGCCCCCTGTCCGGCGCCACCACCGGCACGGCACTCGCCGTCGACGGCGGCATGCAGGGCCTGCGGCTGCGCCCGGCGGGCCGGTGAACATGCCCATCAGCACGCCAGAGAGCGTCCCGGGGTCCGCACCCGTGCCCTTGCCGGTGCACACGCTCGGCCGCAGCGGTGTCGAGATCACTGGCCTGGCTTTCGGCGCCGCAGCCATCGGCAACCTCTTCACCGAGGTCACCGAGGAACAGGCGCACGACGCGGTGTCCGCCGCCTGGGACGCGGGCATCCGCTACTTCGACACCGCGCCGCACTACGGCATCGGCCTCTCCGAACGCCGGCTCGGCGCGGCCCTGCGCGAGCACCCGCGCTCGGCGTACACCATCTCCACGAAGGTCGGCCGACGCCTGGAGCCCGCCGGGACGCCGGCCGGAGACGACCTGGCCAACGGCTTCGCGGTCCCCGCCACCCACACCCGGGTCTGGGACTTCAGCGCCGACGGCGTACGCCGGACCCTGGAGGCGAGTCTGGAGCGGCTCGGCGTCGACCACATCGACGTCGTCTACCTCCACGACCCCGACGACCACGCCGAGCAGGCCTTCCGCGAGGCCTATCCGGCGCTGGAGAAACTCCGCTCGGAAGGCGTCGTACGCGCCATCGGCGCCGGGATGAACCAGGCGGAGATGCTCACCCGCTTCGTCCGGGACACGGACGTCGACGTGGTCCTGTGCGCCGGCCGCTACACGCTCCTCGACCGGAGCGCGCTCACCGAACTCCTGCCCGCCGCCGTCGAACGCGGCACGTCCGTGGTGATCGGCGGCGCCTTCAACTCCGGTCTGCTGGCGGATCCCAGGCCCGGAGCGACCTACGACTACGCGACCGTGTCGGGCGAGTTGCTGGACCGCGCCCTGCGCATGAAGGCCGTCGCCGAACGGCACGGCATCACCCTGCGCGCCGCCGCGCTCGCCTTCTGCGCGGCCCACCCGGCCGTCGCCGGTGTCCTCGTCGGCACCCGTTCGGCCGCCGAAGTCCGTGACTGCGCCGAGCAGTTCGCCGTGTCCGTGCCCCAGGCCTTCTGGCAGGAGCTCAGGGACACCGGCCTGCTGCCCGGCGACGAGCCGTCCCAGGAGCCGTCATGAGAGTCGCCCTGCACACCAGGGTCCGCGCCGACCGCGTCGCCGAGTACGACGCCGCCCACCGTGAGGTGCCCGTCGAGCTGACCGACGCGATCCGCGCCGCCGGGGCCACCTCCTGGACGATCTGGCGCAGCGGTACCGACCTCTTCCACGTCCTGGAGTGCGCGGACTACGGCCGCCTCCTCGCCGAGCTGGAGAAACTGCCGGTCAACGTGGCCTGGCAGGCACGGATGGCCGAACTCCTCGACGTGGTGCACGACTACTCCACCGAGGGCGCGGAGTCGGGGCTGCCGGTCGTCTGGGAGCTGCCGTGACGATCGTCGACGCGCACCACCATGTGTGGGATCTGTCGGTCCGGGACCAGGACTGGATCGCCGAGGACAGCCCACTGCGCCGGGACTTCACCATGGAGGACCTCGCGCCGGAGATCCACGCGGCCGGAGTCGGCCGTACGGTCCTCGTCCAGACCATCACCGTGCGCGAGGAGACCCCGGAGTTCCTGACGCTCGCGGCGGAGCACGAACCGATCGCGGGCGTCGTCGGCTGGACGGACCTGACGCGTGCCGACATCGCCGACGAGCTGGCCAGGCTGCGTGAACTCCCCGGCGGCGCATACCTGAAGGGGATCCGCCACCAGGTCCAGGGCGAGCCGGATCCGGGGTGGCTGCTGCGCCCCGACGTGCGCCGAGGCCTTGCCGCCGTCGCCGAAGCGGGCCTGGTGTACGACCTGATCGTCCTGCCGCACCAGCTGCTCGCGTGCGTCCAGGTGGTCGGGGCCTTTCCGCAACTCACCTTTGTCCTGGACCACTTGGGAAAGCCGCCGATCGTCTCCGGCGCGCTGGAGCCCTGGGCCTCGGACCTTCGCTCCCTGGCCGCCCTGCCCAACGCGGTGGGAAAACTCTCCGGCCTGGTCGTCGAGGCGGACCACGCCTCCTGGACGACCGAGGACGTACGGCCGTACGCGGACACGGCTCTGGAAGCCTTCGGCCCCGGCCGGCTGATGTTCGGCTCGGACTGGCCGGTGTGCACCCTCGCCGCGTCCTACGGCCAAGTGCTGTCCCTGGCCGAGGAGTTGACCGCCTCCCTCGGCGCGGACGAACGCGAGCAGTTCTTCGCGGGCACGGCGACCCGCGTCTACGGCCTCTGAACCGACCCGGCCAGCCGCGTCGGCGGCATGAACTCCCGTACGTACACCCGCTCCCAGTACGCCCCCGTCGCCCGGCGCTCCCGCCAGGTCGTGAACCGGTACCGGAAGAGTCGGGCCCGGACATGGCACGGGGGCGCGTCCAGCGGGAAGGGGGAGTGGCGCAGCAGTCGGAGCGTGTCGGGGTCGTTCTCCAGGAGCCGCTCGACCAGTGCGCCGAACCACGAACCGGCGTACGCGGGCGACAGTGCGGCGAACCACATCATCCAGTCGAGCCGCAGATGGTAGGGCGCGAACTGGCGTGGCCGGCGCGCCGGTTCACCCGGCTTGCCCTTGAACTCGTACTCCTGCCAGCCGGAGTCCTCGCGCGGTAGCTCGTCGGCCGTGCCCTCGACGACCACCTCGTACCGGATGCGGCTGACGCTGCCGAAGGCGCCGTAACTGTTGACCAGGTGGAACGGGTCGAAGGAGCGGTTCATGACCTGGCGGCGCGAGAGCATGTTGCGGACCGGACGGTAGCTGAGGGCCACCAGTGCCGTCGCGACGGTCAGGACCACGATCTCGTACCAGAGCGGGGTGTCGGGGACGGACGTAGGCGCCGTGTCCGGGAGACGCACCGCCGACAGTGCCAGCACGATCGTGATCCAGTTCAGCCAGGCGAAGTTGCCCGACAGAACCAGCCACAACTGGGTGACGGCCATCAGGGACGCGGCGGCCGTCGCCACCGGCTGCGGGGTGAACAGCAGGACGGGGACGGCGAGTTGGGTGAGATGGTTGGCGGCCGTCTCGACCCGGTGCACCGGCCTCGGGAGGCGGTGGAAGTACCAGCTCAGCGGGCCCGGCATGGGCTGTGTCTCATGGTGGAAGTCGAGGCAGGTCAGTTTCCGCCAGCAGGCGTCGCCGCGCATCTTGATCAGGCCGGCGCCGAACTCGACGCGGAACAGGATCCAGCGCAGCAGGAACAGCACGACGACCGGCGGCGCGACCTCGTCGTTGCCCAGGAAGACGGCGAGGAAGCCGGTCTCCAGGAGCAGCGACTCCCAGCCGAAGCCGTACCAGGTCTGACCGACGTTGACGATCGACAGATACATCGCCCATGGCAGCAGCCACAGCAACATCCCGCCCCAGAGGGGAAGTTGTCCGTCCAGTCCCGCGAGCAGCGCGACCGACACCGCGCAGCCCGTCCAGGACCAGCAGGCGAAGAAGCGGTCGGAGTAGTGGAGTTGAAACGCGCTCGGTGCCTGTCCGAAAGACAGGTGGGCGACCAGCCGGGGGACCGGAAGCATGCCCCGCTCGCCGATGAGCGCCCGGAACTGGAGGGCCGCGCCCAGGAACGCGACGAGGTAGACGCAGGCCAGGCCACGCTGGAGGAGCAGACGGCTCAGCCAGTAGTCGGGTGCGGCGAACCACTCCATGATCCGGTCCTCCCTTCTGTCTTTCCTCCCCCTTCCCCTCCATTGTCACGCTGGGTGACTTTCTCGGCTTGCGTACGCCGAGTGGGCGACGCAGACAATGAGGGATGCACCGAACCCTTGTCACGGCCTGTGCGCTCTCCGCGGCTCTGCTCGCCGGCGGCTGGGACGGCGACCCGCCGGGAGCGGAGGTCCTGTCCCCTGACGACTTCGGGGTCGGTACGGCCCAGGACTCCTGCGACGACATCGGCCCCGACACCGTCCCGGAGATCCCGGACCTTCCCGACGGCGGTGGCCTGATTCCCGACGAGACCCCCACCGCGTACGGCTCCTATGTTCCGTACGACCCCTGCGAGGGCTTCGGCGAGTGAGAGTTGCCCGACGAAAGACGTCGGACAAGTCGAAGAATCAGCCAAAAACTGGGAGGGTGGGCGCATGGCTGATCGGGGAGCGAGCGCCCTGTCACTCCCGGACGACTGGCCCGCCCACCCGGACCCGGTTCTGGCGCTCAATCGCATGGGGACGTTCGACTGGGACCTGGACGCCGGCCTGTTCCACATGGACGCCCTGGCGTTCGAGATCTTCGATCTGCGCCCCGAGGAATACGACGGCCACCCCGAGAGTCTGGCCGTGCGGGTACCCCCGATGGAGGGCAGGCGGCTCGATTCCGTCGTCGCCGAGGCCATGAAGGACGGCAGCGAGAACTACGGCGCCTACTTCCGCGTCCGCCGCCGTGACGGCACCCTGCGCTGGACCCACACCCAGGGCTACATCCGACGGGACGGGACGGGCCGCCCGCGCCGGATCATCGGCCTCGTCCGTGACGCCACACAGGAGCTGCGGGACAGCCAGGCCCGTACCGAGCAGGCCGCCCAGGACGAGGCCAGGCGCCGGCAGACCAACGTCGTGCAGGTCATCACGGCGGCCCTCGCGCACGCCCGCACCGTCGAGGACGTCATCGACGTCCTCACCGACTCCCACGGCGTGCCACACCTCGGGGCGGCCAGCCTGGTCATGGGTCTGGTGGAGGCCGGCCGCATCCGGCTGGTCGCCGAGGGCCCGGCGGGCGCCTCCGTGCCCGGCACCCGTATCACCCGGATCGACGAGCCCTACCCGATGGGCGACGTCGTACGGACCCTCAGTCCGCGTTTCATCGAGTCGCCGGAGGAGTTCGCTGCCGGGTACCCGATCCTTTGGCCGCACCTCACCGACCTGCACATCACCTCGGCGGCCTATCTGCCGCTCATCGCACAGGCCCGGCCGATCGGCGCGATGGGCCTGCTCTACAACGACCGGTACGGCTTCTCGGCGGAGGACCGCGCCGTGCTCGTCGCGCTCGGCACCAGCATCGCCCAGAGTCTCCAGCGGGCCATGCTCTACGAGCAGGAGAAGGACCTCGCCCAGAGCCTCCAGCAGGCCATGCTGCCGCGCTCCATCCCCACCGTGCCCGGAGCCGACATCGCCGTCCGCTACCGCGCCGCCTCCTCCGGCGGTCAGCTGGGCCGGGACATAGGCGGCGACTGGTACGACGTGATCCCGCTGCCGGGCGGCCGGGTCGGCGCGGTCATCGGGGACGTCCAGGGCCACGACACGCACGCCGCGGCCGTCATGGGCCAGCTGCGGATCGTCCTGAAGGCCTACGCGACCGAGGGGCACCCGCCCGCCACGGTGATGGCCCGCGCCTCCGTCTTCCTGCACGAACTCGACACGGACCGCTTCGCGACCTGTCTGTACGCGGAGGCCGACCTGACCACCGGGGTGATCCAGGTGGTCCGGGCCGGTCACCTCGACCCGCTGGTGCGGCGCGCCGACGGCACCTGCCGCCGTGTCCCGGTCGACGGCGGGCTGCCGCTCGGCCTGTCCGCCGAGTTCGGGCGCCTCGCCTACCCCGTGGCCACCCTCGAACTGGACCCCGGCGAGACGCTGGTGCTGTGCACCGACGGGCTCATCGAGCAGCCCGGCGCCGACCTGGAGGACGGGCTGCGCACCCTCATGGCACTCATCGCGGCAGGCCCGGACAGCGTGTGGAAGATGGCCGACTGTCTCATCGAGGTGGCCGACGAGCGAAGCGGGGACGACGACGTGGCCCTGCTTCTCATGCGCCGCCAGGGCCTGGCCGCCGTACAGTCCGGCGGACGGCTCCAGCAGCATGTCGCACCCGCCGACCCCGACGCGCTGAGCCAGGCCAGGCACATGGTCGGGGCGGCGGTCCGGGCCTGGGGCGCCCATGAGCGGGCCGACGAGGTCGAACTGGTGGCGGACGAACTGATCACCAACACCCTGATGCACACCGAGGGCGCGGCGGTCGTCACGCTGCGCGTGCTGAGCGGCGCGGAACGTCGCCTGCGGGTCGAGGTCGAGGACTCCTCCAGCGCGCTGCCGCGGCGCCGGGAGGCGGGGGAGTCCGGGGTCTCCGGGCGCGGACTGCTCCTGGTCGATCTCCTCGGCGACGACTGGGGCGTCGAGGCGCGGGGCGGCGGCAAGGTCGTGTGGGCCGAGTTCGTGGTGCCGCCCACGAGCTGAGCGGTACGGCATGCGGTGGCACTCTGGACGTATGCCGGAACTTCCCGAGGTCGAAGCGCTCAGGGACTTCCTGACCGAACGGCTCGTGGGCCACGAGGTGGTCCGCGTGCTGCCCGTCGCGATCAGCGTCCTGAAGACGTACGACCCACCGGTCACCGCCATCGAGGGCCGCGAGGTCACCGCCGTGCACCGGCACGGCAAGTTCCTCGACCTGACGGTGGACGGCGGCCCGCACTTCGTGACCCACCTGGCCCGCGCGGGCTGGCTGCACTGGCGCGACCGCCTCCCCGACGGCCCGCCGAAACCCGGGAAAGGCCCGCTCGCACTGCGTGTCGCCCTGGAGACGGGCGAGGGCTTCGACCTCACCGAGGCCGGCACCCAGAAGCGGCTCGCGGTGTACGTCGTACACGATCCGCAGGAGGTGCCCGGCGTGGCCCGCCTCGGTCCGGACCCGCTCGCCGACGACTTCGACGAGGCCCGCCTCGCCGGTCTGCTGGCGGGGGAGCGGCGCCGGCTCAAGGGCGCGCTGCGGGACCAGGGCCTGATCGCGGGAGTGGGGAACGCCTACAGCGACGAGATCCTGCACGCCGCGCGGATGTCCCCGTTCAAGCTCGCCTCCTCACTCACGCCCGAGGAGAACCGGCGGCTGTACGAGGCACTGCGCATGACGCTCACCGAAGCGGTCGAGCGCTCCCGGGGCCTCGCGGCCGGACGCCTGAAGGCGGAGAAGAAGAGCGGCCTGAGGGTGCACGGCCGGACGGGCGAGCTCTGCCCGGTGTGCGGGGACACCGTCCGCGAGGTCTCCTTCAGCGACTCCTCGCTCCAGTACTGCCCCACCTGCCAGACGGGCGGCAGGCCGCTCGCCGACCGCCGTATGTCCCGTCTGCTCAAGTAGCGACCTGCGCACTCGCTCAGGGGGCGTCGAGAGTCACCAGACGCAGGCCGTCGTTGGAGCGCAGCTCGTACTTGTCGATCTGGTCGGGGTGGAGGGTCGAGGCGCCCATCATCGTGCTCTCCCGGGCGTCGTGCTCGGGCACGTTCCAGTTGGTCAGCGTCTCTTCCGTGCCGTCGTCCGCGATGGCGACGAGGTGGCAGGCGCGGGGGCCGGCGCCGTCCTTGACCTTCAGTTCGATCTGGCTGCCCCAGACCGTGTTCTCGCTGGTGACCTGTGCCCAGACGCCCGAACGCTCGTCGGTCGCGGTGACCTGCTGCGTCCGGTCCGCGTCGCCGCTCGCCATGATCGCGATGCCGGGGCCGGCCACGGCGAAGACCACCGCCGCGGCGACCGCGTACAGCCAGCGCCGCCGGCCGGCGCGCCGCCGGTTCGCCACTTCGCCGAGCAGCCGGTCCAGCATGCTGGGACCGGGTTGGGCCATGGGGTGCACGGAGCGCGGCGTGGCTCGCCGGTACAGCAGCAACTGCCGTGTGGCGGGACCGAATTCAGTCACATGGGCCGCGCACTGGGGGCACTCCATGAGGTGGTCCTCGAAGCGGAAGGCGTCCGCCTCGTCGAGCACGCCGAGCGCGTATGCGCCGACGTCGCGATGCCGTTCCAGGGACCTCATGCAGAATCCTCGTGCCGATGGTACGGGTGGGGTGGTGTTGCTCCCACCGGTACGCACCGCACAGCGGAATCACTCAAGGCCCATACCGAATCGAGACCAAAGGTGTTCGGAGCGGAGGGCACCGCGGATTGGTCGGATTCTAGAAAAGATGGATCGCCAGATGCCCGAGAGGCAGTCCCAGCCGCCAGGCGGGGGTCCACACCTTCGGTCCGTCGTCCTCACCGGGCACGGGCCCGCCACCCGGTACGGCGTCCAGATCCGGGGCGAGCAGCTCGGTCTCCTCCAGCCAGCGCCAGGCGGCGGCGGCCAGATCCAAGTCCGGGGCCGGTGCTCTCGATTCGAGTGCGTCGGCCGCCAACCTGGAAATACGTGTCCGGACCCAGTCCTGCCAGGGCTGGTCGTACGCCGTCAGCGAAAGCCACTTCTCCAGCTGAGTGATGACCCGGATGCCCGAGAGCTCACCGCTGGTGTCGGACAGGAAGATGGTGAGTGCCAGCGCGTCTCTGCCCGCACGGAACTCGAAGGACGTGGGCGGCATCAGGTCGCCCGTCCGCAACAGCTCGTCGGCGATGTACTCGGCGTACAACCAGGCCATGGGGACGGTGAGTTCGCCCCCGCCGGTGCCGTCCGTGCTCTCTTGACCTCTGTGCAGCATCCCTTCCTGCCTTCCTCCGGTGCGTGCGCGTCGCCCGACCCCGGCTCCGGGACCGTCACCCGGTCCGGACACCGATGAAGACAGCTGATTGCTCAACCATGGTCCTCAGCAAGGCACTTTGCCGAGGCTTGACCTGATCGTCGGTTTCACCGCAGGTCGGCCGCATAACCCGGTAGGACTCGGCGCAGGGCGCGCAGTGCGTAGTACGCGCGGGACTTCACCGTACCGGGCGGGATTCCGAGTGCCGTCGCGGCCTCCGCCACACTCGCCCCGTGGAAATACACCAGCACCAGGACTTCACGGTGCTCGGGAGTGAGAGTCTTCACAGCCTCCCGCACATCCAGTGTCGCCGCCGACCGTTCCGCGTGATCGGCACACACCCGCGCACTCTCCAGGATCGCGTCCCCGACCTCGGGGGGCCGCGCCTGCCGGGCCCGCCGCGCGTCGATGGCGAGCCGTCGCCCGACGGTCAGCAGCCAGGGCCGGACGGACTCGAAATCGTCGGCGCGCAGCGCCTCGGGGTGCTGCCAGGCGCGTACGAGGGTCTCCTGCACCAGATCCTCGGCGCGCTGCCGGTCGCCGTCGCACAGGCGCAGCAGCAGGGCGAAGAGCGGTCGGCCGTGCTCGCGCTGCAGCGCGGCCAGCTCGTGCTCGGCGGTCGTCGTCCCGGGGGTGATGGTGGTTCCGGCCGTCATGGCCGTATGGCATCGCAAGGTCCCGATTCGGGACAGACCGTGGACCGGAGTGTGCGGCGGACGGTCGGACCCGTCGGCGAACGGTGCGACGAACGGTCCGAACGGGAGGTTCCTCATCCGAACGGCCGCCTCGCCGTTCGACGACTCGGTCCTGGGCCGGGGTCGGGGCCAGGTCGGCCTGACACCGGTCAGGCCGACCCCGGGCCGTCGTCGGGGCTACGGCACGACCGTGACCGGCCAGCGGCCCGCCTTCACCAGCCGGACCGCGACCGAGCCGACGATCCGGTGGCCCGCCTGCTCGGACGCGCCGACGACCACCGCGTCCGCCTTGAGATCGTCGGCGGCCTTCACCAGGCCCGTGTACGGGTCCCCGCGGAAGGTGTGGAACTCCCAGCGGATGTCGAATATCCCCTTGACCTGCTCGGTCGACTCCCGGATCTGCGCGATGAGATCCTCCGCGATGCTGTCCGTCGTCTCCGCCACGGGCGCCCCGAACGCGGCGCCCGCCGCCATCACCGGCTGTACGTACACCAGGGCGAGCAGCGCGTGCTGGCGCCGGGCCAGCCCCGCGGCGTAGGCGGCGGCACGGAACGAGGAGTCGGAGCCGTCGACGCCGACCACGATGACCTTCGGACCGTCGGTGCCCCGCTCGAACCGGTGCCCGTCCTGGGGTGAGTGCTGCTGTTCCGTCACGCTGCGAGGCTATCGGGAGCCGGGGGAGGACCGGACGCGCGGGGGAGCGGGTGACCGGGGCGTACTGGTCCCAACGGGTGTTTTCGTGCCGCCGCACCGGTGCCGATGCGGGGCGCCGGGACCGGCGCGGGCGACTGATGAGTCATGACGAAGGATCAGTTGCTCACACGGCGCCGGGCGTTGATGATCGGCGGAGCCGCCGCCGTGGGAGCGGCCGGTACGGCCGCGCTGCTCACCACCGGCCAGAACACGACCCCGGCCGTCCGGCCCGCAGCCCCCGCAGCCGGCCCCCCGGCCCATCAGGCGCTCAAGCCCTCCGCGTACCGCCTCGAACCCCTCACCGGCTACGGGCCGCCGCGCGCCGTCGCCCACGGACGCACCCTGGTACGGCACGAGCCCCTGCTGCGCGTGTCGGGTCGTGGCCGCACCATGGTGCTGACCTTCGACGACGGCCCCGACCCCCGCTACACCCCGGACATCCTCCGGACCCTGCGCGAGCACGACGTCCGCGCCATGTTCTTCGTGTGCGGGGAGATGGCGGTCGACAACAAGGACCTGCTCGCCGAGATGACCGACGACGGGCACGTCGTCGGCAACCACACCTGGTCCCACCCGCTGCTGACGCGCCTCACCCGCTCCGAGATCCGCTCCCAGATGGAACGCACCAGCGAGGTCATCGAGGACGCCTGCGGTGAGGCGCCCGCCTGGTTCCGCGCCCCCTACGGCGCCTGGAACCGGGCGGCCTTCCAACTCGGTGCCGAACTCGGCATGGAGCCGCTCGCCTGGACGGTCGACACCCTCGACTGGATGGCCCCGGGCGCCCGCACCATCGTCGACCGGGTCGAACGCGGCGCCGCTCCAGGCGTCGTGGTGCTCTCGCACGACGCGGGCGGCAACCGCTCACAGAGCGTCCGGGCGCTGCGCGACTATCTGCCGGACCTGCTCGATTCCGGGTACCACATCACCGTACCGACACGGCATTACACATAGCCGCGTCGCCGACCGCGGGCTTTCGCCCGCCCGGTCCGGGAACGCTCAGCGAACCTCGACCAGGCGGGCGAACACCACGACGTTCCCGGCGTAGCCGTTCTGTTTGGAGAAACCGCCCCCGCAGGTGATGACCCGCAATTCGGGGGTGTTCTTGCTGCCGTAGACACGGTCGCCGGGGAAGTTGTTCTTCTCGAAGACCTCGATGCCGTAGATCTCGAACACGGCCACCTTTCCGTCCTGGCGCTGGACCTCGACGCGATGTCCCTTCTTGAGGGCCCCGAGTCCGTAGAAAACGGCGGGGCCCTGTTTGTTGTCGACATGGCCGACGATCACGGCGGTGCCCTTCTCGCCGGGCGACACGGCGCCGGTGAACCAGCCGGCCAGGTTGGGGTCCTCCGGCGGCGGGGCGTCCACCCACCCGGCCGCGTCCAGACCCACCGGCAGCAGGGGGGCGTCGACCCGGATCGCCGGGATCCGCACCCGGTCGACCAGGGAGTACGGCAGGGCGGCCGGGATGCTGGAGAAGGTGCCGCCCGGGAGGTGGCTGTCCGCTGCCGCCGCCGACGCGGGCTGCGGCGGACCGACGTCGAACTCTCCGGAACCGTTTCGAATGAGCGCGAGGCCGGTCAGCAGAACAAGCGCTATCACGCCCCACGGAGCGCGCTTCTTCCGCTGCTGCTCCTCTTCCGCCAGCTCGGACGCAGACATTCGTCATCCCCTCTCGACCCGGCCGTCGCCCGGTCAATCGCGCATACGAGAACGCTAAGTGCCCGGCGGGAAACCGGCGACGGGGCAGCAGCGAACGGGTGGCGGGTCTGTCATCGGTGAGCCATCCGAGTCGGCGGCGAAAGTATTTTTCTGACGGTCCGTGACCTGCGGCAATATCTGATTGTTCGCTCTTCCGTCGGCGTGTCCTCTCACCAGGACGGACCATTCCCGAAATGCGGCTGCGCGCACGGCATCTGAGGGTTCGTCTGGGAGGCGTTTTCTCGCCGATCGACCGGGGACGGGTCCCGGGGCGCCTTCCGCGGAGGTTCACATGCGTACTACTCGTGCCCTGGTGGTGGCTGCCGCCACGGCTGCCGCGGTGGGGCTCGCCGCCCCGGCCGCCTCGGCCTGGGACCAGCCGTCCAGCGTCACCGCCGCACCGAGCGTCATCGCGCCGGGCGGTCAGCTGGTGCTCACGGTCAACGGTTCGGCCTGTACTCGTAACAACAGCACCATCAGCTCAAACGTCTTTTCGAGCACCTCGCTCTCTCCCATGGGGACCAACTCGGCGACGGCGAGGGTGACCGTCAACTCGAACGCCGCCCCGGGTTCCTACGGAGTCATCACCCGCTGTGAGGGCCAGAACAGGAGCTTCACCAGCGTCTTCACGGTCATCGGCGGTGTCCGTGGCGGTCTCGGTGGCAGCAGCTCCGCCGGGGCCACGCCGGCCGACATGGCGATCGGGGGCGGGCTGGTGGCCGCCGCGCTCGTCGGTGGCGGGGTGTTCTGGATGCGCCGCCGGTCCGAGACCCGCATCTGACGCACCGCACGTCGACAACAGCCCTTCGCCCCGGAACCCGTCAGGGTCCGGGGCGAAGGGCTGTGCCCGTACCGCTCGGTCAGGCGTTGTCGTCGCCCGCGCGGCGGCGCGAGAAGCCGTACGCCACCGTCAGCGATCCCGCGATGAGCGCGGCGCCCAGACCGATCTCCTCCAGGTCGAAACCGGCGACACTGCCGCCCTCACCCGCGTGCACACCCCGCTGGATCGGCAAGGGGTACTGCGTGGGCTCACCGGGATGCCCGATCGCGATGGTGAGGTCGGTGTGGCCGCTCTCGCCGCCGCAGTTGAACGTCACCCGGTACGCGGCCCCCGGCTTGGCGTCCCAGTCGACCTTCGCCCGCGCCGACGAGTGCCCCTTGGGGATGGTGACCGGATCGAAGACTCCGGAGGAGACCCGGGTGTCGTCGTTGCAGCCGTCCACGCGCAGGGTGACCTGTCCGCCCGCCGCGACGGTCGAGGGCACGACACTGAAGCCGAACGACGTGACGTCGTTGCTCATGACGGCGGCCTGAGCGGCGGGTGCGGCGAAGCCGAGGGCGGTGACGCCCAGCAGTGCGGCCGAGGCGACGCGTATCGCGTGCATATGGGTCCTCCGGGTCCCCGAGGAGCAACTGCGGACGTCTTCCGCTCGCGCCGTACCGGTCGCGCCAGAATGCACCTCGATGACCGAAACGCTAGGAACGCGTGTGCGTATGCGCGATCGGTGTCGTGCGAATGGGGCACGGATGTGGGCTGCTCGGGGGACCCCGT
>NZ_AEJB01000298.1 GCF_000331005.1 Streptomyces turgidiscabies Car8
AGAAGCCCCGCCGGCCCGCACCCCACAACGAAACCGGCCACGAGCCCCCCGCTCCGCGGTCTCGGTGTCCGCGTCGGACCGGCGCCCGGCCGTCCAGCTGGATCCAGATCCGTATCTCCGTGCCGCCGAGTACCGACGAGCCGATCCGTACGTCCCCGCCCGTCGACTCCGCGAGCCGGCGCACGATGTCCAGGCCCAGGCCGGTCGACCCCGCGCTCCCCGAGCCGCGCCCCCTGGCCATGGCGGCCTCGGGGTCGGTGATCCCGGGCCCCGCGTCCGACACGAGCACGATCACCGCGTCGTCGCCGTTGTGCACGTCGACCGCGAAGGCGGTGCCCTCCGGGGTGTGCCGGAAGACGTTGCCGAGGAGCGCGTCGAGGGCGGCGGCCAGGTCGGCGCGGGCCACGGGTATGCGCACCGGCGCCTCCGCGCCGGCCACCCTCACCTTTCTCCCCTCGTCCTCGGCGAGCGCCGACCAGAAGGCCATCCGCTCGCGCACGACCTCGGCCGCGTCGCAGCCGGCGCCAGCACCGGGAGCCGTCGTCCGTGGCTTGGCCTCACGGGCGGTACGGATGATCGTGTCGACCTCGTGCTCCAGCTGGGCGACCGCGGCCCGGGTCTGCTCGGCGGCCGGACCCTCTCCGAGCGAGGCCGCGTTCAGCCGCAGCACGGTCAGCGGCGTCCGCAGCCGGTGGGACAGATCAGCGGCCAACTCCCTCTCGTTCGCGAGCAGTTGTACGACCTGGTCGGCCATGGAGTTGAACGCGACCGCCGCGAGGCGCAGTTCGGCCGGTCCTTCCTCGGGCACTCTGGCGCCCAGCTTTCCCTCCCCCAGTTCGTGCGCGCCCTCGACGAGGCGCTTGGCGGGCCGCACCATGCGCACGCCCAGCCGGTCGGCGACGGCGACCGAACCGACGACGAGGACGGCCCCGACGCCGGCGAGCACCGCCCAGGCGAGGCCGACGCCGTTGCCGACCTCTGCCTCGGGGACGTACACCTCGACGACGGCTATGTCACCCGAGCTGAGCGCGACGGGCTGGAGGAGGGTGGAGCCGCCGGACACCTCGGTGGTGGAGACGCGGCCGAGTCTGCGGACGGCCGCGATGTCGGTGGGCGCGGCGCGCCGGCGTCCGAGGTCGACCGCGGTCGCGCCGCCGCTCGCGGGGATGTGCACGGCCAGGCCGGCGTCCGATCCGGCGGCGGCGACGACCCGTTCCAGCTGGTCCCGGTCGGTGGTGATGGACAACGCGGGGGCGACGGCCGCGGCCTGCCGCTCGGCGTTGGAGAAGGCGCGGTCGCGGGCCATCTCCTCGATGACCAGCCCGAGCGGCACGGCGAAGGCCACCACGACCATGGTCGTGACCGCCACGCAGACCTTGACCAGTGCCCACCTCATGCTGTCCCCCTCCCCCTCACAGCGGCGGCTCCGCTCCGGGCGGCACGAGCTTCACACCGACGCCCCGCAGGGTGTGCAGATAGCGGGGTTGAGCCGCGGTCTCCCCCAACTTCCGCCGCAGCCACGACAGATGGACGTCGATGGTCTGGTCGTCGCCGTACGACTGCTGCCACACCTCCGCGAGCAGTTCCCGGCGCGCGACGACGACACCCGGTCGGTGGGCGAGGAAGGCGAGCAGGTCGAACTCACGGCGGGTCAGGTCCAGTCGCACGCCGTCCAGTTCGGCCTGTCGGCGCAGCGGGTCGATGGCGAGGCCGCCGACGCGGAGGACCGAGGACGGCGGGGTCTCCACGGGCGTCACGCGGGAGCGGCGCAGTACGGCGGCCATGCGGGCCGACAGGTGTTCGACCGAGAACGGTTTGGTGAGGTAGTCGTCCGCGCCCGCGTTCAGGAGCCGGACGATCTCCGACTCCTCGTCGCGTGCGGTGGCGACGATCACTGGCACGTCCGTGATTCCGCGCAGCATCTTGAGGGCCTCGGACCCGTCGAGATCGGGCAGACCGAGATCCAGGATCACCACGTCGAAACGGAAGTGGGCGACCTCGCGCAGCGCCTCAAGGGCGGTGCCGACACTGCGCACGAGGTGCGCGGCATCGGTCAGATGCCGGATGAGGGCGGAGCGCACGAACTGGTCGTCCTCGACCACGAGCACACTTGCCATGCGCCGCACCGTACGCCAATCCGGCGAGTCGGGTCCGGCGCCTGTGGACAACTCCGCGCCGACCGCGCCCGGACTCCGACAGGCGACACCTGTGGGGCGCGTGAGGCAGTATGACCGGCGATGCGCAGAGGACTCGTACACCTTCTCGCGTGGACGCTGGCCACGGGCGCGGCGGCCACGATGACGTGGTGGGGGGTCCACACGGTGATGGCGGGAACGGCGTACGACCCGCCCCGCGCGCTCCCCATCACGGCGGCCGACACGGCCCGGCAGAAGTCGGCGGCGGAGCAACCCGAGCCGCTGCCCACGTCGGTGAGCCCGGCGCCCACCCGCTCGTCGCCACCCGCGACGCCCACCGCGACCGCCTCACCGACACCGACGGCCACCCCGAGCGCGACCCCGACCCCCGCCAAGTCCCCTTCCGCTTCCACGGTGAAGGCGTACGACACCGAGGGTGGGCGAGCGGCCTTCGACCTCGGGACGGACTACGCGACGCTCGTGTCGGCGACGCCCGCGGCGGGCTGGTCGATGCAGGTGTGGAAGACGGAGACGTGGATCCGGGTGGACTTCGGCGCGGGCGCGGCCCGGGTGTCGGTGTTCTGCACCTGGCACGACGGCCCACCGCACGTACAGGTCCTCACCTACTGAACCTGTCGAAGCTGCGGACCGACTGCCCGGCTCAGCGGAACACCGACGGTGGTGGTGCCGGTGAGGCGACCGCCGCCGCGTCCGTGACCGGTACGGCCCCGCCGGTGAAGTCGGTGAGGGCGCGGCCGTGTTCGAGGCGGGCGGGGTGCGGGTCGGAGGCGGTACGGCGGGTCAGCTCGGCGATGGGCAACGGGTGCGCGGAGCCGACGAGCACCGCGTTGCCGAACCGTTTCCCCCGCAGCACCGTCGGGTCGGCGATCAGGGCCAGCTCGGGGAAGACGACACCCGCGGTGGCGATCTGGCCGCGCAGGTGGGCCAGCGGCGGTCCGTCGGCGAGGTTGGCGGCGTAGCAGCCGGCGTCGTTCACGACCCTGCGTACGTCGGCCAGGAACTCGACCGACGTCAGATGGGCCGGGGTGCGCGCCCCGCTGAACACGTCCGCGATGACCAGGTCGGCCCAGCCGTCGGGGATCTTCGCGAGGCCCTCGCGGGCGTCGGTGGAGCGCACCCGGATCCGGGCGTTCGGGTCCAGCGGCAGCTCTCGGCGGACCAGTTGGACGAGGGCCGCGTCCCGTTCGACGGCCTGCTGGGTGGACCGGGGGCGGGTCGCGGCGACGTACCGGGCGAGGGTGAGGGCGCCGCCGCCGAGGTGCACGACCTGCACGGGCTTGCCGGGCGGGACGACAAGGTCGATCACATGACCGAGGCGGCGCTGGTACTCGAAGGAGAGGTACGCCGGGTCGTCGAGGTCGACGTGGGACTGCGGTGCGCCGTCGATGAACAGCGTCCAGGCGCGCGCCCGGTCCCGGTCGGGGATCAGCTCGGCGAGCCCGCCGTCGACCGTCTCGACGACGGCCTCGGCGGCCGACTGTCCGCGCCGCGCGTTTCTGGACTTTCCCATTCCCCCATTATCGGGGTGGGCGAACACCTCGGCGGTACGACGGTCGCGCCAGGTCAGCGCCGGTTGTCCGCGGCCTCGATGAGCCGGGCCGCCTCACCGAGCGCCGCGCGGAGCACCGCCGGGTCGGTGGCCAGGTCCGCGTCCCCGGGCGGGAGCAGCCAGTCCGAGCCCTCGACGGGGGGCGCGGGATCGGGGACCGCGAGGCTCAGACCACGCCCATTGGTCTCCGTACAGGTGCTGCCCGGGACGTCCCAGGCGGCTGCGGTGCCCGGCGGGACGAGAAAGCCGAGGGTGTCGCAGCCGTCGTCGTGCAGTACGGGGCCGACCGCGTCGCCGGCTCCCCGGCGCAGGATGTCGACCGCCTCCAGCCCCTGCCGCGCGGGAACCGTCACCAGATCACAGTTGGGCGCCGCGTTTGACGCGGACGATGCGGGCAACGCGATTGATGTACGCGCGCTGAACGGCGTACACGGATCGATGCTTGGGCTGATCTCCATCCCGGCCTCCACCACGGAACCCCTCCTGAAACGAACGGGTCGGGAGTTCGGGTGGCTCCCGGTCCGCACGGTTCAACGCGCCACCGCGTCAACGGCTACGGCACAAGACCGCTGCAAAGGATGGCAGTTCATGGCAGATCGTGGATGAGATATCCGGTTTGTAGCCAAACCCCGCATGGCGGGTCGTGCACAGCGGGTACGTTCTTGCCCGCCGGAAACAGGACGTCCGATGGATAACTGTTCCAACTCGTCAGGAATCCGGCACGGTTCGACGGTTCGCAGAGAGGGCCCGGCCATGACGTCGTCAGCAGTGACCTCGTCGGAGTCCCCCCGGCCACCACGGCCGAACCTCGCCTTTCGGCAGTTGCGCGGACAGCGCTCTCCGGGCGAGTTCGCCGCGGCGGTACGGCGGGCCGCCCGCGAGATCGGAGAGCGGGTCAGCTGTGACGCGCGTTACGTCGGTCGGGTCGAGGCGGGTGAGATCCGCTGTCCCAACTACGCGTACGAGCGGGTGTTCCTGCACATGTTCCCCGGCCGGACACTGGCCGACCTGGGGTTCGCGCCCCGCTCGTCGGTACGCGGACGCGGGGCGCGCGACACGGAGGACACGCCCCCCGTGCACCTCGCGAGCCCGACGTACGCCAGCGGTGAGACGCCGGGGGCGTATGAGCCGTATGACATGCAGGACGCGCAGGACCCGTACGAAACGCACGACAACTACGAGGAGAGCGACGTGCTGCGTCGCGCATTCATGACGGGCGGTGCCACAGCGGCAGCCGCCTCCCTGAGCCCCTTCGGGTTCACCTACGAAGCGTCGGCCTCGGCCGCGGGCCGTCCCATGCGCCGCGTCGGAGCCGGTGAGGCGGGGGCCCTGGAAGAGGCGGTACGCCGCATCAGACTGCTCGACGACCGACACGGCGCCGACGGCCTCTACCGACGTGCGGCGGCACCACTGCGGGCCGCCTACGAACTGCTCGACGCGGGTGCGGTACGGCAGGCCACCGCCGACCGGCTGCACGCGGGCGCCGGTGAACTCGCCATCTCCGTGGGCTGGCTGGCGCACGACTCGGGCCGCTTCGACGACGCGCGCTCGCACTACGCGGAGGCGCTGGCGACCGCCCGGGTGTCCGGGGACGCGGCCCTGGAGGCGCACGCCTTCTGCAACACCGCGTTCCTGGCGCGTGACTCGGGGCGCCCGCGCGAGGCGGTCAGAGCGGCGCAGGCCGCGCAGCGCGTGGCCCGGCCCCTGGGCTCGCCCCGCCTGATGTCGCTGCTGGCGCTGCGCGAGGCGGGCGGCTGGGCGGGGCTCGCCGACCGCGCGGGCTGCGAACAGGCGCTGGCGCGGGCCCAGTCGCTGTTCGAACGCGGCCCCTCCGAGGCCGACCCCGAGTGGATGAGCTTCTACGGAGAGGCCGAGCTGGAGGGGCTGGAGGCGCAGTGCTGGTCGACGCTGGGCGACTGGCCCCGCGCGGCCCGGCACGCCCGCCGCGCGGCCCATCTGCAGAACCCGCACTTCACCAGGAACATCGCCCTGTACACGGCCGAGCTCACCGACGACCTGGCCCGTGGCGGCCACCCGGACGAGGCGGCGGTGGCAGGTATGCGTGTCCTGGACCTGCTGGACGAGGTCCAGTCCTCCCGCATCCAGACGATGCTGGCGGCCACGGCGCGGGTGCTGTTGCCTCACCGGCGGGCTTCGGGGGTGTCGGCGTTTCTGGAGAGGCACGCGAGTCTGCCGCGCACGGCATAGGGCTGCGCGGCGGTGTCCCGTTCGGCTGCGGGCCCGATGTGGCTGGTCGCGCAGTTCCCCGCGCCCCTAAAAGGAGCGCTCCTCCCGCTAGCCGGCCAGGTGGCCCTGGTCGTTCCAGGTTTCTATGGCCGGGGCGCCGTAGGCCCATCCCAGTACCGACAGTGAGGTCGGGTTCAGTCTGATGCGGGCCGCGAAGTCGATCGGCTGGCCGAGCCAGCGGGCCCCGATCGACCGGAGTATGTGGCCGTGGGCGAAGACCAGCACGTCGCGCTCGGCCGACCGCGCCCACTCGACCACCTCGTCCGCGCGCGCGGTGACCGCCTCCAGGCTCTCGCCCCCGGGGACCCCGTCCCGCCAGATCAGCCACCCGGGCCGGACGGCCTGGATCTGGACCGGGGTCATGCCCTCGTACGCGCCGTAGTCCCACTCCATGAGCGTGTCCCACTCGGTGGCGCGCTCGGCGAACCCGGCGATCTCGCACGTCTCCCGCGCGCGGGCCAGCGGACTCGTGCGCACCTCGACCCCGGGGAGCCCGTCGAAGGGCGCCCGGTGCAGCCGTTCGCCGAGCAGCTTGGCGCCGCGCCGTCCCTCGTCGAGGAGAGGGACGTCGGTCCTGCCGGTGTGCTTGCCGGACAGCGACCACTCCGTCTGTCCGTGCCGGGCCAGCAGGATGCGCGATGCCATGAGGACCCCTTCCGGGGGGAGACGGTTAGCGTGGCAAATGAGGCGAGAGGCGAACGAAAGGGGGCGCCGAAACGAATCAGGGGCACCGAATGGCGGAAAAGCGAGGCGGAACCCCTCCATCATCGCGCACGCTGTCGGGGGGCAACCGGGGGGTCGATCTTTGCGTCTTGGGACAGGGGCGCCCGCCCGGCGCGTTCACGTACACCGTAAAATCGGACGAACCGCAGGCCACCGACGACCGGAGGCGCAGCTCAACGGGAACACAGAGTGGGAGAAACGATCGGATGCCGCGGACCGACAGTGCACGGACCGAGACAGGCCCACCCTCCCGGCTCCGCTGGTGGACAGAGCTGCCACTGCTCCTGCTCGTCTACGCGTGCTACTCGGGCGGACGCCTGCTGGTGCGGGGCAGCGAGTCGACCGCCGTGGACCACGGTCTGGCGATCCTCAGATTCGAGAAGGCGCTGTGGCTGAACGCCGAGCACCCGCTCAACCGGCTATTCACGCGTGAGCCCTGGATCGGCGTTCCGGCGGACTTCTGGTACGCGTCGCTGCACTACCTCGTCACCCCGGCCATATTGATCTGGCTCTTCCGGTCCCATGCCGTCCGCTACCGGGCGGCCCGCACCTGGCTGATGACCTCCACGTTCATCGGCCTGGTCGGCTTCACACTGCTGCCCACCTGCCCGCCCCGTCTGCTGGACGCCGGTCACGGCTTCGTGGATACGATGGCCCAGTACAGCTCGTACGGCTGGTGGGGCGGCCAGGCGAGTGCCCCCCGTGGACTCGGCGGTATGACCAACCAGTACGCGGCGATGCCCAGCCTGCACGTCGGCTGGTCCCTGTGGTGCGGGGTGATGCTGTGGCGCTACGGCGGTACGCGCACCACCAAGGTCCTGGCCGTCGCCTATCCGCTGATCACCACGATCGTGGTGATGGGCACCGCGAACCACTACTTCCTCGACGCCGTCGCCGGTGCGGCCGTGATGGGCCTCGGGCTGCTGCTGGCACCGCTCGTCATCCGGAACGCGGACCGGGCGAGGGTGTGGATCACGGCTCGTGTCGCGCCCGTCGCAACGCTCTCTCGTGGCGCAGAGGCCCCGATTGTCAGTGGTGAATGCCAGACTTCCCCGCGTGAGCGAATTCCAAGGCAGCGCGAGTCCGTCTTCGGGCCGGTTCCCGGACCAGGGGCCGAGCCGGGTGCCGCTTCCGCGGACGCGGGGGACGGCGCTGCGGCAGCGGCTCGCTGAGCTGCGCGGTCCCTCGGTCCCGCCGAAGGCGCTGGACGCGCGGGCCCTCGCGGCCCTCGCCGCCAACCCCGGGTGCAGAAGGCGCGCGATCCTGGACGGCGCGGGGGTGAACAAGGCGACGCTGGCGAGCGCGCTGGGCTCACCGTCCGCCTTCGGTCAGTCCCAGTTCGCCCTGGCGCGCGGCAACACCTTCGAGGCCCGGGTCAAGGCCGACGGGGGCTCGGAGCTGCTCCGGCTGGTGCACGAGAAGCTGGACCCGGGTGCCCCGGCGCCGGTGGAGGCACAGGCCGAGGTCCCCGACCTCACGGCGACCGGACCGGAGGGCCGCACCGCGCGGACGGCGCTTGCCCTGCGCGACGCCACGACGGCGAGGGCCGGCACCGGTGCCGGCGGCTGGACGTTCCTCGACCACCCCATGCTCGCCCTCGACGTCGCCGGCTCCCCCGCCTTCCTGGAACCGGACGCGGTGGTCGTGCACCCGGATGGCAGCTGGACGGTCGTGGAGATCAAGTCCTTCCCGATGCTGGACGGTTCGGCGGACCCCGCGAAGGTGGGCGCGGCGGCCCGCCAGGCCGCGGTGTACGTACTGGCCCTGGAGGAGGTCGCCGCCCGGCTCACACAGGGCGGCGGTCCGGCGCCGGTCGTACGCCATCGTGTGCTGCTGGTCTGCCCGAAGGACTTCTCCAACCTTCCGGCGGCGTCCGCGGTCGACGTCCGCAAACAGCGCGCTGTGACCGGCCGCCAGCTGTCCCGGCTGACCCGTATCGAGGACATCGCCGACGCCCTCCCCGAGGGCACCTGCTTCGCCCCGGACCTGCCCACCGCCGAACTGACAGCGGCGGTCGAGTCGGTGCCCGCGGAGTACGCGCCGGAGTGCCTGTCCGCGTGCGAGCTGGCCTTCCACTGCCGGGACCGTTCCCGCGCGCGGGGCGCGGTGACGCCGCTGGGCCGTTCGGTACGGGCCGAACTGGGCGCCCTGACCACGGTCGACGACGTCCTGTCGGCGGCCCACGGCCGGTCCGGTGACCCCCAGGACCCGACCGTGGCGGCGCTGCGCAGAGCGGCGGCCCTGCGCGCGGAGGCGCTGCGCGACGCCGTGCCCACGGCGGAACCGCGGCCGGAGGGCGTCGTATGTCGTTGATCGCCACCCTGGCCCGCCTCGAAGCCGTCAGCACCGGCCGCGCCCAGCCCGCCGCCACCGTCCGGCACCGTCATCTTTCCGAGCGGCCCCTCGTCCTGGTGCCGCTCATCACCGCCGGTGAGGCCGGGGCCCCGCTGGGCGCGCTGGTCGGCGACGACCGGGACGCGCCACGCCTGCTCGTCGTACCGCAGCCGCGCGACCGCGACCTCAGGTTCGCGTTCCTCGCCGAACTGGCCGACGTCGTCCTGCCGTTCATCGACTCCCACGCCGAAGCCGTGGAGGCCGCGGAGCGCAGCGAGACCGACCCGGAGACCGGCAAGCGGGTCAAGGTCGAGGTCGAACTGTGCGCGGACGCACCCCAGTTGATCGTCCCGAGCCGCGCCGGCATCGACCTCGTACGGCTGCTGGGGCGCTCGACGCGCTTTCGGCGTACGGCGGAACAGGACCCTGAGACGCCGCATCCCGCGCCGCCCCGGGTGCCGTTGCTCGGCCGCTGGTTCACGCACTACGGGGAGCGGGCCCGGGTCCCCGGGTCCGCCCTGCTCCTGGCGCTGACGGACGTACTGTCTCGGCACTGGGCGACCGGGCAGTCCACGCTGGAGGACCAGCACCTGGGCGCGCTGCTCGCCTGGATCGACCCGCCGGACGGTGTGTCGGGCGCCGAGGCGGCGCTGCGGGCCGAGTTGGCGCGGGACGCGAAGGGGCAGCTGCTGTGTCCGCCGGCCGGCCCGGCGACCGACCCCGCGTTCGACAACAAGCTGCTCGCCCCCGCGATCGAGAACTACAACCGCGCGCGGACGGCGCTCGCCGCCGCCGAGGACGGCGAGTCGGCGGACGACCGGCTCGGCCGACTCACCGCCGCCGAGCGTGACATCCGCGCGCTCGTCGAGAGCCGTACGCGGCCCACCTGGGACGCGGTGTGGCGCGGCCTCGACCTCCTGCGGGAACTGCCGGCAGGTGCCCACGCGGCCGACCGGTGGACGCGCGACCGCTGGTCGTTCACCGGACACCGCGACCGGGTCACCGCGGGCGAGCCCCCGCAGCCGCGCCGCGACGACGCGGTGACGGCGGCGAACAAGCTGGCCACGCGGGAGCGCGAACAGGCCCGTCTGGAGGCCCAGGAGGCCCTGGACGACCCGCTGGTGATGGCGGGCCGGCGGCTGGCCGGAGAGGCGTTCGCGGGCGAGGTCACGGATGTCGTCATGACGTACAGCGAGGGCAAGCGCCCGAGCCCGCGCCCGCTGGTCACCGTCCGCACGGACGACCGCCCGCAGCTCGGGGGCCGGGTGAAGGTGTACCGCTCGCTGGGCGGCAAGCCGCAGGCGGCGGAGTTCGTGGGCCATGAGGACGGTCCGGGCGACGAGGGTTCGGTGATCGTGCTGCGAGTGGTCGACAAGATGGGCCGGGGCAAGGAGCCCGAGGCCGGGTCGGTGCCCGAGAAGGGCGACCTGGTCTGCTTCACGCTCTTCGAGCACGAACAGCGGGGCGGCGCGAAGCTCCCCGACGCCGACCAGACACCCTGGACCCACGGCGGGCCTCCGGGCGAGGAAGCGACACCGACGCTGCCGGAAGCCGACCCGGTCACCGAAGAGGATGTGCTGTGAACGCCGCTCACACCCCGCGGGCCGCCTTCGACCCCGGAGCCGCCGCCGGCCGGGCCACCGACGCGATCCTCCACGACACGCTGCACGGCACGCACCGCGGAGTCGTCGTCGACTCGCCGCCCGGGGCCGGGAAGTCCACCCTCGTGGTCCGGGCCGCGCTCGAACTGGCCGACGCCGGGCGCCCGTTGATGGTCATCGCGCAGACGAACGCCCAGGTCGACGACCTCGTCACCCGCCTCGCCGAGAAGAACCCCGAGCTGCCGGTTGGCCGTCTGCACAGCAGTGACACCGACCCGTACGACAAGGCGCTGGACGACCTGCCGAACGTACGGAAGTCCGCGAAGGCCGCCGAGCTGGCCGGCCTGGACGTGGTCATCTCGACGGCGGCCAAGTGGGCCCACGTCAAGGTCGACGAGCCGTGGCGGCACGCGATCGTGGACGAGGCGTACCAGATGCGCTCGGACGCGCTGCTCGCCGTCGCCGGGCTGTTCGAGCGGGCCCTGTTCGTGGGCGACCCGGGTCAGCTGGACCCCTTCTCGATCGTCGGCGCGGAGCAGTGGGCGGGCCTGTCGTACGACCCGTCGGCCTCGGCCGTCACGACGCTGCTGGCCCACAACCCCGAGCTGCCGCAGCACCGGCTGCCGGTGTCCTGGCGGCTCCCGGCGTCGGCCGCGCCCCTCGTCTCGGCCGCCTTCTACCCGTACACCCCGTTCCGCAGCGGCACCGGCCACGGCGACCGGCGGCTCGCGTTCGCGGTCCCGTCGGACGGCTCGGCCCCGGACCGGGTCCTCGACGAGGCCGCCGAATCGGGCTGGGGGCTGCTGGAACTGCCCGCCCGGCACACCCCTCGTACAGACCCGGAGGCGGTCCGCGCGGTCGCCATGGTCGTACGCCGCATGCTGGACCGGGGTGGCGCGGCCACGTCGGAACGCGGACCCGAGCCGACGCCCCTCACGGCCGACCGGATCGCGGTCGGCACGGCGCACCGGGACCAGGCGGCGGCGGTCCGTGCGGCGCTCGCCGAGCTGGGCGTCCCGGACGTCACCGTGGACACGGCGAACCGGCTCCAGGGGCGGGAGTTCGACGTGACGGTGGTCCTGCACCCGCTCTCCGGCCGCCCCGACGCCACCGCCTTCCACCTGGAGACGGGCCGCCTCTGCGTCCTCGCCTCCAGACACCGGCACGCGTGCGTGGTGGTGTGCCGGGCGGGCGTGACCGAACTCCTGGACGACCACCCGTCGACGGAACCGGTGCAACTGGGCGCGACGGTGAAGTTCCCGGACGGCTGGGAGGCGAACCACGCGGTGCTCTCGCATCTGGCGGAGCACCGGGTGGTCTGGCGGGCGTAGGGGCAGATCAGGGGCGTGCTGGGGTGAATCCCGGGGCCCACTTGCGCGGGCAGGGGACAATGGACGGTGGCCCGGCTCGATCGCGGGGCCTTTTCGACCGTGTGCCGTACATGCCGTGGTGCGTGGAGGGTACGTAGGAACGGTGCGGACCGTACGAGGAGGAGAAGACATGGCGGAGCCAACGCCGCGTCGCAACGAACCGCGGCTACGCCCCGCGCCCCTGCTCTTCGAGCCCACGCAGGTGGCCGACGACCCCGAGCACTTCTTCGACCTGGAGTCGATAGACGACCCCCGCGCGCTCCTGACCCGCGCCACGGAGCTGACTCTCGCGTTCCGTGCGGCGACCGACCGCGCTGTCGAGTTCCAGGCGATGGCGGCGGCCCAGCTCGCCGACCCGCGCCGCTTCGACCGGCTGACGCCGGCAGACATCGCGGAGCAGGCCGAGTGGACCGAGGACTACGCGCGGAAGATGGTCGAGTACGGCCGTGAGCTGCTGCGCGACGGCGGGGAGAACACCAGCGGCGGAGACGGCGGGCCCGACGGGACCGGGAGAAGCGGGCTCGGCGAGCACGGTCATGGTCCCGGCCACGGTCACGTCGACCCGGTCTGATCCCCGGCAGGCCCCACCCGGTCCGGTCAGACCCGGTCCGTTCCTGCCTGATCCGGTCCGTCTCGATCCGCTTCGGTCCCGAAAGTCCGGGCGGCATATTCAGGAGGGCAAGGTACTCCACCTCGCCCCCTCTCGTCCCGGTTTCCGGCAACCCTCGGAGACCGACCGGTCACCGCCGGTAGATCTGTATGCCATGAGCAGCCCACACACGGACATCTCGGGAGTCACCTCGGCGGGAGCTGCCTGGCTCGCCTCCGCAGGAACGTATCCGCGCAGCACGCTCTCACTCTGGGCCGAGCGACCCACCGCCCCGCTCGTCCTGCCCTGCGGCACCGCGTTCGACGTCGTCAACGTGCCCGCCGTCTTCGGCCGCAGGATGCTCGACCGGCTCTGGGACGGCGGCCCGGGCTCGGGCCCCGTGGCGGCCTACCGGGGCCGGATCCTCCTGTTCGCGGCACTGGGCACGGCCCAGCGGCTGCCGTCGCTGCTGAGGTGGGAGGAGTGGGGCTCGGCCGTCGAGGGCGGCGAGGGCAGCAGCGGACGGCGCCACGCGATCCCGCCGCTCCTCTGCCACGGCCGCGGCGACGCCGTGACGGTCCCCGCCCTGGTGAACGACGAGATCGGAGTGGAGACCGGAGTGGAGGCCGGAGACGGGACGGGAGACGGCGTCACGGGTGATCCCCGGCCCGAATCCCGCTGGGTCGTCGCCCCCGACACCAGTCGCCCCTGGCTTCCGGGCGCGGAAATCCTGCTCTGGGCGGCCGTCCGAGCGGCCCGTTCCGCGGTCGCCGGTGGGGTGCGGATATCGATTTTTCCTCCCGTCGATCAGGGTGCTAAGGTCTACGACGTCAGCAGGCGCCGCTAGCTCAGTTGGTTAGAGCAGCTGACTCTTAATCAGCGGGTCCGGG
>NZ_AEJB01000299.1 GCF_000331005.1 Streptomyces turgidiscabies Car8
CGCCATCGTGCGTTCCGCGAGCGCGGTGATCGTCACGAACGGGTTCACCCCGATCGAGCCGGGCACCAGCGAGCCGTCGGTGATGTACAGCTTCGAATACCCCTTCACCCGCCCGTAGTTGTCGGTCGCCTTGCCCAACACGCAGCCGCCCAGCGGGTGGTAGGTGAAGTCGTCGGCGAACACCTTGTTGCCGGAGCCGAACAGGTCGTACCGGTAGATGGTGGAGTTGGCCGCGTTGATCCGGTCGAACAGCTTCTTGGCCATGGCGACGGACACCGCGCTCTGGGCGGCGCTCCAGCCGAGCCGCGCCGAGTCGGTCGCCGCGTCGTAGGTGAACGAGGCCCGCTGCGGGTTCTTGGTGATCGCCAGATAGAGGCTCACCCAGTGCTCCAGCCCCATGGGCAGCGGGGCGATCTCCGCGAAGACGGGGTTGTCGGTGTTGGCCCAGTCGTCGATGCCCATGACCGGCATCGTCGACTGGTTCGCCCCGACCGTGTCCCACAGGTGGTTGGCGCGCCCTAGCATCACGTTGCCGTTGGTCCCCCAGCCGGTGCCGACGTCGGCGTTGAGCGCGGGCAGCGCGCCCGTCTCCCTGGCCCGGACGAGGAGTTCGGTGGTCCCGATGCTGCCGCCGCCGAGGAACAGATAGGTGCACCCGTACTGCTTGGTCTGGACGACCGCGCCGGTGTCGTCGATCCGGTCGGCGGTCAGGACGTACGTCCCGTCGGCGGCCCTGGTGATCGCCCTGACCCGTTCCATGGTGGTGATGGTGACGTTGCCCGTGCCCAGCGCCGAGGCGAGATACGTCTTGTCGAGGCTGCGCTTGCCGTAGTTGTTGCCGTAGATGACCTCCTGCCCGAGCGCCGACTTGGTCGCCGTGCCGGCCGCCTCGCGCTGCATGTAGTCGAAGTCGTAGACGCTCGGTACGAAAGTGGTCTTCAGACCGGTCTTCTCGGCGTGCTTGCGGGAGATCCGGGAGAAGCGGTACCACTCGGTGGACTCGAACCATGCGGGGTCGACGCTGTTGACGCCGAGCATGGCGCGGGCCCGCGGGAAGTAGGTCCCGTACATCTCGGTGGAGTTGACGCCGGGGAACTGCTCGGCGAAGTAGGACTGGAGCGGGGTGACGGCCATGCTCCCGTTGACCAGTGAACCGCCGCCGACCCCGCGGCCGAGGAACACGGACATGTCGTTGTAGTGCACGCGGTCCAGGGCGCCGGGGTAGGGGGTGATGTCCTTGTTGACGAGGTCCAGCCACAGGAAGCTGGCCAGCGGCGCCTCGGTGCGGGTCTTGAACCACATGGAGCGCTTGTCGGGGGCGGCGGTGGAACAGAAGATCCTGCCGTCGGGGCCCGTGGTGTTCCAGAGCCGGCCCATCTCGATCACGAGGGTGCGGATGCCGGCCTGGCCGAGGCGGAGTGCGGCGACCGCTCCGCCGTAGCCGGAACCGATGACGATCGCGGGAGCCGACTCGACGGCGGCGGGTTCGACGGCCTGGGCGGACTGGAGGCCGACGCGGGTGAATCCGAGGGCGGCGGCCGTCTGGAAGGCGGCCATGCCCAGTATTTGACGCCTCGTCAGCTGATGCTGCATCAACTGACGGTGTATCAGCTTTTCTGTCATGAGCGCAGCATCGGCGGAATTTCGACTTCCGCCTAGTAGGTGCGTACCTATATACGCCGCCGCCTTGGGCGCTCAGGACCCACCGGGCGCATGCGTCACAACAGCGCCTTCAGCTCCTCCGCGAGCAGATCCCAGCGCCACTTCTCCTCGACCCAGGCCCGCCCCCGCTCCCCCATCCGGGCGCGCAGCTCCCCGTCGCCGAGCAGGACGGTGATCCGGTCGGCGGCCTCCTCCACGGACGTGCCGCGCACCACCCAGCCGGTCTCCCCGTCCAGGACGGCGTCGGGCGCGCCTCCCGAGTCACCGGCGACCACCGGCAGCCCCGTCGCGGACGCCTCCAGGTAGACGATTCCGAGCCCCTCGACGTCGAGGCCGCCCCGGCGCGTCCGGCACGGCATCGCGAACACGTCACCGGCGCCGTAGTGGGCGGGCAGCTCGGCCCAGGGCACCGGGCCGGTGAAGCGGACCGAGTCGGCGACGCCGGTCTCGTGCGCGAGCTTGCGCAGCTCCCGCGCGTAGGGACCGCCGCCGACGATCAGCAGCACCGTCTCCGGCTCGACCGCGAGGATGCGGGGCATCGCCAGGATCAGCGTGTCCTGCCCCTTGCGCGGGACCAGCCGCGAGACACAGACGACCACGGGCCGGTCGGTGAGCCCGAGCCGGGCGCGGACCGCCTCGCCCCCCGACCCCGGGTGGAAGGTCTTCTCGTCGACCCCGGGCGGCAGCTGGACCATCCGCCGGGCCGCCTCCGGGGTCAGCGCGGAGGCGATCCGCGACCGGGTGTACTCGCCCAGGTAGGTGATCGTGTCCGTCGACTCGCCGATCCTGCGCAGCAGTTGACGTGCCGCCGGCAGCTGCGCCCATCCGGCCTCGTGACCGTGGGTCGTCGCCACCACCCGCTCGGCGCCCGCCTTGCGCAGGGCCGGCGCCATCAGCCCGAGCGGCGCCGCGGCCCCGAACCACACCGACGTGCACCCGTGTTCGCGCAGCAGCCCGACGGCCCGCCCGGTGACCGCGGGCGTCGGCAGCAGCATCGTCGTCCGGTCCCGTACGACGGTGAAGGGCTGCTCGGCGTCGAAGGCGGCCGTGGCGCGGGCACCCTCGGGGCCGCGCTTCCACGTGGAGGCGTAGACGACGAGCCGCTCGGGGTCGAGCCGCAGCGCCATGTTGTGCAGGAAGGCCTGGATACCGCCCGGCCGGGGCGGGAAGTCGTTCGTCACGATCAGGGTCTTGTGCACGCCGCCGACCCTACCGAACCGTCTCCCGCACCCTCCCAGAACCCTCACAGGTGTCCGGCCCCGTTTGATGGCGTTCGCACAGCCACTCGGGACATCATGGCCGCTCACCGGCGGCACGGCGGCACGGACAGGGGTTCAGGTGGACATCGCGCGCAGAGGACGACCGCGGCTCCCCGTGGCGCTGCCGGTCACCTGGGGCCTGACCCGGCTGCTCCTGCTGCTGTTCGTGTTCAAGGTGGTCGTCTTCCCCGGCCCGGACGTCACGAGCGACGTCTCGGTGATCTACCACGGCTGGTACGAGGTGCTGAGCCACGGCACCTTCCCGCTGAACGACATCACCTGGCAGTACCCGCCCGCCGCCGCCCTGGCGATCCTCTCCCCCGGCGCCCTGCCCTTCCTGGACTACGCGTCGGCGTTCTTCGTACTGGCCGCTCTCGCCGACCTCGTCGTCCTGTCCCTGCTCCTGTACGCGGGCGGGCGCCCCGGCCGGTCGTCGCGCGGCGCCTGGGTGTGGGTGGTGGGCGTACCGCTGCTGGGCCCGACCGTGTACGCCCGGTACGACGTCATGGTGACCGCCGTGGCGGTGGCCGCGCTGCTCGCGGGCGCCCGGCATCCGCGCCTCATGGGCGCCCTGGCGGGCTTCGGGGCGCTGCTGAAGGTCTGGCCCGCGCTGCTGCTCGTGGGGGCCGCAGGGCGGCGGGTATGGGCCTGGGCGGCCCTCACCGTGGCCGCGGTGGCGTCAATGTTCGCGGTGACCATGCCCGGCGCCTTCGCCTTCCTGACCTTCCAGGGCGACCGGGGCACCGAGGTGGAGTCGGTGGGCGCCCTCGTCTTCCATGTCGGGCGGCAGTTCGGCTGGGAGGGCCGGGTGGCACTGAACTACGGCTCCATCGAGTTCCTCGGCCCGTTCGTGGGGACGGTGAGCACGGTCGCGCTGCTGCTGACCGTGTTCGCCTTCGGCTGGCTGCTGCTGTGGCGGCTGCGCGCCACCCGCTTCCTCCCGCACACCCTCGCGGAGGCGGCCTTCGTGGCGGTGCTGCTGTTCACGGTGACCAGCCGGGTGATCAGCCCGCAGTACATGGTGTGGCTGGTCGGCCTGGCCGCCGTCTGCCTCTGTTTCCGCGCCACCACCATGACCCTGCCCGCCGCCCTCGTGGCCGTCGCCTGTCCGGTGACGGTCCTGGAGTTCCCCGTCGGCTTCGGACACGTGGTCGCGAGCGACACCTACGGCATGACCCTGCTGTTCACCCGCAACGGCCTCCTGATCGCAGCCGCCCTCACGGCGGCCCTGCGGCTGTGGCGCACGACGGTCCCGCACCGGGCAGAGCTCCCGCCGCTGCCCGACCGGGCCGGCCGCGCCCGGGAGACTCAGCCGAGCTGAGCGCGCAGGTACTCCCGCCACAGGCCCGTGAACTCCGCCGGCGTCGTCCTCAGCACCTTCGCCAGTGCCCCCTCGACGGCCCCCGCCCGCTTCCCGTGCGCCCCCACGGCCCGGTAGAACTCGCCGAGCCGCACCTCGCCCCACCGGTCGGCGATCAGCCGGCACGCCAGCCAGCCGCCCTCGTACGCCTGGGCCAGCTTCGCCGCGTCCCCGCCGAAGCCGAAGTCCGCGTCCACGGGCAGCGCGTCCGGCACCTCGCCCGCGGCCACGGCGCGGGCCAGTTCGGGCGCCGCCTGGACGGCCGTACGGCCCGTGGACCGGTAGCCGACCCAGTCCGCGAACCCCTCGGAGAGCCACAGGGGGGTGGCCGCCGTGGTGGCGGTACGGGTCGCGACGTGTGTGGTCTCGTGGGTGAGCACGACCTGCTTGCCGAAACCGCCGAGCACGCCGTACGCCTCGGGGTTGACGATGATCCGGTCCGCGGGCGCCGTCGGCGACCCTCCCGCCTCCCCGGTGGTGACCGCCGCGATCCCCCGGTACGCGGAGGACGGCGATCCGAGCAGCTCCGCCATCGCCTCCAGCGACTTCGGTACGAGGATGACGACCCGCTTCGTCCACGCCCCGCCCCACGCGTCCGTCACCGCGGGCACGGCACGGTCGGCGAGGCCCGCGTACCGGCGCAGCAGGTCCGGTGACTGCCCGACCCCCAGCACGAGGCTGTGCGCCCCGCGTACGGCCTCGACGGTCCCCTGGTCCCACAGCTGCCGGCCCGCCCCGCGCGCGGGATCGTCGTCGTCGACGTACCACCGGCCGTCGTCCCGCTCGGTGAGGCGCAGCGTGCGCCCGGCCTTCACGGGGGCCTTGTCGATGCCCTCGACGCGGTAGCTCAGCTCCACGTCCGCGGTGGCCCCCGCACCGGCGGTGCGATGCAACGCGATCAGGCGGTACGACCAGGCCGCCAGCGGAAGCGCGCGCAGCCTCGTGAACTGCGCCGACGCGCCGGTGCGCGCGTACGCCGCCCCGTCGCCGGCGAGGACGGCCGCCGAGCGCCGGTCCAGCAGCCGTCGTACGTCGGCGGACGCGGTGTCGGTACCCGGCCGGCCGCCGCCGTACGCCACGAGGGCGACCAGCGAGCCGAGCAGCAGCCAGAGAGCCACGACCCGGACCCGCCACACACCCCACGCACGCCCTCGACCAGCCACGCCGACGATCGTACGGCCCGATTGTCGGGAAGCCGAGACGGCCGGGAAGTCCGGGAAGCTACGACGTTCCGGACGCTCAGACCCTGGTGACCGACGAGACCGGCATCATGCCCACCGGGTCGTACCGCACCGGCGCGCCCGGATAGGGGGCGTGGATGACCTGGCCGTTGCCCACGTACATCCCGACATGACTGGCGTCGGCCCGGTAGGTGACCAGGTCGCCGGGCTGGGCCTGGGAGAGCGGGACCTGCTGCCCGGCGTACCGCTGGGCCTGCGAGGTGCGCGGCAGGGAGACCCCGGCCTTGGCGTACGACCACTGCATCAGGCCCGAACAGTCGAACCCGGAGGGCCCGTTGGAGCCCCAGATGTACGGGCTGCCCAGCGCGGCACGGGCGGCGGCGACGGCGGTTGCCGCACGGGCGCTCGGCGCGGCGGCGTTGCCGGGGTCGGGCAGGTCCGCGCGGTCGGAACGCGAGGCCCTGTCGTAGGCGGCCCGGTCGGCGGACGGCAGCGAGTTGAGCAGCGCCCGCGCCTTCGCCAGCTTCTGTTCGACGGTCCGCTTGTGGGCGGCGACGGCCTTGCGGCTGCGGTCGAGCTCGGTGAGCTTGCCGGTGGCCTCCGCGCGCTCCTGGGCGAGTTCCCGCAGGGCCGCCTGGAGTTCTCTCAGCTCGGCGGCCTGGTGGACGTTGATCCGGTCGAGTGCGGCGGCCTTCGCCAGGTACTCGTCCGGGTCGTCGGAGAACAGCAGCGCGAGCGAGGGGTCGAGGCCCCCCGCCCGGTACTGGGCGCCCGCGAGCGAACCGAGCGTCTCCCGCATGGTGTTGATGCGCAGCTGCTGCCGGGCGATCCGGTCCTGGGCCCGGGTCACCTGCTCGCGCAGCGCGTCGGCGCGCTCGTCGGCCCGGTTGTAGGACTCGGTGGCCTTCTCGGCCTCCGTGTAGAGCCGGTCCACCTCGGCCCGGGTGTGGTCGGTCGGCGCGGCGGTGGCCGAGGGCACGGCAGCGCCGAGAGCCGCGGCTGCGGCGGACAGCACGCAGAGCGCGGCGCTGGCTCCCCGGTCGAACCCGGACGGTGCAAGGCGGCGATGGAACCCCACGAGAAGCCGCACTCCTTCCGCTGGCGGACGCATGTGTTCCCCAGGTGTTGGGGGCGGGCCAGACAGTAGTCGGGCGACCACACGCGGACCAACGACCTCGACGGCCACACACAGTGACGCCCCGCCTATGACGCAGGTCATGGGCGGGGCGTGGGGTCAGCGGAAGGTGTCGGGATTCGCCCGTTCGGGCGTCAACGTGTCCTGATCTTGAACAGACCCGGAAGGAGTACGACGATCCGATCCGTCGAAGAGAGGATCAGATCCGTACGCCGAACTGGAACGGCATGTTGTCGATCGACTCGTACCGCACGACCGTGCCGGAGCGCGGCGCGTGCAGGACCTGGCCGTTGCCGGCGTAGAAGCCGACGTGGTGCATGTCGCTGTAGAAGATGACCAGGTCACCGACCTGCAGATCGCTCTGCGAGTAGATGCGCGTTCCGGCGTTGGCCTGTTCCTGCGAGGTCCGCGGGATCTGGATGCCGGCCTGGGCGAACGCCCACGAGGTGAGGCCCGAGCAGTCGAAGGAGCCGGGACCCGAGGCGCCGTAGACGTACGGCGAGCCGATCACGCTCTGCGCGGCGGCGTACGCGGAACCGGCGCGGCCCGTGACGGCGCCGCCGCCCGAGTCGTCGAGGGCGGAGCGCTGGCTGGCGCGGCTGGCGCGGGCGTCGGCCGCCGCGAGGGCCGCCTTCTCCGCGGCCGTCATGGAGTTGAGGAGCTTCTGCGCCTCGGCGAGCCTGCCCTGGACTTCCTTCTTCTTCTTGGCCAGCTCGGTGCGGGTGTCCGCGAGGTCCTCGAGCTTCTCGCTGGCCTCGGAGCGCTGCTGGGCGAGCGCGCGCTGCTTCTCCTGGACCTTCTTGAGCGACTCGACCTGCTGAGCGCTCAGCTGGTCCATCGTGGACGCCTTGTCGAGGTAGTCGTCCGGGTCGGCGGAGAGGAAGAGCTGCACGGAGGGGTCGATGCCACCGGAGCGGTACTGGGCGGCGGCGGCGAGTCCGAGACCGTCGCGCAGCTCGTTGAGGTCTGCCTGACCGCGGGCGACGTTGTCCTGGAGGGCGGAGATCTCCTTCTCCAGCCGGTCCTGCTTCTCCTCGGCCCCGTTGAGCTTCTCGGTGGCCTGCTCCGCCTGCTCGTAGAGCTTGTCGACCTTGGCCTTGACCTCGTCCTTGCTCGGCTTCTCGCTCGGCGCTGCGTTGGCGGCGTTGGCGCTGAGGGCCACGGCGGCTGCCGCGGCGGTGGTGAGCACGGTCACGCGGGTGCGGCTCGGCTGCTTCGGTCGACGATGGGACGCCACGGAGGCGAACTCCTTCTTCTCCCGCCGTCACTCCCTTTGAGTGATCACCCGAGCGGAGGTTCGAGGCCTGACCCTAGTGACCTTCTTGTGATCACTTCAAATCCTGAGGTGAAAAATGTTTGTCACACCGCGCATTCTTTACGCACAACTCACGTGCGGTAATGCCCGATTGACACTACGTTGCGTGACAGTTCTGTCAATTCGGGCATTCGGCGCTTATGTTGTCAGCCGCCCGAGAACCGCTTCAGCAGCACCACCGAAGCCACCGGCCGGGCACCGGCCTTGGCGATCCCGTCGGCCACCTCGCGGTCCGTGGACACGACGATGACCGGTCTGCCGGGCGGCTCCGCGCGCACCAGCTGCCGGATCAACTCGTCGGCGGTGACACCGGCCCTGGAAAACAGGACGCGCACCCCGCGCGGCGGCGCCAGCAGCACCGGAGCGGCCAGTTCGGCCCCGTCGAAGACACAGGTCATCTCGGCCCCGGTCTGCGCGGCGAGCTGCGACAGCTGCCCCAGCAGGCGGAGCCGCTGCTTCTCCAACGGCATCTGCGGATAGCCGGTCTTCGTCACGTTGTAGCCGTCGACGACCAGATGCGCCTGCGGCAGCGCCAGCAACTGGTCGAGAATCGCCGGATCGTTCTCGGACAGCGCCCGGGCGGCGATGTCCTTCGGCGTCATCCGCCCCGGCTCGACCGCGTCCACGGTCTCGGCGGGACGCACCGACACCGGCGGCAGCGCCAGCTCCCGACGCAGCCCCTGGGCCGCGTCGAGCACGGTGTCCAGCAGCAGCCGTACGCGCATGTCCTCGACGCTGCGCCCTTCCCGGGCGGCGCGTCTGCTGGCCTCCAGCGCGGCCTCGACCTCGGTCAGCCGCCCCTTGAGCCGCCGCGCCTCGCTCTCCGCCGCGGAGACCTGCGTGTGCCCGTCGGTGCGTACGGTCTCCATCTCGGCGTGCACCTTGCGCAGGGCCGCCTCGCCTCGCTTGACGTCACTGAGGGCGGCGCGCAGTTTGCGGTGCAGTGACTCGGCTTCCTTCTTGGCCGACTCCAGCTCCGTGCGCAGCCGCTCGGTTTCGGTGCGGGTGAGTCCCCGGGCGACGGCCAGTTCCTCGCGCAGCCGCTCCAGTTCGGCCCGGCTCTCGTCGTCGGCCCGCTCGGCGTCGGCGCGCTGCGCCTCCTCGCCGGCCGCGGTGACGAGCTTCACCCAGCCCGTGGGGCGCAACACATAGGCCGCGGCGGCCACGTCCAGCGGATCGGCGGCCGGGGGCGGCGAACCGGCGTCGAGGGCACCCGCCAGCTCCGGCTGGGCCTCCCTGAGCTTCTCCCCGATGCGCTGCCGGAACAGCGTGTCGCTCTCCAGCGCGGCGGCCATCGCGTTGCCGGCGAACTTGGCCCGCCGGTTGGGCGCGAACCGCGCGTACTGCCGCAACTGGGCGGGCAGTTCGGCGACGGTGAGTCCGCCGAACCCGTCGGAGACGATCTGCACGACGCGCCTGCGCACGCCGTCGGGCAGCGGGCGGTCGAGCACCTCGGCGGCGCCGTCGCCCGGCTCCCCGCCTGTGGTCTCCACCATCCGTCACCCCAACCGATTCCGGTGCGGGGCCGGCTCCTGTCAGGAGCCGGCGCCCGGCCTGTCCACGAGTTCCACCTGATCCACGGCGTTGCACCAACGGCAGCGCACCGACTCGATGGTCTCACTGACCACCTCGCGCTCCTCCACCTTCGGATCTCCCGCGAGGTCGAGGTGCACGTACTCCACGACCTTCGAGGAGCGGGTCACGTCGAAACGCGTGAGGTTGCCGCAGAGCGCACAGCGCCACCGGGTCGTGTCGGTCGGCAGAGGAACCGTCATCGTGGATATGTTCGCTTTCCTTCTAGTATCCGTGCTGCGCCAGATTCCCTGGAGCGTGTGGCTCGTAACCCTAAGGCCTGGCGGGTACCCACCGCCCGTCCGTCCACAGCGGCGAGGCGGTCTGCTCTGTTCGGTCCCGTTACGTCATGCTCTGTGTCCATGATCGGCGAGTTCGAAAAGTGGCGTACGACGGCCCGCAGCTCGGTCCGCGCCCGGTCGGCGCCGGTGACGTACGGGCTGATCGCCGTCTGCTGTCTGCTCTTCGTCATCGGCCCCGCCTCGGGCCTCAACCCGGGCTACGGCACCGGGGACGCCCTGCTGGCCGCCCAGCGGGCCTACTTCCGCCGCTGGGGCGTGGTCCCCGCCGACCTCTTCACCGGCGCCCCGCGAGCCACACTCACCCCCGCCACGGCACTCTTCGTGCACGGCAGCTGGGTCCACCTGCTGGGCAACATGCTCTTTCTCTACGTCTTCGGCGCGATGACCGAGGAACGCCTCGGCCATCTGGAGTTCGCCCTCTTCTACGTGGGCTGCGGCTGTCTCGCCCTGCTGGGGTACGCCGCCGCCAACGCCGGCTCGCAGCAGACGCTGGTGGGGGCGTCCGGCGCGATCTCGGCGATCCTGGGCGCGTTCCTGTACCTGTTCCCCGGCGCCCGCGTCACGAGCCTCCTGCCGTTCCTCTTCTTCCTCCCGCTGCGCTTCCCGGCCTGGCTGACCCTGCCGTTCTGGGTGACCCTCCAGTGGGTGGCGGCGGGCCGGGCGTCCTCCGGGCCGGGGGTGGCGTATCTGGCGCACGTGGTGGGGTTCGGGCTGGGCTTCGCCTACGCGTGGGTGCGATATCGCCGTACGACTAGAGTGAGGCCCGCCCCAGCGACGGCCACCGAGGGAGAGAACCAGCCGTGATCACCGCGATCGTGCTCATCAAGACCAGCGTGGACCGGATCCCCGAGATCGCGGAGTCGATCGCCGCGCTGGACAGCGTGAGCGAGGTCTTCTCGGTCACCGGCACGTACGACCTCATCGCGATGGTCCGCGTCAAGGCCCACGAGGACCTGGCGGAGATCATCCCCGGCAGCATCAGCAAGATCCCCGGGGTGGAGGGAACGGACACCCACGTGGCGTTCCGCACGTACTCCCAGCACGACCTGGAGGCGGCGTTCGCGATCGGACTCGATTCCTGAGGTCCATCGGCGGGTGCGGGTCGCCTGTGGCTTGTCGCGCAGTTCCCCGCGCCCCTTTCAGCTCGTCCGGCGGGGGCGATCAGACCGCCGGAACGCAGCGGCCGTCCTCCGTCCGGTACTGCCACCGGGCCCCGTCCCGCACAAGCTCCTTCACCGCACCGACGAACCGCTCCACATGCTCGTCCGGCGTCCCCGCCCCGAAGCTCACCCGGATCGCGTTCAGCGACTTCTCACCGGGAGCGGCCTCGGGCGCCCCGCACTCCCCCTGGCTCTGCGGGTCACTGCCCAGCAGCGTCCGCACCAGCGGATGCGCGCAGAACAGCCCGTCCCGCACCCCGATCCCGTACTCCGCGGAGAGCGCCGCGGCGAAGTGCGAGCTGTTCCAGCCCTCGACGACGAACGAGATGACGCCGACGCGCGGGGCGTCGTCGCCGAACAGCGAGAGAACCCTGACCTCGGGCACCTCGGCCAGCCCCGCCCGCACGGCGCTGATCAGCTGCTGCTCCCGGGCCACCAGGGACTCGAAGCCGGCCTCGGTGAGGGCCTTGCAGGCGGCGGCGATCGAGTAGGCGCCGATGACGTTCGGCGAGCCCGCCTCGTGCCGGGCGGCGGTGTCGTGCCACTCCACGTCCACTCCCCCGTCCGTGCGCCGCGTGACCTTGCGGCTGGCGCCGCCGCCCGCGAGGTACGGCTCGGCGGTGCGCAGCCAGTCGGCGCGGCCGGCGAGGACACCGGAGCCGAAGGGCGCGTACAGCTTGTGGCCGGAGAAGGCGACCCAGTCGACGTCCAGGTCCTGGACGGAGACCGGGTGGTGCGGGGCGAGCTGGGCGGCGTCCAGGACGATCCGGGCACCGTGCTCGTGGGCGGCGGCGGCCAGCTCCCGTACGGGCCACAGCTCTCCGGTGACGTTGGAGGCGCCGGTGACGCAGACGAGTGCCGGGCCCTGGGGGTCCCGGGTGGCGAGGGCCTCCTGGAGGGTGGCCACGGCCTGCCGGGGGGTGCGCGGGGCGTCGAGACAGGTGACCTGGGCGTCCCGCCAGGGCAGCAGCGAGGCGTGGTGCTCGGTCTCGAAGACGAATACCTGGCAGCCCTCGGGGAGGGCGGCGGCGAGCAGGTTCAGGGAATCGGTGGTGGACCGGGTGAAGATCAGCTGGTCGTCGGCGCGGCAGTCCAGGAACTCGGTGACCGTCCTGCGGGCGTTCTCGAACAGGTCCGTCGACAGCTGGGAGAGGTAGCCGGCGCCCCGGTGCACGCTGCCGTAGTAGGGGGCGTACGCGGCGACGTCGTCCCAGACCCGCTGGAGCGCGGGGGCGCTTGCGGCGTAGTCGAGCGCGGCGTAGGTGACTTCGCCGCCGGTGACGAGCGGGACGGTGACATCACGGCCCAGAACGGGCAGAGGCGCACAAACGGTCTGGGCGGTGGCAACGGTGGAGACAGACATGGCGAACTCCCGTGAGAGACAAGAGGAATCGCTGTGCGAGCGGACATGGCTCAGCACAGGAAAAGGAAGGAAAGGGTGCGCGGAGGCGGGGCTCGGCAGCCCTATCGCATTCGCTTGCTCACGGAAGACTCCCTCGAACGACCAGGACCCCTGGTGTCGAGGGGCCCGCGCTTGCCGTAAGCCTTGCTGCCTACGGCCTGGTCTTCATCCCGGGGCACCCCGCCACGGACGGAGGGTTGCCGGACAGTCGGCCGGGGCCTCATGACTGTCACTCATGACCTGGTACAGAACGTAACGGAGGTGATCGGCGTCCCGCAACCCGTGTCCGGATCGCGGAACGCCCTCACCAGGGAACCGCTGTGCGACGGCTACGCGTTACTGGCCGCCGACCACCGCTCCAGAGTCTTCTTGGCCGCCCCTGAGTCGATGGCCTGAGCGGCCTTCGCCATCCCGGCGCCGATCTGCTCGGCCAGGGAGCCCGGACCCGGGTCCAGCGCCACCAGTGCCGCCGCCGAGTTGAGCAGCACGGCATCCCGTACAGGCCCGGTCTCGCCGTCGAGGAGCCGCCGGGCGACCGCCGCGTTGTACGAGGCGTCACCGCCGCGCAGGGCCTCCACCGGGACCAGTTCGATGCCGACGTCGCGCGGGTCGAAGGTCTCCTCCGTCACCTTGCCGTCCCGGACGATCCACACGTGGGACGTGGCGGTGATCGTCAGTTCGTCGAGGCCGTCGTCGCCCCGGAACACCAGGGACGAGTTGCCGCGCTCGGCGAAGACTCCGGCGACGATGGGTGCCATCCGGGGGTCGGCGACGCCGACCGCCTGCGCCCTGACCTTGGCCGGGTTGGTCAGCGGGCCCAGGATGTTGAAGACCGTCCGGATGCCCAACTGGCCGCGCGCGGCGCCCACATGACGCATCGCCGGATGGAACTTCGCCGCGAAGCAGAAGGTGATCCCGGCCTCCTCGGCGACCTCGGCCACCCGCTTCGGCGTCAGCTCCAGGTTGACTCCGAGCTGGCCCAGCACGTCCGACGCGCCGGAGGCCGAGGAGGCGGCCCGGTTGCCGTGCTTGACGACTTTGGCACCAGTACCGGCGATGACGATCGCCGACATGGTGGAGATGTTGACCGTGTTGGCGCCGTCGCCACCGGTACCGACGATGTCGACGGTCGGCCCCGGCACCTCGATGACGTTGGCGTGCTCGTACATCGCCTCGACGAACCCGGCGATCTCCTGAACGGTCTCGCCCTTGGCCCGCAGCGCCACCACGAACCCGGCGATCTGGGCGTCGGTCGCCTCACCGCGCATGATCAGGTTCATCGCCCAGGCGGTGTCGGCGGCGGTCAGGTCGTGGCCGTCGAGCAGGCCGTTCAGCACGCGGGGCCAGGAACGGACCGCCGCGGTGTCGCCTCCGGCGGGGTTCACAGCGCTCATCTGCCGCTCCTGGGTCAGTCCGGCGGGACTCTCCGCGGGACTCCTAGTGGGAATGGGGACACCCTATCCAGCCCGGCGACACGGCGAAGGCACAGTCCGAGGAACGGACGGGGCCCTTCTGCCGTGTGTGGCGAAGCGAGGTGATCAGTGGTGGCCGTGGCCGCTCGTGATCTCCTTGTACTCCTCGGCGGTGGGCTTGGCGATCTGGCTGTCCTCGCCGTAGTACGACTTGCTGAGCTTGGCGCGCAGCTTCTCGACGCCCTTCACCTTGCGCTCGACGCCGTTCTCGTCGACCGCAGCGCCGATCATGGCCGGCTCGTACTGCTCGTGCGCGGTGAGCGTGTGCAGGGCCTCCTGGCTGAGCGGCTCGTGCACCTCGATGAACTCACCGTGCGGCAGGCGCTTGATGATGCCCGACTCGCGGCCGTGCAGCACCTTGTCCTTGTCGCGGCGCTGGAGGCCGAGACAGATCCGCTTGGTGGCGATGAACGTGAGGACCGGGACGACGAAGAATCCGATCCGTACGAACCAGGTGATCGCGTTGATCGACAGGTGGAAGTGGGTCGCCCAGAGGTCGTTTCCACCGCCGATCAGCAGCACCAGGTACCAGCTGATCCACGCGACACCGAACGCCGTACGGGTCGGCACGTTGCGCGGGCGGTCCAGGATGTGGTGCTCGCGCTTGTCGCCGGTGACCCAGGACTCGATGAACGGGTAGACCGCGATCGCGACCAGGACCAGCGGGAAGACCATCAGCGGGATGAACACACCCAGGACGAGCGTGTGACCCCAGAAGTTGATCTCCCAGCCCGGCATGACACGGATCAGGCCCTCGGAGAAGCCCATGTACCAGTCGGGCTGGGCGCCGGTCGACACCTGGTCCGGACGGTAGGGGCCCATCGCCCAGATCGGGTTGATCGAGGCGATGGCCGCGATGACCGCGATGACACCGAAGACCAGGAAGAAGAAGCCTCCGGCCTTGGCCATGTAGACCGGCAGCAGCGGCATGCCGACGACGTTGTTGTTCGTCTTGCCGGGGCCCGCGAACTGCGTGTGCTTGTGGTAGAAGACCAGGATCAGGTGCGCCACCATCAGGCCGAGCATGATGCCCGGCAGCAGCAGCACGTGGATGGAGTAGAACCTGGCCACGAAGTCGCCGCCCGGGAACTCTCCGCCGAACAGGAAGAACGACATGTACGTGCCCACGATGGGCATGGACAGGACCGCGCCCTCCATGAAGCGCACACCGGTGCCGGAGAGCAGGTCGTCCGGGAGCGAGTAGCCGGTGAACCCGGTGAACATGCCCAGGACGAACAGCAGGAACCCGAACAGCCAGTTGACCTCACGGGGCTTGCGGAACGCACCCGTGAAGAACACGCGCATCATGTGCACGAACATGCCGGCGAGGAAGATCAGCGCCGCCCAGTGGTGGATCTGCCGGATCAGCAGACCACCGCGCACATCGAACGAGATGTGCATGGTCGAGTTGAACGCCTCGGACATCAGCTGGCCCTGCAGCGGGATGTAACTGCCGTGGTACTCCACCTCGTTCATCGACGGGTGGAAGAACAGCGTCAGGTACACACCCGTGAGGATGATGATGATGAAGCTGTACATGCAGACTTCACCGAGCATGAACGACCAGTGGTCGGGGAAGATCTTGCGCATGTTGGCCTTGGCCAGGGAGTAGATCCCCAGCCGGCCGTCGGCCCAGTCGGCGACGCGCTCACCGGCGGGTGCCTTCTCGCGCGACGAACGCGCGTCCGTGTTTGCCGTAGTACTCATCCGCGCTCCCAGAAGGCAGGACCGACGGGCTCGGAGAAGTCGCCGAGCGCCTCGAGGTAGCCGTCGTCGTTCACGCCGATGCGCAGCTGCGGCAGGGCGTGACCGGCGGGGCCGAAGATCACCCGGGCGCCGTCGGAGAGGTCGAAGGTGGACTGGTGGCAGGGGCAGAGCACGTGGTGCGTCTGCTGCTCGTACAGGGAGATCGGGCAACCGACGTGGGTGCAGATCTTCGAGTACGCCACGATGCCCTCGTGGGACCACTCGAGCTCGCGCTTGTCCTTGATGTTGTCCGGCTGAATGCGGACGATCATCAGGGCGGCCTTGGCGATCTCGGTCTGGAACTCCTCGTCGTGCTCCTCCAGGCCCTCGGGCTTGGCGAAGGTGAGCGAACCGACCGCGACGTCCGAGGGCCGCAGCGGCTCGTTCGTGTTCATGTTGACGAGCAGCTTGCCCTTGGACCACAGCGTGTGGCGCAGCTTGGTCCCGGGCAGCGTGCCGAGGTCACGCAGCAGCATGACACCGGAGAGCGGGAACAGGGCCATCGCGCCGAACATCGTGTTGCGGACCAGCTTGCGCCGGCCGATCGCGGACTCCTTGGCACCCTGCTTGAAGTCGGCCAGGACCTGTGCCTTGACCTCGGGCGGTGCCGAGATCTCGTGGCGCTCGGCGATGAGCTCCTCGTCGGACATCAGGGTGCGGGCCCAGTGGACCGCGCCCGCGCCGATCATGAAGAGCGCGATCCCGAGGGACAGGCCCAGCGCGAAGTTCAGCGCGCTGAGGTGCCCGATCGGGAAGACGTAGATCGACTTGTCCGACGGGATCGCCACGTACGAGACGATGAAGGCGACGGTGGCCAGCATCGACAGCGTGAACAGGAAGGCGACCGCGCGCTCGGACCGCTTGGCGGCCCGCTCGTCGATGTCCTGGACGCGGTGTTCGTGGGGCGGCAGCCCCGGGTCCGCGAACGGGTTCTTCTCGTCCGCGACGCCCACGGCACCGTGCTCGGTTTCCTGCACTGCGGGCAGGTTCTCTTCTGGAATGTCTTGGCTACTCATGACTTCTTGGCCTTTGCGGTCCGAGCGGCGACCCAAACGGCGACCGCGATGAGCGCTCCGAGGCCGAAGATCCAGGCGAACAGACCTTCACTGACCGGTCCGAGACCGCCCAGGCCGAGGCCGCCGGGCTCCACGGTGTCCTCGCCGTTGACCGCGTCGAGGTACGCGATGATGTCCTTCTTGTTCTTCTCCGACAGCGTCGTGTCGGGGAAGGACGGCATGTTCTGCGGGCCGGTCTGCATGGCCTCGTAGATGTGCTTCGGGTCGACACCCTCAAGGTCCGGGGCGAACTTGCCGTGCGTGAGCGCACCGCCCTTGCCGGTGAAGTTGTGGCACTGGGCGCAGTTGGTGCGGAACAGCTCGCCACCCTTGGCGATGTCCGCTCCGTCGGGCCCGTACTGCTCCTCGGTCGGCACGGACGGACCGCTGCCCAGCGACGCGATGTACGTCGCGAGCTGGTCGATCTGCGCCTGCGAGTAGATGTTCTTCTTCTTCGGGATCTGCGCGCCCTGCGAGGTCGCGGCCGGCATACGGCCGGTCGCCACCTGGAAGTCGACAGCCGCGGCGCCGACACCCACCAGGCTCGGACCGTCGGAGGACCCCTGACCGCCGGTGCCGTGGCAGCTTGCGCAGCCCACGGAGTACAGCCTCTGCCCCTCGGTGATGGTGAGGGACTGGGCGGTCTCATCGGCCACTGCTTTGCTCGTGGGTTCGAGCGTGCCGTACAGCCCCCCGACGGCCGCCAGCGCGATGAGTAGGACGACGACCGCCGCCAGCGGATGGCGTCGTCGTGCGGAGAGCTTTTTCACGGATTACCCCGGTGTCAGGATCTTCAGCGTCGAGTCTGGGAGGTATCGGGCGGACCCGATGTGAGGATCGGGCGGGCCCGGCTACTTGATCATGTAGATCGTGGCGAAGAGCCCGATCCAGACGACGTCGACGAAGTGCCAGTAGTAGGACACGACGATCGCGGCGGTCGCCTGTTCATGGGTGAACCTTTTCGCCGCGTACGTCCTGCCGAGGACGAACAGGAAAGCGATGAGACCGCCCGTCACGTGCATACCGTGGAAGCCGGTGGTCAGGTAGAACACCGAGCCGTACGGGTCGGAGGAGAGCGAGAGCCCGTCCTTCTTGACCAGCTCGGTGTACTCGAAGACCTGGCCGCCGATGAAGATCGCACCCATGACAAAGGTGACGATGAACCACATCCGGAGCTTCTTCACGTCACCGCGCTCGGCGGCGAACACGCCGAGCTGGCAGGTGAGGGATGAGAGCACCAGGATCGTGGTGTTCGCCGCGGAGAACGGGAAGTTCAGGCTTGACGCCATCTCCTTCCAGTGATCCGGACCGGTCACCGATCGCAGGGTGAAGTACATCGCGAAGAGGGCCGCGAAGAACATCAGCTCGGAACTCAGCCAGATGATGGTTCCGACGCTGGTGAGGTTCGGCCGGTTGACCGACGGGTGCGCGTGCCCGGTTTCTACTGTCGTTGCTGTCGCCACGACCGACATTATGTCGGTCGCTTATCCCGCCCTCACGCCGGGGGGTGCCGTTCGGGGTGTCTGTGGGGTGTGTCCAGCCCGTATGGCCCATCGGACGGCCGTCGAAGCGGTGTTCAGACGGAGGGTCCGAAGGAGTAGCATCCGGCCCAACGGACCCGGTCCGTCTGTCCGTACGACGCTGATGTCTCGGAGGAACAATGCAGCCGACCGCCACGGTGCTGGTCTACAGCGACGACTCCAACACCCGCGAGCAGGTGCGGTTGGCGACGGGGCGGCGACCCGCTCCCGACGTTCCCCTGGTCGAGTTCCTCGAGTGCGCGACGCCCGCCGCTGTCCTGAAGGAGTTGGACAAGGGCGGAATCGATCTCTGTGTGCTGGACGGGGAGGCCGTGCCCATGGGGGGCATGGGGGTGTGCCGGCAGATCAAGGACGAGATCTTCGAGTGTCCGCCGGTGCTGTTGCTGATCGGGCGGCCGCAGGACGCGTGGCTGGCGACGTGGAGTCGGGCCGACGCGGCGGTCACCTTGCCGGTGGATCCGGTGGAGTTCGCTTCGGCGTTGGCTTCTTTGCTGCGAGCCAAAAGGGCCTTGAGCGCCTAGGAGCCCGGTTCGACTGGTTGTGTGGCGGGTGCGGGGCCGCTGTGGCTTGTCGCGCAGTTCCCCGCGCCCCTGGGTGGGGACTCTGGGCCCTCGTCAGATGCTTTCCGGGGTCAGGCGTACCTGCTTGGCCGGGTCCGCGCCCTCTGGAGAGGTGGCTGTGAGGGCGCTGCCGCCCTGCCACTTCTTCCAGTCAAGGTTCCAGTCGCCGAAGCCGTTGCCGAAGGTCTCCATGGTGTTGCCGTCGGAGTTGACGACCTTGACGACGTCGCCCTCGCGCACGTTGTCGTAGAACCACTCGGCGTTGCTGGTGCTCATGCCGGTGCAGCCGTGGCTGACGTTGGCGGAGCCCTGGGAGCCCTCTGACCAGGGGGCGGCGTGCACGTACTCGCCGCTCCAGGTCACCCGGGTGGCGTAGTAGACGGGCAGGTCGTACGAGTCGGCACTGCCCTCGGCTATGCCGATGCTGGTGCCGCGCATGCGTACGAAGTACTCCTTGCCGAGTACGACCTTGACGCCGTTGCGCGTGTCGAAGCCGGGCTTGCCCGTGGTGACGGGGATGGTGTTGATCACCTTGTCGTTCTTGTAGACGGTCATCTCGTGGGAGGACGCGTCCGTGACGGCTATGACCCGGTCGCCGGTGGTGAACTTCAGGGGCTTGGCCGTGCCGCCCCAGAGCCGGTCGGCGATCTTGAGGCCGGGCAGGTTGCTGCGTACCTGGACGGTGGCCTTGGCGGGCCAGTACTCCTTGGGCCGGTAGTGGAGTTCCTTGTCGTCCACCCAGTGCCACGCGCCCTCGGTGGTGGGGGTCGAGTCCACCTTGAGGGCGCGCTCGACTATCGCGCGCTGTGCCTTTCCCCGTACGGGTTCGCTGAGTTGGGCCGTCACGGGCTGGCCCACGCCGTAGGTGCCCGTCTTGGGGCCGAACGTGACGTTCAGGCGCTTCTTGGTGGTCGGCCTGCTGGTGTCGAAGGTGCGCGTCTCCCGGCCGGGGGCGCCGTCCTCGTCCTCCGTGCTCACCCGGACCGTGTAACGGGCGCCTGCGGCCAGCGGGGAGGTGCTGTGCCAGCGGCTGCCGTCGGCGGAGAGTTCGCCCGCCACGTAGCGTCCGGCGGCGTCGACGGCCGTGACGTCCGTGATGCGGTCGTCCGAGTCGTCGGAGGTGACCTCCAGGGGCTTGTCGGGGTCGGCCTTCTTGCCGTCGCCGACGGAGCCGCCGAAGGAGATCTGGTCAGCGGCGTCGTACGGCTCCGCCGAGAGGGGGTGGCCGTCGGAGCCGCAGGCGGCGGCGGACGCGCCCAGGGCGGCCACCAGGAGGGTGCAGCTGACGACCGTACGGTTACGCGGTGAGTGCCTCATGCCCTCACGCTAAGAACGTGCGTCGCCCTCGGCGCGGCGGGTGATCCGTGCGAGGGAATGCGGGTGTGGCAAAAGAGGGAGC
>NZ_AEJB01000300.1 GCF_000331005.1 Streptomyces turgidiscabies Car8
CGTCTGTCTGTGGTCGGTGGCGGGCGGCGACGGGCCGGGCCTGCCGCCGAGTACCACCCAGGGCCGCGTCAGCGTTCGCCTTCCGCCGTCCTGTGCACGGCTGCGGACGGACGGCACCGCGTGCGCTTGAAAGCGGGTTGCCCGGGAAAGCGGGTTCCACGGCCACTGCCGTGCCGAGACCCACGCTCTGAGGAGGGCACGTGACAACTTCCCGGTTGCAGGGACGGCTCCGGGCCGCCGGGCCCGATTCCCGTCGTTCCGCGGAGAAGCAGACCCTGACCGCCGCCGGACGGGCGGGCTTCGCCGCGCGAGGTGTGGTGTACGTCCTCATCGGGGCACTGGCCGTCCGGATCGCCTTCGGCAGCGGCGGCGAGTCGGCGGACCGCCAGGGCGCCCTGTCCCAGATCGCGGCGCAGCCCTTCGGGAAGGTGATGCTCTGGGCCCTGGTCGTCGGGTTCGGCTGCATGGCGTTGTGGCGTGGTGCCGGCGCCGTTTTCGGCCGGGGGGCCAAGCGCAAGGCGGCCTCGCGGGCCCTCGACGGAGGGCGGGCACTCTTCTACGCCGCCGTCTGCTGGGCCACCGCCGTGTACGCGGCCGGCGGCGGCCAGGGCGACAGTGGGAACGCTCAGTCCCAGGACTGGACGGCATCGGCGCTCAAGCTGCCCGCCGGCCGGTTCCTGGTCGGTGCCGCGGGCTGCGTTCTGATCGGCGTCGGCGTGGTACTGGCTGTCCGGGCGGCCATGCGGCGCTTCCTGCGTCAGCTCGACACGGGCGCCATGAGCCAGCGTACGAAGCAGGTCGTCACCGCTCTGGGAGTGGGCGGAGGTGTGGCACGCGGTGCGGTGTTCGCCGCGGCCGGGATCTTCGTCCTGGTGGCGGCCGTCCGCTTCGACCCGCACGAGGCGAAGGGGATGGACGCGACGCTGCGCAGCTTCACCCAGACACCGGCGGGGCCGTGGCTCCTGGTGGCCGTGGCGATCGGGCTGGTCCTCTTCGGAGTCTTCTCCTTCGCCTCGGCGCGGTGGCGTCGCCTGTAGGACGGCGCTCCGACTCGAACAGCTCGTGCGCATACCCGAGACCCGGAGTGGACGCAACCTGTGGCGGTGGCAGGACGGGCACAAGGGATCTACCGTGAAAACAGAAGCAGATCCCAGGAGCGCGTCATGATCATCCTCGGACTCGTCATTCTTGTCGCCGCAGTGGTCATCGGTGTCGCCGGTGTTGTCTCCAACAGCGGCGGTGCCCACGATCTCACCGGCGGGTTCTCCGTCTTCGGAGTGGACGTCACCGGCTCCACCGGCACCCTCTTCCTCTGCGGGATCGTCGTAGGGGCAGCGGGTCTGCTCGGGCTGAGCCTGCTCCTTGCCGGTGCGAGCCGGGGATCTCGGCGGGGCGGCACCGGACGGCACGGCGTCAGACGGTCTCGGCGTGCGACAGCCGTACCCGAGAACGAGCGGGACGCTCTGATCGAGGATCGCGACTCCGCCCGTTCCCCGGGCGAGCGGTCGGCGCGGATGGAGCCGGAGGACGAAGACCCCGGCGGCACGGCCGTACGCCCCCGTCAGAAGAATCACTGGTTCCACCATCGGGCCGCTCACTGACGCCCTGGATCCCGGGAGCCCCAGGTTTCTCCCCGACGCGGCACCCCCGATCGCTCAGGATCGGGGGTTTTCTCATGCGCGGATCCGGCCCGGAGAACCTCGGACGAACGCGCGTGCAACAAAACGCGCCCCCCGACGCATCGATGTATACGGGGGAGCAGTTCCTCCACGAGGGGAGAGCACACAGTGACCGTGGGACGAAGGATCGCAGGACAGTTGGCGGGGGTCGGGGCGATCACGATGGTGATCAGCGGGACCGCGACCGCCGAGCCGGCAGGGGGAGGAGCCTGGGCGGAGACGCCGACGGGCCAGGTCTCGGTGATGAGCGTGGCGCAGCCGAGCCCGACGAAGACCTGGGCCGCCGGCGCCGAGATCGTCGGGGACCCGGAGAGCGGCAACATCAGCTTCACGCCCGCCATGTACGAGCGTGACCTCGCCCGAGGCGGGGCCTGGAAGCGGACAGCGCTCCGGGGCGCCGACGCGTGGGACAGCAGAATCAACGACATCAGCACCGCGTCCGACGGCTCTGCGTTCTTCGTCGGTGACCAGGGTTCCGACGGCGGAGGCGTCCTGGTCGGGCGCTACGTGGGCGGCGCCTGGCAGCTGACCCCCGGCACACTCCCTGCCGGGACGGTGGAAGCCAGTCTGCTGTCGGTGAGTTCGGTCTCCGGCCAGGACGCATGGGCGGTGGGCCAGGGCTACACGGAGGACACCTTCACCCAGATCCCGGTCGTCCAGCACTGGGACGGCCGGCGCTGGCGCTCCGTGCAGATCCCGGGGTCGGCGAACTGGGGCCTGCACCAGGTGGTGGAGCTGGCACCGAACGACGTGTGGACGGTCGGAGTGGACTACGACACGGGTCAGTCCGTCGCCGTGCACTGGGACGGCCGCCGGTGGACGCGGACGCCCACCCCGGTGTTCCCCGACTCGGCGGTCCTCTTCGACGTCGTCGCCCGCAGCTCGACGGACATCTGGGCCGTGGGCTGGTCGCGCGACACCGACAAGCAGCGCCCGGCGGGGATGGCCCTGCACTGGGACGGCGTCTCGTGGACCCAGGTGCCGCTGCCCGCGGGCACGTTCTCACTGCAGGCGGCGACCCTGCGGCCGAACGGCGGCCTTGCCGTCGTGGGCGGCAACGACGACGCGGCTGTCGGCCTGTCCTGGACGCCCGCCGAGGGCTGGCGGTCGCTCGGTCTGCCCGAGAGCGATCCGCAACTGCCCCTCGGCGTCAGCTCGGTGGTGGCCAACGGCACACACCTGACCGTCGGCGGCTGGCACTACCGGTCCAGTGGCAACGGCGACACCTTCAAGAGCGGCGCCATCCTCACCAAGTAGAGGGGTCCTCAGCCAGAGGGTTCCGCACGCAGGGGAGCCCTTATGCGAAGGGTCTTCACGCCGTCTCGTCGCGGCGGCAGTGCAGGAAGAGATGGGGCTCGGGCCCGGCGGCGGGGTGATCGGGGGCGAAGACGGTGCTGTGGCGGGACAGCGCCGTCAGCCCCGCCGCGCTCACCATTCCGACGAAGTCCTCCTCGGAGAAGCTCGTCGCACGGACCGGCTCGCCCATGAACACGAACTCCATGTCCTCCACGTCCGCGGGCACGGTGGCCACCACCAGATGGCCGCCGGGCCGCAGAGCCAGGGCCAGGCGTCGCATCAGCGCCGCCTGCTCGGCGCGGGTCATCTGCAGCAGTGAGAAGAAGACGCACACGCCGTCGAACGAGTCCGCCTCGAGCGGAAGCTCCCGGATGTCGCCGCAGCGGAACTCGGCCTCGGGGACCTGACGGACGGCGAGTTCGACCATGACGGGGGAGACGTCGACCCCGAGCACCGTGTGCCCCGCCGCGACGAGCGCGGCCGCGGTGGGCTGCCCGGTGCCGCTGCCCACGTCCAGCGTCCGTGCTCCGGAAGGCAGCCGCTCGATCAGCCAGTCCAGCGCGGCCACATGCGCGGGGGCATGCGCGAACGCCTTCTCGTAGTCGGGGCCCAGCGCGTCGAACAGCACGGCAGCGGGCGGCCGTTGGTCCTCGTGCCTCACGTCGGTGTCCCTCTCCTCGCCGGTCTGCATCGTCGCACCCGCCGCCCGTGGGCCACAACGGTCGCCCGGTGGGCGTCCGGGCGGGCCGGGCAGGGAAGAATGGGGGCCGTAACCCACGGTCGGACCCTTGCGGAGGAGCCGGAAATGCAGGACGCGCGAGCGGGACAGGTCGCCGAACCCCAGGACCTCATCGATGTGGCCCGCCTGGTCACGGCGTACTACGCGCTGCACCCCGACCCGGCCGAACCCGGCCAGCGGGTGGCGTTCGGCACCTCGGGACACCGTGGCTCGGCTCTCGCGACGGCGTTCAACGAGGACCACATCGCGGCCACCAGCCAGGCCATCTGCGAGTACCGCGCCGCCCAGGGCACCGACGGCCCCCTCTTCCTCGGCGCCGACACCCACGCCCTGTCCGAGCCCGCGCGGATCACGGCACTGGAGGTGTTCGCCGCCAACGACGTGACCGTCCTCATCGACCAGACCGACGGCTACACGCCCACCCCGGCGGTCTCGCACGCCATCCTCGCCCACAACCGAGGCCGCACGTCCGGCCTCGCCGACGGTGTGGTGGTCACCCCCTCGCACAACCCGCCCGCCGACGGCGGCTTCAAGTACAACCCGCCGAGCGGAGGCCCCGCCGGTTCCGAGGCGACCTCCTGGATCCAGGACCGCGCCAACGAGATCATCACCGGCGGCCTGAAGGACGTACGCCGCATCCCCTACACCCGCGCCCTCGCCGCCCCCGGAACCGGACGGCACGACTTCCTCGGCGCCTATGTCGCCGACCTGCCGAACGTGCTGGACCTGGAGGCGATCCGGGCCGCCGGCGTGCGCATCGGCGCCGATCCGCTGGGCGGCGCCTCCGTCGCCTACTGGGGGCGTATCGCCGAGCAGCACCGGCTCGACCTGACGGTGGTCAACCCGCTCGCCGACCCCACCTGGCGTTTCATGACGCTGGACTGGGACGGCAAGATCCGCATGGACTGCTCCTCCCCGTACGCCATGGCCTCGCTCATCGAGCAGCGCGACCGGTTCGACATCGCCACCGGCAACGACGCCGACGCCGACCGGCACGGCATCGTCACGCCGGACGGCGGCCTGATGAACCCCAACCACTACCTGGCCGTGGCGATCTCCTACCTGTTCTCGCACCGGGAGCAGTGGCCGGCGGGTGCCGGCATCGGCAAGACGCTGGTGTCGTCCAGCATGATCGACCGGGTCGCGGCGGACGTCGGCCGGCCGCTCGTCGAGGTCCCGGTCGGATTCAAGTGGTTCGTGGACGGCCTGTCCGACGGAACGCTCGGCTTCGGCGGCGAGGAGTCTGCGGGCGCCTCCTTCCTGCGCCGCGACGGCTCGGTGTGGACCACCGACAAGGACGGCATCACCCTGGCCCTGCTCGCCTCCGAGATCACCGCGGTCACGGGCAGGACCCCCTCGCAGCACTACGCGCAGCTCACCGACCGCTTCGGCGCCCCCGCCTACGCGCGCATCGACGCCCCGGCCTCCCGCGAGGAGAAGGCCCTGCTCGCCAAACTGTCCCCGGGCCAGGTCACCGCGGACACCCTCGCCGGCGAGCCGGTCACCAAGGTGCTCACCGAGGCCCCCGGCAACGGCGCCGCCCTCGGCGGCATCAAGGTCGCCACCGAGAACGCCTGGTTCGCGGCCCGTCCCTCCGGCACCGAGGACGTCTACAAGATCTACGCGGAGTCCTTCCTCGGCCCGGACCATCTGCACCGGATCCAGGAGGAAGCGCGGTCCGTCGTACTGACCGCCCTGGGCACCTGACACGGACGGGACCCGGGTACGGCGCCGAGCGCCGCCCGGGCCCCTCCGCGCACGGCCCGGCCGGTGAATTCCGGCCCGCACCGAACCCGATGTGCCGCCCCTCCCGCACGTGCGCCCACCCCGTCCGCCGACGGGGCGCCGCACACACGGCACGGCACTTTGACGTCTCTTGGGACGGCCGAAGTGCATGGAGTCGGGTCATCGGGCAAGGTGCGAGGGGTGATACGTGTGGGAATCATCGTCCTGACCTGGGCCGCAGCCGTCGCCGCGGTCGTGGCCTCGCTCCAGGTCTCGCCCTTCTGGCTGTTCGCCGCCCTTCCGCTCGCACTCATCGCCCTGCTGGGCACCTGGGACCTGCTGCAGCGCCGGCACTCCGTGCTACGGAACTATCCCGTCCTGGGGCACGCCCGCTTTTTGCTGGAGCGGATACGCCCCGAACTCCAGCAGTACTTCATCGAGCGGAACTACGACGGGCGGCCCTTCGACCGGGACGTGCGCAGCATCGTCTACGAGCGCGCGAAGGGCACCGACGCGGAGGAGCCGTTCGGCACCGAACGGGACGTGTACCTGCCCGGCTACGAGTTCCTCGTCCCCTCCATGGCACCCCGCGAGGTGCCGAAGACCCCGCCACGGGTACGCATCGGCGGCCCCGACTGCGCCCGCCCGTACGACATGGCGCTGCTGAACGTGTCGGCGATGAGTTTCGGGTCGCTGTCGGCCAACGCGATCCTCGCGCTCAACGGGGGCGCCGCGGCCGGCGGCTTCGCCCACGACACCGGTGAGGGCGGCCTGTCGGAGTACCACCTGCGTCCGGGCGGCGACCTCGTCTGGGAGATCGGCACCGGGTACTTCGGCTGCCGCACCGACGACGGTGATTTCGACCCGTCCGAATTCGCGGACAAGGCCGCGCACGAGCACGTCAAGTGCGTGTCCCTGAAACTCTCGCAGGGAGCCAAGCCCGGTATCGGGGGTGTGCTGCCCGGAGCGAAGGTCAACGCGGAGATCGCCCGGGTCCGGGACGTGCCGCAGGGGAAGACGGTCATCTCACCGCCGTACCACCGGGTGTTCTCCACCCCGCGTGAACTCGTCCGCTTCATCGCCCGGATGCGGGAGCTGTCCGGCGGGAAGCCCACCGGCTTCAAGCTCTGCGTGGGCTCGCGACAGCAGTTCCTCGCCGTGTGCAAGGCCATGCTGGACGAGGGAACGGCACCCGACTTCATCGTGGTGGACGGAGCCGAGGGCGGGACCGGCGCCGCACCGCTGGAGTTCGCCGACCATGTGGGTACCCCCCTCACCGAGGGGCTGCTCACGGTGCACAACGCCCTCGTCGGCGCCGGTCTGCGCGACCGGGTCAGGATCGGTGCGAGCGGCAAGATCGCCACCGGAACCGAGCTGGTCAAACGCATGGTGCAGGGCGCCGACTACGGCAACGCCGCCCGGGCGATGATGTTCGCCGTCGGCTGCATCCAGGCGCAGCGGTGCCACACCAACACCTGCCCCACGGGTGTCACGACCCAGGACCCCCGCCGAGCCCGCGCTCTCGACGTCCGGGACAAGACGCCGCGCGTCCAGCGCTTCCAGGAGGCGACCGTGGCCGGCGCGCTGCAGATCATGGCGTCCATGGGCGTCACCGACCCCGCCCAGTTGCGCCCGCACATGCTCCACCGGCGCATCGACGCGTGCACCGAACGCTCCTACGAGGAGTTGTACGAGTGGCTCGCGCCGGGCCAGCTGCTCGCCGAGCCGCCGGCCTCGTGGGCGGCCGACTGGCGAGCCGCCGACCCCGACCGTTTCACCGTCTGACCTTGTGACCTGTGACCTGTGACCTTGTGACCTGGAGGATCCACGTGGCCCGTACTGTTGCCCGCCTCATCGTCGACGCACTGAGCGAACTCGGTGTGCGCCAAGTCTTCGGCGTCGTGGGAGACGCGCTCAACCCCCTGACGGACGCCCTGCGCACCACGGAGGGCCTCGAATGGGTGGGCTGCCGGCACGAGGAGGCAGCGGCGTTCGCCGCGAGTGCCCAGTCGCAGCTCACCGGGACCCTCGGCGTGTGCATGGGCACGGTCGGGCCCGGTTCCGTCCACCTCCTCAACGGGCTGTACGACGCGGCCAAGAGCCATGCGCCGGTGCTGGCGATCGCCGGCCAGGTGCCGCTCGCCGAGCTCGGCAGCGACTACTTCCAGGAGGTCGACAACGACGCGCTCTTCAGCGACGTGGCCGTCTTCCGCGCGACCATCACCTCACCCGACCAGCTGCCGCGGCTGCTGGAGACGGCCGTGCGCACCGCACTGGGCCGCAAGGGCGTCGCCGTCCTCACCGTGCCGGGGGACCTGGGCGACCAGAAACTGACCGCCGACCGGCCGACCCGGTTCTCCCTGAACCCTCCGGTCAGCCGACCGGACGACTCCGCCGTCCGGCACGCGGCGGAACTCCTCGACCGCTCCGAAAGCGTCACCCTGCTCGTCGGCGAAGGCGCCCGGGCGGCTCGCGAGGACGTCCTCGCCCTCGCCGACCGGCTGGCGGCGCCGATGGTGCTCACCCTGAAGGCCAAGGCGGGCTTCGAGGGCCCGGCCAACCCCTTCCAGGTCGGCCAGACGGGCCTGATCGGCAACCCGGCCGCCGCGGCGGCCCTCCAGGACGCCGGCACCCTTCTGCTGCTCGGTACCGACTTCCCCTACCGGGACTGGTATCCCGAGGGCCGTACGGTCATCCAGGTGGACACCGAGGCCACCCATATCGGGCGCCGGGTACCGGTGGACGTAGGGCTCGTGGGCGACACCGGCGCCACCGTGCGCGACCTCCTGGGCCACCTCGCCGTCCGGACCGAAGGGGCCCGTGACCGCTCACACCTCGACAAGGCGCGCGCACACTTCGACCGGTGGCGCGACGGCCAGGCCCGGCTCGCCGATCCCGGACATGACAAGGGGATCGTGGGCCGACTGCGTTCCGCGCTGGACAACCGCGCGCACGACATCCGGCCCGAGGCGCTGGCCGCCGCCGTGGACCGGGCCGCGGCCGACGACGCCGTCTTCACCTCGGACACGGGAATGGCCACGGTGTGGCTCTCGCGTTTCGTCGAGATGCGCGGGGAGCGGCGCCTCCTCGGTTCCTTCAATCTCGGCTCGATGGCCAACGCGATGCCTCAGGCGCTGGGTGCCCAGTGCCTCGACCGGGACCGCCAGGTCGTGGCCTTCTGCGGCGACGGCGGCCTGAGCATGCTTCTCGGTGATCTCATGACCCTGAAGACCTACCGCCTTCCCGTCAAGCTCGTCGTCTTCGACAACCGACGACTGGGCATGGTCAAACTCGAACAGGAGCAGGTCGGGCTGCCGGAGTTCGGCACCGTCCTCGACAATCCCGACTTCGCCGCCGTGGCCGAGGCGATGGGCATCACCGGTATCCGGGTGACGGACCCCGCCGACCTCGAAGACGCCGTGCGGCGGGCGTTCCGCACCGACGGCCCCGTCCTGCTCGACGTCCTCACCAACCCCGACGAGATCGCCGTACCCGCCAAGCCGACGGTCGAGCAGGGCTGGGGTTTCGCGGTGGCCAAGGTGAAGGAAGTCGTACGGAGCCACGGGGACACGAGCGACCACTGATCGACTGCCACGCCCGAGAAAGTTCAGAGATCCGAGGAATGTATGTCGGCGGCCGGGGTAGACGCGTGCGTGCCGGACGATGAACCGGCGACGACGAGACCGAACTACCGGGAGGGGCACATCATGACGACGACCACCGTGCGGACCGCCGAACAGAGGGTGGACGTACCGGAGATCGCGGACCCTTCCAAGGTCGCGCCGAAGGACGCGCGGGAGTTGTCGAAGCTGTTCTTCGATCAGCTGACGGTGCTGGAGGAGGGCACGCCCGAGTACCAGTTCGCGCGGGGCACGCTGATCGAGATGAACATGTCCCTGGTCCGCTACGCGGCCGGACGGTTCCGCAGCCGTGGTCCGGAGGAGATGGAGGACGTCGTCCAGGTCGGCATGATCGGCCTGATCAAGGCGATCGACCGGTTCGAGCTGACCCGTGAGGTGGAGTTCGCCTCCTTCGCCGTCCCGTACATCGTCGGTGAGATCAAGCGCTTCTTCCGCGACACGACCTGGGCCGTGCACGTGCCCCGGCGTCTGCAGGAGGCTCGCGTCCAACTGGCGCGGGCCAGCGAGGAACTGCACGGCAGGCTGGGTCGGACGCCGACGATCAGTGAGCTGTCCGAGCTGATGAGCCTTCCGGAGGACGAGGTCGTCGAGGCCCAGCTGGCCTCCAACGGCTACAAGTCGGCCTCCCTCGACGCGGCCATGAGCGGCAGCGAGGACGGCGAGGCCGCGCTGGCGGACTTCATCGGCGACGAGGACGCGGCCCTCGGACTGGTCGAGGACTTCCACGCCCTCGCCCCCATGATCGCCGAACTGGACGTGCGTGAGCGGCAGATCATCCACTGGCGCTACGTCGACGAACTCACCCAGGCCCAGATCGGCGAACGTCTCGGTGTCTCCCAGATGCACGTCTCGCGGCTGATCACCCGCCTGCTGGCCCGACTGCGTGCAGGCATGCTCACCACCCAGTGACATCCGATGACCTACCTGTGCG
>NZ_AEJB01000301.1 GCF_000331005.1 Streptomyces turgidiscabies Car8
TTCGTACCGCTAGGTCAGCTGTGGCCGGCCTTGAGGAAGATGCCTCCGTCGACCACGAGCGTCTGGCCGGTGACCCAGGCGGCCTGGGAGGAGGTCAGGAACGCCGCAGCGCCCCCGATGTCGGAGGGCACGCCGAGCCTGCCGAGCGGGTAGGCGGCGGCCGCCTCCTCTTCGCGGCCCTCGTAGAGCGCCTGCGCGAACTTCGTCTTCACGACGGCCGGCGCGATCGAGTTGACCCGCACCCCGGGCGCGTACTCGTACGCCAGTTGCACGGTCAGGTTGTCCATCGCGGCCTTGCTGATGCCGTACGCGCCGATGAACGGCGAGGCCGAGAGGCCGGCGACGGACGTGATGTTGACGATCGCCCCGCCGTTCTCCTTCTGCCAGGCGTGCCAGGTCTTCTGGGCGAAGCCGAGCGCCGAGACGACGTTGGTCTCGAAGACCTTGCGTGCCACGTTGAGGTCGAGGTCGGCGATCGGCCCGAACACCGGGTTCGTACCGGCGTTGTTGACGAGGAAGTCGACGCGTCCGAACGCCTCGACGGTGCGCTCGACCGCGACGGCCTGGTGGGCCTCGTCGTGGGCCTTGCCCGCCACGCCGATGACCCGGTCGGCCCCGAGGGCCTCGACGGCCTCCTTGAGCGCGTCCTCGTTGCGTCCGGTGATGCACACCCGGTCACCGCGCGCGAGGAGCGCCTCCGCGATGCCGTAGCCGATGCCCCGGCTGGCGCCGGTGATGAGGGCGACCTTGCCCGAGAGTTCCACGTTGCTCATTTTCTTGTGTCCCCGGTCCTAGTCGAGCGGTCCGCCGGCGACGTACAGCACCTGGCCGGAGACGAATCCGGCGGCCTCGTCCGTGAAGAAGGCGATCGCGTTGGAGATGTCGTCCGGGGTGCCCACGCGCTGCACGGGGATCTGGGTCGCGGCGGCGGCCTTGAAGTCCTCGAAGCCCATACCGACGCGCTCGGCGGTGGCGGCGGTCATGTCGGTGGCGATGAAGCCGGGGGCGACGGCGTTCGCGGTGACGCCGAACTTGCCGAGTTCGAGGGCGAGGGTCTTGGTGAAGCCCTGGAGACCGGCCTTGGCCGACGAGTAGTTGACCTGACCCCGGTTGCCCTGGGCGGAGGAGGAGGACAGGTTGACGATCCGGCCGAACTTGGCGTCCACCATGTACTTCTGACAGGCCCTCGACATCAGGAAGGCGCCACGCAGGTGCACGTTCATGACCGTGTCCCAGTCGGACACGCTCATCTTGAAGAGCAGGTTGTCGCGCAGGACACCCGCATTGTTGACGAGGATCGTGGGTCCGCCCAGTTCCTCGGCGATGCGTGTGACCGCGGCCGCGACCTGCGCCTCGTCGGAGACGTCGCAGCCCACGGCGATCGCCTTGCCACCGGCTGCGGTGATCTTCTCGACGGTGTCCTTGCATGCGGCCTCGTCGAGGTCGATCACCGCGACGGCGCGGCCCTCCGCCGCCAGTCGTACGGCGGTCGCGGCGCCGATGCCGCGCGCACCGCCGGTGACCACGGCGACCCGCTGCTCAGTGGTGGACATTGCTGGTTCTCCTCGCCCTTGAAAAGCCTGCGGTCCACGGTACGCCCTCAGGTGAGCGACCGCTTAGTACCTTCAGTACCCGTGACGCTAGAAGTCCTGGCACCCGGTGTCAACGGCAGGTCACTCCGGTGTGAGCCATTACCTGACGAGCAGAGCCAGCAGTCGCTCCGTCTCGGCCGTCGGATCGGCCGTGAGCCCCGTGTGCACGGGCCCCGGCTGGACCACCGTCGAGCGCGGCGCGATCAGCCAGCGAAAGCGCCGACCGGCATCGTCCAGCCCTGCCTGACCTGCGGCTTCGCCGCCGACACAGACCCCTTCCACCGCGTGCAGCGCGGCCCGCACACCGGCCACGTCGGCCTCGGGGTCCAGCGCCCGCAGCTTGCCCTCGTCCAGATGCGTACGCGCGGCGACGAAGGACCTGGCGCGGCAGTACACCAGGACGCCGGCGTTGAAACACTCGCCGCGCTCGATCCGCGGGACGACCCGCAGCAGCGCGTACTCGAAGACGTCCCGCTCGCTCACTTCTCCCCCTCGACGCCCGTGCTGGTTGTGACGCCCGTGAGCCGCTCGTGGATGACGGCGGCGCGCGCGAGGAGCGGCTCCGCGTAGGCCCGTCGGAGCGCGTCCGGCGAGTCGAACCCGGGTTCGTCCGCGAGCCACTCGTCGGGGATCTCCGCGGTCACCTCGGCGAGCAGTTCCTCGGTGACCAGCGGCGCCAGTTCGGCGGCGGCCGAGGCGATGTCCGGGCCGAACCGGGCGAGCGCGTGCTCGGAGACGTCGTACGGCTTGGCGGCGGACGCCTGTACGCCGGGCCAGTTGTGGTGCCAGATCATCGTGGCGCCGTGGTCGATGAGCCACAGGTCGCCGTGCCACATCAGGAGGTTGGGGTTGCGCCAGGAGCGGTCGACGTTGTTGACGAGCGCGTCGAACCACACCACCCGCCCGGCGTCCTCGGCGCTCACCTGGAAGGCGAGGGGGTCGAAGCCGAGCGCTCCCGACAGGAAGTCCATGCCGAGGTTGGTGCCACCGCTCGACCTGAGCAGCCCCTGCACCTCCTGGTCGGGTTCACCGAGGCCCAGCACCGGGTCGAGGGCGACCGTCACCAGCCCTGGCACCCGCAGCCCCAGCCGCCGGGCCAGTTCACCGCAGACGACCTCGGCGACGAGCGTCTTGCGACCCTGTCCCGCGCCGCTGAACTTCATGACGTACGTCCCGAGATCGTCGGCCTCGACGAGCCCGGGCAGCGAACCGCCCTCTCGCAGGGGAGTGATATAGCGGGTCGCGGTGACCATTTTCAGCACTTTCCCAGGCCACCTGTCTCTTGAATCTGCAAATACATGGCAGCCTTTGCAGGGCGCGGTGCGCCCTTACTTCCGGCCAACCGGCCTCCGGCACGAAGTGAGCATAGTAACCGAGGGTGATCGCGGGTGAGGAAAGCCCGAGCGCGGTCCAGGTGTGGGGAGCGGGCGGCCAGGAATCCGATCACTTCCGGACCGCCGCAACCAGTTCATTCCGGTGGTTCGTCGGTCCAGATGCGGCTGGCCAGGTCCGAGCCGCGCAGGACCTGGACGCGCCAGGGGTCGATGCGCAGGAGTTGGTAGTCGGAGCTGGTGGGGCCGTCGTCCCAGAAGGTGTGAGGGTCGTAGCCGACGCCCGGGGGGCTGTTGTGGTGGTACAGCTCCCAGGCGCGCAGTTTGGTTTCCGGGTCGTGCACCCAGGCGGAGACACTGTCGACGAACACCGCGTTCTGGCACGGATGCCAGTACGAGTACGTCGTGTGGGGGTTGTTCGCCAGGTGAGCCGCCTTGACCGGGGTCCGGTATGCGGCCAGCCAGCCCACGGGCCGTGCGTCGACCACCTCCCAGACGGGCAGGACAACCCGGGCCCGGGGGCGGTTCGCGCGGTCGACGGTGATCATCGTGCAGTAGACGATCTGCTGGACGTACTCGACGAAGGCGGCCTCGATCTCGGCGAACGAACGCGCCTGTGCAGCGCCCATGGCGGAACCTCGGATTCGGGGGTGCGGAGGGAGGGAAAGGGGCC
>NZ_AEJB01000302.1 GCF_000331005.1 Streptomyces turgidiscabies Car8
GCACGGGCCGGTGCTCGGAGACGATCACCTGGGTGTCGCCGCGCACGGTGTCGAGCCAGTCGCCGAACTCCTCGGCGTTGGACACGGTCGCCGACAGCGAGACGAGGGTGACCGACTCGGGGAGGTGGATGATCACTTCCTCCCACACGGCGCCGCGGAAGCGGTCGGAGAGGTAGTGCACCTCGTCCATGACCACGTAGCCGAGGCCCAGGAGGGTCTGCGAGCCCGCGTACAGCATGTTCCGCAGCACCTCGGTGGTCATCACGACCACCGGGGCATCGGAGTTGACGCTGTTGTCGCCGGTGAGCAGGCCGACCTTGTCCGCGCCGTAACGGCGGCACAGGTCGGAGTACTTCTGGTTCGACAGGGCCTTGATGGGGGTCGTGTAGAAGCACTTCTTGCCCTGCAGGAGGGCGAGATGGACGGCGAACTCGCCGACGATCGTCTTGCCCGAACCGGTGGGGGCGGCCACCAGCACGCCCTTTCCCGCTTCGAGCGCCTGACAGGCCTCGATCTGGAAGGGGTCGAGACCGAATTCGTACATCTCGCGGAAGGACGCGAGCGCGGTGGCCTGCTCGACAGCGCGCTTGCGTGCTGCCGCATACCGCTCGGCCGGTGAGAGATCCTCTGTCATCGTGCTTTCGAGACTACCGGCCCCCACTGACAACAGGACGATCATTATCCGGATCGATGCCTGGGAAGCCCACAATCCGTGCAGCTCAGGCAATACGGAA
>NZ_AEJB01000303.1 GCF_000331005.1 Streptomyces turgidiscabies Car8
CGCGGAGGCGGCGGCAGCCGAGGCCACGCGGCGTTCAGCCCGGCCCGCGCCCGGGCTGACGGCACGTGAGCGGCGCCCTGCCGACCGGGGGCGCGACGTACGGGAACTGCTCGCCCAGTCCTTCGAGTCGCTCCCCGACGACTCCCTGCCGGGCCCCCTGAGGAACTCGGAGCCCTGGGACGACGACCCACGTCCGGACACCTCGCCGCCGGTGACCGTCGGGGATGTCCTGCGTGCCGTTGCCGCACCGGCCTCGCGACACGGCACCGTGGGCGACGAGCCCCCGGGGCCGGCGTCACCAGGCAGGTCGGGGGACACCTCGACCACGCCGGGCGAACCGGGCACCACGAGGACCGCCGACGCCACGAGGACCCCCGGCACCGCGGGGACCCCCGGCACCGCGGGGACCCCCGGCACCGCGGGGACCCCCGGCACCACCAAGACCCCCGGCACCACCAAGACCCCCGGCACCACCAAGACCCCCGGCACCGCGAGGACCGTCGGCACCACCAGGACCCCCGGCACCGCGAGGACCGTCGGCACCACCAGGACCCCCGACGCCACGAGGACCCCCGACGCCACGAAGACCGCCGGCACCCCGATCAGCCAAGGCACCCAAGGCACCCAAGGCACCCACGACACCCGGGACTCGCAGGGCATCCGTGACACCCACGGAAGCCACACCACCCGGAACACCCACGGCACCCAAGCCATCGCCAGGCCCCGGCAGGCCGCACCGCCCTACGAGGGTCGCCCCGGTCCCCCCGCGCGCCCCGGCACCTCACGCCTCGCCTCCTCGTCCTCCTCCATGGCCGCCCCCGGCCGTGACGGTGAGCTGCGCCGAACCTTCCCCGCTCTGCCGGCCTCGGGGAGCCGGGCCGGGGCGGCCAAGCGCGTCGGCTTCGCGGAGAGCTGGTGGGGGAACGCCTGGGTGGCCGCCCTGGAGGAGGGCGCGTTGGACGCCGCCCGGCTGGGGCGGGGCCGCGGGTACGCCGAGAAGGGGCACGTCGATGCCATCACCGTGACACCGGGACTCGTACTCGCCTATGTGCAGGGCTCCCGGCCGCGGCCGTACCGCGTCCAGGTGCGGCTGCGCACCCTCGGCGACCAGGAGTGGGAGCGGTTCCTGGACGCCGCCGTGGAACGGCCCGGGCACATCGCCGCGCTGCTCGACAAGGAGATGCCCCAGTCCCTCGCCGACTGCGGAGCACCACTGCTGCCCGGCCCCGGCGACCTCGAACCCCGGTGCAGCTGCCCCGACTCCGGACACCCCTGCAAGCACGCCGCGGCCCTCTGCTACCAGACCGCCCGCCTTCTCGACGCCGACCCCTTCGTCCTGCTCCTCCTGCGGGGCCGGGGCGAACGGGAGGTGCTCGACGAGTTGTCCCGGCGCAACGCCGCCCGAGCCGCTCACGAACAGCAGCCGGCGGGCTCCTTCCCCGGGGTCCGGGCCTCCGACGCGCTCGTCCCGCGCGACCTCCCGCCCCTCCCGGCCCCGCTGCCTCCCCGTCCGCACCCCGAGCCACCCCCGGCCTACCCGGCGTCGCCGGGCGGCCCGGACCCCTTCGCGCTGGACCAGTTGGCGACGGACGCCGCCGCCCGCGCCCACACGCTGCTCACCTCCGGCCACGACCCGGTCGGTGAACTGACTCTGTGGCAGGACGCCGTACGTCTCGCCGCCGCCCGCCCCGGCTCGGGCCTCACCGCCGGCACCCGGTCCCTCTACTCCTCGCTCGCCAGAGCCGCCGGCCGTACCCCGGCCGATCTGGCACGCGCGGTGGCCGCCTGGCGGCAGGGCGGGCTCGACGGACTCGCGGTCCTCGAAGAGGCCTGGGACCCACCGGCGGGACGGTTCGACCGCGCCCGCCCGCTCCTCCTCGCCGCGGACCTCCCGGCGTTCAGACCCCGGCGCAACCACCTCACCCACCCGCGCGGCCACATACAGCTGCGCCTGGGCCGCGACGGCCTCTGGTACGCGTACGAGTCCGAACCCGGCCACGACGACTGGTGGCCCCGAGGCACCCCCGACCTGGACCCGGTCGGCGCCCTCACCGGCCTCGGCAACCCGACAGAGCCCTGACCCGGCGCGCTCGTCTCGTCCCGCACCGGGCACCAAGTTGACGGCACCCTCACAGAAAACGGTTACCCGATCCGTCACGTCCTCCCCCTCCGACGCATCCCGCGAGCCGCCCGGCGTGCAGTAACGTCGGGCTGTGACGGACAACGGGAACAGTGAACCGCCGACCTCTCGCCCGCCCGGCCCTGGAAAGCGGAAGCGGGCCGGCGCCCAGCAGGCCGGCCAGGAGCGCCCCAGCACGATCCGGGACGTCGCCGAGAAGGCCGGCGTCTCCGTAGCAACCGTTTCCCGTACCCTCGCCGGCAACTATCCGGTCTCCGACGAGGCCAGGGCCCGGGTCATGGCAGCCGTCGAGTCGCTCCACTACGTGGTCAACGTGCACGCCAAGGCCCTCTCCGGGCGCGTCGCGGGCCCGGTCGCGCTGGTCATCAAGGACATCACCGGTCCGTCGCTCGCCCATGTCGCCGCGGGAGTGGAGCAGGAGGCCGCCGACCGGGGAAGGCTGAGCCTCGTGTGCGCCACCCACGACGACGCGGCGCGCGAGGACGCCCTGGTCCAGCTCATGCGGGAGCAGCACGCCGCCGCCGTGCTCCTCGTGGGCGGCGTGGTGCCGGACGCGGCGTACGAGCGGCGGATGATCGGCTACGCGCGGGCGCTGGACGCCGCCGGGTCGCGGCTGGTGCTGGTCGGCCGTCCGGCCCCGGCGCCGGACCTGCCGGTGACGGTCGTGGATTACGACAACCGGGGCGGCGCTTTCCAGGCCGCCTCGCACCTGCTCGCGTCGGGGCACCGCCGGGTGTTGTTCCTCGGGGGAGAGGCCGGGCTGAGCAGCGGGGACGAGCGGCGGTCCGGCTACCGGGACGCGCTGCGCGCGCACGGCGCCGACCATGTCGAGGAACTCGACACCACGGGGACGTACACCCGCGCCTCCGGCTACACCCGCACCCGGGACGCGGTGCGGGCCGGGGTGGAGTTCACGGCGGTGTTCGCCGCCTCGGACATGGTCGCGCTGGGCGCGCTCGCCGCGCTGCGCGAGGCCGGGCTCGACGTACCGGGCGACGTGTCCGTCGTGGGCTTCGACGACGTGCCCTTCGCCACCGACCTGACCCCGTCCCTGACCACGGTCCGGGTGCCCTACGAGGAACTCGGCCGGACCGCCGTACGCCTGGCCCTGGAGCGCAAGGAGTCTCTCGGCACCGAGGACCACGTGGTCCTCGGCACACAGCTCGTCATCCGGCGGTCGGTGCGCCGACTGCCCTGGTGAAGCCCGTCGCCCCAACCACCCCTGCTGCCGCATCAGGTCATCGTTCGTACCGTGGGGTCGTACCGCGGGGTCCACTGGGCTCGTGCGACCGCCGCCCGCAGGTCCTCCTCCGTCGCATGCGGTGCGACGCCGTCCTCGACGGCCGCCGTCGCCGCGGCCACGGCGATCTCCCGGGCCGCGTCGCGCATGTCCCGTAGCGGTGGCAGCAGCGGCGCGGCGGCGACGTCGTCCGGGGCGGACCGTGCGGCGCGGCGGCCCACGGCGCGGGCGGCGGCGACCATCATCGGGTCGGTGACCCTGGTCGCCCGGGCGGCCGTCACCGCGAGGCCGATGGCAGGGAAGACGTACACGTTGTTCGCCTGCGCCACCGGCACCTCGCGGCCGTCGATCTTCAGCGGCGGGAACGGTGAGCCGGTGGCGACCAGTACCTTCCCGTCCGTCCAGCGGGCGAGGTCGGCGGGGTCGGCCTCGGAGTGCGAGGTCGGGTTCGACAGCGGGAAGATCACGGGTCGCTCGCAGGTGGACGCCATCTGCCGGACGATCTCCTCGGTGAAGGCGCCCTTCGCGGTGGACAGCCCGATCAACACGGTGGGCTCCACCCGCCGGACCACCTCGGCGAGGCCGAGCTGCTCGCCCTCGCCCTCGCCCTCGTCGTCGTGGGCGTAGTCGTCGCGGGCGTAGACGCGCTGCTCCTCGCTGAGCCCCTCGCGCGAGGTGACGAGCAGCCCGTCGACGTCGACGAACCAGAAGCGTGAGCGGGCCTCGTCCGGCGACAGGCCCTCGTCAGTCATCGCCGTACGGATCATGTCGGCCACCCCGACCGCCGCGGAGCCCGCGCCGAGGATCACGATCCGCTGGTCGGTCAGGTGGGTGCCGGCGACCGTGGTGGCCGTGGTCAGCGCCCCGAGAGCGACGGCGGCCGTGCCCTGGATGTCGTCGTTGAAGGTCAGCAGCCGATCCTGGTAGCGGGTGAGGATCGGGCGGGCGTGGGCGGTCGCGAAGTCCTCCCACTGCAGCAGCGTGCCGGGAAGTTCGGCCTCCACCGCGGACACCAGCGACTCCACCAGCTCCTCGTACGCGGCGCCCGTGACGCGGCGCTCCCGTCGGCCCAGGTAGTGCGGGTCGGCCAGCAGTTGCTCGTTGTCGGTGCCGGCGTCCAGCAGGATGGGCAGCGTACGGGCCGGGTGGATACCGCCGATCGCCGTGTAGAGGCTGAGCTTGCCGATGGGGATGCCCATGCCACCGACACCCTGGTCGCCCAGTCCCAGGATGCGCTCGCCGTCGGTGACGACGATGACGTCCACGTCCGGGTGCGGGCGGTTGCGCAGGAGCTCCCGGAAGCGGTGCCTGTCCCCGTACGAGAGGAAGAGCCCGCGCGGACGGCGGTAGATCTCGCTGAAGCGCCGGCATGCCTCGCCGACGGTCGGCGTGTAGACGACGGGCAGCATCTCCTCCAGATGCCCGGTGACCAGGTGGTGGAAGAGGATCTCGTTGGTGTCCTGCAGCTGGCGCAGATAGATGTGCCGGTTCAGCGGCTTGTCGTAGCCGAGGAACGCCTCGTACGCGCGGTCGGCCTGTTCGTCGAGTGTCTCCACGGCGGCCGGAAGCAGTCCGTCGAGACCGTGCTCGGCCCGCTCCTGGGGGCTGAAGGCGGTGCCTTTGTTGCGCAGGGGATCCGCGAGGAGGCTGGTGCCGGCAAGGGATTCGTTCGCTGTCATGGTGTTCGCCTGCCCGGGATGCCGCGCAAGGTCGCAAAACCGTCGGCAAGGAACGGTCATCACTTCGTCCGGCCGACACCGTTCCCGGCCGCACACGGGGGTTGTCCCGACCGCGTTCCCTGGCACCAGCGGCACCACGGACGGACGTGCCAGCCGGATTCCGCGTGCGGTCGACGCGCCGAAGAATCGAAGCGACCGGAGCAACAGCACCCGCAGCCGCCGAAGGATCCCCCATGTCCCGAACTCCCCGCCGACGCGGGCCCACGTACCGCGTTCTGTCGGCGCTCGCCCTGCTGACCCTGACCGCCGGCGCCGTCACGGCCTGCGGTGACAACGACCCGGCCGCCGAGCACGCCGCCTCGCCCGGAGCCGGTCGGGCAGGCGTGACGAAGCTGCACATGATCACCAACGACGGTCACCGTCTGGCCTTCCATGTCACCCCCGGAAACGGTCACACGATCGTCCTGGACTCCGGCGGCGGTGAGGACTCCTCACAGTGGAAGGACCTTGTCCCCAAGCTCCACGCGGACACCGGCGCCACCGTCATCACGTACGACCGGGCCGGTCTCGGCGACAGCGACGTGGTGCCCGGCCCATGGAAGGTCGAGAGCGCGGTCAGCGACCTCAAGTCCGGGCTCGATCAGCTGGGCGTCACCGGGAACGTGATCCTGGTGGCGCACTCGCAGGCCGGCGAGATCGCGGCCCACCTCGCCGACGACAGACCGAAGATGCTCTCCGGCGCGGTCCTGGTCGACGCCAATCTTCCCCCGTTCTTCACGGACGAGGAGATCGCCCGTCTCGTGGCCGCGAGCCGGCCGCAGGTCGAGGCGGCGAAGAAGGACCCCGACAAGCCGGCGAACCGCCAGCTCATCTCCACCGCGGAGGGCTTCGCCCCGGCGCACAAGGCCTTCCACCAGGTCACCTGGCCGGACTCGGTACCGGCGACGGTCATGGTTTCGGAGCAGACGCCGTTCCCCGGGTCCCCGGTGGACGCCCGGCGCTGGCGCGCGGCCGCCGCTTCGTTCGCCGGGGAGGGGCCCGGCCGAACACTTGTCACCGCGAAGGGAAGTTCCCACGAGGTGCCGACGGACCGTCCCGACCTCGTACTCAAGGCGGTCGAGGCCATGGTCGCCGCACAGGTTCCGCCCGCCGGGGGCGCGTCGTGACATGAGGCCCGCAGACAGGGGCACTCGCGATGGAATGCAGGGAGAAACGCAGGGAGAGTCACAAGCAGACCGGACGCATGCCATGAGCGACGCCCACGCACGGCCTGTACGGGCGGACACCTCACAGCGGCGGGCCGGGGGCAGGCACCGGCGTTCCGGACGTCGAGCCGGCCGGTGGCATCGCAGGCTTCTGGCCTACCGCGGCATCGAGATGCTTCCCTCCTCCCAGCCGGTGGGCGCGGGTGAGGAGTGCCTTCTGCTCGTGCACATCCGCAAGGTGGTCGGCCGGGTGACCTACCGGGCGTGCGCCGAGTGCGCCGAGGGTGTGATCGTCGACGTCGTCCTCGACGAACCGTTCCGCGACTGCGGCCTGGGCACCAGGGCGCTGTCGCATCTGCGCTCCCAGCATCCGGACTTCACTTGGCGCACCACGCTCGACAAGCGCCTCACGCGCGACCTGCTGCGCCGGATGTGCATCCCCAAGGCAGGCGCGGGAGAGAACTGCTCCCACACCCGGTCCGCCGTCGTAGCCCCTGCCGGAACCTGAACGGCGCAGGCATGCAATCGCCGCGACGGTGCAGACGTGACGTATGTGGTGTGTCATCTACCGAGAGACGTCCGGCGAGCCGGAGCAGGTCGACAGGCAACAGATCGACGAACGACAGGTCGGCGGTGACAGTGCGGCCGTGCTGGACGCCCTGAAGCGTCTGGGAGGGGACGAGTTCTGCTGGGTGCATCTGGACGACCCCGGCCCAGGTGACCTGGAAGAGCTCGCGGGCCCGCTGGGACTGCATCCGCTGGCGGTCGAGGACGTCGGCGAGGCGCACCAGCGGCCCAAGCGGGAGCGGTACGGAGATGTGCTCGCGGTGGCTCTGAAGACGTTGTGGTACGTCAAGGACCGCCGCGAGGTGGAGACCGGCGAGGTGATGGTCTTCACCGGCCCGCGTTTCGCTCTGACCGTCCGTCACGGCCGGGCCGACCCCACCGGCGAGGCGGCGAGGCGGCTCGGTGAGGATCCGCAGATGCTGCGGTTCGGGCCCGTCGCCGTGCTGCACGCCGTCCTGGACACAGTGGTCGACTCCTACACCGAGGCCGCCGTCCAGGTCCGCACCGACCTGACCGCGCTGGAGCGGCGCGTGTTCTCCCCGGAACGCGAGGACCTCACCGAGGGCGTGTACTCCCTCAAACGTGAGGTCCTGGAATTCCGCGACGCCGTCCAGCCCCTGGTCCCGGTGGCGCAGGACTTCGCCGGCCCCCACTCCGGCTGGCCCGAGGAGATGCTGCCGTACTTCCGCGACGTCGCCGACCACATGCACCGCACCGACACCGAGGTGCGCTCACTGGACGAACTGCTCAACTCCGCCCTCGACGCCCACCTCGCACGGGTGGGAACCTGGCAGAACGACGACATGCGCCGTATCTCCGCCTGGGCCGCGATCCTGGCGACCCCGACCCTCGTCGCAGGGATCTACGGCATGAACTTCGCGCACATGCCGGAACTGACCTGGACATACGGATATCCGCTCGCCGTCGCCGTGATGGTCGGCGCCGCTGCCCTGCTGCACCGGTCCTTCCGCCGCAACGGCTGGCTGTGAGCACCGGGCGTCGGCGAAAGACTTGGTGGGCGGGGCAGGCGGAACCGGGTACCGTCGTATGCATGTTCTTCCGGACGCAGATTTACGAGTGAGAGCGTGGCGGGCCCCCGCCGGCGTCCTTCGATGTCGCCGCGCAGCCCCCCACCGATGAATCCGTAGTTCACTCCTCACTCCACAACATTTCGGGAGAACCCGTGACCGTCAGCAAGAACATCAACAACCCCGTGGGCATGGGCGGCGGCCAGCGCAAGAGGCTGTCCCGCGCCGAGCGCCAGAACAACGGTCCGCACCGCAACCTCGACCGCCAGGGCGCCGCCGAGCAGAAGGCGGAGCTGGTACGCAAGATGCGCGAGAAGGCCGGCGCGGCCGAGGCCGCCGGACAGACGGACGACGACACAGCGAAGAGCTGACGCACCGACCGCCGCCGCAGAGCGGCACCGCACGGAGCAGGGCCCGGACCGCGACGCGCGCTCCGGGCCCTGCTGCCGTACCGGGCGAGGCCGGTGTGAGCCCGGTCGGGTGCCTGCTGCCCTGCTGGGGGGCGTGTCGGGTCGTGCAGCTCAAGGGGTGTGGTCCGGTGTCGCGGGCGTTCGGATGCGGTCCTCGGAAAGCACAGGCCGGACGCAGGCCGGGGCGGCGCCCGGCGCGTGCCGCGCTCCAGCTCACTCCTGGAAGCGGTATCCGGTGGGCGCGTCGCAGTACCCGATTGTCCGGGCAGCAGTTGGGCGGGTCATGAACCACTCTCCTTCTGCCGTGGACGCAGACGCCGGGTTCCTGTCCGCTGTGGGCGCTCAGGGCGGTGCGGCGGGACCCGGCACGTGCAGTTCGGGGTGGCACGCCGGCGAGGCTGAGGTGTGTCGGTGGGCGCAGCGGTGGCATCTGGTGGGTGAGCCCGCTCAGGCGCGGCGGCTGGCAGGTATGGGGCACGGGCGCATGGCTGGGCTGACCGTGCCGTCGGCGTCGCCGGCGGAGTTGGGCCTGCTCGCGTGCTGGGGAGCGTTCATCACGCTGGTGGACGACGGGTTCGACCGGCACCCCGGCCCGATCTCGGCGGCCCAGGTGCGCGCCGTGCTCGATCCCCTCGTCGCGGTGGTCTCCGGAACCGGTGCGGGCGCGGCGGGAGACACACCCGTGGTCGCCGCGCTGGAGGAGTTGTGGGAGCGGACGTGCGTGGGCACGGAGCCGGGGTGGCGGGCGCGTTTCGCGGCGTGCTACGCGTCCTTCGCGGACGCGACCGTGCAGGAGGCGCGGTGGGGGGAGACAGGGCACACCCCGTCGAGGGAGGAGTACGTCCGACTGCGCCGACGCACGATCACCGTGTCCCCGCTGCTGCTGGTGGCCGAGCGGCTGGCAGGCGCGTGGCCGTCGACGGAGGTGCTGCACGAGGTGTGCGCCGATGTCGTGGCCTGGACGAACGACCTGATGGACGCGGGCTCGCGGCGGGCCGGCGAGGTGACGTTGGTCGAGACGCTGGTCCAGGAGCGGAATGCGGACCGCGGTGAGGCGGCGGCGATCGTGCGGGCGATGATCGAGGAGAGACTGGAGGACTTCGAGACGGCCGCAGGACAGCTGACGGCCCGGCATGCGCAGGTGGAGGACGTCCGTTCGCGGGCCGGGCGGGTCCGTACGTTCATGTACGGCGCCGTCGCCTGGCAGTACGAGAGCGGGCGTTACCGCGCCGCGCTGCCTCACCAGCGGGTGTCGGGCGACCTGTCGGATCCGGTGGAGTCGGCCGCCGTCCGCCTCGAACGCCGCCTGGCTCTGGCCGTGGCACCCGGCGGTGCCCTTCCGGACCGGTGCGCGGGCCGCGTGCTGGAGACGGCGCTGCTCCTGGCTCTGCTCCGAACGCGCGGCACGCACCGTGACGAGCAGCGGGAGCTGACCGCTTGGCTGGACGACCGGCGTGAGGGCGCCGACCGGCTCGACGCGCTGCTCATCGACGCCTGCCTGAGCCCTCACACGTTGCCGGCGGACGCCGCTGACGCGGCCAGTCTCGTGGCCGACGGGTCGGACGCCGGGGTGGGTGGCCGGGGCCGGCTCAAACGCAGCATGCTGCACGCGGTGCTGCACGTGCTGGGCGGACTGCGCCTCACCGACGAGGACGCCCCGGGCCCTGCCTCCACCGACACGTTGTCCACCTACAGCTCGGTGCACCTCCTGGCCGTACGCGTCCTGTACGCGCAAGCCACCGGATACCCGTACGCGGTCACCAGCGGTGAGCGCTTCCACCTGGCCGATCTGCTGGACGACACCAGCGGGCGGCTGCTGTGGGAGGCCAGCGCCACCACCCATCTGCTCGGCCTCAACGCCCTGCAGTCCTACCGGGCCGGTCACCCGTTGATCGAACGGGCCGTCACCGGCCTGCTGCACGCCCGTGCCCATGACGGCGGGATGCCGTTCCTCGACAGTCAGGACGTCTGGCTGTCCGCCGTGGCCGGTCTCGGCTTCCTCGGACGACCCGCGCTGCGCCCGTACACGTCGAGGATGGGGGAGTTCGTCGCCGCCCGACAGGCCCGCGACGGAGGCTGGCCGTTCGCCGGCGGCGTCCGTCAGACCGATGTCGACACCGCCGCCCGCTGTATGGAGTTCCTCCACGCCCTCGACGCTCACCGGTACCGCCGTCACCTCCGGCGGGGTGCCGCCTACCTCGCCGCCACGGCCGGCCCCGACGGCGGATTCCCCACCTGGCTGGAGGGTGACGAGCCCGACCTCGACATGACCGCGGGCGCCGTCATCGCTCTTGCCCCCTTCGGCGAGGAGTACGCCCCGCTCGTCGCCACCGCCACCGGCTTCGTACTCGACGCCCAGCACGCCGACGGCACCTGGACGCCCAGTTGGACCGTGAGCGAGCCGAGCGTCATCCTGCGCGCCGTCGACGCGCTGCACGCCGCACGCGACGTCCCCGGCATCGACCGCACACGGACGGCGGCGGCCACCGCCCGCGCCGTGGCCCGCCTGACCTCCACCCAGCAGGTGGACGGAGGATGGGGTCCCACCCCCGGCGGCGACAGCGATGCCCTCTCCACCGCCCAGGCAATGACCGTCGTCGCCCGGTACGGGCCACCTCACGCCGCCTCGACCGCCACCGCTCACCTCCTGGCCCGGCAGGACGAATTCGGCCGCTTCCCCGCCCCGCCCGACCAGGTCGGCCCACGCCCTCTGCCCTTCGACTTCCCCGTCGTCGCCGACCTCCACGCCCTGACAGCCCTGCACCACGCCGGGGCCCTCGCCGCTCCGGATCACCGGATTCCCGCAGGAACACCCGGCACGGCCCACCGGAAGCCGTCGGGGACGTCCGACCCGGGCTGCTCGGCGCTGGAGTCGAGCATGCGCGGTGTGCTGCTCCGGCCGGAGCAGGCCGCCTACGAGCAGGCCCGGCTGCTGGTCAACCAGCGTTTCGACGACATCCGCCCCCAGGCGATCGCCTACCCGGCCGACGTCCAGGACGTGGTGGAATGCGTGAACTTCGCCCGGACCGGCCGTATTCCGCTGGCGCTGCGCTCCGGCGGCCACAGCTACGCCGGATACTCCACGGGCCCCGGACTCGTGCTGGACGTCAGCTCACTCAACACCGCCACCGTCGGGGGCGGCCAGGCGCTGTTCGGAGCCGGCGTCAAGGGCGGGCAGGCCCACCTGGCACTGGCCGCCGCAGGAGCCGGACTGCCGCTGGGCAGGTGTCCCACCATCGGTCTGGCCGGCGTCACCCTCGGCGGCGGACTGAGCGCGTTCACGAGGGCGTGGGGCCTGGCCTGCGACCATCTGCGCGAGGTCGAGATCGTCACCGCCGACGGACACGTCCGCCGGGTACGCCCAGATTCTCCGGGCCCGGACGGTGATCTGTTCTGGGCACTGTGCGGCGGGGGCGGAGGGAACTTCGGTGTGGTGACCGCCCTGGAGTTCGCCACCGAGGACATCCGTGACCTGAGCTTCACCAGGTTCATGGTCACCTGGCCCGATACCGCGACCGCGGCCGTGATCCAGGGCTGGACGGCCTGGAACGCCGACCCGGCCACACCGCGCGCCGTGAGCTGCGCCTTCGAACAGCTCAGCGACTCGGGCATGCCCTCACTGCCCACGGTGACCGGCACCTTCATCGGCGCCCCCGCCGACCTCCAGCCCGTGCTGGACCGGTTGACCGCAGCGGTGGGCCGGTCCGAGACCGACCGGGTGACCGTTCCCTGCGACTACACCCGGGCCGCCAGTGAAGCGGACCGCTGGGGCGGCGGCACCTGGGGACCCCGAGTCGCCTTCGCGGCGAAGTCGCACATCGTGCGCGAACCCCTCGGCCCGGTGTCCTCGACCGACATGGCAGCGGCCCTGGAGAAGCTGCACCGGTTCACGGGGGTGGGAGGGGCCGGCGGTCTGCTCATCGATGCCCTCGGCGGCGCCGTCGACGACCGCCCCGCTCACGCCACCGCCTTCCCGCACCGCTCCGCCGTCGGCGTCGTCCAGTACCACTCATACTGGCACCGGTTCACCGACCGCGCACACGTCGACCGCAGGCTCACATGGCTACGCGAAGTCCATGCCACCATGCAGCCCCACCTGGGCACCGGCGGCTACACCAACGGCATGGATCCCGAACTCACGGAATGGGCCGTGGCCTACCACGGCGAGAACTACCCGAGGATGCAGCGCGTCAAAGCCACCCACGACCCCGAGCAGTTGTTCACCTTCCCCCAGGCAGTCACACCCCAGCCGGCACCGGGTGCTACCGGGACGCCGAGGGGGAGGCAGGTGTGAGCCACGCCAAGCCTTCCACCAAGCGTTCACCGTGTGGTGTTCAGGCCGCTGTTGGGGGGATTCCGGAAGGTTTCCGGCTGAGTCGCGCCGAGCCTCGTCCGTGCCGCCACAATCGATGCTGACACGGCCCGCGTACATGCCGGAGAACGCGTCTCCGGGTCCTCGTCGGCAGGTCCGGCAGCCCCGGAGTGGGGCGAGCCCGCCAGATACACCCCGGCGATGTGACATCTCGTGACAGATGAGAGGGTCGGGCGGGTGAGTGAGACACCGATGAACAGCCTCCAATACCGCTTCGACGGGCCAGAATCCGCCCCGGTCCTGATCCTCGGTCCCTCACTGGGTACCACATGGCACATGTGGGACCGGCAGGTGCCGGAGCTGGTGAAGCAGTGGCGGGTCTTCCGCTTCGACCTGCCCGGGCACGGTGGCGCCCCCGCCCATCCCGCCGGGTCGGTCGCCGACCTGGCGAACCGGCTGCTCGTCACGCTCGACAGGGCCGGCGTGCAGCGGTTCGGCTACGCGGGCTGTGCGCTCGGCGGTGCGATCGGCGCCGAACTGGCGCTGCGTCACCCGGAGCGGCTGGCCTCGCTCGCGCTGATCGCCGCCTCGCCCCGCTTCGGAACGGCCGACGAGTTCCGCCAGCGCGGTGTGATCGTCCGGACGAACGGGCTCGACCCCATCGCCCGTACCTCTCCCGAGCGCTGGTTCACCAGTGGCTTCGCCGCCGCGCAGCCCGCGATCACCGAGTGGGCCGTACAGATGGTCCGCACCACCGACCCCGGCTGCTACATCGCGGCCTGCGAATCGCTCGCCTCCTTCGACGTACGGGGCGAGCTGGCCCGCGTCGGGGTGCCGACCCTCGTCCTTGTCGGGTCCGACGACCAGGTCACCGGACCCGCCGAGGCCCGCACGCTGGTCGCGGGTATCCCGGACGCCCGCCTCGCGGTGGTGCCCGGCGCCTCCCACCTGGTTCCGGTCGAGCAGCCCGCGGCCGTCACCGACCTCCTCGTACGCCACTTCTCGACGGCCTGGCAGCCCGCCTACGACACCGGAACCGGCCAGGCGGCCATCTCGGCGGCGCCGGTCATGCCGGTACTGGCCGCCCTCCAGCCGGTCACCCCCATCGCGGAGATCGCGCCGCCCGTCCCGCAGCCCGAGGCACAGGGGCGTCCGGACCGGTACGACGCCGGGATGAAGGTCCGCCGTGAGGTGCTCGGCGACGCGCACGTCGACCGGGCGCTCGCGCAGGCGGACGAGTTCTCCGGGGACTTCCAGGACTTCGTCACGAGATACGCGTGGGGCGAGATCTGGAGCCGGCCCGGCCTCGACCGGCGCTCCCGCAGCTGCGTCACCCTCGCCGCCCTCGTCGCCGGCGGTCACCTCGACGAACTCGCCTTCCACACCCGCGCCGCCCTCCGCAACGGCCTCACCCCCGCCGAGATCAAGGAAGTACTCCTCCAGGCCGCCGTCTACTGCGGGGTCCCCGCCGCGAACAGCGCGTTCAAGGTGGCCCAGCAGGTCATCCGCGAGGAGACGACGCCCGAGGGGTGACCCGGAGGTAAGAGCCGGAGCCTGGTGGTGAGAGCACCAGCCCCAGCCGCTCACGGCCCGGGTCCGCGCGGCAGGATGGACCCATGAAGCTCACCAAGAAGTCGCACGCCTGCGTCCGCCTGGAGAAGAACGGGCAGACGCTCGTCCTCGACCCCGGGGGATTCAGCGAGGAGGACGCCGCGGCCGGCGCCGACGCGATCCTGGTCACGCACGAGCACGGGGACCACTTCGACGAGGGCCGGCTGCGCGCCGCCCTGGACGCCAATCCGGCCGCAGAGCTCTGGACCCTCGCCGCCGTCGCGGAGCAGCTCTCCGCCGCCTTCCCCGGCCGCGTCCACACCGTCGGCCACGGCGACACGTTCACCGCCGCGGGCTTCGACGTCCAGGTCCACGGCGAACTGCACGCCGTGATCCACCCGGACATCCCGCGCATCACCAACGTCGGCTTCCTCGTCGACGGCGCCGTCTTCCACCCCGGCGACGCCCTCACCGTCCCCGACCACCCGGTCGACACCCTGCTGCTTCCGGTCATGGCCCCGTGGAGCAAGCTCTCCGAGGTCGTCGACTACGTCCGTGAGGTCAAGCCGCAGCGCGCGTACGACATCCACGACGCCCTTCTCACGGACCTCGCCCTCCCGATCTACGGCCGGCTGGTCGGCGGTCTCGGCGGCGCCGAGCACGTGCGGCTGACGCCGGGGACCTCGACGGAGGTCTGAGGGGCGTTGTCAGACCCGGCGGGTAGGTTGTGGGGCATGCGTATCGCGACCTGGAACGTGAACTCGATCACCGCCCGCCTGCCGAGGCTGCTGGCCTGGCTGGAGAGCACCGGCACGGACGTGCTGTGCCTCCAGGAGGCCAAGGTCGCCGCCGAGCAGTTCCCGGTCGACCAACTGCGCGAGCTGGGCTACGAGGCGGCGGTCAACGCGACCGGCAGGTGGAACGGCGTCGCGGTGATCTCCCGCGTGGGCCTGGAGGACGTGGTGCGGGGCCTGCCCGGCGACCCCGGCTACGAGGGCGTCGAGGAGCCCCGCGCCGTCTCCGCGACCTGCGGCCCGGTCCGCGTCTGGTCGGTGTACGTGCCGAACGGCCGCGAGGTGGCGCATCCCCACTACGCCTACAAGCTCAGCTGGTTCGAGGCACTGAAGGCGGCGGTCGCCGGCGACGCGGCCGGCAGCCGCCCCTTCGCGGTCCTGGGCGACTTCAACGTGGCCCCGACGGACGAGGACGTCTACGACCTGGCCGCCTTCGAGGGACTCACCCACGTCACCCCGGCCGAGCGCGCCGCCCTGGCCGCCCTGCGCGAGGCCGGCCTCACGGACGTGGTTCCGCGCCCCCTGAAGTACGACCGCCCGTACACGTACTGGGACTACCGCCAGCTCTGCTTCCCCAAGAACCGGGGCATGCGCATCGACCTGGTCTACGGCAACGAGCCGTTCGCCAAGGCCGCGAAGGACGCGTATGTCGACCGGGAGGAGCGGAAGGGCAAGGGCGCCTCGGATCACGCCCCCGTGGTGGTGGACCTGGAGGTGTAGGGGGACCCGGCTGCCGGGCTCGGGGCGTTCACAAAGCGAGCGCCCCCAACTCCACCGCCCCCGCCAGCGCGGCCAACCCCGCGTCGCCCGGATGCAGATGGTCCCCGCTGTCGTACGCGGGCAGCAACCGCGCCGGCTGCGCCGGATCCCGCAGCGCCGCGTCGAAGTCGAAGAACCCGTCAAAACCGGACCCGGAGCCGGACGCGGACTCCGAGCCGGTGCCCGGTGCAGCCTCCTCCCTGATCCACGTGTTCACGGCCACCCGTTGCGCGTCGACCGCCGACGTGCACCGCGCCTCACCCGCGCACGGCCCGATCGTCGCGACCAGCACCCGCATCCCCCGTGCGCGCACCCGCTCCGCCAGCTCCCGCAGCCCGGCGACGACATCCTCCGCCGGCGCGCCCGTCCGCAGGTCGTTCACGCCCTGGAAGACGATCGCCGTACGCGCCGACGTCTGGGCGAGGACGTCCCGGTCCAGGCGGTGCAGGGCGCTCACCCCGCCCGAGTCGGTCGAGACTCCGTCGCCCGGGTAGCGGTCGGTGAGGACGCGGTTCGCCGAGATGCCCTGGTTGAGGACCCCGTAGCGCGGCACCGTGCTCTGGGCGAGGAGCCGGTCGGCGAGCACATCGGGCCAGCGCCGGTTCGCGTCCACCGTCGACCGCTCGCCGTCGGTGATCGAGTCGCCGAGCACCACCACGGACCCGGGACCGTCACCCACATCGACCCCCGTCAGCAGCGGCCACGTCGTCAGCGTCGAGGTGTACGGAGTCGGGGAACCGTCGGCCGTGTGGTCGCCCGGCTCGCTGACGTACGAGCGCTGCTGCGCGAGCCGGTGCAGAGGCGCCGCCGTCACCGTGCCCGGCAGATGGAAGCTCACCAGTAGATTGCTGTCCGCGGGCACCGCGAAGTCCAGGGGATCGCTGAACGCCTGTGCCCCGGCAGGGAGTTCGACCCCACGTGCGCCCCGGAACGTCAACGGCACAGGCGTGTCGCTCGCCGTGGCACCCGCCGCCTGCACAGCCACCGTCGCGCTGCCGATCCGCACCGGGGCCGACGCGAAGGTGTTGTCGAAGCGGACCCGAACGCGTGGGCCGCCGGCCGACGTGTGCACCACCAGCCGCAGCGTCCGGTCGGTCCACGGGCCCACGGTCGCGTACGTCGAGGTCGGCGCCGCCCAACTGCCCGTCCAGCCGGCCGTGTCGGGCCGTACCGAGAGGGCGAACACATGGAGGTCGGCCGCGTACGGCAGCCGGACGGAGGAGAGCTGATGCCCTCGCACGATCGGCACGGTGACGACGTACAGCCGTGCCTTCTCGGTGAGTTGGCCGGTGGGCGTGTTCACATGCGGCAGTGCGACCGCTTTGGCGCCGAGGGGGCCGGTGCGCCAGTCGGGGGCGGTCAGCAGGTACGAGGACCGGGTGCCGTCCGTGTACGAGACGGTGCCCGCGCCGTTCACGTCGGCGCCGCCGGTGCCGGCGACGAGGAAAGCGAGGGCTTCTCCTTCCCCACGCACGCGCACGGCCTGGCCGGCGGCGCGGACGTTGTCCGGCTCGCCCGGTTCCCGGCAGGGCCAGGCCAGCCGGGCGCCCTGGACAGTGAGGCCGGCCCCTCCGGTCCAGCCGGCGGCCTTCAGGTCCTGGGCCGACACGGAGGCGCCCGAGCCGTCGAAGTCGGCGGCCTCGGGGCGGGCGTCGTCGCTGACGGCGGTGTTGTCGAAGTACCGGGTGAGGGGGAGGGGTTGGGGTTCGCCGGCCCGGGCCGTGGAGGACAGGGGCATCAGCGCCGCGCACAGAGCGAGGGCGATGCCAGGTCCCCGGAGACCACGGACACCCCGGCCCCACGTGCCTCGGCCACCTTGGCGCATATCAGTCCCCCGCTCCGTCGGGCCCGCCGCTCGACGTGGTGTGAAGCTGCAGTGTGAAGCTAAAGAGACACCGGGGGCCCGTCAACGCGGCGGGGCGCCGGACGGGCGCGTACGGGGAACTTGGCCGGAACCCGTGACCCCGCGCGCCCAGTGGTGCGGTCGGCGGTGTGAATGACAGGCTGGACGTATGAACATCCCTTTCCTGGGCAACTGGCGCAAGAAGCATGGACCCGCCCGAGGGGTGGCGGTGTTCGCCGAGGGGGAGCACGACCCCGAGGCGGTCGCGGGGCTGCTGTCCGAGTGCGAGCTGCTCCGTTCCCAGGCGCATCGGGTGGGCGTCGAACTCGACGACTCCGCCGCCTCGTTGGAGGCGCTGGACCAGCTGCTGCCGGGCTGGCGGGACGACGAGGAGTCGCTGCCCTGGCTCGGCAACGACGCGGGCCTCTATCTCGGCACGGTCATCGTGCGGACCGTCCCCGGCGCCGCCTGGGACTTCTGGCCGAACGGCCAGCCCGTCGTACGGCTGTCGTCGGGCCGTGAGTTCGATGTCGTCGCCTCCGGTCAGCAGTGGGCGTCCAACGGTGTCCCCGAGCTGTCCCAGCTGTACGGGGAGGTCGCGGAGACGTGACAGGAGAGGGGCATCTGGCGTAAATACGGCTAATGCCGGAAAAGTGCGTGTCGTGTATTAACTCCGCTCCTGTCTGGATAGTTTGCGGCAACCACGACACAGCTGAAGTGAGTAGGGCTGGGCATGGCTGTCGATCCGTTGATCGAGCTGATGGAAGTCAACAAACACTTCGGTGAGCTGCATGTCCTCAAGGACATCAACCTCACCGTCGGCAGGGGGGAGGTGGTCGTGGTCATCGGCCCGTCCGGGTCGGGCAAGTCCACTCTGTGCAGGGCGATCAACCGGCTGGAGCCGATCGAGTCCGGGACGATCCGGCTCGACGGACAGCTGTTGCCCGACGAGGGCAAGCCTCTCGCGCGGCTCCGGGCCGAGGTCGGGATGGTCTTCCAGTCGTTCAACCTCTTCGCCCACAAGACGGTGCTCCAGAACGTCTCGCTGGGCCAGATCAAGGTGCGCGGACGAAAGAAGGACGAGGCCGACAGACGCTCCCGCGAACTCCTCGACCGGGTCGGGCTCGCCTCGCAGGCGCCGAAGTACCCGGCCCAGCTCTCCGGCGGCCAGCAGCAGCGCGTGGCCATCGCCCGCGCCCTGGCCATGGACCCCAAGGCGATGCTCTTCGACGAGCCGACGTCGGCGCTCGACCCGGAGATGATCAACGAGGTTCTGGAGGTCATGCAGCAACTGGCCCGCGAGGGAATGACGATGGTCGTCGTCACCCATGAGATGGGCTTCGCCCGCTCGGCCGCCAACAGGGTCGTCTTCATGGCCGACGGCAGCATCGTCGAGGACCGCACCCCCGAGGAGTTCTTCACCGATCCGCGCAGCGACCGTGCCAAGGACTTCCTCTCCAAGATCCTAAAGCACTGAGGCCAACATCGGTTGCTGTCACGGGAGTTGAGGACGCCGTGCACTTTCTGACGGACCGGCTTCCCGTAGTGGCCGAAGCCGGGAACCCGTCCGAGCCGAACCTCGACTACGATTTGCCGTTCATCCCCATCGGGATGTGGACCGAGGCCGTCGCACCGGCCGATTCAGGGACGCTGCTGCCAGGCGGGCAGTAGTAGAAGGGCACTCGCTCGCCCGGCGGCAGCCGGAGATCACTGCTCGCGCAGGGGTATCGACACGTATGTGGGTCGTACTTCCGGCGGGGAGGAGGTCAGCTGCGCGCCGGTCGACGTGTGCTCGCTGCACAGAGCGGGTCGACCGGGCCGGCCGACCCGCCGAGGCCGAGCGGGCCCACGTCGCGGAGGTACGCGACGAGGGTGCCGCTCTGCCTGGTTCCGGGGACCTCCCGCGCTTGGACGGCCGTTCCGCGCACGTCCTCTAGGAGGCACGGTGGGAGCTGCGTGGGACGACGGCCGGCAGGGGCGTCTGAGCGACCCGGGTGATGTCCGTGACGACCTCGACGACATCGGGGCCGTACGCCTGTGAGTTGACGACCTTCAGGAGCAGGGCGAAGGAGTTGTTGCCGTGTTTGCGGGCCAGCCGTTCGTGATTGCGGGCGAGGTAGCGGGTCGCCGCCTGGTTGGTGATCGCGCGCTGGCCGCAGAACAGGAACACCGGTCGTGCCTCGCCCCGCTGGCCGGCGGTGAGGCGCGCGAGGATCACGTACTCGCCCCTGCCCGCCTCCAGGCGATAGCGCTCCGTGCCGATCTGGAAGGCGCCGCGGTCAGGTCCGGGTTCGGCGTCGACGTTGACGCGGACGCCGGGGAGCAGGGAGTGCAGATGGGCCAGCATGCGGCGGTTGGAGGCCGGGCCGCCCACGCAGAACTCGGTCCGCTCGCCGATCCCCTGCTGGGTGGCGTCATGGGCGACGACCTGGGCGTGGGCGTTGCAGTCCTTGATGAGCGCGGCGAGTTCCAGCAGCGCGAACACGTCGTGGCGCATCACCGTCAGCTCGGGGCCACCGGCCTCGCGGTTCACCACGAGCAGCGACTCGGAGTTGTCCGGCAGCCCGAAGAAGGCCTGCTTGCGGCGGAGTTTGCGCTTCCACAGATAGGTGCGGGCCAGCCAGCCGAGGGCTGCGCTGATACCGGCCGCGACCACACCGAGGACGATATTGCGCACGTCGTCAGTCATGGGCGCGCATGGTAGCGGTCAACCGCAACGGTGTTCGAGGGGCCCTTACGGGACCGCGTGGAGGAAGTTACGCTGCGCGGACGGTCATTGACTGGAGGTATTCATGCGTCGCCCTGTCGCGCGGAGTCTGGCGGTCCTGGCGGTTTCGGCTGTCGTGATGTCGGTGGGGGCGGCGGCCCCACCGACCGCGTCCCCGTTCACCGACGCTGCCGCGGGTACGCCGGTGAGGAAGGTCCCGGTCGCCGTCGGCTACGGCGGCGCCGTGGCGAGCGTGGACGCGGATGCCTCGGCTGTCGGGATCGAGGTCCTGCGCAAGGGCGGCAACGCGGTGGACGCGGCAGTCGCCACGGCCGCCGCGCTCGGCGTCACGGAGCCCTACTCCAACGGCGTCGGCGGTGGCGGCTACTTCGTCTACTACGACGCCAAGTCCCGTACGGTACGCACGATCGACGGCCGTGAGACGGCACCCCTGACAGCGGACTCGGGTCTGTTCCTGGAGAACGGGCAGCCGATCGCCTTCGCCGACGCCGTCACGAGCGGGCTGGGCGTCGGTACGCCGGGCACGCCCGCGACCTGGCAGGCGGCGCTGGACAGTTGGGGCAGTCAGCGGCTCGGGACGCTGCTGAAGCCGGCGGAGCGGCTCGCCCGTGACGGCTTCACGGTGGACGACACGTTCCGCTCGCAGACCGCGTCCAACGAGGCGCGGTTCAGGAACTTCCCCGACACGGCGAAGCTGTTCCTGCCGGGCGGCGCGCTGCCGGTGGTCGGGTCGACCTTCAGGAACCCCGATCTGGCACGCACGTACGAGGAGTTGGGCCGCAAGGGCGTCGGCGCCATGTATCGGGGGAAGCTGGCGAAGGAGATCGTCGACACGGTCAACAAGCCGCCGGTGGACCCCGGTTCGGGCTACAACGCGCGTCCCGGCGAACTGTCGCTGAAGGACCTGGCGGCCTACGGGGTGAAGCGGCAGGCGCCCACGAAGACGTCGTACCGCGGCCTGGGCGTCTACTCCATGGCGCCCTCCTCGTCGGGCGGTACGACGGTCGGTGAGGCCCTCAACATCCTTGAGAAGACGGACCTTTCGAAGGCGAGCGAGGTCCGGTTCCTGCACCGGTACATCGAGGCGAGCCGGATCGCCTTCGCGGACCGGGGGCGCTGGGTGGGCGACCCGGCCTTCGAGGACGTCCCGACGAAGGAGTTGCTGTCGCAGTCCTACGCCGACTCGCGGGAGTGCCTGATCAAGGACGACGCGACGCTGACGAGCCCGGTCGCGCCCGGAGACCCGCGTCACCCGACGGCCTGCGCGAGCACCGGTGTCGCGGCGCCGACGACGTACGAGGGCGAGAACACCACGCATCTGACGGTGGCCGACAAGTGGGGCAACGTCGTGTCCTACACGCTGACCATCGAGCAGACCGGCGGCAGCGGCATCACTGTTCCGGGCCGCGGTTTCCTCCTCAACAACGAGCTGACCGACTTCTCCTTCGCCCCGGCCAGCCCCGCCGTCCATGACCCGAACCTGCCGGGCCCGGGCAAGCGGCCGCGCTCGTCGATGTCCCCGACGATCGTCCTGGACGCCCATGGCAAGCCGGTGGTGGCCCTCGGGTCGCCGGGCGGCGCGAGCATCATCACGACCGTCCTGCAGACCCTGACGGGCTTTCTCGACCGGGGGCTCCCGCTGGTCGACGCGATCGCGGCGCCGCGTGCGAGCCAGCGAAACCAGACGACCACCGAACTCGAACCGGGGCTGTGGAACAGCGAGTTGAGGGCGAAGTTGGAGGCGATCGGCCAGGGCTTCCGGCTCAACCCCGAGATCGGCGCGGCGACCGGCGTGCAGCGTCTGCCGAACGGGAAGTGGCTGGCCGCCGCCGAGACGGTACGACGCGGCGGCGGCTCGGCGATGGTGGTGCGGCCGGCGTCATGAGTCAGCCGGGGCGGGCG
>NZ_AEJB01000304.1 GCF_000331005.1 Streptomyces turgidiscabies Car8
GCCGCAGAGCCGCCGGGGGCTAGAGCTTCGTCCACGCCTCCGTCAGTGTCGCGCGCAGGATCTGTTCGATCTCGTCGAACGTGTCCTGGTTCGAGATCAGCGGCGGGGCGAGCTGGACGACCGGGTCGCCTCGGTCGTCGGCGCGGCAGTACAGGCCGTTCTCGAAGAGGGCCTTGGAGAGGAAGCCGTAGAGGATACGTTCCGTCTCCTCCGCGTCGAAGGACTCCTTGGTCACCTTGTCCTTGACCAGTTCGATGCCGTAGAAGAAGCCGTTGCCGCGGACGTCACCGACGATCGGCAGGTCGTGCAGCTTCTCCAGGGTCGAGCGGAACGCGCCCTCGTTGTCCAGCACATGCTGGTTGAGGTTCTCGCGCTCGAACAGGTCGAGGTTGGCGAGGCCCACGGCCGCCGACACCGGGTGACCGCCGAAGGTGTAGCCGTGCAGGAAGGTGTTGTCGCCCTGGTAGAACGGCTCGGCGAGACGGTCCGAGATGATGCAGGCGCCGATCGGGGAGTAGCCCGACGTCATGCCCTTGGCGCAGGTGATCATGTCGGGGACGTAGTCGAACTTGTCGCACGCGAACATCGTGCCGAGGCGGCCGAAGGCGCAGATGACCTCGTCCGAGACGAGCAGGACGTCGTGGCGGTCGCAGATCTCGCGGACCCGCTGGAAGTAGCCGGGCGGGGGCGGGAAGCAGCCGCCCGCGTTCTGCACGGGCTCCAGGAAGACCGCGGCGACCGTGTCCGCGCCCTCGAAGAGGATCTCCTGTTCGATCTGGTCGGCGGCCCAGCGGCCGTAGGCCTCCGGGTCGTCGCCGTGGATCGGGGCGCGGTAGATGTTGGTGTTCGGGACCTTGTGGGCGCCCGGGACGAGCGGCTCGAAGGGAGCCTTCAGGGCCGGCAGCCCGGTGATGGACAGGGCGCCCTGCGGGGTGCCGTGGTAGGCGACGGCACGCGAGATGACCTTGTACTTGGTGGGCTTGCCGACCAGCTTGAAGTACTGCTTGGCCAGCTTCCAGGCGGTCTCGACGGCCTCGCCTCCACCGGTGGTGAAGAAGACCTTGTTGAGGTCGCCCGGCGCGTAGTCGGCCAGACGCTCCGCCAGTTCCACCGCCTTCGGGTGGGCGTACGACCACACCGGGAAGAACGCCAGCTCCTGCGCCTGCTTGAAGGCGGCCTCGGCCAGCTCGACGCGGCCGTGACCGGCCTGGACCACGAACAGCCCCGCCAGACCGTCGAGGTAGCGCCGGCCCTTGTCGTCGAAGATGTACGTGCCCTCGCCCCGGACGATCGTCGGCACGGGGGCGTTCTCGTACGACGACATGCGGGTGAAGTGCATCCACAGGTGGTCGTACGCGGTGCGGCTGAGGTCCTTGGAGCTGTCGCTGTCGGTGGTCGTCACGGTTATCGGGTTCCCCACATGTAGGTCTGCTTCTTGAGCTTGAGGTAGACGAAGCTTTCGGTGGAGCGCACGCCGGGCAGTGCCCGTATGCGTTTGTTGATGACGTCCAGCAGGTGGTCGTCGTCCTCGCAGACGATCTCGGCGAGGATGTCGAAGGAGCCCGCGGTCATCACCACGTACTCGACTTCCGGCATGGCGCTCAGTGCGTCGGCCACGGGGTCGAGGTCGCCGTCGACATTGACGCCGACCATCGCCTGCCTGCGGAAACCCACGGTGAGCGGGTCCGTGACGGCGACGATCTGCATCACGCCCTGGTCGAGCAGCTTCTGGACGCGCTGGCGCACGGCCGCCTCCGAGAGGCCCACCGCCTTGCCGATCGCCGCGTACGGTCTGCGGCCGTCCTCCTGGAGCTGTTCGATGATGGCGAGGGAGACGGCGTCCAGCTGGGGGGTGCCGCTCCTGGACTCGCGGGAGTCCCTGTGCTCTGCGCTTCGACTGGCCACGCGCTCACTGTGCACGAGGAGTCGACGGTTTCGCAAGGTTCGATCGATGAAATTCGTTGTTCATGGACCCTTGTCTTGCGGATTTCGCAGCTTGCGGGGCGTCGGGGGTGTTGAAAACGTCGGACTGCGGAATAGGGTGGTGTCTCAGTCAATGGACACCCGAATCTGGAGGGCCGGCAGTGAGCACCGAGCTGCGTCGTCTGCGCAACTACATCGATGGTGAGTTCCGGGACGCCGCCGACGGGCGGACCACCGAGGTGGTCAACCCCGTGACGGGCGAGGCGTACGCGACCGCGCCGCTGTCCGGGCAGCCGGACGTCGACGCCGCCATGGCGGCCGCCGCCGCCGCTTTCCCCGCCTGGCGCGACAAGACGCCTGCCGAGCGGCAGAAGCACCTCCTGAAGATCGCGGACGCGTTCGAGGAGCGCGCCGAGGAACTGATCGCGGCCGAGGTGGAGAACACCGGCAAGCCGATCGGGCTCACGCGGTCCGAGGAGATCCCGCCGATGCTGGACCAGATCCGCTTCTTCGCGGGTGCGGCCCGGATGCTGGAGGGGCGCAGCGCCGGCGAGTACATGGACGGCATGACGTCCATCGTCCGGCGCGAGCCGGTCGGGGTCTGCGCGCAGGTCGCGCCCTGGAACTACCCGATGATGATGGCCGTGTGGAAGTTCGCCCCGGCGATCGCGGCCGGCAACACCGTGGTGCTCAAGCCGTCGGACACGACGCCCGCGTCCACAGTGCTCATGGCCGAGATCATGGGTTCGATCCTGCCCAAGGGCGTCTTCAACGTCGTCACCGGCGACCGTGACACCGGCCGGCTGATGGTCGAGCACCCGACACCGGCGATGGCGTCGATCACCGGTTCGGTGCGCGCCGGTATGCAGGTCGCCGAGTCCGCGTCGAAGGACCTCAAGCGCGTCCACCTGGAGCTGGGCGGCAAGGCGCCGGTTGTCGTCTTCGAGGACACCGACATCGCCAAGGCGGTCGAGGACATCTCGGTCGCGGGCTTCTTCAACGCGGGCCAGGACTGTACGGCGGCCACGCGCGTCCTCGTCCAGGAGTCCATCCACGACGAGTTCGTCGCCGCGCTCGCCAAGGCCGCCGCCGAGACCAAGACGGGGCAGCCGGACGACGAGGACGTGCTGTACGGGCCCCTCAACAACCCGAACCAGCTGAAGCAGGTCTCCGGCTTCGTCGAGCGGCTGCCCGCGCACGCCAAGGTCGAGGCGGGCGGTCACCGGGTCGGCGAGAAGGGCTACTTCTACGCCGCGACCGTCGTCTCGGGTCTGAAGCAGGACGACGAGATCATCCAGAACGAGGTCTTCGGTCCGGTCATCACCGTCCAGTCCTTCACGGACGAGGCGCAGGCCGTCGGGTGGGCCAACGGCGTGGACTACGCCCTCGCGTCGTCGGTGTGGACGAAGGACCACGCGCGCGCGATGCGCATGTCGAAGGTCCTGGACTTCGGCTGCGTGTGGATCAACACCCACATCCCGCTGGTCGCGGAGATGCCCCACGGCGGCTTCAAGAAGTCCGGCTACGGCAAGGACCTCTCGGGGTACGGCTTCGACGACTACACGCGGATCAAGCACGTCATGACGTCGCTCGGCGGCTGACAGCTGCTCGTGACAGGTGCGGCGCTGCCCCGG
>NZ_AEJB01000305.1 GCF_000331005.1 Streptomyces turgidiscabies Car8
GCTGCTGGGCTCCTTCGTACAGGTCGAGCAGCAGGATCACCCGCAGCCTGGAGCCGTCGAACGCCGACTGCGATATGCGTCCCGAGATGGTCATCCGGCGCACCTCTCCTCTTCGTTGTGGAAGGCAGTGAGCGACATCCGGGTCCGATCGCCGGGCCGCCATGAGCCGATCGTTGACGCGACTCGCCGTGTGCGCGACTCCCGCGGGGTCGGGCGAGTGAACCGTGCGCCATCCGGGTGCCTCCGGCGGGCGAAGCGGCCCCCGGGGATGCACTGTGCAGGGGCATCTGCTCGCTGACCCGCGTCCCGGCCACGACCGGCAGACACTGGAGGCATTCAATGAACCGTGCGGAAGAGGCCGACGGCAAAGGCGGCCACCACACCCCCGTCCTGATCGTCGGCGGATCCCTGGTGGGCCTGTCCACCTCCCTGTTCCTCGGGCGTCTGGGGGTGCCGCACACGCTCGTGGAGCGCCACTCGGGCACCTCGATCCATCCACGGGGGCGCGGGAACAACGTGCGCACCATGGAGTTGTTCCGGGTGGCCGGGGTGGAGCGGCGCATCGAGGAGGCCGCGTCGGTCCTGGCGGACAACCACGGCATCCTGCAGACACCGAGCCTGGTGGGCGATGTCGGCGAGTGGCTGTTCAAGGAGATCGACCCCGGCGGCGGGCTCGCCCGGTTCAGCCCCAGCGGGTGGTGCCTGTGCAGCCAGAACGACCTGGAGCCGGTCCTGCTGGAGAGCGCGCGGGCGCTCGGCGGGGATCTGCGGTTCTCGACCGAGCTGATGTCGTTCGAGCAGGACCCCGAGGGGGTGACCGCGCAGGTCAAGAGCCGTGAAACGGGTGAGCACACCACCGTCCGGGCGGACTACCTCGTCGCGGCGGACGGTCCCCGCAGCCCCGTCCGGGAGCAGCTCGGCATCGGGCAGAACGGCCCGGGCGACCTGTTCCACAACGTGAGCGTCACCTTCACCTCGCGCGGTCTCGCCGACGTGGTCGGCGACCGGCGCTTCATCGTCTGCTACCTGACCAGTCCGGACGCCGACGGGGCCCTGCTGCCCGTCGACAACCGGGAGCGCTGGGTGTTCCACGCGCCCTGGCACCCCGAACAGGGCGAGACGCTGGAGGAGTTCACCGACGAGCGCTGCCGGGAGCACATCCGGCGGGCCGTCGGCGTACCGGACCTGGATGTGGAGATCACCGGGCGGGCCCCCTGGCACGCCGCCGAGCGGGTCGCCGAACGGTACGCGGACCGCAGGGTGTTCCTCGCCGGCGACTCGGCCCACGAGATGTCCCCCACCGGGGCGTTCGGCTCCAACACCGGTATCCAGGACGCCCACAACCTCGCCTGGAAGCTGGCGGCCGTACTGGGCGGCTGGGCGGGTCCCGGGCTGCTGGGGTCGTACGACCTTGAGCGCCGGCCGGTCGCGGAGGCGACGAGCGCCCGTGCCTCCGCGCGGTCGGTCGAGCACAGCCACCCCGGGTACACCCCCGCTCCCGGTGCCGGCGGCCCGGGCGGCAAGAAGGGCGGCATCCTCAACGTGGCCCTCGCCTACCGCTATCCGCGGGGCGCGGTCCTGGGCGCCGATCCGGCGGTACCGGTCGTGCCCGAGGGCGTACGGCTGACCGGTGAGCCCGGGAGCAGGGCTCCCCACCTGTGGCTGAACCGCGCCGGCACCCGGATCTCCACGCTCGACCTGTACGAGAACTCGCTGGTGCTCCTCAGCTCGGCGGGCGCCGCCGGCGGATGGCACGACGCGGCGACGGAGGTCGCGCGCCGGCTGTCGATGCCGCTCGACTCGTACCGGATCGGGAGCGGGGCCGACGCCGAGCTGTCACCCGCGAGCGACCTGGACTGGGCCGAGGCCCACGGCGTCAGCACGGACGGAGCGGTGCTGGTGCGCCCCGACGGCTTTGTCGCCTGGCGCTCGGAAGGACCGTCGGCGGCCCCCGAGGCGGTGTTGCGGGAGGCCCTTTCGGCGCTGCTGGACCGGCGCTGACCGCTCGAACCGCTCGACTCGCGTCCGTGCACGGAGACTTCACGTCCGTGCACGGAAACGGGTTCGCCAGAGCGCCCGTCGCTCTGCTTGGCTCGCCTCATGAGTGATCTGAGCATCCGCCCCGCCACCCACGCGGACATCGACTCCGTGCTGCTGTTCTGGCGTGAGGCCGCCGAGGGGACCAGCATCAGCGACGACCGCGACGGCGTGACCCGGCTCGTCGACCGGGACCCCGAGGCTCTGCTCCTCGCAGAGCGCGACGGAGTGCTGTCGGGCACGGTGATAGCCGGGTTCGACGGCTGGCGCTGCCATCTGTACCGGCTCGCGGTGCATCCGGAGCGGCGCCGGCAGGGCATCGGCTCGGCGCTGCTGGCCGCCGCCGAGGAGCGGTTCGTACGACTGGGCGGGCGGCGCGCGGACGCCATGGTGCTGGAGCGCAACGAGAGCGGGCAGCAGGCGTGGCGGGCCGCCGGGTACGGGCCCGAGGAGCAGTGGCGTCGCTGGGTGAAGCCCCTCACCGACTGAGCCACTTTGCGCATCCTTTACTATTGGCGGACCAGATACTTCTCCGATGAAAGGTGTGAGCGTCCGCCCATGGGCGAGCCTCCCAGTAGCGACAGCACCACTCGACGTCGAGCGATCCCGCCGGCCCTGCCCGACCATGGGACGGAGGTGAACCGATGACCGAAGTGCTTCTCCTCCTGGTCGCGATCCTGCTCTCCCTGGCCTGCGGCGCCTTCGTCGCGGCGGAGTTCTCCCTGACCACCGTCGAGCGCAGCGAGCTGGAGCGCGCGGTGGAGCGCGGCGAGCGGGGTGCCGCCGGCGCCCTGAAGGCCGTACGGAACCTGACGTTCCAGCTCTCCGGCGCGCAGCTCGGCATCACGGTCACCAACCTCGTGGTCGGCATGCTCTCCGAGCCGTCGATCGCCGCGCTGATCGCGGGCCCGCTCGAATCGCTCGGTGTCTCGGCCTCGGCGTCCTCATCGCTGGCCCTGGTGATCGGTACGGCGCTGTCGACCGTCTTCCTCATGGTCGTCGGCGAGCTGGTGCCCAAGAACTGGGCGATCTCCGCACCGCTGGCCGTGGCCAAGCGGGTGGCGACGCCGCAGCGCCTGTTCAGTGCCGCGTTCCGGCCGTTCATCACACACCTCAACAACACGGCGAACCGTCTGGTGCGCCTCTTCGGCATCGAGCCCGCCGAGGAGCTGGCCTCCGCGCGCGGACCCCAGGAACTGGCGGCACTGGCCAGGCACTCCGCCAAGGAGGGCGCCCTGGAGCCCGACACCGCGGAACTGTTCGTACGGACCCTGAACCTGGCCGACCTCACCGCGGAGAACGTGATGACACCGCGCGTCCAGGTAGTCGCCCTCGACGCCCAGGCGACCTGCGAGGACGTGGCGAACGCGACGCGGGCGACCGGGCTGTCCCGGTTCCCCGTCTACCGCGGCAACCTCGACTCGGTCGTCGGCGTCGCGCACATCAAGGACTGCCTCGCGGTGCCCGCCGAGCGTCGCACCCGGGTGTCCGTCTCCGAACTGATGCGCGAGCCGCTGCTCGTCCCCGAGTCACTGACCGTCGACCGGCTCCTCGACCGGCTCTCCGGCAAGCGCACGATGGCAGTCGTCATCGACGAGTACGGCGGTACGGCGGGCGTGGCCACGCTGGAGGACATCGTCGAGGAGGTCGTCGGCGAGGTACGCGACGAGCACGACCCGCACGAGACGTCCGACCTCGCCCCGGCCGGCACGGACGACGAGGGCCGCGCCCTCTACTCCGCGGACGGCGCGGCCCGTACCGACCAGCTCGCCCGCGTCGGTCTCCGGCTGCCGGAGGGCCCGTACGAGACGCTCGCGGGCCTCGTGGCGACCGAACTGGGCCGGATTCCGCAGGCCGGTGACACGGTCGAGGTCGCCGACTGGCACCTGGACGTGGTGGACGCGTCGGGCCGCAGGGCCGCGCGCGTGCTGCTGCACGCGCCGCTCGTGAAGGAAGACGAAAGGGAAGGGGAGGCGAAGTGACCACCATCCAGCTGCTCATCGGTCTGGCGACGCTGGTCGTCAACGCCTTCTTCGTCGGCGCCGAGTTCGCGCTGATCTCCGTCCGCCGCAGCCAGATCGAGCAATACGTGGAGGAAGGGCCGGAGGGCGCCGGCGGGGACCGCGCGGACGGCGACCGGCGGGCGAAGAGCGTGCTCTGGGGCCTGGAACACGTGTCCGCGCTGATGGCCGCGGCCCAGCTGGGCATCACGCTGTGCACCCTGATCCTCGGTGTGGTCGCGGAACCGGCTATCGCGCATCTGCTGGAGCCGGTGTTCCACGCGGTGGGCGTCCCCGAGAGCGCGGGCCACGCGGTGTCCTTCGTGATCGCCCTCGCCCTGGCCACGTATCTGCACATGCTGCTCGGCGAGATGGTGCCGAAGAACATCGCGCTCGCGGAGCCGGTGCGCAGCGCGCTGCTGCTGGGCCCGCCGCTGGTGGCCCTGGCGCGGGCTCTGAAGCCGGTGATCTTCACGATCAACGCCTTCGCGAACACGCTTCTCAAACTGCTGCGCGTCGAGGTCAAGGACGAGGTTACGGCGACCTTCTCGGACGCCGAACTGGCCCGCCTGGTGCGGGACTCCGGCGAGGCGGGGCTCATCGACGACCGCGCGCGGGAACGCCTGCACGACGCCCTGGAACTGGGCCGCAGGCCGGTGCGTGACGTCGTACTCCCCCTCGAAAGCGTCGTCTACGCGCGCGTGGGCGTCACTCCGGAGGAGCTGGAGCAGCTGTCGGCCGAGTCGGGCTTCTCGCGCTTCCCGGTGGTGGACGACGAGCGCCGGATCGCCGGCTATCTGCACGTCAAGGACGCGCTGGACGCCGCGCCCCGGGACCTCGCCTTCCAGGTGCGGGACATGCGGACCATCGCGAGCGTACGGGCGGACACCCCCCTGGACGACGTCCTCACGGCGATGCGGCGCAGCCGTACGCACCTGGCGGCGGTGCAGGGCGAGGACGGGCTCCTCGCGGGCCTGGTGACGATGGAGGACGTGCTGCGCGAGCTGTTCGGTCAGCCCGTGTAGGGCGTAGCGGAGCGTCCTGGACCGGCTTGGACCGTCCTGGGAGAGGTCGACCGACCGTCGGGTATGTAATCGGGCTATCATCTCTGTCGCCATGCAGACGAATGCTTCTTACACCAGCCTTGTCGCGGTCGGCGACTCCTTCACCGAGGGCATGTCGGACCGGCTGCCGGACGGTACCTACCGCGGCTGGGCCGACCTCCTCGCGGCCCGGATGGCCGCCCGCACGCCCGGTTTCCGGTACGCGAACCTCGCCGTGCGCGGGAAGCTGATCGGGCAGATCGCCGCCGAACAGGTACCCGTGGCGGTAGCCCTGGAGCCCGACGTGATCACACTCGTGGGCGGGCTCAACGACACGCTCCGCCCCAAGTGCGACATGGGGCGGGTACGGGGGCTCCTGGAGGAGTCCGTGGAGCGGCTGGCGCCCGCCTGCAAGCAGCTGGTGCTGATGCGCAGCCCCGGTCGCCAGGGCCCGGTCATGGAGCGCTTCCGGCCGCGCATGGAGGAACTCTTCGTCTGCATCGACGACCTCGCCTCCCGGCACGGCGCCCTCGTGGTCGACCTGTACGGCGCCCCGTCGCTCGGCGACCCCCGGCTGTGGGACGTGGACCGGCTGCACCTGACGGGCGAGGGCCACCGGCGGGTCGCTGAGGCGGTCTGGCAGACCCTCGGCCACGAGGCCGAGGACCCGGAGTGGCGTACACCGCCGGCGGCCACGGCACCCCTCGCCTGGGGTGCGCGCCGGGTCGCGGACGCCCGCTTCGCCCGGCAGTACCTGCTGCCGTGGATCGTTCGCCGACTGACGGGACGCTCGTCCGGGGACGGCCGGACAGGCGCCCACTTCAGCGCCGAGCTCGGCAAGGCGTTCTGGGTCACCCCTGCGGACCACACGAACCCCGGCTCTGTGGCGGACTGGCGACAGGCGGGGCACTGACCCGGAGCCCCGGCAGGCTGGGCGAGGTCCCGCCCGTCCCGCAACCGCCGGCACCTCGGCACCGGACGCTGCGGCGGCCAGGCCCAGACGTCCCTGTGCGTGGTCGGCGAGGCACGCGTGCGCGCACCCTGAGCGATTAGCCCGGCTGCGTCGTGGCGTGCTGGGGAGGACATCTGTTCCGGGAAGACCTCCCCGGTCGGAACGCGAACTCGACCTACGGCCTCTTCAGATACGACCGCACACCTTCGACCGGCTTGAACTCGGAAGCGCCGGAGGGCAGTTGGTCGGACGGTCAGCCACAATCGCGCGTCGATCAGCTCCCGCGCGGTGCGGCTCCCCGGCCTGAATCGCAGGTTTCACGTTGGAGACCGCATCCCGGCGGCCCCCACGACGGAAGGTTCTTGATGGACAGTCACATCGTCCGGGTGAAGATTCACCCCGCGATCGGTGTCGCCCGGGTGGGCAACAGCGCCGAAGCACCCTTCATCGGCCCGGAGTCACCGGACCAGAAGCCGGCGGACCCCGGCTCCTACAAGGACGGCTCCGGGGCGCTCCGCCGACAGGCCGCACGCTTCCGTGTGTACGGCTACAACGCCGCCGGGGAGGTCGTACGGGAGCTGAAGCCCGGCACCGAGGGTGTCACCGAGATCCAGTGGACGGTGCGTCTGGCCAACAAGAAGGCCGCCTGGTACCAGTTCCATCTGGCGCTGGACATCCCCGAGGGCAGGACGCTCACGGCGGAGCAGTACGCCCGACGCAACGCCGACGTCGTGGGCGCCGAGCGGAAGAAGCTGGTCAACGATCCCGGGAGCCGCACCGTTCGCGGCTCGAAGACCGAGACGCAGAAGTTCGACACCGGCAAGGTCATGGACAGGGCGGTGTACCTCGGCGAGATCTCCACCCGTTCCGACGGCCGCCTGGTGGTGCTCGGCGGCCGGGGAAACTCCGCCTCCTACAAGAACCAGCCGATCACCGGGGTCACCAACAACAACACCTGGTACGACGACGTGTCCGACGGCCCGGTGACAGCGAAGGTCAGTATCGACGGCCGGGACCTGACCGCCGTCCCGGCCTGGGTCGTGGTGGGACCTCCGCACTACGCCCCCGGCGTGAAGTCCGTCCGTACCCTCTACGACCTGCTCTTCGACGTCTTCGTCCAGGCCGGTTCACTGACCCGCCCGCAGCAGATCTCGTTCACCGATCACATCGAGCCGATCTTCCGCAGGTTCTGCGATCTGCAGTGGGTCAACCATGGTTTCGCGACCCAGTTCGGGTGGAACGGCCCCAACTTCTTCCTCTCGCCGGCGATGCGCAAGAGGCTCGCCGATCCGTCCAACCGGAACCGGGAACTGCGCCGCCAGACGTACGCCGCCCTGCGTGACTACAACCGCGACGGAAAGTCCCCGCTGCCGTGGCCGTGGCTGTACGGCGACGCCATGGCCAGCAAGCCCAAGTCCGTGCTTCAGCACCTGGCGCTGTCGCCGACCCAGGACTGGATGCTGCAGCGTTGGGCGGACGGGGCGTTCGTGGCCGGCCCCCTGCGGCAGCCGCGCCCCACGGTCGACGCCGCCCCTGCCGCCGAGCAGCCGGGGCTGCTGGACCGGGCGGCCCTGGAGGGCTGCGCCGCCGACGCGTTCCACCCGGGGATCGAGGTCACCTGGCCGATCAGGCACGCGAGCATGTTCAGCGAACCGTTCCGCATCCGGCACCGCGCCCCCGCCGCCGTGGAACCCGACTACGGTCCCACCCTCACTCCGGACGAGGCGGTCTCCGCCACCGGCCCCCTGCAGGCGCAGGGGCCCGGAGACCTCACCCGCTGGATGGCCGCCCCCTGGCAGGCGGACACCGCGAGCTGTCGCTCCGGCTACGAGGTGCTGGCCAACCTGGGGCCCCGGTACAGCCCGTACCTGCCGACCTTCTGGCCTGCCCAGGTACCCAACCATGTGCTCAAGCTGGAGGACTTCGAGAAGGTCAACACGCCGTCCGCCGGGGGCGACGACAGCGCCCGGGAGGAGGCGTTCGAGCGGCGGGCGACCTGGCTGCGCGGGCTCAGTGGCACCATGAACCAGCAGCGCTCACAGATGATCAGGGACTGGGCCAAACTCGGCGTCGTCGAGGTGCGCGACTACACCGTGGGCGACGGGAAGTTCCCCGCACGGATCCTGGTGGAGTCCCGCCCGGGACAACCGCTCGATCAGGCACCGGACACGGCGAACCTCGTCAACGTTCAGATGCCCGAGGCGGGTCCGCACATGTCGTCCGCGGCGGCGGGCCTCTCGCCCGAGGGAAGGCTCGCCCCCGAAACCGTCGAGGCCGAGTCCGCGGCACGGGCGGTCGGCCAGGCAGCCAGGGCGACCGGCTACCGCGTGGAGGAGATCACCGCCGGATACCTCGAGAAGCTCGATCCCTTCCGCGACGCGCGGTGAGCGCCGCGTCCTCTCCCGGCGCGGACACCTACGACGTCGTGGTGGCGGGCGGCGGTCCGGCCGGCTGCGCCGCCGCGCTCATGCTCGCCCGGGCCGGCCGTACGGTCTTGCTGGCGGACGCCGGCACCGGGCCGCCCAAGGTCGGCGAGACGCTCGTGCCCGCCGGGCGGGTCCTGCTCGGCGACCTCGGCGTCGCCGACCGCGTCCTCGACTCCGGACACCTGCCCTGCTACGGCAGTCTTTCGGCGTGGGGTTCGACCGACCTGCATGCCGTGGACTTCATCAACGACCCGCACGGCCATGGCTGGCACCTCGACCGGCGGTTGTTCGACCGACGCCTGCGCGACGCCTCCCGCGCGGCGGGGGCCGAGGTCGCCGAAGGCTCGACCGTACGCGAACCGGTGCGGACGCCGGACGGCGGCTGGACTCTGGTCCTGCGCGCCGGCACGAGCCCTGTCGGGTCGAGGCCCGGTGGCGCGTCCGGGTCCGGGTCCGTGTCGGGCGGGCCAATGTCGGGGCCCGGCGGCGAGGCCGAGTCGGGGTCCAGTGGCGGGTCCGGGTCGGGGTCCAGTGGCGGGTCCGGGTCGGGACCCGACGGCGGGTCGGGGTCCGGATCCGGGTCCGTGTCGGGGTCCGGTGGCCGTTCGGGGTCCGGTGGC
>NZ_AEJB01000306.1 GCF_000331005.1 Streptomyces turgidiscabies Car8
CCGCTACTGGGGGGAAGCACCTGAGCGATCTACTGCGACGGGGGAATCGCGTCAGGCACTGCGGGGGGTGGCTGAGATGGTCTGTACGTCCTGGATGCCAGGGACATCCGGGATGTCGGGGTGGTCCAGCCGGTGGTCGCGCTGATCCAGGTTCACAAAGATCATTCCGTACCGAATGGCACACCGTACGGGCTGCGGCGCCCCCCGAGGCCGCCGCAGACACCGGTATGCCCGAACGTCCTCTTCGTCGTCCCGCGTCACGACGACCGGCTCTCCGAACACGGTCACCATCAGCGAGTCACCGCTGTGGGGGATGGCGGTGACCAGGTCGATGAAGTGCCAGCCGGAGCGGTAGGCGGTGGCCATTTCGCGACGGAAGGAACGGTCGTCGGGTGGAGTCGTCATGTCAGTCCCATGTGCTGTCAAACGGACCGACGGAGGGCCCTGCAACGCTGTCACCGGCAACTACGGAACGCGCGCTCAGTGGCGGCCAGGTACTGTCCGCCCTGTTGCCACTCTCCGTGCCGGACAGGCCACTCAGTGCCCCGAAGGTCGCGACGGCTGAGAAGGCGGCGACAAGCACCCAGCGAAGCATTTTCTTACGCATAATCGGCTTCGTCCTCACTTGAAGGTCCCTCTTTCCCCCGTCGAGTAAGACGATGGCTCATTCGGGCACGTCATGGCCACACAATCGATGCATCATGTTCCTGCACGTTCAGGACCCTGGGGGGTGGAGATTTGGTGATGAATGGGACTAAAGCGACACATCCCCATGCGGTGACCGAGTTGTGCGAGGAGGGCAGCCGTCTTTATGCGGCCGCTCTGCGCACCGGGCGCATCGCCCGATCGGAGGTTTCGACCACTCCCTGCCTGGTGGAGTTCGCCCTCCTTCAGCCCGATCCCGACGACCCGACCTGGCTGCGTCCAGTACCCCCGTCGGTGGCTCTCACCCAGTGGCTGGACCCGATAGAGCGTGAGATCCGCGAGCGCAGACGGCACTCGATCGAACTGGTCGACTCCTTCGAACCCTTCATGGCCCTCGCCGCCCAGCCCGCGGCCGGTACGCACGCGATCACCGTGCTGGAGGGCAACGACCGGATCAACGCCGCTCTCAACCTCGCCACGGCCCAGTGCCGGACCGAGATGCTCACCGTCCAGCCCAGCCAGGGCGGCGCCCGCCCCGAGCGGAGTCTCCTCCAGGGGCTGGAGCGCGACCGCCCGCTGATCGAACGTGGTGTGAAGCTGCGCACGCTGTATCAGCACACGGCCCGCTACAACCCCGAGCGTCTCGCGTACGTGGACCAGGTCGCCGACGGCAAGGTGGAATACCGCACGATCGACGAGTTGGTCGAGCGCCTCATCATCTGCGACGAAACGGTTGCCTTCATCCCCGTGCGCGACGACCGGCAGGTCGCACTGGAGCTTCGGCACACCGGTCTGGTCCGCTATCTCATCAAGGTGTTCGAATTCATGTGGGGCCGGGCGGTGCCCCTGAGCGCCGGCGCGCCGTACGAAACCGCTCCGGACGGCCTCACCGACATCCAGCACTCCATCGCCAAGCTCCTCATCGAAGGCCATGTCGACGAGGCCATCGCCCGCCGCCTCGGCATGAACGTACGCACCTGCCGCGCCCACATCGCCAAGCTCGCCACCGCCCTGGGCAGCGGCAGCCGCGCCCAGCTCGGGTTCCTGATCGCGCAGTCGGGAATCCTGGACCAGGGCCACGACCACTGAGGAGAGAACCGCTTAGTGACGTCGTCCCCCCACCCCGACCACAGCCCGGACGACCTGTGCGAACCGGGATCGGTGCTGTACCGGCGCACCCTGCTCGAAGGCCACGTACGCGAGTCGGACGCCGAGAACGCCCCCTGCCTGATCGACCTCGGGCTGCTGCACCCGGCCGTCGACGACCTGGGCCGGCTGGAGCCCGTCGCGCCCCCGGTCGCCCTGCACCGGCTGCTGCGGGGCGCGGCCGAGCGCATCACGGCCGAGCGGCGGCGTGAGGAACGGCTCGCGGAGCTGTTCGAACCGCTGCTGAGCGTGGAGACCCCGGCCCTGCGGACGGACACCCCGACGATCAGCGTCCTGCTCGGCAGCAGGCGCATCAACCAGGCCATCACAGAGGCCATGGCCACCGCCTCCGAGGAACTTCTCTCCGTCCAGCCGAGCATCGAGTACGGCAAGGGGCTCAGCGGACAGGCGCACACCGTCGCCATGGCCCGCGACCAGGCACTGCTCGACCGGGGCGCCCGTATCCGCACCCTCTACCAGGCCACCACACGCCACCAGCCCCTCGTCTTCGCCCGCTACGAGAAGCTGCGCGGGGACGCCCAGGCCCGCTTCCTCGACGAGGTCACCGACCGGATCCTCATCGTCGACCGCACCGTCGCCTTCGTACCCGACCGGACGGGCCCGGCTGACTCCGGAGTCGCCCTCGAAGTCCGGAACCCGGCGCTGATCGCGTACTTCGTCTCCGCCTTCGAGGGGCTGTGGACGCTGGCCACGCCGATGTACCCGCAGACGGTCCAGCTGCCGTCCCTGAACGGCGTCACGCCCCGCCAACGGGCCATCGCGGCCCTGCTCGTCGAGGGCCACACCGACTCCGTCATCGCGACCCGGCTCGGCATGAACATCCGTACCGCCCGCGTCCACATCGCCAAGCTCGCCACCACCCTCGGCAGCGAGAGCCGCGCCCAACTCGGTTACCTCATCGGGCAGTCGGGGATTCTGGAGCAGGCGCAGAGTCAGGGGCCTTCGCCGGTGCGGGAAGGCTGATCAGGCCACCCGAGGTGACGCTTCCGTGCTGCGGCCCGTCCAGTCCCGCCTGCGCGATCCGCACCCCCAACTGCGTCCGGCTCACCGCCCCCAGCGTCTCCGACAACCGGGCGATGTGCGCCCGGCACGTCCGTACGCTGATCCCCAGCCGTTCCGCGACCACCGCGTCCTGGTGGCCCTCCGCGAGCAGGGCGGCGATGGACCGCTCCCGGTGCGAGATGCCCTCGATGCCCGTGTCGGGGAGCGGGGCCGTGAGCGGTACGGCGAAGCGCCACAGCCGCTCGAAGACAGTCACCAGGTACTGCACCAGCGCCGGATGCCGGATCTCCAGCGCGACCGTCCGCTCCGCGTTCGCGGGGATGAACGCCACCGTGCCGTCGAAGACGATCAGCCGCTCGATCACCTCGTCGAGGGTGCGGGCCTCGACCGTGCCGCCCATCAGTTCGAGGTAGTTGAGCAGGCCCTGGCCGTGCCGGGCCACGTGGTTGTAGAGGTCCCGCATCCGGACCCCGCGCTCGCGCAGCGCGAGGGCCCGGTGCAGGCCCTCCGAGAGTTCGTACTCGCGGCGGATACCGCCGGGCTGCACGGTCAGCACCTCGGTCGCGCAGGCCTCCGTCGCCTCGTCCATCGCGGCCTGGATACGCGCGAGACCGTCCAGCACGCGCAGGGCGGTCCCCTCTCCGGAGCCGGAGCTCGAGCCGGCGGACTGGATCTGGCTGCCGAGACGGGCGTACGACTCGAAGGCGGCGACGGCGGAACCCACGCGCCGCTGGCTCGCGTTGACCTCGTCGTACACGCCACGCAGCAGCCGGGTCATGACCTCCTGCGGAGAGGTCGGCACCAGCCAGGCCATGTCATCGGGATCGGGGTGCAGCAGGGCGAGTTCGAGCAGACACGGCACCGGGTCGGCGTCACGGCGCGGCACACGGCCCCGCCGTACGGCCCGGGAATACACGCGATCCCCGGCCTCGCACAGTCGGTCAGCACCGTGTGGATGCTCGTCCGTCCCGTGCCCGGCCATCGCCCCATCCCACCACTGGATCCAGAACTTTGCAGCGCAACTATGCGCGGCCCGGACGTGGTCCGCAACACGGCGTGGCGCGTCACGCGCCCCCAATCCCCTTACTATGTCCGACTTTCGCCCCTCCTCCGCCCGTGTCCCTGCAACAAGCTGACGGTGGTGGGGCGCTGCCCCGAAGGGCATTGTGGAAGGCGCTTCCCAAGACGTAACGGGGGCGCCGCAAGGCGCACGGGGGAACGTCTGGAGCAGCCCCGGCCGGGTGTCCCCCATCCAGCCGGGGCTATCGGCCCGCCCGGACGCGGTCGCGATCCGACGGCGCGGGAGGGAAAGCGCGTACCACTCCTGTCGCGCAAGCTCCCGGAAACCGCACGGAGATCGTCCCGTTACGTCCCGCCCCTACCGTCAGGCCATGGCGGACATATTTGACGCATACGCGTTGGCCGACGCGTGGGACGAGATGTTTGTGCGGCCGGGTGAGGTCAGGACCGCCTATGAGCCGGTACTGGCTGCGCTCCAGCCCATCGAACCGACCGAACTGCGCTTCCGGGCCGACCAGATGGCCCGGGCGTTCACCGACCGCGGGGTCACCTACGCCTTCGCCGGTGAGGAGCGGCCCTGGCCGCTGGACCTCGTGCCGAGGATCCTCGACGCCCTGGAGTGGGATCTCATCCAGCGCGGGGTGGCCCAGCGGGTGCGGGCCCTGGAGGCCTATCTCGCGGACGCGTACGGGCCCTGCAAGGCCTTCGAGGACGGTGTCGTGCCGTGGCGGCTGCTGCTCAGCTCGCCGCACTTCCACCGGGCCGCCCAGGGCATCGAGCCACCCGGCGGGGTACGTATCCACGTCGCCGGCATCGATCTCGTCCGGGACGAGGCCGGGGACTTCCGGGTCCTGGAGGACAACGTCCGGGTGCCGTCCGGGGTGTCGTACGTCATCGAGAACCGGCGGGCGATGACCCGTATCTTCCCGTCCCTCTTCGCCGAACAGCACGTCGTCCCCGTCGACGGCTACGCGGGGCGACTGCTGGCCGCGCTGCGGGCCGCCGCGCCGGACGGGGCCGTCGATCCCCGGGTCGTCGTCCTGACCCCGGGGCCGAGCAACGCCGCCTACTTCGAACACGCGCTGCTGGCCCGGCTGATGGGCGTGCAGCTGGTCGAGGGACACGATCTGGTGTGCCGCAAGAACCGGGTGTGGATGCGGACCACGCGCGGTGAGGTGCCCGTCCATGTCGTATACCGACGGCTGGACGACGACTTCCTCGACCCGCTCCATTTCCGGCCCGACTCGGTGATCGGCTGCCCCGGCATCCTGAGCGCCGCCCAGTCGGGGACGGTGACCCTCGCCAACGCGGTCGGCAACGGCATCGCCGACGACAAGCTGCTGTACACCTACGTACCCGATCTGATCCGGTACTACCTCTCCGAGGAACCGATTCTTCCGAACGTGGAGTCGTTCCGTCCGGACGAGCCGGGCCAGTTGGACGCCGTGCTCGACCAGATCGACCAGCTGGTCATCAAGCCGGTCGACGGCGCCGGCGGCCAGGGCATCGTCATCGGCCCCAAGGCCGACCGGGAGACCCTGGAACGGACCCGGAAGGCGGTCGCCGCCGACCCCCGGGGCTGGATCGCCCAACGCCCCGTCGCGCTCTCCACCTCCCCCACCCTGGCCGGCGAGCGGATGGCGCCGCGCCACATCGACCTGCGCCCGTTCGCCGTGAACGACGGCACCGACGTCTGGGTCCTGCCGGGCGGGCTGACCCGCGTTGCCCTCCAGGAGGGCAACCTGATCGTCAACTCCAGCCAGGGCGGCGGCTCCAAGGACACCTGGGTGCTCGCCGAGGGCCCCACCGAGACCGCGTACCCCGAGCCGACCGGCACGCTTCCCGAGGTCGCCCCACGCCAGCACGGCCCCGACGGCAACCTCACCCTCGTACAGGAAGGGGCGCAGCAGCAGTGAACGACGTGATCCTCTCCCGGATAGCCGAAGCCCTGACATGGACGGGCCGTTACGTGGAGCGGGCCGACGCCACGAGCCGCATCCTGGACGCCTATCTGCACCGCCTCCTCGAGGACCCCTGGCGCGACGAGGACGCGGCCTGCCGCTCCCTGTACGCGATCCTGGGCGTCGACGCGGGCGGCCAACCCGTCGACATGCAGCAGGTGTTGGACCAGCTCGCCTTCGACGCCCTCTCGACGTGTGCGATCGAGGGCGCGCTGGGGGCGGCCCGGCTCAACGCGAGAAGCGCCCGCGAGGCCGTCTCCTCGGAGATGTGGGAGTGCCTCAACTCCACCTGGCACGCCCTCGCCGACCAGCGCCTCGCGGCCCGACGCACGGGCCCGTACGCCTACTTGGAGCTCGTACGGCGCAGATCCGCCCTCTTCTTCGGTCTCGCGGACTCCACCATGAGCCGGGACGACAGCTGGCGCTTCGTCGTCCTCGGACGCAGCCTGGAGCGGGTGGACATGACCGTACGGCTGCTGTCCGTACGGGTGTTGGACGCCGCCCACGCCCCCGACTGGCCGACGCTGCTGAGCGCGAGCGGCGCGGACGAGGCGTACGCGCGGGTGTACAGCGGTTTCGGTGACACTCCGAGAGTGGCCGAATTCCTGCTCCTGGACCGGGACTTCCCGCGCTCGGCGCTGCACGCCCTGACGACGGCGGAGGAGTGCCTCGCGGCCCTCGGCCGTCCGCGTCAGGACCCTGCCCGCCGCCCGATCGGCCGGCTGCGGACCCGCCTCGAGTATCTGGACTCGCAGGCCATGGAGGACCAACTCCCCGTACTGCTACAGGACTTGCAGACCGCCTGCATGGCGTCGGCGGAGGCGGTCGCGGAGAAGTTCTTCCCGTACCAGGGGCCCGTGGAGTGGGCCCAGGAAGGAGCGCGAGCGGTATGAGCAGCAATGGGACGGACGGCGGGACGGGGAGCGGGGCCGGGAGCGGGCCGGGCGGCGGGACGAGCATCATGCCGGCGAACGCGCCGATGACCCGCCGGCTCCGTATCCGGCACGTCACCCGGGTCGCGTACGCGCAGGCCGCGGTCTCCTCGCACAACGAGGTCCGGATGACTCCGCTGACGCTCCCCGGCCAGACGACGCTGGACGCCCGGGTCACCGTGAACCCGACGACGCCGACCTGGTCGTACTGGGACTACTGGGGCACGCAGGTCACCGGTTTCGACCTGATGGATCCGCACGCCGACCTCACGATCACCGCCCAGAGCCTGGTGGAGACCGCTCCCCCGGGCCCCTTGGACCCCGCGCCGAGCTGGGCGGAGATCGCCGACCGGACGGCCAACTCCCGTCTGCTGGAGTACGCGACGGCGACGGTACGGACGACGGTGCCGCCCGAACTGGTGGCACGGGCACGGGAGGTGGCCGTGGGCCTCGACCCGCACGAGACGGCGACGGCGGTCTCCGCGCTGGTCGCGGACCGGGTGTCGTACCTGCCCGGGACGACGGGCGTGAACACGTCGGCGGCGGAGGCGTGGGAGCAGGGCGCGGGCGTCTGCCAGGACATCGCCCATGTGACGATCGGGCTGCTGCGGGGCCTGGGCCTGCCCACCCGCTATGTCTCCGGCTATCTCCACCCCGAGCGGGAGGCGGAACTGCACCGCCCGGTGGAGGGCCAGTCCCACGCCTGGGTGGAGTACTGGGCGGGCGACTGGTGCGGCTACGACCCGACGAACCGGACCCGCGCCGACGAGTCCCACGTGGTGGTCGGCCGGGGGCGCGACTACGACGACGTGACACCGCACAAGGGCGTGTACCGGGGAGTGGCCGGGGGGCCGCCGGAGGTGACGGTGGAGTTCACGCGGGTGGCGTGAGGGGCGTTCCCGTACCTACGGGATGCGCGTCGCGTACCCCCGGGCGGCGGGTGGCCCGGGGGTACGCGACCCTGGCGGTGGCGGTGGCCGTGGCTCCCGTCGCCACGGATGGCTACTTCAGCCCGAGGGCCGCGCAGTCGTCGTCGAGCTTCGCCGTGCAGATGTCGGAGATCTTGTAGATGCCGTCCTCGACGACCGTGCTCTTGATGTTGTCCTTCGTCAGAGCGACGACGCTCACCAGCTGGGCCGGGATGTCCTTGTTCGTGGGGCTGTCGACCTTGTCCCGGGTGAGGGCGTCGAACTGGATGTCGCGGCCCTGGATACGGGCGACGGCCATCTCGGCCGCCGTCTCGGCCTCCTGCGGGTACGACTTGTAGACGCTCATGTACTGCTGGCCGTCGATGATCCGCTGCACGGCGGCCAGTTCGGCGTCCTGCCCGGTGATCGGCGGCAGCTTGGTGACGCCCGCGGCCTCCAGTGCCTGGATGATGCCGCCCGCCATGCCGTCGTTCGCGGAGTAGACGGCGGCGATGTTGTCCTTGCCGATGATGCCGATCGCCTTGGTCATGTTCGCCTCGGCGTTCTCCGGCTTCCAGTCCTTGGTGTCGAAGGACTGGGCGATCGTCACCTTGCCGTTGAGCTCGGAGAGGGCGCCCTCCTTGAACTGCGCGGCGTTCGGGTCGGTCACCGACCCGTTCATCATGACGATCTTCTTCGACCCGTCGACGTCACCGTCGAGCGCCTCCAGGAGGGAACGTCCCTGCACCTCGCCGACGAGCTCGTTGTCGAAGGAGATGTACGCGTCGATGGGGCCCTCGGCCAGCCTGTCGTACGCGATGACCGGAATCCCGGCGTCCTTGGCCTTCTTCACGTCGCCGGCGATGGCGTGCGCGTCCACGGCGTCCAGGAGCAGGACGTCGACCTTGTCGTCGATCATCTTCTGCAGCTGCTGGGCCTGTTTGGCGGCGTCCGCGCCCGCGTTGGCGTACTCGACCCGGCCCTCGCCGTTGGTGATCGACGCGACCTTGTTCTTGATGATCGGGTAGTCGAACTTGTCGTACCGAGTGTTCGCCGTCTCCGGAAGCAGCAGCCCCACGGTGATGTCGTTGCCCTTGGCCGGGGTCGCCTCACCGGCTTCCCCACTGGCGTCGAGTGCGCCGCAGCCGGCAGCGAGGGACACCGTGACCGCGGAGGCGGCCATGGCGACGGCGGAACGACGCAAACGAGCCACGCGAGTCGCGCGACTCATGTGAATCGGACCAACCGGACGAGGCAGACGAAACATTCGGGCGCTCACTTCAGGTGCTTTTGGGACGTGGGCGCAGCAGTGCGGCCCATGTGTCTGAAAAGACAACTCGGGGGACCCTACAGGCGTCAAGCGAAACTACGTATCCGGAGGGCAACATCACACTCCGTCGCCCAGGTGAAGAAGTGGCGGAAGCCTGTGCAGACGGTCTCCGCACACTCTCCATCAAGTGCGCGGAGCAAGCACACGGAGCTCTTTGCGGAGACCCGACCAAGATCGGTACAACCGAGGACGTCCCTCACGGGTCCTGATCACCGACGGCTGGATTCCGCCGTTCCCGAACGGCCCCGGTGGACCGGACGGACGCGATGAATCCGATCGAAACGATCGACCCGCCTACCGCTACGCGGTCAGCGGCTATGACTACAGCGGCGAGGTCGCGGCCACCACCGGCACCGACAAGCAGGCGCCCTCGGCTCCGGCGTCCTTGACCGCCACCGCCGAGGACTGGGGAACGGCGCTGACCTGGTCGCATGCGGCGGACGCCGACCTCGACGAATACACCGTGTGGCGAGGTACGACCGTCGACGGCGTCTGCACGGACGCCGAGAAGATTTGGTACACCGCCGTGGCCAAGACCTCGTACCAGGACGTCAACGTCGCGGACGGAATGGCACCACTTCACTGCCGGTCCTGGTGAGCGTGGTCGTACCGCCGGTTTCCTGACGGAACCGACGTGACCC
>NZ_AEJB01000307.1 GCF_000331005.1 Streptomyces turgidiscabies Car8
GCCGAGCGCGCCCGCCGGCTTCGTCATGCGCTTCTGGCGTTCCCACGCCTCGCCGAGCGCCTTGGCGTCCAGCGGGCGGATGTTGGCGACGGTCTCGGCGAGCAGGTCGTGCGGCTCCTCACCGGGCAGCGCCCGACGGCCGTACGTCTCCTCGTGCACGACCCATGACAGGGGGCGGCGCTTGGACCAGCCCGCCTGCATCAGTTCGGGCTCCTCCGGGAACTCGTCGACGTAGCCGACGCAGAGGTAGGCCACGACCTCCAGGTGCTCGGGCAGGCCGAGGGTCCGGACCATCTCGCGCTCGTCGAAGAAGCTGACCCAGCCGACGCCGAGGCCCTCGGCGCGGGCGGCGAGCCACAGGTTCTCGACCGCGAGGGCGGAGGAGTAGGGGGCCATCTGCGGCTGGGTGTGCCGGCCGAGGGTGTGGCGGCCGCCGCGGGTCGGGTCGGCGGTCACGACGATGTTCACCGGGGTGTCGAGGATGGCCTCGATCTTCAGTTCCTTGAACTGCTTCGCCCGGCCCTTGGGCAGCGACTTGGCGTACGCCTCCCGTTGCCGCGCGGCGAGTTCGTGCATCGTGCCACGGGTTTCCGCCGAGCGGATCACGACGAAGTCCCAGGGCTGCGAGTGGCCCACGGACGGCGCCGTGTGAGCCGCCTCCAGCACGCGCAGCAGTACGTCGTGCGGGATCGGGTCGCTGCGGAAGCCGTTGCGGATGTCCCGGCGTTCACGCATCACCTTGAGCACGGCCTCGCGCTCGGCGTCGTCGTAACCGGGAGCGGCCGGACCGGGGGACTCCTGTACGTCTTCCACCGCGGCCCTGTTCTCCTCCTGGTCGGCGACCGTGGTGTCCAGGTCCTCCGCCTGCTGTGCCACCTGTACGGCATCGGCGTCAGGGTCGGGGACAGCTTCGGGTTCCTCGATCAGGATCACCGGCGCCAGGTCGGGGGCCGGGGCATCGGCTTCCGTCACTGCTTCCGGGGCCGTCGGTTCCGAGGCCGTCGGTTCCGGGATCTCGGGCTCAGTAGTCCCTGGGGCCGTTTCTGCCGCGTGCACCGTCTCGGCCACGTACTCGGCCTCCGGCACCAGGGCGAGGCCGTGCGGGGGCGTCGGTGCCAGGTGCGGGGCGGTGGGCACGGTGCCGTCGACGGGGACGAACTGGCCCACCGGCTCGGCCTGCGGGGGAGCGACTAGGAGCGGCTCGGCCTGCAGTTGGGGCTGGTCGACCGGCTCGGCGAACGCGACGGTCTCCTCGGCGGGAGCTGCGGCGGGTTCCTCCACGGGGAGTTCGGGCTCGGCCGGAGCGGGTGCCTGGTCGCTCGGGGCGACCGGTGCGAGCACGGGTTCGGATTCGGGTTCGGGGTCGGGGTCGGGTACGACTTCGAGTACTGCCGGTGCTTCCGCGACCGGCGGGAGCTGCGTCTCGGCAGGGGTGTGCCCGGCGTTCTCCAGGACGGGAGCGGGCTCCTCCTCCGCCACGGCCTCGAACTGGGGTTCCGCGAGCGGGGCGGACTCCGTCAGCTGAACGACCGCGGCGTCCGCCGGTGGGGACGCCGGGTCCACGAGGTGGTCAACCGGAGGTGCCGTCGCGGCGGGCAGAGCCTGGAACTCGTCCGCGGGGATGCTCAGGGCCTCGACGTGAGCGTCAGGGGCCGCGTCCCCTGCCTGCGGCTCGCTGTCGGGGTCAACCTGCGGGGCCGCCTCCGGGTGGGACTCGGGGCTGGGCTCGGGGTGGAACTCGGGGTCGAAGTCGGCCTCCGGCGCCACCGGGGCGTCCTGCGGGGTCTGCGCGTCCAGTACAGGGGCCGGAGCCGCCGGTACAGGTTCTGCCTCCGGTACGACGATCAGGGCGTCCTCGGGCTGCGGCACGGCACCCTCGGTGTCCTGCGGCTCCGGCGCCAGATCGGGGGCCACGGGTTCCACGGGGGCCGCCGGGAAGGTGGCGCCGGCCTCGGGGCCACCGGGGGCGGGTACCGCCACGGCGGGGTCCGGGATCGGGGGAGCCTCGAAGGCGAACACGTTCTCCGGCGAGTGCGCCGGGGGCGCGGCGGACTCGGGCGTCTCGTAGACGCCGCCCTCCGGTCCCTCGTACGACGCTTCCGGAGCCGTCTCCTGGAGTGCCGGGTCCGGGGTCTCTGCCGCCTCGGGGGCCGGCTCCGGGATCAGGGTCTCGGCCTGAACCGGAATAACCGTTTCCGCAGGGTGCGCCGCCTCGCTCACCAGCGGCGGGGCCGGGGCGGCCTGCACCGCTGTGTGCGTCTGGGCCTGGGCGCCCCAGGGAG
>NZ_AEJB01000308.1 GCF_000331005.1 Streptomyces turgidiscabies Car8
CCGGCCCTTGATCATTCTTGGGGACCAGTTGGGGACCGGCGCCCTTGACTCAGGTCAGCGGGTCATGACGATCGGGCTTGGTAGCGAGCGTGGTGCGCGGAGCACGCTGAGGTGTGCGGAGAGCGCGGCCCCGGCGGCGGTGATCTTGTGTACGTCAGGATGCAGGTAGCGCTGGGTGGTGGTCAGGGAGCCGTGTCCGGCGATCTTGCGTAGGACGTGTACCTGGACTCCGGCGTCGGCGAACCAGGTCAGTCCGGTGTGCCGGAGGTCGTGGCGGCGCAGGTGCTCGTAGCCGAGCTTGGTGACCACGTCGTCCCAGTGTGTGGCGTCGCGCAGGACGGCGGTGGAGATGCGTCCGCCGCGCGGGCCGGTGAACAGGCGGGCATCGGGATTGGGGCCGGCGGACAGGATGCGCTGGGCGACGAGGGGGCGGATCTCCTCGACGATGGGAACTTTGCGGGCCCGCTTGCCTTTGGTGCCCTTGTCGGTCAGTCCGCCGGGCGCGGGTGTGGTCTGGCGCCGTACGGTCCAGATCCACTGGTTGGTGTCGATGTCTCCGACGCGGCAGCCTGAGACCTCGCCGATCCGTGCGGCGGTGCACGCGGCGAAGATGACCACGTCTCCCCAGCCGCGGTAGTGGTCGTGGGAGGCGGCCACGAGTGCGTCGGCCAGCGCGACGAGGGTCTCCCAGTCGGGCAGGGCCAGCGCGCGTGGGTCGAGGAGTTCGTCCTCGGCCTGCTTGTAGAGTTTCTGCCAGCCGGTCACCCGGGCGGGGTTGACCTTGATGATGCCGTCGCGGACTGCCTGCTCCATGACGCGGACCAGGACGGCGATGGTGTTCTTCACCGTCGAGCGGCTGTGCTCGTCGGCAATCCAGTTCTGCACGGTGCGGTCGACGACGCCATTGGTGATCATCCGTACAGCGAGGTGACCCAGGGCGGGGACCACACGCATCCGCCAGCCCGACAGGTAAGGGTCCAGCGTTTTCAACTCCAGGCCGCGCAGGGCGAGATCCATGTTCGCGTCGCCGTACTCGGCGAGCTTCATGGTGGCCAGCGACGGGCTCAGGCCGGCCTGCGCGGCCTCGATGATGTCCTGGAGCCATTCCTGCGCTTCGTCTTCGCTGTCCTTTCCCTCGGACAGTGACTGGCGGCGCTTGCTGGTCGGATCGGTCCACCGGACGCGTGCCCGATACGGAGTGGGGCGGTCAGGGCGGTACTCGATATCGGTGGAGAGCCGGACACCGACAGGAACGTTGGTCTTATCGGGCATTGAGTCCCTTGGTCGGGACGGTACGTCGGTGGCGCAGCCATTCCTCGACGTCAAGGGCGCTGTACATGACGACGCGTTCTGAGACCGTGACGAAAGGCGGCCCCTGGGGAGGCTGGGCGGTGCGCCAGCGGCGCAGGGTTGAGGCGTCCACTCTCAGCCAGGCAGCGAGGTCACTGGTTGAATACCAGGCGCTGGTGAGGAGAGGTGCTCGGGTATCAGGTGGGACGGCATGATGGTGAGCAGTTGCAGGGTCCGCTGCAGCCTCCTTATCGTGATGCGGTTCGGCGTTGGCAATGGTTGCTATTGGTTCATTGGGCAAGTGCGGCTGTTCTCCGGGGAGTACGGAACATTAGACGGATCTGCGGAAGAGTCCAGAGACGGACAGCACAGTTCGCGAACGGAGAACGCGCGGCGAATTTCCGGCAGGCAGCGGCGACGCGCCTTCACTATCGCTTCGAACTGTGTTGTGCTCGGGTGCGGACGTTGGCGCATTAATCGTCTCCGGAAACGCCGGTTTGGCTAACCGGCGTTTCCGGGCTATGTTGCCGCCGCGCCGGATGGCAGTAGACGGCCTTTCGGATGTTTCACCGCCGTGTCCGTTGACGCAGCCGGGAGTCCCAGAAAAATCCCGGGGAACTCCTACTGCCCCTCGCCACTCTTCCGGCTCTATGCAGGCCATGCGGGTGCGGTGTGAGCTGGTGTTCGTGCATCGGTGGTCTGCCCTGAACGAACGGCAACGCGCGCTTCTCGACCGGCTCGCCGCCGGTGAAGATCCGGTGGCCTGGTTGCCGGGGGAGTGGCGGTCGGCCTATGCCCTACGCGACCGTGGGCTTCTGAAGGTCAGGCGCGGTGACGAGGAGGTGCATGTGGAGGTGACCGAGGCCGGCCGCTTCTACCTCCTGCACGGTCGTCATCCCGACGACCCGGCGTTTGCAGACAGCGGCCACCAGACGGCGTCCGCCGGTACTGAGCCTTTGGCGGCATGCGCTGGGCGGCGCGGATCCACGGGCCGAAGGCGCACTCCGATGCCTTACAGCGAACGGTCCGTCGCCCGCGCGAGGCGAGCGAAGGCGATGGAGTTGGTAGAGCGGCTGGCTGCCGAGGGGCGTTTCCGGCTCGCCGAGCCCGATGACGACGAGGTCGCGGAATGGCGGCGCGTTGTCGATTACGCGAAGCGACACGGACTGGAACCGCACGGTAAGCGCATCGAGAAGGCCCGCTTCGGTGCGCGGGGCCTGGAGATGGTCCTTGCAGACGGCCCGCATCCCAATTCGCGGAGCCAGAAGCCGAAAGGCGACGTCTCCGTGGTCCCGGTCCCCACGCGACTGAGTTCCGTCCATCCGGCCGTGGCCGTGCTGAGGGACGACGAGGAGTGGTTGGTGATGCCCTCTGTGCTCCGTCGCCGCTCGCTGTTGATTCTCCAGGCACTGGCCGCAGAGGCGATCCGGCGCGGGTACGAGGTGAGAGAGGGCAGGCCCTTTTACTCGCGTCGCGAGGGCGGAGTGGTCGTGGTCGTCGACGGCTTCGCGTACACGGTCACCCTCAAACAGGAGTTCCCGCAGTCCACGAATCCGGAGCGAACCGCACGCCTCGTAGTCGAGCTTGACCACGGTCGGACCAGCCGCCCGGGCCGCTGGCGCGATCGGGAAAGCAGGACGCTGGAGGACATCCTGGGGGTGATCCTCGGGGAGATTGAGGCGCGAACAGTGGAGCATGCCGAGCGCCGGGCGAGTGAGGAACGGGCCAAGGCGGAACGTGAGATCCACTGGCAGCGAGCCATGGAGCAGGCCAAGCAGGAAGCCGTCCAGGACCAGCTTGCCGAGGTGCTTCGCGAAGAGGCTGGACGCTGGCGGGAGGCGGCTGCACTGGGGGACTACTGCGATGCCCTGGAACGCCGCCTCGCCGAGCTGGGCAGCATTCCGGACGAGGTGGATCCGGCTGGGCCCCGACGCTGGCTCGAGTGGGCACGTGGTTACGTGCGGGCGATTGACCCTCTGAAGCAGCCCCGGGAGATGCCGACGCCACGTGATCCGACCCACGAGGAGCTGAGGCCGTATCTGCAGGGCTGGAGTCCTTACGGGGCTGAACGGCGGGTGGACCTTGATACGCGGGATGAGCGGCACGTCGACTCGACCGGTTCCCGATGACCCACCACGTGGAGTGCGTTGCCATCCTTGAACCGGCCGCCAAGGGTTCCTGACCTGCGGTTTTGTGGGTGCGCATTATGTGCGGTGTGGGCGTTACGGGCGATATCTTGACGCTGAAATGACGCTCGTGACGCTCATCTGACGCTCGTTCTGATGGGGTGTCAGGAACCTGTCGGGCAGGTCAGACCCTGTCAAGATGGCGAGCATCGATAGGGCGCCGAGGGCAGGCGACACTGAGCGCCGACCTACTGAGTCCTGCTTGTCACATGTCCCGGAAGAGACCAGCGAACGCGGTGACCTGCCACGATGAGTGGCCTATAGTCGCTGACCTGTGCGAATGACCTTTCAGCTGTTTCACGCTCGTGCCGCTTGGCGGGGCCGGAAGTCCCAGAAAAGTCCCAGGGGACTCCCACCTGCTCCGAAACGGCGCGGGCCGCGGTGCATGTTCTTCACGGCTGGTACGGCAGGTGATGTCGCCGCTGGGCAGGCGGCCTGTGACCAGGTAGGTGTTGACCGTGATGGTGGCGCAGACGGGGGTGCTGGGGATGCCGTACACGCCGTGATCCCGTCCGCCCCGGACCTGGAAGAGGCATGAGCCGCGCAGAGCGCGGTGCATGGCCCGGCCGCTTGCCGCCGGTGTCTGGGAGTCCCACTGGTTCTGCAGGATGAGCGCGCCCACCGTGTTGCTGACCCGCGTGGCCGGTTCGGCGCCGCGCGGCCAGAAGGCGCAGGGTGTGATGTTGGAGGTGAAGTCGCCGTAGAGGGGGAGGCGAGCGCCGTCGCGTATGGCGTCGTGCCGGTAGCGGGCCGGGTCGCGGGGCCATGAGGCGGAGTTGTCGGCGCAGACGACAGCCCAGTGGAGTGCCTGGAAGTTGGCGTCGAAGGGGTCCGCGGGTTCGTCGGACGGCTGCGGATCCGGGCGGGTGGCGCGGGCCTTGCGGAGGCTGACGACGTTGCGCGCGGCCTGGTAGGGGTCGTAGAAGAACATCGGCCGCGGCGACTCGCGGATGTCGGCACCGGTGACGGCCCGGTCCTCGAAGTCGGGGTCGCTGCCGTTGTACTTGAGCGGTGGCGGTTGGCGCGGGCGAGCAGCTGGAAGAACGTGGCGCGGACCTTCGCGGGAGTGTCACCTAGGTGGTAGGTGCTGTCCCGGCGGGCGACCAGACGCATCCAGTCCTGGAACGCGGGCTCGACGCCCTCGGCTATGGCCTGGTAGGTGTCCCGGCCGAAGCGGTTCGGGTTCACCGAGCTGTCCAGGACGATGCGGTCTCTGCGGGCCGGGAACATCTGGGTGTAGACGGCGCCGAGGTAGGTGCCGTAGGACAGGCCCATGTACGAGATCCGCTTCTCGCCCGGGATGGCACGGATGACGTCCATGTCCCGTGCGGTGTTACGGGTGGTGAGATACGGCAGTCGGGCGCGGTCCCGGGCGACGCACTTCGCGGCGAAGTCGCGGGCGGCAGCGCTGTTCTGGAGGATGTGGTCGGCACCGCTGAACATCTGCTGGCCGGCCTGGTCGACGAGGGCTGGGGCTGGCCTGCTACGGCCGCCCGGTCCGCCTGGGTAAGGACCCCACCCGGACCGGGACCAGATTCCTCGCCGCCGACGACAACGCCTGCCGATTGTGAGAACACCTCCACCAGCGGCGACGTTGATAGGTGCGAGCACTCGGAGTTGAGGGCCGACAGCAAACGGCTAACGTCATTCGGTTTTCATGGAGAGCCCCAGGCGCGGTACGGTCCGACCGTGACCACCGCACGCAGGCCGAGAGGGCCGTACCGCAAGGGACTTGAGCGCCGGGCGCAGATCATGCGCGCCGCGCTGGAGGTGTTCGCCGAGCATGGGGACCGGGGGTCGTCGCTACGGGAGATCGCCGACCGGGTCGGCATGTCGCAGGCCGGGGTGTTGCACTACTTCGACTCCCGCGAGGAGTTGCTGACGGCGGTCCTCGCCGAGCGCGACACCGCGGACGCGGCGGAGCACACGATCACGGCAGTCAGCCCGGGTGAGGCGATGGTCCGAACCGCGGAGCACAACACCCGTACGCCGGGCCTGGTCAGTCTGTTCGTGAACCTGTCGGCCGATGCGACCGATCCGGAGCATCCTGCGCACGGGTTCTTCGCCGAGCGCTACACCCGCCTGCGCGAGACCGTCGAGGACGGGCTGCGCCAGGGCCAGGCCGACGGGACCGTACGCACCGACATCCCGGCAGACCAGCTGGCGCAGCTTCTCATCTCCGTCTCCGACGGCCTGCAGCAGCAGTGGCTGCTGGACGAGGGCATCGACATGGTGGCCGCGATCGACGCCTTCAACCGACTCTGCCGGCCGCCGGGTCGTCGGGCCCGCTGGCGGGCACACGTCCGGGTTCTCCGCCTCGGCCATGGCCTGCTCGACGCTCAAGCCCGCTGGGGGAGAGATCC
>NZ_AEJB01000309.1 GCF_000331005.1 Streptomyces turgidiscabies Car8
GGTGCCCGGGTCGAACCGGTCGAGGTCGTTCGCCACCCACCAGCCCATGTCGTCGCTGGCCATGCTCAGCAGGATGTTGACGTCGCGGTGCGCGCCCGAGGCCAGTACGTCCATAGGGTGAGCGTGCACCACCGCGCCCCGCGCGGGCCGACGGCTCCCGAACCGGTCTTGGGGACTGCGGTGCGGCGCTGTCGAGGTCCTGCGTGGTGCGCGTTCGCGTCGTACGGGGTGGTGCGGGGTCGTGCGGGTGCCTCGCGGAACGGACGTTCGCCGTGGGACTGCGGCTCAGTGAGCCACGGCGCGCGCCATGGATCCGCGGTGCGGTTGCATCGGAACGCCGCGTGCGGGCTCCGGTGCGGGCCTGGCTCCGGGGGTGGCCTGACGGCCGGCCGGTGCCGGGTTGCGGCGCGGCTGGACCGCGACGCCGTTCTGCACGTCCATGACAGCGTGGGCCACCAGACCACCCATGGGGTCGTGCCGGATCAGGTCCCGCAGCCGGGAGCGGGACGAACGTCCCTCGTTACCCGGATACAGGTGCTTGCCGAGACCGACCGCATGGGCCAGGGCGGCGAGCGCTGCCGTCCGCGGGTCCGGCGGGACGCCGGTGCGGATGGCGGTGTCCAGTCGGGCTCTGATCTCCCGGCTGATCTCCGTGTCCGTCGCCTGATAGCGAGTTGTCGGCAGCACCCCGCACATCTGTCCCGCCACGGCATGCACCATGCCGCACCGCTCGAGATGCGAGAGGTAGGTCTGACGCAGCCCCAGGCGGGGCCCGCCAATCCAGTTGACCGCGCGTACGGGTGCTCCGCGTCGGCGAAGCAGTTCCAACGCACAGTCCAGTGTTGGATCTCCAGTCGGCCGTGGTTGGACCACGGCGATACGATCCCCGTCCGGGGCTATCCGTCCGGCCATCGCCAGCTCCACTAGCTGTGCTCCGGCCAGACCGAGGTCGAGCGACTGCGGCTGTGCGGTGGTACCCGTGGCCGGGTCCAACGCCAGCAGAAGAAGCTCTTCCGGAATTGATCTGCGGCTCCTGCCCATCCATGCCTCCCCGCGTGGATGAATGACAGGGTGACCCCTCTCACATTCATCTGTCGAGAGGGCGTGACCGGTTCGTTGTGGAACCAGTAGGTATGTCGTTCTCGTCTACCGCAGGAGTCAAGGTCGCGCACAGGACACTGGTAGACGGTTCGGACAGTGTTGTTCGGGCGGCGATTGACGGTCCACGGTTCGGTACACGCACGGTGAGCGTGCGGCGCATCAAGGAGGCATCGGTGGCGGGCGAGTCCCCCGACAGGTCGAAGCAGCGCGAGTCGTCGGAAGAACCGACGTCGGGGAGCGCGAGTCCGGTTCCCGGGGCCAGGGGTGAATCAGGCGCCGGGGCCCGCGACCCACGGCTCGCGGTGGCCCGGGACCGGGAGTCCCCGGCGCGCGGTGGCGTGGACACGGCGACACGGGTGTTCCAGCGCCCGCAACTCCCGGCGGACGCGAGCGGCTCCGCCGATGGCGCGAGTACGCCGGA
>NZ_AEJB01000310.1 GCF_000331005.1 Streptomyces turgidiscabies Car8
CTGGTGCCGCCGTCTCGTCGACGACGACGAGACGGCCCACGAGATCGCCTCGGAGGCGTTCACGCGTCTGTGGGCCCGCTGGACGTCGGTGGAGGAGCCGCGCGGCTTCCTCTATGTGACGGCGGCGAACATCGTCCGGGACCACTGGCGCAAGATGGAGCGCGAGCGAAAGGCCATGCGGCACGTGACCACGGAAGCGGCTCTGCGCACCCACACGGAGGCGTCGGACCCGTCCGTACGCCTCCTCGTCCAGTCGTTGCCGGAGCGACTGCGTGTGCCGATCCTCCTCCACTACTACGCTGACATGCCCATCCGGGAAGTGTCCGCGCTGACCGGACGCAAGGAAGGAACCATCAAGGCCGACCTCCACGCGGCCCGTGAACAACTCCGTGCCCACCTGAGGAAAAGTCTTGACCACACGCTTTGACGACGACGAAGACCCGGAATTCGACCCCACCACCGCGGACCACGACCCCGACGACCCGCTGCTGATCCTCCTCGGGCCCTCGGCCTCCACCCCCGCCTACCTGGGCGCTCCCCCGGGCCGCTACGAGGAGATCCGCCGCACCGCGACCCGCCGTCGCCGCACCCGCGTGGCGGCCGGAGTGGGCGTGGCCTGCACCATCGCCGCTCTCATCGTCCTCCCCCTCAACCTGACGACGGCGCAGAGCCCCCGCTCCCCGACCGTCCCGCAGGCCCCGCCCCCCGCGACCATCCCGGTGACACCCCCCGTAGACCGTTCACCGACACCGCCACCGGCCACACCGCAGCCGTCCGAACCCGCCACCAGCGACCCCGCAGGCTCCGCCGAGGCCCCCTCAGGAGCGGCCGAAGCCCCGAGCCGGACGCCCTACGAAACGCCCGCCACCTCGGCCGACGCGTCCCCGGCGCCCGACCACGTGGATACGACGGAGCCGACCACGGCGGAGGTCGTGCCGTCGGCGAGCGTGCCGGAGGACGCTGTGCAGGACAGCACTTCGGCGCCGTAGCACTGTGGCGCCGTAAAGAGCCGACCGCGGCCCCCGGTACCCCGCGCCTCCCGCGTCAAGGATGATCACGGGAGGGAGTGTTCGACGGGGAATCGTCGCGGGATCGGTGGGAAGCGGAATGATCGGGACGGTGTTCCGGAGCGAGGACGTGCCTGCGGCGGACAGGTTCGACTACTGGCGGGAACTGATCGCGCGGACGCGCTCCAACGATTTCATCAGCAGCCACTCGGCCGAATTCTGGGGAGAGCTGCGCCTGTTGGAGCTGGGGCCTGCGACCGTGATGCGGGTGTCGTTCCTGCCGACGCGGTTTCGGCGGAGCCAGGTGATGGTGCGCCGGAGCGACCGCGAGCTGTATCACCTGACCCTGATGCTCGACGCCGGGATGAGCCTCGACCACGCCGGGCGGACCACCACGTTCGACGCCCATGACCTGCACCTGGCCGACAGCTCACGGCCCTACGACTTCCGCCCGACGGACGCCCGGGAACGCCGGGTGGTCAGGGGAGTCGGCCTGGACATACCCAAGGCGCTGCTGCCTCTGCCACCGCACCGGATAGGGGAGTTGCTGAACCGACGTCTGTCGGGGCGGGAGGGCGTCGGCGCGCTGCTGGCCGGTTTCCTCACCGGGCTGGACCGCCAGGCCGACACCCTCCAGCCCTCCGACGCCCCTCGCCTGGGCACGGTCGCCCTCGACCTGCTGTCGGCCTGGACCGCCCAACTCCTCGAAGCGGAAGCCTCGTTGACGCCGGAGACACGAAGTCGGGCGACCGCTCACCGCGTCCAGGGGTTCATCCGCCAGAACCTCCACGACCCCGACCTGACCCCGCCGGTGATAGCCGCCGCCCACAACATCTCGCTCAGCTATCTGCACCGCATCTTCCAGCAGCAGACCCAGGGCGAACCGGTCGCCGCCTGGATCCGCCGCAAACGCCTGGAGAACGCCCACCGCGACCTGGCGGACCCCGCACTGCGCTGCACACCGATCCACGTCATCGCCGCCCGCTGGGGCTACCCCCGCCCGTCCGACTTCACCCGAGCGTTCCGGGGCGCGTACGGGACATCACCCACAGAGCACAGGCGGCGGGCGCTGACGGAGTGCGCGTAGAGCGGCTGGAACACGTCGACGTCGACGGCTCCTGCATCGACGGGATCATCGCGAAGGCAAACATCGTAGTGGCCGCAGCGCCACCAGAAAGCGCCACGGCACGGTGGCCGGTTACGGCAGAGATGGCAGATATTGATCCTACATGTCCCGAACTAGACCAGTAGGCGGCAGACGGACCAACGCCGTGCTGTAACAGCGCAGTTGAGCCTGCCCAAAGGCGACCGCAAATCAGACATCGGGCGCCTTTCGCGTCCCGCAATGTCATGCACGAGTAAAAGTCCTCGCTGAAAACCGACCAAACCGGAACAGCCGCGGGTTTATTCCGGTTGCCCCACCGGGACTGACGGGAGCGGCTCTGGCCGGTGCGCCACGGGACCGCACCGGCCAACCTGCCGACGTACCGCCTCACCCCGCCCGGCCGACCTGGACCCGCTGCCGCCGACTCAGGAAGACGTCAGTTCGCGGACCAGCATCCATATCATGCTGAGAAACAGGGCCACGCCGATGAGGCAGCCGAGACGGAACATGAACAGGGTCCAGTACTCCGCCAGCCGACCGTTACGAGTGTCGAGACGCCAGACCGACGGGATGTCGAAGCGCCCTTCGGCGACAGCCGTCGCGGCTCGCCGCACATCCTCAGGGTGATAGTGGTAATAGGTCAGCGCTACCCCATAGGTGCCCAGGCTCTCCCCGCCGTACTTGCGGACGCGGACATCCGCGAGAGAAGCGACCCTCGGCACGTAGTCCTTGCGTACCTGCCACAGCTCGGAGACCTTTTTGGCTCCCAGCCAGGACTCCTCCTGGTGATCCGCCTCAGGTGTTCCCGACTCCGGCGCTCCCGTCATACTTCCCCCTCACGCAACTCCCCCCAGTACACACCCGCTGCCCTACCTGGCGATAGAACGCCTGTGGCACCGCCATGCGCGATCGATGCGGCCGTTACCGGCCGGAGAAGAGTTCCTCGGACGTCCGTCAGATACGTGAGCACGAGCCGCCCCTGCTCTCGGTCCGCATGCCACGTCCGGGAGACCGTGACCGATGGGTTCAGCACCCCCAGTCAGTCGCCTGGCCAAAGGGCCTCCGTCCCGACCGACGAGCGGAACCGGGACGCCGCCGCACCCGGGAGCACGACGACTCCGTAGCCGGACCGGCCTGCCTGTCGTCCCTGTCCCTGGCCCCGTCCGTGTCCCTGGCCCCGTCCGTGTCCCTGTCCCCGTACAACTTTTCGCCTGGATCGGTCGTCAGATTGATCAGCACGGTGGCTGACCACCGTCTGCGGTGTTCAGCGATCACACGTCGGATTCGAGTGATCAACCGATCAGGAACGGGGCCCAGAATGCGGGAAAGACGTCATCGGGGACGGCGAAAGGCCGGTTCAGGGGCTGTTTTGGCGTTGACGGTCCTGGCGCTCGGGGCGGGGCTGATGCCGTCGGCGGAGGCTGGAAACGGGCCGGGGACGGCGGCTGCGGTCGCGCACCGCGCGGGGAAGCCGTCGGTCACCCTCAAGGGGCAACCGGGACCGCTGACGAAGCCGGCGGCACCGGTCAGCGCCGATGCTGCCGGCATCCTGTCCTACAACACCGGGAACAGCCCGTCGGCGGCGTACACATGGGAGCGGCCGAACGGTACGTACGTGAACGGCTTGCCCAAGCCCGTCAGTCTCGGGTCCCCGTTCTCCGACGACATGTGGGCCGTCAACGGTCGCTTCGGCCTGGAGCGGATCGGCACCACCCGCACCTACCGGATCCGCAACTACGACACCGGCAAGGTGGTGCAGTTCGACCTGCCGGCCGGCGACATCGCCACCACGGTGATGGCCGAGAACCGCCTGCTGACGCTGCGGAAGACAGCGGCCAAGTGGACGCTGCATCTGCTGGAGATCCCCGCGGCCGGTGGCCGGCCGGTCGACCGGCTGGTGGCCGGTGTCCCTGACAACCTGCCGGGAACCGTCACTCACGTCCAGATGGACGCCCGCGGAGCGGCGATCAGCTTCGGAGGCCCGGACGGCATCCAGACGCTGCTGGACTTCGCGACCCGCCGCCTGACCGTGGTGCCCGCCGAGGGCGCCTGGAAGTTGAGCCTGGCGTCGCTCAGCGCCACCACGGTTCTGTACGGAGCCTCCTACAACGGGGACTTCAAGGCCTTCCTCGTCGACCGCGCCCATCCGGACGGGCCCCGAACCCCGCTCAAGGTGGATTCCAACGTCAATTTGACGTTGCTGGGCAGCTGGGCGATATACCCCGGTGGCGAAGGCGAGCTCTTCGCCCAGCCTGCCGCGGGCGGCGCGGCCCGCACCCTGCTGCCGCAGGCCGACAGCCACAGCCCTGTCGCGGGTGCGGACGGCGCCGTCTACACCGTGGGCGGCACGGGCCCGGACGACTGGGCGGTTCGGCGCATCACCCTCGGCGCCGACGGGACCCCGGTCGTCGGCGTATTCGTACCGCTGCCCCGGCAGACCACGTACGACGTGGGCGGTGTCGCGGTCGACCAGGGACAACTCCGGGTCGGCACACTGCACCTACCGGGCGACCACTCCCGCGCGGACACGTATCTTTCCGGCTCCTCCCTGTCGCTGACGGCAAGTGGCAGGCTCAACGCCACGCCCCCGCGGAACGTCGGCGACCTCGGATATCACCCCCCGGTGGGCGACGGCTTCCCGTATGACGAACAGTGCACCGGGCAGTGCCTGCGGCTGGTCGGCAACGGCGAAGGCGACGTGGTGCGGACTCCCCAGACCAACTACGCACCCACGCTGACGGCATCCGGCAGGTACAGCGTTCAGCGCCCCAACCCTTGGTTCCAGTACGTCCTCGACGGGACCAAGGAGCTGAGCCACACCGACCATTGGCACGCGGCTTCCCTCTGGGGCAGCCAACTGTGGAGCGCGGGCACCAGGAGCGGCACCGTCACCGCGGTGTCCCTGCCGTCGAAGAAGGCGCTCGGCTCCGCCGTGTCCGTGGGCGCCCCCTGCGTACCCCCGGAGATCCAGGTGGTGGGCCGGTGGATCTACTGGTCCTGCGGTCCCACCAAGAAAGCCGGTGTCTACGACCGCGTCACGAAGCGCGTGATCAAGGTGCCGTCCGGCTACGCGCAACTGGCCGACGGTTACCTCGTCAGCCAGAACGACGCGGCGGCCAGGCTGAGTATCACCTACTTCCCCGGCGCGGTTCCGGCCGCGCGCGTGGGCACCAGCGACCTGGCTCCGTTGACGAACCAGGTGGGCGAACCCGCCGACCGGCGTGGGCGGTTCTGGGCCGTCGACCGGTTCGGCGGCCCCATGGCCTACCTCACCGAGGCGGGGGACGTGACGGTCAACTGGCCGCGCGTGACCATCTCTCCCCTTGCCGTCATCGCGACCGACAGCCCCGCCCGCGTGGATCTGCGCGCGGCCGGCAGCAAGTACACGGGGGTGTGGAACCTGTCGAAGCCGGCGGCGAGCTGGAAGCTGACATTCGTCTCCGCCGCGAGCGGAAAGACCGTTCGTACCCTCACCGGCGGTCGGGCCGCGGGCAAGATCTCCGCGACGTGGGACGGCACCGGCCCAGACGGCAAGAAGGTCCCCACGGGGACATACCGCTGGACCCTGACCGCACCGCCGGCCGACCACGTGGGCCGGTCCGTGACCGTGAAGGGTTCGGTCGCGGTGCGGTCGTAGGCGACGCGGCGTCTCCTCCGTCCGTCCGGTGGCCAGCCGGTGGAGGAGACGCCGCCCTCGTCGCCGTCCGCGACTCCAAAACACCCCCCCGACGCCCCCGTACTCCACCTCTCCCCCACCGCCTGGCGGCACTTCACCACCGTGCAGTGATCCCCGCGACGATCAGGTCGATCCCCGCCAGGAACTCCTCCCGGTCGTCGTGATCCCTTAGCTGATCCGCGACGCCCCGCGTGAACGCGTACTCCTCTGCGTCGAGGTTCGCCCAGGAGTCCGAGACCGCGCCCAGGAACTCGGTCCGGGACGCGCCCGGCCGGTGATGGCGGGCGTTGGCCGCGTTCTGGCCGCCCACGCCGAGGATGTAGTTCAGCAGTGCCGACGCGGCGGTGAACTGGGCGGCGTGGGGCACCCCGAGTGCCTGGACCTGGCGTCCGAGGTGCTCGAAGACCCGCAGCAGCGGCGACTGCGCCGGCGCGCGGGCGAGCTGTGCGCCGATCCACGGGTGGACGTCGATCGCGTCGAACACGCCGAGCGCGAGGGCACGGACCGCCTCCTGCGGTGTCGCGTCGGCTTCGGCGGCGTCCGCAGCCGCCGTCAGGGCGCCGCCCACCACGGCGTCGGTGGCGGCACCGAGAAGCTCGTCCTTGCCCGTGACATGCCAGTAGATCGCCCCGGGCCCCGTCGAGAGGCGCTGGGCCAGCGCGCGGAACGTGAGCCCGCCCTCGCCGGCCTCGTCGAGAAGTTCGATCGCCGCCTCGACGATGCGCTCCCGCGAGAGCGGTTCCTCGCGTCGCTCCGGACGACGCGCCCTGGTTGCAGCAGCCATACGGACATCCTGACACACCCCTGGAACGCCGTTCCAGCTTGACAACTCTGGAACGCCGTTCCAGGCTTGCTCTCGAACGCACTGGAACGGCGTTCCATTCAGCTCTATCCAACTATGCCCAGTTCTGTCCAGTTCCATCCACGTGCCCAGGAGCCACCATGACCACAACCGACACCCACGTCACGATCATCGGCGCCGGACTCGGCGGGCTGACCCTCGCCCGTGTCCTCCACGTCCACGGCATCCCCGCGACCGTCTACGAGGCCGAGTCCTCCCCGGCCGCCCGCACCCAGGGCGGGATGCTCGACATCCACGAGCACGACGGGCAGCGCGCCCTCAAGGCCGCCGGGCTGTTCGACGAGTTCCGCGACCTCGTCCTGGAGGGCCGCGAGGCGACACGCATCCTCGACCAGGACGGCACCGTCCTGTTCGAACAGGACGACGACGGCACAGGTGTCCGCCCCGAGGTGCAGCGCGGAGACCTGCGGCAGCTGCTGCTCGACTCGCTCCCGGCCGGCACCGTCCGGTGGGGGCACAAGGTCAGCGGCACCCGTACCCTCGGCGACGGCAGCCACGAGGTGAGCTTCGCCGACGGCAGCTCCGTCACCGCGAGCCTGCTCGTCGGCGCGGACGGCGCCTGGTCCCGCGTCCGGCCGCTGCTCTCCGACGCGACACCCGAGTACACCGGTATGTCGTACGTCGAGACCTATCTGTTCGACAGCGACACCCGGCATCCGGCCCAGGCGAAGACGGTCGGCGGCGGGGCGATGTACGCGCTCGCGCCGGGCAAGGGCCTCGGGGCGCACCGGGAGCGCGGCGGCACCCTGCACACCTATGTGATGCTCAACGAGCCGCAGGACTGGTTCGCGGACATCGATCTCACCGACTCCGCCGCGGCCACCGCACGCATCGTGCGGGAGTTCGACGGCTGGGCGCCGGAACTCACCGCGCTGATCACCGAAGGCGAGACCGCGCCGGTCGTGCGCACCCTCAACGCCCTGCCGATCGGCCACCGTTGGGACCGGGTGGCGGGGGTGACCCTGATCGGCGACGCAGCCCACCTCTCCATCCCGAACGGCGAGGGCGCCAACCTGGCCATGTACGACGGCGCCGAACTCGCCCGGCTCCTCGCCGCCCACCCCGACGACACCGAGACCGCGTTCACCGAGTACGAGCAGGCCATGTTCCCCCGTAGCGCCGAAGCGGCGGCCGACGGCGCCCGGATGCACGAGTTGCTCTACGGGGGCGACACGCCTCAGGGCCTGATCGACATGTTCACCACAAGCGCGTAGCCAGTCAGCCAGACGCCCTCAACGGGCGTAAGGATCGGCCAGCGGCAGCGGTGTCCGGGCCGCTTCCAGAGCCGAATCCGGAAATGTGGAGCCAGCGGTGTAAAAACGGGCACGGGTACGGCCCACCGGTGTCAGAACGCCAACCGCGGCCAGGTCCCGCAGGTCCCGTTGGGCCCGCTGCAGACTCAGGTCCTCCGCCCGTTCGTAGCGTGTACGGCGTACCCGCCCGGACATCGCCACGTCGTGCAGGGCGGAGACGACCCTCTCCTCCAGCCCTCCGGCCTCCACGAACTCACCGAGCAGTACCCATACCCGACTCGAACGGTCCAAGCGGCTGCGTACGGTCTGCGCCTGCTGGTGGTAAGCGGTCAGGTTGAAGCGGACCCAGCCAGAGACGTCCTGGTCGGGGCGGTAGGTGGCCCCGCGGCGCTGCAACTCGCGGTAGTACTCCCAGGTATTGCCGGGACGCCCCAGCCAAGCCTCGATCGAGGAGAACTCGGGGGCCAGTTCTCCCTCTCGCGCGATCATGAGCGTTTGGAGGGACCGGGACATACGGCCGTTTCCGTCCGCCCACGGGTGGATGGAGACGAGGTGGAGATGCGCCATGGCTGCCCGTATCAGCGGGTGACTGCCGTCGTCCGCGTTCAGCCACTCGACCAGTTCACCTGTCAGCGCGGGCACATCGACGGCGTCCGGAGCCGTGTACGCCGCGATGCTGGGGTCGCGGACGTCCGTAACGTACACCGCTCCGCGCCGCCACTGTCCGGCCGGCTTGCGTGGGGTGTGCCGGTGTCCCTGCAGCATCCAGTGGAGCGCGTTGAGGAACTCCTTGCCGTACCGGAAGTCGGCGACATCGTGCAGTGTCTGGATGTAGGTCATCATCCGCTGAAAGGCAAGCGTCTCCTCGCGGTCCTCCTCGGAGACATCGACATCCCGCTCGCCCTCCAGAAGGTCCTCGACGTCGACCGTGGACACTTTGAAGCCCTCGATCGAGTTGGAGGCCGCCACCGCGTCGGCGGTCAGGAACTTGCGCAGCCCGTCGGTCCACTTCGTCGGAGTGGAGCGGACCTGCAGGCGCAACGAATGACGAAGGTCGTCGATCTCGCCAAGAACACGCTGATCCTCGGCACCGAGGGCAGGCGTAGGGAAGAGCATGCCTTCACGATAGGCTGACGCAAACATTACGTCAATGCGTCAGAGTGGCACTGCGCTCTCGGCCTTGGGGCGGCGAGCGCGCCGGAAGCGCCCGCCAGACCACCCCGGAGGACCGCCAGGCACTCCGGGGCACCCCTTCCCAACCCTGTGACCCACTGCCGCCACTGCCGCCACTCCGCCACTCCGCCACTCCGCCACCCTCAGAGCGTTACGCCCTTTGGTGACGAAGGTCACTATGCACTAAATAGGTGTGAACCAATGCCAAATAGCCAAAAGGGGAATAGGGTGCATATTTATCACAGATAAACATAGTTACACCGCCACTTATCTCGACATCAAGGCAAGCGTTAATCGAATTAATCGAAAAGAGAAGACCGCGGACACGCAAGGGCCCGTTCCCGGAAGCGTGTTTCCGAGAACGGGCCCTTGCAATTATTGATTATTGAACTTCCACAGCCCCCGTTACGGTCTGCGAGGGCGTCCTGACCCTTCCGAAAACGGCGAGCCGCCGCTCGTCCGGGAACCTGTACTGCCGGTATCCGGTTGAAACGAGGCCGTTCGCCCGCAGAGCCTTGAGCGCGTTCTCGATCGTGGCCCTGCTGACCGAGAGCGCGGCGGCGAGGTCCGTCTGGGAGGGGCCTTCCACCATCCGCCCGTACTCCGAGCACGGGACAGCGCACCTGTCGAGAAGGTGCACGAAGAGGCCGGCAAGCCTGCTCTCCGGAGACAGGGCGTGACGGTTGTACACCCGCTCACCGGTGACCAGCTGCTCGGCAAGAACCTTCCCGAGTGCGGTGGCCAGCGAGCCGCTGCCCTCGGCGAGGGTTCGCATCCGCGAGAGCGGAAGCGCCAGGGTGAGGGTGTTGTTGAGGCAGCGCGTGGTGGGCGCCAAGAGGTCCTCGTCAAAGATTTCGGCGACCCCGAGGACGGCCCCAGTGCCGTGGATGCGCACCGTCGTGTTCTCACCGAAGGTCGACTCCTCATACACGCAGCCGGAGAGCACAATGTGCACCGCCATGCCGTTCGTGCCGCGCAGTTGAGCACCTCGGATGTTGGAGCGGGTCGACAGCATGGCGACGAACTCCTGCCGCATGCTGGGGCCGAGAGCTGCGAGAAAGGGATTCAGATTGATCAGGGTGCTCACCGCGCGGGAGCCGGAGAGTCCGTGGCCGACGAGTCCGGTCCCCTCGTCGAAGGTGTAGACGGAGTTGCCCAGCACCATCGGCTGCCCACCGCCTTCCAGACGGCGGGCACGGAGGCGCGCCGGCATGAGCCGGCCATAGGTCTCGTCCAGACGAGGAGGCATCAGAAGCTCCCCGCAGGAGAAGACGCGGACGACAGGAGCGGTGAGTGGAGCGGTTCCGCGATCGGTCCGGCAGCCTCGGTCTGCGTGGGCGCGACCGTGACCGTCGTGGTGGGCGCCGGCGGGGGCGCGGTGGCGGGGGCGGACATCGGGGCGATGATGCGCGGGATGACACCGAACAGGATCGCCACCGCACCCAGGACGGCAGCGATGCGCGCCGGGGCGGAGGAGAGGTACTTCACGATGAGAACGACGGTCACACCGAAAATGGCAACGATCATGACCGTGGCGGTAGGGGAGTCCATACCCAGCCTTCTGACTTTGCGTTCTGTTATTGGTCGGTCCAGCGATGTAAAAAAGCTGCAAGAGGGTGTCGAAGACCGATTGGTTTGGTCGGTCAAGCGGACTGGTGGGGTCAGCAAAAGACGGCACCGCTCTTGATCGAGCAGGATATAACACCGCTCGGGCGTCTCGGAAATGTCACCCTCGAAGTAAGGACGCACGAGAGCTGCGTGGAAGCGGAATCTCCGGCACCTCATTCCCTAAACTTTCGGGATTACCGACGGGTAGGAGACGACACTCCCGAACTTTATGGAATGGATCTACAGAGAGCACCGTTACATTCACTGAAGCTGACGTTGCGCCTTGGTCGGTCCAGCGACGGCTTGTCGG
>NZ_AEJB01000311.1 GCF_000331005.1 Streptomyces turgidiscabies Car8
CGGCCTCTTTCGTCTTTCGGTACGCGCGTCAGTGCGAGCAAGACCACGTTCAGGGAAAGCGCTACCGGTACGAGCCGGACGTACGGCAGGATCCGAGAATGGAGCACGTACGTGATGTCTCTGAACTGCCGAAAGCCCATCTGCATCTGCACTTCACCGGGTCGATGCGGTCAGCGACGCTGCTGGAACTGGCCGACAAGTACGGTGTGCGGCTGCCCGAGGCGCTGACCGACGCCCTCACCAGTGGCGAGCCGCCGAAACTAAGGGCGACCGACGAGCGGGGCTGGTTCCGTTTCCAGCGCCTGTACGACGCGGCCCGGTCCTGTCTGCGGGAGCCCGAGGACATCCAGCGGCTGGTCCGCGAGGCCGCCGAGGAGGACGCGAAGGACGGCTCCGGCTGGCTGGAGATCCAGGTCGACCCGACGTCGTACGCCCCCCGTCTGGGCGGTCTGATCCCGGCGCTGGAGATCATCCTGGACGCGGTGGAGACGGCCGGCCGGGAGACCGGGATCGGGATGCGGGTCCTGGTGGCCGCGAACCGTATGAAGCACCCTCTGGACGCGCGCACGCTGGCCCGCCTTGCCGTGCGGTACGCGGATCGGGGTGTCGTGGGCTTCGGGCTCTCCAACGACGAACGGCGGGGCATGGCCCGGGACTTCGACCGGGCCTTCGCCATCGCGCGTGAGGGCGGTCTGCTGTCGGCCCCGCACGGCGGTGAGCTGACGGGCCCGTCGTCGGTCCGTGACTGTCTGGACGACCTGCACGCGTCCCGGATCGGCCACGGCGTGCGGGCGGCCGAGGACCCGCGCCTGTTGAAGCGCCTCGCCGACCGCCAGATCACGTGTGAGGTGTGCCCGGCCTCGAACGTCGCCCTGGGGGTGTACGAGAAGCCCGAGGACGTGCCGCTGCGCAAGCTCTTCGAGGCGGGTGTCCCGCTGGCGCTGGGCGCCGACGACCCGCTTCTCTTCGGTTCCCGGCTGGCGGCCCAGTACGAGATCGCCCGGGAGTACCACGCCTTCACGGACGCGGAACTGGCCGAACTGGCCCGGCAGTCGGTACGGGGTTCGGCGGCGCCGGAGGACGTACGGGCGAAGCTGCTGGCGGGGATCGACGACTGGCTGGTCTCGTAGCCGTAGCCCTGCGGGGGTTCCTAGAGGCTGACGCCGACCGTCACCGGTTCGTTGACGAGGG
>NZ_AEJB01000312.1 GCF_000331005.1 Streptomyces turgidiscabies Car8
CGTCCGGGTGCCTGGGGTCCTACCCGCGCCTCACTCGTGGGCGCCGGGCTCCGCGCGCCTGCCGCGGCGGTACAGGACGACACCACCGGCGACCAGCGCGACGCTGACGGCCGAGGCCGCGATCAACTCCTCACGACTACCGGTCGGCGGCAGATGCGGCGGCTTCGTCGGCGGCGTGCCGGGAGGCGTGGTCGTCGTCGGCGGGCCCGTGGGGGGCTTCGTGGGCGGCTTGGTCGGAGGAGTCGTCGGGGGCTTGGTGGGGGGCTTCGTGGGCGGGGTCGTGGGCGGCTTGGTGGGCGGCTTCGTGGGGGGCTTCGTCGGAGGCTTAGTCGGCGGCTTAGTGGGGGGCGTGGTCGGCGGCTTCGTGGGCGGCTTCGTCGGGGGCTTCGTCGGGGGCTTGGTCGGCGGCTTCGTCGGGGGCTTCGTCGGGGGCTTGGTCGGCGGCTTCGTCGGGGGCTTCGTCGGGGGCTTGGTCGGCGGCTTCGTCGGGGGCTTCGTCGGGGGCTTGGTCGGCGGCTTCGTCGGGGGCTTCGTCGGGGGCTTGGTCGGCGGCTTCGTCGGGGGCTTCGTGGGCGGCTTCGTCGGGGGCTTCGTCGGCGGCTTCGTGGGCGGCTTCGTGGGCGGCTTCGTGGGCGGCTTCGTCGGAGGCTTCGTCGGAGGCTTCGTCGGCGGCTTGGTCGGAGGCTTCGTCGGAGGCCTGGTTGGCGGGGTGTCGCCGTAGCCGCCGGGGGGTGTGTCGCCGTAGCCGTTGCCGTTGCCGTGACCGTTGCTGTTGCTGTTGCTGTTGCCGTGCCCATGACCGTTGCCGTGCCCGTGACCACTGCCATGCCCGTGCCCGTGACCGTTGCCGTGCCCGTAGCCGGGGTCGTCATGTGGGGCGCCCGGGGCTCCGTGTGCAGCGGAGTCCTTGGCCGTCCCGCCCGCGTCCGCGTCCGCGAGGGCGGTGATGCCGTACAGGGACAAGATGCCAGTCGCGGCAGCCGCCACGACCATCCCCCTGCTCAGAGGCTGTCGCATTCTGATTATCTTCCTGCTGGGAGAGGTGAGAAAAAGCCGGCCTTGGCACCGAGAGGTTTTCCAAGACCGGCCCAGACACCGCCGAACGGCTGGTGCTATGCGTCAGTCGTTGACGCAGGTGTTGCCGAACGCCGGGTTCAGCAGCGCGATGACGTTGATCGAGTTGCCGCACACGTTGACGGGAATGTGGACGGGCACCTGGATCACGTTGCCGGACAGCACACCCGGGGAGTTGGCGGCGAAGCCCTCCGCCTCGGCGTCCGCGAAGGCCGGGGCGGCCATTCCGAGCGCCATGATGGCGCCCGCGATGACAGCAACGCTCTTCTTCATGAGGTTTCCCTTCTCTGCGGTCATGCCCCTATGTCGGCCGAAGACCGAGCGAGCACAGTGGACGGCTCGCACCATGACCGGCAGTTGTAAAACGAGGGATAGACAGCCGAAGAAACTACGGAACGTGGTCCCACGGTTAATTCACTCGAACGCCCCGAAGCAGCAGAAAACACAATGCACACGAACGGCCGAAGGAAATCGGGGAGATGACAGAACGCGGACAGCCCCCGCACGGTGTGCGGAGGCTGTCCGAGCTGTGTTCATGAGCGACCGGACGACTGTTGACGACCGGTCAGCCGACTGCGACGGGTCAGCTGTTGCCGATGCCGTTGCCGGAGAGGACCGGGATGTCGCTGAGGACTCCGGACAGCGGCTCGTCACCCTTGGCCTGCGTCGAGTTCTCGGCGCACTGCTGGTTCTGCGGGGCGGACAGGACCGGGATGTCCTGGACGGCGACCGGGACCAGAACGCCGACGAGAGAGCCCACGTTGCCCTTGACGGGCAGACCGACACAGAGCTTGTTCAGCGTGCCCTGCGCGAGGCTCATCTGCGGGCTCATGTCGCCCTTGGTCAGGGAGTTGCCGAACTTCGAGACCGCTCCGTTCCCGCTGACGGACGTGGTGCCGCCGTCGTCCGCAGTGGCAAGCGCCTGGGGGGCGGTCGCCGCCGAGACTCCGACGACGGATGCGGCTACCGCCGCCGCGGCCATTGAACTCTTCTCGGTAACGTCTCGTGACGTTTTGTGATCTTCGTTCAGGCGGTGCGGCCGTGTTCGAGCTGGAGCAGGACGAGGGCGGCTCGGGCGATGCGGGTGATGGCTGCAGGGTCGAGGCTGACCCTGCGCAGGGCCTTGAAAGTGACCTTCAGCAGGGCGTTGGCACGTTCGGCGACAGCGTGGACGCCTCGGATCACCGCGTTGAACGCCTGGTCGGGCTCGGCGAGTTCACCGCCCTTGGGCTTCTTGACCGGGTGGCGGAGGCCGGGCCCGGCGTTCTCGTAGCCGAGGTCGGTCAGGGTGGGGATGCCGAGGGTGGCGGCGAGCCGGTTCAGGGCGTCGACCAGTCCGTGGGCGCGGGCGCAGGTGGTGTCGTGCTCGCGGCCCGGGCGGACCGGGGAGACCCAGAGGGGCCAGCCATCCGGGGCGGCGATGACCTGCACGTTTCCTCCGTGGTGCTTGTGCTTGCCCGACCACCACAGGTCTGCGCCGTTGGGGCCGGCGGCGGCCACGCGGTCGGTGCGGATGACCGTGCCGTCCAGGTTGAGGTGGGTGTACCCGGCCGCCGCCGCCCTCTCCAGCGCGGTGGACAGATCGGGTGCGTGGTCGGCGAGCACCGTCAGCCCTTCGTGCAGGTAGCGGTAGGCGGTCGGTACCGAGATGCCGCTGTCCCGGGCAAGCTGGACCAGCCGGGTACCGTCGACGAACCAGCGCAGCACGAGCACCGCCTGCCGGAAGACGCCCAGAGCGCGAGTGCCCTTGCGGGTCCCGAGCTGCTCGCGATGCCCGCGCAGCAGCTTCGCGAGATGCTCGGCGGTCGCCCTGCGGACATCGAGCACGGCGGTGTAGGTGATACTGGACGCCACGTGGAGCCTCTGGTTGTACGGAACGTGATCTTCGCAGACCCGTTCCTACCAGGGGCTCCACTCACGTCTGACGCCGAGTCACCGTCCCGCCGTCCGGCATCATCACGCACCGCAACCGTCACGTTGCCGAGAAGACTTCATTGCCTTCTTCAGCATTTCGCTTTCCTTTCCTGCAGAGACGCACGTTCCTGCTCCCGCATCAACCGGATGGACGGCGATTGGTTTCGCTGTTTCACCCGGTTGGCCCGTTCCCGGTCCGACAATTAATGGAACGCGCACCGCCCGCGCCCGTCCCGAACAGTCTTCGATGTGGGCCATCAGAGTGAATCGGAGCAACCACGTACGCCGAAGGGCAGTTGATCAGAACGGCTCCGGTGGACGGGGTTTCTTCCGAAGGGATTTGCAAGTGATCAAGAAGGTTATGGCTGCTGCGGCGATCGCCGCTTCCGTCGTCGGTGCCACCGCTGCGGTCGCCACCCCGGCGATGGCGATTGCGAACGACGGTGGCACGACGTCCACCAGCGGCAACGGCGCCATCCAGAAGTACGGCAACTCGGCCACGTACGGCAACATGAGCCCCCAGATGGCGCTCATCCAGGGCTCCCTCAACAAGCCCTGCATCGGCCTGCCCGCCAAGGTCAACGCCGGTTCCCTCATCGGCCTGATTCCGATCGCCGTCCAGGACATCCCGGTCCTGTCCGCCCCGCAGAACCAGCAGTGCGTCGAGAACTCGACGCAGGCCAAGGGTGACGAGCCGCTGTCGCACATCCTCAGCGACATCCCGGTCCTCTCGGGCAACGGTGTGGGCAACAACTGATCTGCGTCACCAGCACCACCCGTACCACCAGCACCACCGGCCAGAAGTGAGCCCGGGCGTACGTCCGGGCTCACTTCGAGCCTTCACCAGCGGGCCGTCGAACTCTCGGCGGCCCGCTGGCCTACGTTGCGTCACGTGACGACGAGACACCCTTTGTTCCGGTTTTCCCGTCCTGCCCGCCTCTCCCGACTGTGCGGGGTCGCCCTGCTGTGCGCGGCGACCGCGATCGGCTGTGGGACACCCCAGGCTCCGCAGCTGAGACCCGTCGGTGGCGCCGCCGCCGCCAAGGGCACCGACATCCTGCTGCTGGGCACGGACGGCCGCAGCACCATCACCGAGCAGGAGCGCCGCAAGTTCCACGCGGGCGGCATCGCCTGCAACTGCGCGGACGTGATGATGCTCGTCCATGTGTCAGCCAAGCGCGACCGCGTCAGCGTGGTCAGCCTGCCCCGCGACTCCCTCGCCACGATCCCGGCGTACAAGCCCAAGGGGTCGACGAAACAGCGCCCCGCGCATCCCGTGAAGCTCAACGGGGCGTACGCGGAGGGCGGTGCGACGCTCCTGGAGCGGACGGTGGAGGCGGCGACCGGCGTGAGTGTCGAGCAGTATCTGCAGCTCGACTTCCGGCGGTTCATCGACGCCGTGAATCAGGTCGGCGGGGTCGAGGTGTGCACGAATCGGCGCCTCAAGGACTCCAAGACCAAGCTGGACCTGGCACCGGGACGGCATCTGCTCAAGGGCGGGCAGTCCCTGCAGTACGTCCGCTCGCGCCACGTCGACCAGAGCGCCGACCTGGGGCGGATCCAGCGACAGCAGCGGTTCCTGGTCGCGGCACTGCAACAGCTGACCGCCCGGAAGGTACTCACCGACCCCGTCCTCATGGGCCGGGTGGCCCGGACGCTGCTCGGGCCGGCCAAGGTCGAACAGGGCTTCGGGAAGGACGGCGTCAAGGCGCTCGTCACGCTCGCCTCGGCGCTGAGCGAGGTGCCGCCCACCCGGACGGAGTTCGCCACCGTGCCGATCGCCGGGTTCAACCCGCCGATGAAGGACGTCGGTTCGACGCTGCGCTGGGACGCCACGAAGGCGAAGGCGATGTTCACCAAGGTGCGTGAGGACCGGCCGCTGGTCGCCGCGGGCACGGACCCCAAGCCCGGCGACCCGCCGGTGTTCGGGAAGGACGTACCGGTACGCGGCAACCGACTGGCGTGCCCCTGAAGAAGACCGCAGTACGGGAGGCCAGCGGTCCCGTTTCCCTCGTACGACTGGCCGTACACCTCACCCACTGGGCCAAACGGGGCAATCATCGCAACCCCGCGGGGGGTTGGACCGTTGACGATCACGCAGCTCCTCACCGGAGTCCGCTTTTCGAAGGGAATGAACATGAAGAAGCTGTGGGCTACCGCGGCCATCGCCGCCTCCGTCGCCGGTATCTCGGCGACGGCAGCACCCCAGGCCCTGGCGATCGCCAACGACGGTGGCACCACCTCCGTCAGCGGCAATGGCGCCGAGCAGGAGTTCGGCAACTCGGCCACGTTCGGTGACATGAGCCCGCAGCTCTCGCTGGTCCAGGGTTCGCTGAACAAGCCGTGTGTCGGCCTCCCGGCCAAGCTCAACGTCGGCTCCCTCATCGGCGTGGTGCCGATCGCTGTCCAGGACATCCCGATCCTGTCGGCCCCGCAGAACCAGCAGTGTGTCGAGAACTCGACGCAGGCCAAGGGCGACGAGCCGCTGTCGCACATCCTCAGCGACATCCCCGTGCTGTCCGGCAACGGCGCCGGCAACAGCTGAGCCTCCCCGCTCGGTTGCGGCGGCGGGTCACCGGTTCTCCGGTGGCCCGCCGTTCGGCGTTCGTGCCCACGGTTTTGGGCATCACTTGCTGTACAGCGCCTCGATCTCGGCCGCGTACGCCTCCCGCACCGCATGGCGCTTGACCTTGAGGGACGGCGTGAGCTGGCCGTTGTCCTCGGTGAACTCGCCCTCGACCAGGGTGAACGCGCGGATCGACTCGGCCCGCGAAACCGCCGCGTTGGCGTGGTCCACGGCCCGCTGGACGTCGGCGCGCATCCGGGGGTCGTCGATCACCTCGGACATCGGGGTGTCGGCGGGCATCCCCCGGACCGTGAGCCAGTGGGCGACGGAGTCGGGGGCGAGGGTGATCAGGGCGGCGACGAAGGGGCGGTTGTCGCCGACGACCATGCACTGGCCGACCGGCGCACGGCTGCGCAGCCGGTCCTCCAGGACGGCCGGGGCGACGTTCTTACCACCGGAGGTGACGATGATGTCCTTCTTGCGGCCGGTGATGGTGAGGTAGCCGTCGTCGTCGAGGGCGCCGAGGTCGCCTGTCGCGAACCAGCCGTCGCTCAGAACCGCGTCCGTCGCCGCCGGATTGTTCCAGTAGGCGTCGAAGACGACCGGGCCCTTGAGGAGGACCTCCCCGTCGTCGGCGATCCGGACGGCGGTGCCGGGGACGGGTTGGCCGACCGTACCGGGGCGGGGGGCCAGGGGCGGCACGAGGGTGGCGGCGGACGTCGTCTCGGTCAGGCCGTAGCCCTCGTAGACGATGATTCCGGCGGCGTAGAAGAAGAGGCTGAGGTCGCGGTCGAGCGGGGAGCCGCCGCTGATGGCGTAGTGCATGCGCCCGCCCAGCTCCTTGCGGACACGGCGGTACACGAGCAGGTCGTACAGGGCCCAGGCGGCGTAGAGGCCGAGGCCGGGACCCTTGCCGATGCCGCTACCACTACCCGTTCCGGTTCCGGTTCCGGTTCCGGTTCCAGTTCCAGTTCCGAGGAACTTCTCCAGGTACGCCTCGGCGAAGCGGACGCCGATGCGGTGGGCGCGGTCGAAGGAGGCGGCGCGGCCCATCTTCTCGGCCGTAGCGCGGCCGGTGGCGTGGATCCGCTCGAAGAGGTACGGGACGCCGACCAGGAACGTGGGTCTGAACTCCCGCAACATCGGGCGGAGTTCGTCGGGCTTGATGCTCGGGAAGTGGCCGATCTCGATACGGGCCATCAGACAGCCGATCTGAAGGGCCCGGCCCATGATGTGGGCGAGGGGGAGGAAGAGGAGGGTCGAGGCGGTCTGGCCGGTGACCTCCTTGAAGATCGGGTGCAGCAGCTCGACGACGTTCGCCGCCTCCGCGTGCAGGTTCGCGTGGGTGAGGACGCAGCCCTTCGGCCGGCCGGTGGTGCCGGAGGTGTAGCAGATCGTCGCGGTGGTGCCTGGGGTCAGGGCGGTGCGCCGCTTGGTCACCTCCTCGTCCGACACCTCCCGGCCCAGGGTGGTGAGTTCGGCCATCGCGCCCTCGTCCAGGGTGAGCACGCGCGGGGGTTCGGGGTGGGCGGTCGTGCCGGTGATGACGGTGGCCGTGTTGTCCGGCGTCTCCGTGACGACCAGACGGGCGCCCGAGTCCTGGACGATCCAGTCCACCTGGGCGGCGGACGAGGTGGCGTACACGGGGACGGTCTGGCCGCCGGCCGCCCAGATCGCGAAGTCCAGGACCGTCCACTCGTAACGGGTGCGGGACATCACCGCGACCCGGCCGCCCGGTTCGAGGCCTGCGGCTATCAACCCCTTGGCGGTGGCGGTGACTTCGGCGGCGAAGGCGGCGGCGGTGATCGGGCGCCAGGTGCCGTCGTCGTCCACACGGCGGCGCAGGATCACCGCGTCGGGGGCCTCGGCCGCGTTGGTGTAGGGCAGGTCGGCGGTGCTGCCCGTGGTGGGGGTCTCCACGACGGGGGCTACGCGGGCCTCGCGGACGGTGCCGCTCTTCTCGTCGCGGATCAGCTCGATCCGGTGGCGGTCGGCCAGATCTGTGCGCCGCTTCGCCTGCTTCAGATCCCTGCGTACGCCCATGACACTCGCTCCCGGTGACTGGTCCCGCTCCTGATTCCGAGTCAAATTACCGGTGCGTAGCGGAAGTTCAATGGGTCGCGCACAAGCAGATCATCCGGGGCGGATATTTTGCTGACCGGCGCAGGGCTTCGGTCCGGCGCCGGCTTGGCCTCCCCCCACCGAAAGGAACCCCGTGCGGTCCGTACTTCTCGCCGTGTGCGCGTCGGCCGTCCTCGCCGTCTCCGGCGCAGCGCCTGCCGTGGCTCAGACGTCAACTCCGGTACGAGTGAGCAGCGTCGCCCTCTCCCCCGCCTCCCCCGCCTCTTCCCTGACCTCCCTGACCTCTCTGACTCCGCTGACCGACCTGTTCGCCGAGCGGCTGCTGGTCGCCGACAAGGTCGCCGCCGCCAAGTACGGCACCGACAAGCCGATCGACGACCCGGTGCGTGAGCAGCAGATCCTGGACGACGTGTCGGCGCGGGCCGTCGGGCTCGGTCTCGACCCGGCGGCGGTGGCTGCCGTGTTCCGGGACCAGATCGAGGCGAACAAGGTGGTCCAGCGTGGGCTGTACCGCCGCTGGGACGCGCATCCCGAGCTGCGGCCGACCGAGCGGCCCGATCTGGTCAAGGAGGTGCGGCCGATCCTGGATCGGATCACCACCGAGTTGTTGGACGCGTTGAAGGAGACGCAGGGAGTTCGGGCGGGGGGAGCGTGTGAGCCTCGGCTTTGGCTTGCGGCGGGGCGCTCCGCTTTTGGGTATCGGTTGGACGGGTTGCATCTGGAGGGGCTGGGGCGGGCTGTTCCGTCTGTTTGTGGTTAGCCGCCGTGGTTCGGTGAGTTGTCGGCCGCGGGGCGGTGGGAGCTGGTCGCGCAGTTCCCCGCGCCCCTGAAAGAGGGGCGTCCGTCTCGTCCCGGGTTTGTTCGCACCGTTCAGTCCTCGTAACGGCTTGCCTGGTCTATCGCCTCGGCCAGTTGCTGTACCGCCTTGTCCTCCGTGCTGTCCGCCAACTTGTCTGCTCTCTCGGCGAGTTCGCTCAGGGTGGGGGCGCCGGGCAGGGTGGTCCAGTTATGGTCGCCCTTGCGTAGGGCGTCGGCGAAGTAGGCGGCCACGGCGGTGACCTGGAGGCGGGACGGGGCGTCCCAGAGGGCCTCGTCCACCGACCCCGACTCCAACTGCCCGGATTCCTCGTGCGGTTCGCGGGTCTCGGGGTCGAGCCAGCGGACCGTGGCCGTGGCCAGATGGCCCGAGGCGGACTGCTTGGTGCGGACCGCGTAGAGAGCGGTGACCGTGTGGCCGGGGCCCACCTCTCCCCCGTCCACCCGGTCGTCGCGGAAGTCGTCGTCGGCGACGCGGCGGTTGTCGTAGCCGATCAGCCGGAACTCGGCGACCGTCTCCGGGTCGAAGGCGACCTGGGCCTTGGCGTCGCGGGCCGTGAGGTCGACGTTGCGCGGGAGTTGCTCGCAGAACACCTTGCGGGCGTCGCTCTCGTTCGAGACGTAGGTGGTGTTGCCGTCGCCCTTGTCGGCGAGTTGTTCCATCAGGGCGTCGCCGTAGTCGCTGCCGACACCGACGCCGAAGAGGGTGATGCCGTGTTCGCGGCGGGCGTCGGAGATGCGGTCGAGGATCGAGTCGGCCTCGGTTTCACCCGTGTTGGCCAGGGCGTCCGAGACGAGCACGACCCGGTTGGTGGCGCCCTCGCGCAGGCCCTTCACGGCTGTGGCGTAGCCGGTGCGTACGCCTGCGCCGAGGTTGGTCGAGTCGGTCGGTTCCAGTTCGTCGATCGCGTCGTGGACGCGGTCCCTGTGGTCGTCGAGGCGGGTCATCGGCAGGACGGTCTCGGCCTCGTCGCTGAAGGTGACGATCGCCACCGAGTCGTCGTCGCGCAGCCGGTCCGTCATCACGCCGAGGGATTCCTTGGCGAGGTCGAGGCGGCCGGGCTCGGCCATGGAACCGGAGATGTCGATGACGAACGTGAGGGCGGCCGGCGGCCGTTCGCCGTCCTGCTCGGCGGTGCGGGTGGCGAGGCCCACGCGGACCAGGGACCAGTTCTCGCGGTCGGTACGGGCGCCGTCGACGGTGACCGAGAAGCCGTTGCCGTCGGGTCGTTCGTAGTCCTGGCGGAAGCTGTTGACGAACTCCTCGGGCCGGACCGTGGACGGGTCGGGGCGGTGGCCGTCGGCGAGGGTGCGGCGGGCGTAGCCGTACGAGGCGGTGTCGACGTCGAGGGCGAAGGTGGAGAGGTAGTCGGGGGACGGGGCGAAGTCGCCTTCGGCGTCGTCCTGTTCGCCTTCGCTCCGGTCGCTGTCCTGCTGTTCGCCGGAGCCGTTGCCCTGGTCGGGTGCGGGGGCGGGTGCGTAGCCCGAGCCGCCGCCGGAGTTCTGCCTGCTGTCCGCCTTGCTGCTCTGACCGCTGTCACCGTCGGCTCCGCTGCAGCCGGTGAGCAGCAGACCGCTCGCGGCCGTCAGCGCGAGCAGCGTGCCTCGCAGGCGTCGTGTTCGGTGGATCCGGATCCGCTCCATCTGCCGTGCCCCCTCCGTCCGTCGACGTCGGACGACGTCAACCACTGTGACTGTGACGGCGGAGGGGGCCGGAATGTGCGGTACGGGGTGTTGCGGATGGATCTCGAAGTGGCCACGAGGGACGGCTGTCGAGACCGGTAGGTGATCCTCCGGTGACCTAGGAGACGACGTCCTTGCGGGCGAAACCCCGGAAGGCCAGGGCGAACAGGATGAGGGCGTACGTTATCGAGACCGCCGTCCCCTGGATCATGCCGCCCCACTCCGGACGGGGCTGGATGGCGTCGGCCCATGCGAACTGCCAGTGCGCGGGCAGGAAGTCGCGCCAGTCGCCGAGGGCCGTCACGGCGTCCAGGACGTTGCCGACGATGGTCAGGCCGACGGCGCCGCCGACCGCTCCCAGCGGGGCGTCCGTCCTCGTCGACAGCCAGAACGCCAGTCCCGCGGTGACCAGTTGGGACACGAAGAGGTATCCGACGACCACCACCAGGCGCTGGGCCGCCGTGCCCGCGGCCAGCGATCCGCCGGTGGGGATCTCCAGCGGTCCCCAGCCGTAGGCCGCCGTGCCGACCGCGATGGCCACGACCGGCAGCAGCACCATCGCGGCCAGGCTCATACCCAGGGCCACGGCGAGCTTGGACCACAGGAGGCGGGCGCGCGGCACGGGGGCCGCGAGCAGATAGCGCAGGGAGGACCAGCTCGCCTCCGAGGCGACCGTGTCCCCGCAGAACAGGGCGACGGGGATGACGAGCAGGAAGCCCGCGGAGACGAAGAGGTTGACGGCGACGAAGTTGGCGGCGGACGCGGTTGCCGTGTCCATCAGGGTGACCTGACCGTTGCGCCCGCCGGGCTCGCCGCCGATCGCGAACGCGATGACGAGGATGAACGGCAGCGCGGCGAGGATGCCGCCCATGACGAGCGTACGGCGGCGCTTGAGCTGGCGGACCAGCTCGACGCGCAGGGGCAGTGTCCGCCGGGCGCGGTACCCGTCGGCCGTCTCCGCCCGCTCGACGAGCGTGTCCAGCGTCTTCGCGTCGGCCGTGGTCGTCGTGCTCGTCGCTTTCTTCGTGCTCGTCGTGTTCGTCGTGCTCATGCGGAACCTCCGATCAGGGTGAGGAAGGCGTCTTCGAGGCGGCGGTGGGGGCCCACCGACTCCACGGGCACTTCGAGGCGGACGAGTTCGACGACGAGGCGCTGGGCGCTGCCGTCGTCGGGGGCGAGGCGGACCAGGAGGCCGTCGTCGGTGCGTACGGCGGAGACGATGCCCGGCAGGGCGGCCACCTTCTCGACGACCGGCTCCTCCACGGGGGTGGTGGTGCCGACGAGCAGGGTGTCCCCGGAGCCGATGATCTCGCTGACCGGGCCCGCCTGGACCAGCTTGCCGCGGTCCATGACGACGAGGTGCGTGCAGGACTGCTCGACCTCGGCCAGCAGATGGCTGGAGACGATCACCGTGCGGCCGGCCTCCGCGTATCGGATCATGACGCCGCGCATCTCGCGGATCTGGGGCGGGTCGAGGCCGTTGGTCGGCTCGTCGAGGATGAGGAGGTCGGGCAGGCCGAGCATGGCCTGGGCGATGGCGAGGCGCTGGCGCATGCCCTGGGAGTACGTGCGCACAGCGCGCGCGAGTGCGTCGCCGAGGCCCGCGATCTCCAGTGCCTCCTCCATGTGGGCGTCCTCGACCGGGCGGCCCGTCGCCTGCCAGTACAGCTCCAGGTTCTCGCGGCCGGAGAGGTGTGGGAGGAAGCCCGAGCCCTCGACGAAGGCGCCGACACGGGACAGGACGGGGGCGCCGGGGCGGATGGCGTGCCCGAAGACGCGGATCTCGCCGGCGTCCGGCTTGATGAGGCCCATCAGCATGCGCAGGGTGGTGGTCTTGCCGGCGCCGTTGGGGCCGAGCAGTCCGAGGACCTGGCCCTTCTCGACGCGGAACGACACGTCCCGTACGGCGTACCGGTCCGACGACTTGGCGTACCGCTTGCTCAGGTCGGTGATCTGGAGCGGGACCTCGGCCAGTTCGGGGTCCGGGGCGGACGGCGCCGCTGTACGCCGGCGTCCCGACAGGAGCAGGGCCAGGGCGATGGCCGCGCCCGCGAGGGGCAGCCACCACACCCAGGCCGGCAGCCCGGCCGAGGCCGTGGTGACGCCGGGTGCGGTGGGGATCTTCAGGTCACTCTTCACGGAGACGGTGTACGTGGCCGGGGCGGCCGGCGAGGCGTACCCGAGGTCCGTGGAGGCGAGGACCAGGCGGAGTCGGTGGCCCTGTTCGACCTCGTGGTCGATGGCCGGGAGGGTGATCGTGACGTCCTTGCCCGCCTTGGCGCCCTCGATCCTGAGGGGGGTGACGAGCTGGCCGGGCAGCACCTGTTGCCTGCCGTTCGCGGAGACGTCGTACACCTTGGCGAAGAGGACGGCGTCCTCGCTGGTCGACCTGACGTGGACGGTGACCGTGGGGGCACCGGTGATGCGTACGTCGTCGGTGACCGGCGCCGATTCGAAGCGGGCGTTCTGACCCGGGAAGTCGAGCGAGACGCCCACTCCGAGGGAGGAGAGCTGGGAGAGGCCGCCCGCCGCGCCCAGGCCGGGCAGGGCGGAGACGGCCGGCGGAGCGGCGCCGGCCGGGTTGTCGAACGTCTGCTCCCTGCCGGTCAGGGCGATGGCGCGCTGCCCGCTCTCCAGGCCCGGGTAGGTGTCCGAGGTGGCACCGCGCAGGGTGGCCGCTCCGTCGGTGGAGTCGATGCCGCCGGTGCGGGTGACGCGGAAGGCGGGGCCGGTGTCGGTGGCCTTGTCGTCCTTCAGATACCGGTCGAACCAGGAGGTGACCCGGGACTCGACGCGGCTGGTCTCCATGTTGCCGCCGTCATGGCCGCCCGCGATCCAGTCGACGTCCACGGGGGCGCCGTTGGCGCGGATCGCCTTCGCGGCGGCGTCGGCCTGGCCTAGCGGGAAGAGGGAGTCCGTCTGGCCCTGGATCAGCAGGGTCGGCACCTTGATGCGGTCGGCGACGGCGGACGGCGACCGTTCGGTGAGGAGGTCGGTGGCTGCCGTGTCCGGCTTGCCGGCCTCGGCGACCCTGTCGTACATCCGGCACAGCGTGGCCTCGAACTTGTCGCAGCCGCCGCCGGTGTTGATGAAGATGCCGGCCCACTGCTTCTTGAAGACGCCGTTGGGGAAGAGGGCGTCCGCGAGGTTCCAGTAGGTGATCGCGGGCGCGATGGCGTCGACCCGGTCGTCGTACCCGGCGGCGAGAAGGGAGACCGCGCCGCCGTAGCTGCCGCCGGCCATGCCCACGCGCGGGTCGCCGCTCTTGTCGAGCTGGACCTCGGGGCGTGTGGCGAGCCAGTCGATGAGTTTCGAGACGTCGGCGACCTCGGCCTTCGGGTCGTTCAGCCCGATCCTGCCGGTCGATCTGCCGAAGCCACGGGCGGACCAGGTCAGCACCGCGTACCCGTCGCGGGCGAGGTCCTGGGCCTGGGACCGTACGTCGTCCTTGCTGCCGCCGAAGCCGTGGGCGAGGAGGACCGCGGGGCGCCGGGACGTGTCCGAGCCAGCCGTGAAGAACGAGGTGTCGATACGTACCCCGCCGCCGACGTCCATGACCCGGTCGGCACGGTGCACCGCGGGCGCGTCGTCCGAGGCGACGGCCGTCCACGTACCGGCGCCGGCGAGCAGGACGACGGCGACGGCCACGCCGGCGATGAGCCGTCGTGGCCGCCGGGGCCGCACTCCCCGCAGTCCGGGCATTCGAAGATCCATGCGTCAACGGTACGGGCCGCCACTGACATCCGGGGCAGCCACCGGTCGGAACCTCCCGCCATCCCGCAGGCGTACGGGACGGGCCCGGCGTACACCAGGCGTGGTACGAACGGGCCCTCGGAGTTTCGGTCTGCGGAGGTTCAGCCTGTGGAGATGCAGCCTGTGGAAGTTCGTCGCGCCATGACAGTCGCCGAGGTGGCCGCAGCCGAGCCCCTCTTCGACCACCCGGTGCGCACAGAGTGGGCGGAACGCTTCCTGACGTCCGCCGGACACCACCTCTACCTGGCCTACCCACCGGGCGAGGACACCCCCGTCGGCTTCGTGAGCGGCGTCGAGACCATCCATCCCGACAAGGGCGCGGAGATGCTGCTGTACGAGCTGGCGGTGGCCGAGGCGTACCGGCGCGGGGGGATCGGGCGGGCGCTGGTGCGGCGGCTGACCGAGGTGAGTCGCGAACGCGGCTGTTACGGCATGTGGGTGCTCGTCGACACGGACAACGAGGTCGCCCTCGCCACGTATCGGAGCGCGGGCGGCAAGGACGACGGGGCTTGCGCGGTGGTGGTCTGGGAGTTCGGGTAGGGCGCGGGGGCGCGAAAACCCGTCGTGGTGATGTCAGTTCGTCGCACTACAGTTCAGTCCGTTCAGTGTGCACAACGGACGCACAGCTACGGACACACAGCTACGGGGTGGGGAATCATGAAGTTGCGGCAGACCGCTGCCTGGGCGGGGTTCACGGCGGTGGCGCTGGTCGCGGCCTCCGGGTGCGGCGCTCAGACCGTCAAGCACGCCGCAGAGGCGGTGGACGACACCGGCGCGATCATGGCGGCGCTCGCCCGGGCGACGGACCGGACCGAGGCGCTGGGGTCCGCCGAGGTCTCGGTGAGTACCGACCTGGGCAACAGCACCGGTCCGATCGCCATGGAGGGCACGTACTCCTGGGGCGACGGGTTCGCGTACGACGTCGAGATGGACACCAAGGCCGCACAGATGCAGCAGCTCCAGGACGACCCGACCATCCACGCGCTTTTCGTGGACGGCGACTACTACTACAACGTCGACCCGCAGCCTGTCGGCCCTTTCAAGGGCAAGAAGTGGATGAAGTTGGACGGGTCGGTCGTGTTGGGTGAGAAGGGCGCCCAGGCGGTGACCGCGGGCGGCGGCGGCAGCCCGACGGCCTCCATGCGCAGCCTCAAGTACGCGAAGGACGTCGAAGACCTGGGCGTAGAGACCCTGAACGGGCAGCACACGACCCACTACCGGGCCGTGATCGACCAGAGCCGGATGGGCAACCTGAAGGATGCTTACGGCAACAAGGGCTCGCTCCTCGACTCGGCGACCGGCGGCGTGACCTCCATCGACATGGACGTCTGGGTCGGCGCCAAGAACCTGCCGGTCCGTATCAAGCAGAAGTTCGGGAAGATGACCGTCACCATGGACTTCCGCAAGTTCGGCGCCACGGCCGACGTCAAGGCCCCGCCGGCCGCGCAGGTTGCCGACGTCAGCGAGCTGGTCAAGAGGAGCGCCGGGAAGCAGGGCTGAGCGTAGAGCGGGGACGGACTCGGTGGTTGCTCCGCACCTCGTAATCCGGGTGCGTTCGTGTTCGGGCTGACGTGAAGGGCTACTTCGACCTTGAGTGCGAGGGATGTCCCGGATCTGCGGGTCTGGCCGGCGCCGGACGTGCTGGTGATCTTTCGGTTGGAGTCGGCTGACGAGATCGGTTGCGACGTGGACCTGCGGGAGTTGCAGGGGCAGGAGCGGCTGGACCTGTTGTGCGGGTTTCTTCGTGCGATCGGGCGCCGACTGGGCAAGCCGGTGGTGTTGACGCCCGAGGGTGACCGGAGGCAGAGCCGTCCCGTGCTGGGGTTCGACGTCGCGTCCGACCGGGTGGTGCTGCTGGCGGAACCGCGGATCAACTGACCGTTGCCGGTGGACGTGATGCGTGGAAGGTGCCGTAGCGGAGCATCGCGAAGGGCACGTCGGCTTGCGGGGCGAGCAGAGACTCCGCACGGAACGACAATGCCCGCCGACCCGGAAAGTCCAGGTCGGCGGGCACTCGCAGGGGGTTGCTCAGTGGTTGCGCGGGAAGCCCAGGTCCACGCCTGACGGGCCGTCTGCCGGGTCGGGCCAGCGGGTGGTGACGACCTTGCCCCGGGTGTAGAAGTGGGTGCCGTCGTTGCCGTAGATGTGGTGGTCTCCGAAGAGGGAGTCCTTCCAGCCGCCGAAGGAGTGGTAGCCCACCGGGACCGGGATCGGGACGTTGACGCCGACCATGCCGGCCTCGACCTCCAGCTGGAAGCGGCGGGCCGCTCCGCCGTCGCGGGTGAAGATGGCGGTGCCGTTGCCGAAGGGGGAGGCGTTGATGAGGGCCAGGCCCTCCTCGTACGTGTCGACGCGCAGGACCGTCAGGACCGGGCCGAAGATCTCGTCCTGGTAGGCCTTCGCCGTCGTGGGGACCTTGTCGAGGAGGGAGATGCCGATCCAGTGGCCGTCCTCGAAGCCGTCGACCGTGAAGCCGCTGCCGTCGAGGATCACCTCGGAGCCTTCGGCCGCCGCGCCGGTGACGTACGAGGCCACCTTGTCGCGGTGGACCTTCGTGATGAGGGGGCCCATCTCCGACGTCGGGTCGTTGCCGGGGCCGATCTTGATCTTCTCGGCGCGCTCGCGGATCTTGTCCACCAGCTCGTCGCCGATCGCGCCGACCGCTACGACCGCCGAGATCGCCATGCAGCGCTCGCCCGCCGAACCGTAGGCGGCGGAGACGGCGGCGTCGGCCGCCGCGTCCAGGTCCGCGTCCGGGAGGACCAGCATGTGGTTCTTGGCGCCGCCCAGGGCCTGGACGCGCTTGCCGTTCGCCGAGGCCGTGGTGTGGATGTAGCGGGCGATGGGGGTGGAGCCGACGAAGGAGACCGCCTTGACGTCGGGGTGGTCCAGGAGGCGGTCGACCGCGACCTTGTCGCCGTGGACGACGTTGAAGACGCCGTCGGGCAGGCCGGCCTCGGACAGCAGTTCGGCGATCTTCATGGCCGCCGACGGGTCCTTCTCGGACGGCTTCAGCACGAAGGTGTTGCCGCACGCGATGGCGATCGGGAACATCCACATCGGGACCATCGCCGGGAAGTTGAACGGCGTGATGCCCGCGACGACGCCGAGGGGCTGGCGGATGGAGGAGACGTCCACGCGGCTCGCCACCTCCGTCGACAGCTCGCCCTTCAGCTGCACGGTGATGCCGCAGGCCAACTCGACGATCTCCAGGCCTCGGGCGACCTCGCCGAGCGCGTCGGAGTGGACCTTGCCGTGCTCCGCCGTGATCAGCTCGGCGATGGCGTCGCGGTTGGCGTCCAGCAGCGCGCGGAACTTGAAGAGGATGGTGCTCCTCTTGGCGAGCGAGGACTTGCCCCAGGTCGCGTAAGCGTCCTTGGCGGCGGCTACCGCGGCGTCGACCTCGTCGACGGTCGCGAAGGCGACGTTCGTGGTGACCGCGCCGGTCGCGGGGTCGGTGACCGGCCCGTACGTGCCCGACGCGCCTTCGACGGTCTTGCCGCCGATCCAGTGGTTGACGATCTTCGTCATGCCCAGGTTCTCCTTCACAGATGGCGGCGTCGGGTAGAGACGTGCCGTTCGTACAGCTCACGTGCCTTGACCGCCGACGGGCGGGTCGCGGTCTCGGCCACAGGAACATCCCACCAGGCCTGCGCCGGAGGCGCGCCCGACACTGTGTCTGCCGTTTGGGTCTCGACGTAGACACAAGTGGGAGTGTCGGCGGCACGGGCCTCGGCGAGCGCCGCCCGCAGCTCCCGTACCGTCTTCGCGCGCAGGACGCGCATGCCCAGGCTCGCCACGTTGGCGGCCAGGTCCACGGGCAGAGGGGCGCCCGTGTACGTACCGTCGTCCGCCTGATAGCGGTAGGCGGTGCCGAAGCGCTCGCCGCCCACCGACTCCGACAGACCGCCGATGGACGCGTAGCCGTGGTTCTGGATCAGGAGGAGCTTGATGGCGATCCCCTCCTGTACGGCTGTCACGATCTCCGTCGGCATCATCAGGTACGTGCCGTCGCCCACCAGCGCCCATACGGGACGCTCGGGCGCCGCCAGTTTCACACCGATCGCGGCTGGTATCTCGTATCCCATGCAGGAATAGCCGTATTCGAGGTGGTACTGGTCGTACGACCTCGCGCGCCACAGCTTGTGCAGGTCTCCGGGGAGCGAGCCGGCGGCGTTGATGATGACGTCCGACTCGTCGGCGATCTCGTCCAGCGCGCCCAGTACCTGCGGCTGCGTCGGGCGTACGTCCGGTTCGTCGGCCTCGTAGGCGGCGTCGACGCGCTGTTCCCAGCGTTCCTTGTCCTCGGTGTACTCGGACGCGTATGCGTCCGTGACGCCGTGGCCGTGGAGTGCCAGTGCCTCCGTCAGCTGTTGCAGGGCGCTGCGGGCGTCCGCGATCAGCGGGGTGGCGGACAGCTTGTGGCCGTCGTACGGGGCGATGTTGAGGTTCAGGAAGCGGACGTCCGGCGCCGCGAACAGCGTGTGGGAGGCCGTGGTGAAGTCGGTGTAGCGGGTGCCGACGCCTATCACCAGGTCTGCCAGGCGCGCGAGTTCGTCCGCGGTCGCCGTGCCGGTGTGGCCGATGCCGCCGACGTCCTGGGGGTGGTCGTGGCGCAGGGAGCCCTTGCCGGCCTGGGTGGAGGCGACGGGAATGCAGGTCGCCGAGGCGAACTCTGCCAACGCCCCCTCCGCGCGGCTGTGGTGGACTCCGCCGCCCGCGACGATCAGGGGCCGGCGGGCGGTACGGATCAGCCGTACCGCTTCCGTCAGTTCGGCGGGGTCGGCGACCGGGCGGCGTACGCGCCACACGCGGTCGGCGAAGAACTCGTCGGGCCAGTCGTACGCCTCGGCCTGAACGTCCTGCGGGAGAGCGAGAGTTACCGCACCCGTCTCGACGGGGTCGGTGAGGACCCGCATCGCTTGCAGCGCCGCCGGGATCAGCGCCTCGGGGCGCGTGACGCGGTCGAAGTACCTCGACACCGGGCGCAGACAGTCGTTGACCGACACGTCACCCGCGTACGGGACTTCGAGCTGCTGGAGGACCGGGTCCGCCGGACGGGTCGCGAAGGTGTCGCCGGGGAGGAGCAGTACCGGCAGGTGGTTGATCGTGGCGAGCGCGGCGCCGGTGACGAGGTTGGTCGCGCCCGGGCCGATCGACGTCGTCACGGCGTGGGTGGAGAGGCGGTTGGACTGACGGGCGTAGCCGACTGCCGCGTGCACCATGGACTGTTCGTTGCGGCCCTGGTGGAACGGCATGTCGTCGGCGTACTCGACGAGCGCCTGACCGAGTCCGGCGACGTTGCCGTGGCCGAAGATGCCCCAGGTGGCCTCGATCAGGCGGCGGCGGACGCCGTCCCGCTCGGTGTACTGGGCGGCCAGGAAACGGACGAGCGCCTGCGCGACCGTGAGCCTCGTCGTGGAGCCGGGTGGGGTGGTGGGCGGGGTCATCGGTGCTCCCCCGGGGTGTGTACGGGTGCCAAGTGGACCTCCGGCGCGGGGCCGTAGCGAGCGGGGAGTCGTCGCCCACACTTCGCTCCTGCCAGGGCGAAGCGGCCTCCCGCGCCGGAGGCGATCAGTGCCCGGGCGGCCCGGGGTGCGTGCGCGCGGTCGGCGACCGACACGAACACCCTTTCCCCGCCCAGGAGTTGGAACTCTTCGCGCGTCGTGCCGCGCACGGTGTCGTGCTCCGCCCGCAGCACCGTACAGCCGCCGTAGCTCTCGGTCATCGCGCGCCTCACAGCAGTCCGACGGCGGTGTCCACGGCGGCGGACACATCGCTGTCCGCCGGGTACAGCAGCGAGCGGCCGACCACGAGGCCCTGGACAGTGGGGAGTTGGAGCGCGCCGCGCCACTTCTCGTACGCGCCGTCCTGGTCGTCGCCGACCTCGCCGCCGAGCAGTACGGCGGGCAGGGTCGAGGTCTGCATGACCTCGGCCATGTCGTCCGGGTTCTCGGTGACGGGGACCTTCAGCCAGGTGTACGCCGAACTGCCGCCCAGGCCCGACGCGATGGCGATGGACTTGGTGACGGCCTCGGCGGAGAGGTCGTTGCGGAGCTTGCCGTCGGCGCCGCGCTTGCTGATGAACGGCTCGACGAAGAGCGGGAGTTGACGCTCGGCCATCGCGTCGATCGCGTGGGCCGTGGACTCCAGCGTGTTGAGGGAGCCCGGGTCGTCGTAGTCGATGCGCACGAGCAGCTTGCCGGCGTCGAAGCCGAGGCGTGCCATGTCCTCGGGACGGTGGCCGGTGAAGCGGTCGTCGAGTTCGAAGCTGGCGCCGGAGAGGCCGCCACGGTTCATGGACCCCATGACGACCTTGCCGTCGAGGGCGCCGAGGAGGAGCAGGTCGTCCAGGATGTCGGCGGTCGCGAGGACACCGTCGACTCCGGGGCGGGAAAGGGCGAGGCACAGCCGTTCGAGCAGGTCGGCGCGGTTGGCCATGGCCAGCTTGCGGTTGCCGACCCCGAGGGCGCCGCGGGCCGGATGGTCGGCGGCGACGATCATCAGCCGGCCGGAGTCCCCGAGGAGGGGGCGGCGAGTCCGCCGGGCGGCGGCTTCGGCGACGGCTTCGGGGTGCCGGGCGCGGGTGGTGGCGAGGGCGGAGATGTCCACGGGGGCCAGGGGGGCCGCCGGGCTGGTGTCGTTGCCGGTCAGGGCGGTGGAGGTCATCGCACCGCTCCTGCCGCGAGTGCCGCCTCGACCTCGGCCGGGGTGGGCATCGCCGACGAGCACTCCAGGCGGGAGGCGACGATCGCGCCGGCCGCGTTGGCGTGCCGCATGATGCGCTCCAGGTCCCAGCCTTCGAGGAGGCCGTGGCAGAGGGAGCCGCCGAAGGCGTCACCGGCGCCGAGGCCGTTGAGGACGGTCACGGGGAGCGGGGGCACCTCGGCCGTCTCGCCCTTGCTGTTGACGGCGAGGACACCCTTCGGGCCCTGCTTGACGACCGCCAGTTCGACTCCGGCGTCCAGGAGGGCGCGGGCGGCGGCGTGCGGCTCGCGTACGCCGGTCGCCACCTCCACCTCGTCCAGGTTGCCGACGGCGACGGTGGTGTGGCGCAGGGCCTCGGTGTAGAAGGGGCGCGCCGACTCCGGGTCGGACCAGAACATGGGGCGCCAGTCGAGGTCGAAGACCGTCGTACCGGCCTTGGCGCGGTGGGCGAGGGCGGCCAGGGTCGCCGTGCGGCTGGGCTCCTCGCTCAGGCCGGTGCCGGTGATCCAGAAGATGCCCGCCTCGCGGACGGCGTCCAGGTCCAGCTCGTGGGCGTCGATCTCAAGATCCGGCGCCTTGGGCCGGCGGTAGAAGTACAGCGGGAAGTCGTCCGGCGGGAACACCTCGCAGAAGGTGACCGGGGTGTTGAGGCCGGGGACCGACGTGACCCAGCGGTCGTCGACGCCGAAGTCGCGCAGGGCGTCGTGCAGATAGCGCCCGAAGGCGTCGTCGCCGGTCCGCGTGATCACCGCGGTGCTGTGTCCGAGGCGGGACGCGGCGACCGCGACGTTCGTCGCCGAGCCGCCGAGGAACTTTCCGAAGGACGTCACCTGGGCGAGCGGCACACCGGTCTGCAGTGGATAGAGGTCCACTCCGATCCGCCCCATGGTGATCAGGTCGTACGCCATCGAGTTCCCTTCGCTTTTCTTCGGCTCACACGGCTCGCCCGGCAACTCGCACAGCGGCTCGCCCTCAGGTCTAGCCCGCCTCACGGAGCCCTGTCAATAGTTTGTCCGGACATTCGGACCAGACCTTGACACGCGTCCCGGCGTGAGCTGAAGCTGACGCCCATGACTACGTCGTCCCCTTCCTCCGCTTCATCCCCGTCGGGCCTCCCGCTGTCACGCATCCGAGTCGGGTCGGCGCCCGACTCCTGGGGTGTGTGGTTTCCGGACGACCCCAAGCAGGTTCCGTGGCAGCGCTTCCTCGACGAGGTCTCACAGTCCGGCTACGAGTGGATCGAGCTGGGCCCGTACGGGTACCTGCCGACCGACCCGGCCGTCCTCACCGAGGAGACCACCAAGCGCGGCCTGAAGGTGTCGGCCGGCACCGTCTTCACCGGGCTTCACCACGGCGAATCCGTCTGGGAGAAGACCTGGGCGCACGTCGCGGACAACGCGGTGCTGGCCCAGGCCATGGGCGCGTCCCACCTGGTGGTCATCCCGTCCTTCTGGCGGGACGACAAGACCGGTGAGGTACTGGAGTCCGACACCCTCACGCCCGAGCAGTGGCGCAACCTGACGACACTGACCGAGCGGCTCGGCCACGAGGTGCGGGAGCGGTACGGCCTTCAGATCGTCGTCCACCCGCACGCCGACACGCACATCGACAGCGAGACGAACGTCACACGCTTCCTCGACGGCACCGACTCCTCGCTCGTCTCGCTGTGCCTCGACACGGGCCACTACGCCTACTGCGGCGGCGACAGCGTCAAGCTGATCGAGACCTACGGCGAGCGGATCGGCTACCTGCACCTCAAGCAGGTCGACCCCGAGATCCTCGCGGACGTACGTGCGAACGAGGTTCCGTTCGGTCCGGCGGTCGCCCGCGGCGTCATGTGCGAACCCCCGGCCGGCGTACCGGAGTTGGGCCCGGTGCTGGCCGCCGCCCAGAAGCTGGACGTGGATCTGTTCGCGATCGTCGAGCAGGACATGTACCCGTGCGAGCCGGACAAGCCGCTGCCGATCGCCCAGCGGACACGGGCGTTCCTCCGGTCCTGCGGGGCGTAACACCGCGAAACCGGCAGTTCTTTACGGGGCGTACGCCCGCAGGTCAACGTGCCACTCCGGTCTGCGGGCGTGCGCCTATGCGTCACTCCTGTCACAAAAACTCCCTTCGTGTCACACATGTCGCGCGTACGCGGGTTCTGCGTCACACCGCGTCAACAGACACTGACCCAGGGTCACCACAGGTCGTTCAACGGGCAATGGCTTTGTGATCGCCAAGCGCAGCGTCCGGCTCCCCCGACGGCCCACCCTGGCCGCCCCCGTGACGCACGCGCAGGGAGGTGCACCGATGACCGACCGACGGCTCTGGTCGTACAAAGAGATCGCCGCACACATCCGTGTCCAGCCGGACACCGTGCGGTCGTACCGCAAACACGGTCTGCTGCCCGCCCCCGACCACGTGGAGAGCGGCAAGCCCTACTGGTACGCCGACACCGTACGAGCGTGGGTCGCGGCCCGACCGGGCAACCGCGGCAGACGAGTCGATTGACGCCTGACGACGGCTGGCGAATATTCACCTGTGCCCCGCTCCCGGGTGGGGCACAGTCAGCGGCATGACCAACGTCGCCGACTTCTCCGTCAAGCCCGTCCTCACCGGCGAGAGGGCCGTGCTGCGGCCGTTCGCCGAGGACGACGTGCCCGTCATGGCCCGGATCCTGGTCGATCCCGAGGTGATCAGGCTCACCGGCAGTCCCACCGAGGCGTTCGACCCGGACCGGCTGCGCGCCTGGTACACCACCCGGAACGCCCAGACCGACCGGCTCGACCTGGGCATCGTGGACCGGGCGAGCGGGGAACTCGTCGGCGAAGTGGTCCTGAACGAGTGGGACGAGAGCAACCTGAACTGCAACTTCCGCATTCTGGTCGGGGCGGGCGGGCGCGACCGCGGTGTCGGCACCGAGGCCGTCCGCCTGATCGTCGGGCACGCCTTCGAGCAACTGGGCCTGCACCGCGTGTCGTTGCATGTCTTCGCCTTCAACCCCCGGGCGCGCCGCGCCTACGAGAAGGCCGGTTTCGTGGCCGAGGGCGTCGAGCGCCAGACCCTGCTGCACGCGGGCGAGTGGATCGACGCCGTACGCATGTCCGTCCTCGCCCACGAATGGGCCGCCCACCACGGGTATCCGGACCTCGCCGAGATCAGCGCCACGGCTCGATGACCGTCACCCCCGCCCCCGGTGCCGTCCCCATCGCGGCCAGGGCGGGCGGGGAGTCCGTCAGCGGGATGGTGGACGTGACCAGCAGGTCCGGGCGGAGGATGCCCGCCCGTACCAGTTCGAGCATCGGCGGGTAGGTGTGGGCGGCCATGCCGTGGCTGCCCAGGAGTTCGAGTTCCAGGGCGATCGCGCGGGCCATCGGAACGGGTGTCGAACCGGTGGACGACGGGAGCAGGCCGACCTGGACGTGCCGGCCTCGGCGGCGGAGGCCGTTGACCGAGGCCGCGCAGGTGACCGGTGAGCCGAGCGCGTCCAGCGACAACTGGGCGCCGCCGCCGGTCAGTTCACGTACGGCCGCTGCCGTGTCGTCGGTCGTGGCCGCGTTCACGCACTCCGCCGCGCCGAACTTCCGCGCCAGCTCCAGCGCCCCGGGGGACACGTCGACCGCGACGACCCGGGCGCCTGAGGCCGCCGCGATCATCACGGCGGAGAGGCCCACGCCCCCGCACCCGTGCACGGCGACCCACTCCCCCGCCGCCACCCGCCCCTGCTGGACCACCGCCCGGTAGGCCGTCGCGAACCGGCAGCCCAGCGAGGCCGCTGTCCCGTAGGACATCTCCTCGGGCATGGCGACGAGGTTCACGTCGGCGTGGTCCAGCGCCACGAACTCCGCGAACGAACCCCAGTGCGTGAACCCCGGCTGGGTCTGCCGCTCGCACACCTGCTGGTCCCCGGCCATGCAGGACGGGCAGCTACCGCAGGCGCAGACGAAGGGCACCGTGACCCGGTCCCCGGCCCGCCAGCCGGTCACCCCGGCGCCGACCGCCTCGACGACACCGGCGAGTTCATGGCCGGGCACGTGCGGCAGCGCGATGTCGGGGTCGTGGCCCATCCAGCCGTGCCAGTCGCTCCGGCACAGCCCGGTGGCCTCGACGCGCACCACGACCCCGTGCGGCGCGGGCACGGGGTCCGGCACCTCCCGCACCTCGGCCGGTTCCCCGTAACGCTCGAAGACCACCGCACGCATACGCCCTCGCCCTCACCGTCGTGGCCGTAACCACAGCCGCCAGTGCCGAAGATCTTGCCACGGCCATGAGCCGAGTACCCCCCAGGGGTATAGTAGTGTGAGACTCAGGGGGCTCGTCCGTCACGGCGACGCCCCACGACAGACACCTCGAAGAAGCGAAGAAGCGAAGAAGCGAAGAAGCGAAGAGGAGCACGACATGACCGCGCAGACCGACACCCCGGGTTCCGTCACCGCCGTCTACCAGGTGACCGGCATGAGCTGCGGGCACTGCGAGGGCTCGGTCTCGAGTGAGATCTCCGAGCTGGCCGGGGTCACCTCCGTCAAGGCCGTCGCCGCCACCGGCGAGGTCACCGTGGTCTCCGAAGCCCCGCTCGACGAGGCCGCCGTGCGCGCCGCGGTCGACGAAGCGGGCTTCGAACTGGCCGGCCGGGCCTGACCCCAGGGACGCGGCGACCATGACCAGCACCGGTACCAGTACCAGCACCGAGACCCCGACAGTCACGCCCCACGAGGTCGAGCTGACCATCGGCGGGATGACGTGTGCCAGCTGCGCGTCCCGCGTCGAGAAGAAGCTCAACCGGATGGACGGCGTCCTCGCCACGGTCAACTACGCGACGGAGAAGGCGAAGATCGCGTACGCCGACGGCGTGGGGGTCGATGACCTGATCGCCACCGTCGTGAAGACGGGGTACACGGCCGAGGAGCCGCCCCCGCCGGCCGTGACGGAGGCACCCGCGGCCGAGCGGGACGCCGACCCCGAACTGGCCGCTCTGCGGCAGCGGCTCGTCGTCTCCGTACTGCTGGCCGCGCCGGTCGCGCTGATGTCCATGGTTCCCGCGCTCCAGTTCGACAACTGGCGCTGGCTCGCGCTGACGCTCGCCTCCCCGGTCGTCGTCTGGGGCGGACTGCCGTTCCACCGGGCCGCGTTCACCAACGCCCGGCACGGCGCGGCCACCATGGACACCCTGGTGTCGGTCGGCACGCTCGCCGCGTACGGCTGGTCCCTGTGGGCCCTGTTCTGGGGCGACGCGGGCAAGCCCGTGATGCCGGGGATGGACGGGATGGCGGGAACGGGCGGGATGGGGATACGCGAGAGCTTCTCCTTCACCGCCTCCCGGACGGGCGGCACCTCCGAGATCTACCTCGAAGTCGCCGCCGGGGTCATCGCGTTCCTCCTCCTCGGGCGCTATCTGGAGGCCCGCGCCAAGCGCCACTCGGGCGCGGCCCTGCGGGCCCTCATGGAACTGGGCGCCAAGGACGTCTCCGTGCTGCGCGGAGGGCGTGAAGTGCGCGTTCCCGTCGGCGAGTTGGCGATCGGGGACCGGTTCGTCGTACGACCCGGGGAGAAGATCGCCACCGACGGCACCGTCGTCGAGGGCGCCTCGGCGGTCGACGCGTCGATGCTGACCGGCGAGTCCGTGCCGGTCGACGTGGGCGCCGGCGACACCGTCACGGGCGCGACGGTGAACGCGGGGGGCCGGCTGGTCGTCGAGGCCACCCGGGTCGGCGCGGACACCCAGCTCGCGCGGATGGCCCGGCTGGTGGAGGACGCGCAGAACGGCAAGGCCGAGGTGCAGCGGCTCGCCGACCGGATCTCCGGGATCTTCGTGCCGGTGGTGCTGCTGATCGCGCTCGGTACGTTCGGTGCCTGGCTCGGTGTCACGGGCGACACGGTCGCCGCCTTCACCGCCGCCGTCGCCGTCCTGATCATCGCCTGCCCCTGTGCGCTGGGCCTGGCCACGCCGACCGCGCTGATGGTCGGCACCGGGCGCGGGGCGCAGCTCGGCATCCTCATCAAGGGCCCCGAGGTCCTGGAGTCCACGCGCCGCGTCGACACGATCGTCCTGGACAAGACGGGCACGGTCACCACGGGCCGTATGACCCTCCAGGAGGTGTACGCCGCCGAGGGCGAGGACGAGAAGCAGGTGCTGCGACTCGCGGGCGCCCTCGAACACGCCTCCGAGCATCCGGTCGCTCGGGCGATCGCCGCCGGGGCGGTGGAGCGGGTCGGGACGCTGCCGGAGGCCGAGGCCTTCGAGAACGTGGCCGGGAGAGGCGTACGGGGGCGCGTGGACGGGCACGAGGCGGCCGTCGGACGGCTCACGGACGGGCTGTCGGGGCCGCTCCCACAGGAGTTGGCCCACGCGAAGGCCGAGGCCGAGAGCGGCGGACGTACGGCCGTCGTGGTCTCCTGGGGCGGGGTGGCACGCGGTGTCGTCACCGTCGCCGACGCGGTCAAGGAGACCAGCGCCGAGGCTGTGCGCGAGCTGCGGGCACTGGGGCTGACGCCGGTGCTGCTGACCGGGGACAACCGGGCGGTGGCGGACGCGGTGGCGGCGGCCGTCGGGATCGACCAGGTGATCGCGGACGTGCTGCCGGAGGAGAAGGTCGACGCCGTACGGCGGCTGCAGGGCGAGGGGCGGACCGTCGCGATGGTCGGCGACGGCGTGAACGACGCGGCGGCCCTGGCCACCGCCGATCTGGGCCTGGCGATGGGCACCGGCACGGACGCGGCGATCGAGGCGAGCGATCTGACGCTGGTGCGCGGGGACCTGCGCGTGGCCGCCGACGCCATCCGGCTGTCCCGGAAGACGCTCTCGACCATCAAGGGCAACCTGGTGTGGGCCTTCGGCTACAACGTGGCGGCGCTGCCGTTGGCCGCGGCCGGTCTGCTCAATCCGATGATCGCGGGGGCCGCGATGGCCTTCTCCTCCGTGTTCGTCGTCACCAACAGCCTCCGACTGCGCACTTTCCGCTGAGATCGGCCCCTGACCGGCCGAAGTTACCGCCAGTACGCTTAAGTAGGTGTCCTAGTCCCTATGGAGTCCGACGCGAGCCTCACATAAGCTCTTCACAAGGCTCCCGCATCATCCTTACGCTGGGGTCCCGGTCGCGACAACCGGGATCTGGCGTACCTAAAGGACATATGCGAGAGACGCAGATCACAGTGCTGTGAACGTAACCATCGAAGGGCTTCAAAGGTCTAAGTTGGCGATGTCAGACCAGCGTCTTGGGGGGCGCCGGCTGACGTCTGAGGATGTCTTGGGGGACGTCCTCGGAGATGCGTTGCCGGGACACGTACACCGGGAAGCTTGAGCGGCCCACCCCAGCGTGCGCGTCCCGGCAGATCGCACACAGCAGGAGTACGACGAGTTTTGCTCGTTTTGCTCAAAGCCCGCTCCGGCGGGTAGGCACAACAACGGCAGCTTCGGCGGCCTGCACACCAGTTGATAGCGAATTCAGGCGCTGTCCTCCGAAACGCCCGGCCGGATCCCGTGGGGGGAATCCGCACCGGGACATGGGAAGCTCCGAGGGCCAGAACACCGACCCCTTCGAGGTGTTCATCGGCTCCCCGGCCCCCGACGACCTCGACGGCCTGCTCCAGCGCACGGTGGAGCGGGCCCGCGACATGCTCGATGCGGACTCCGCCTTCCTGCTCCTGGCCACGGACGACGAAACGGAGTTGGAGGTGAGGGCCTCGACGGGCCTCCCCTCCGCCCGCCAGCGCTTCGCCCGCGTCCCGGTCGAGGCGGGCCCCGGCCGCTACGGCTCGGCCCGTATGCCGGCCGTGCACGACGACCTC
>NZ_AEJB01000313.1 GCF_000331005.1 Streptomyces turgidiscabies Car8
CCCTGGGCGTTTGTTCCGTCCCCCGTGGGGCCGTCGCGGCCGTCATACTTTTGTGCCTTGTGTGGCTCGTGTGACATGTCTATGGTGATCCCGCGCGCAAAGCGGACCCGACCCGTTCGCCATCGCGCACATCAGACTGCGCACGGGGGGAACCGCCGCCAGGTCTGCCTCTTCGGACGGGCAGGACAGGTGACCCCTGCCTGCATGTGTTCACGAGGGGGATGTTCTCTTTGTTGTTGCGAAGATCGACAACACGCTTCGCGCGTGTGGTTCCGGTTGTTCTCTCCATAGCCGTCCTGGGCGCGGTCGTCGCCAGGCCCGAGCTCGCCGCCCAGTACGCCGACGACGCCGCGCCCGTGGCCGCTGCCACCGACAGCTACGACGGTTTCGACAGCGCCGCCGCGCAGCAACTGCGCCAGGACCAGTGCCTGATGGCCGACGCGCTGCGGCTCGGCGGCCCGGGCATGTTCACCACAGCGCAGGACGCGCTCAACCAGACGCCGGAAAAGCTGCGCACGGCGGCGAACCGGGAGTACTGGAACACCACTCCGCTGTCGACGGCGTTCGAGCAGGACAGGGCCGCCGCGGACAAGGAGGGCACCGCGCTCCACGCCCGCCTCGACGTGTGGCAGAAGCCGGTGTCGGATCTGTCGTACCCGGGCGGGTTCAAGAGCGTCGCGGACTTCCGGGACCCGCCGGGGCTGCCCGGCAGCACGGAGAAGGACTTCTTCCAGCAGACCGGAATCTCCCAGTGGATCTGGGAGCAGTTCTGGAAGTCCGAGGACGATCTGTACGACGATCCGACCCCGCCGGCCGACGCGGCCACGGTGACGGCCGTCAAGGCCCTCGGTACCCCGCTCTACGGCGCGAGCCCGTCCGGCTCGGATCCGAACTGGAACCAGGCCTACGAGGAGCACCAGGCGTGGGACGGCCTGGTCAACTGGAGCATGGAGCCGACGGGTTCGGACAACGCCCGTCTCTTCCTGGCGTCGGGCGGCTTCCCGCGTACGGCGGCCGAACCGGGCACCGTCGAGTACCGGCTGGCCGTCGAGGACCTGAAGACCCGGTTCGCGGCGTGCGGTTGGCGCGGGCCGGTCGACCCGAACAAGGTGCTCGGCAAGCAGGTCGCCGCGGCGTCGGCGGAGTGGCAGCAGGAGATCGCCGCACAGGCCGCGCCGCGCAACCAGATCCTGACCGCCAACCGTGACGCCGTGAAGGCGCTCGCGAGCGGTTCGAAGGCGCTCGGCGAGATGCTGGGCCAGTCCTGGATCGCCGATCACCTGACCCGCTGGCAGAGTTACTGGTCCGCCGGTGGTCCCGGCTGGATCGGTACCAGCCCGATGGTCATCCACGCGAACGGCGCCGCCGACAAGTGCCTCGAAGTCGCGGGCGCGGGCAAGACCAACGGCTCGATCGTGCAGATCTACACCTGCAACGGCGGAGCCGGGCAGAAGTGGCAGATCAGCGGCGACACGCTCGTCAACGTCAACTCCGGCAAGTGCCTGGAGGTGAAGGGTGCCGGTACGGCCAACGGGACCGCCGTCCAGATCGGGACGTGCAGCGACAAGAACGCCGCGCAGAAGTGGGCGTACGACAGCCACGCCACCACGCGGCTGTTCAACCCGGGTACCGGCAACTGCCTCGACCTCGCGTCGTACGCCAACAGCCGTGACGGCCGGATGTGGGACTGCCTGGGCACCGTCCCGCAGAAGTTCGACATCACACCGTCCGGTCACCAGGGCACCGACGACCTGGACTACCCGGAGACGGCCGACTTCACCAAGGTGAAGGCGCGCATCACCGCCGCCCGCGCCGAGTCGACGAAGCAGCTCGCGGTGATCAAGGCGCAGGCTGCCGCCGCGAAGAAGTCGGCCACGGCGACGGACACCGCTCAGCAGTCGGCGTACGTGATCGCCGACCAGGCCGGTGCCCCCAGGGGCCGTGGTCTGCTGGTGGGTCTGCAGAAGGCGCAGGTCACGAAGGCGTCCTCGGCCGCGCTGGACGCGCTGGTGAAGGCCGGTGAGACCGCTGACGCGGCCACCCGGGCCGCCGCCGGGGACAGTGCGACGATCGCCGCGCGTGCGGTGACGCAGACCGCCGCGTCGAAGGCGGCGTTCCGTACGGCTGCCGCGCAGCAGGCCAGGGAGCAGGCGAAGGCAGCGGCCGACGCCGCCGCCGTACAGGCGCAGGCCGCGAAGGCGGCCCGGGATCTGGCCAAGGCGAAGCTCGTCGAGACGCAGGCGGCGGAGGCGGACGCGAAGGCTGCGGCCGCCGAGGCGCACGCGCAGCGGCTGAACGCGGAGAAGGAGGAGCTGACGGCGAAGGCGGAGAAGGAGACCGCCGCGCAGAAGCAGGCCGAGGCCGCGCAGCACCGGCAGAACGCCGAGGGGTACGCGACCGAGGCGAACAACGCGAAGGGCCGTGCCGAGGCCTCCGAGACGACGGCGCGTGAGCGTCGTCAGGACGCGGAGGCGGCGCGGGACAACGCGAAGGGCAAGCGGGACGACGCGTGGGACGCCGAGAGCCGGGCCAACACGGCGCGGGCGAAGGCGGACGCGAAGGAGGCGTACGCCCAGGCGCACGACGCCGACGACCAGGCGACGGCGTCGCGGTCGGCGGCCGACGCGGCTGATGCTGCCGCGACGGACGCGGAGTCGGCGGCGGCGTCGGCTCGTGGCGAGGCGAACGCGGCGACACAGGCGGCGGCTGACGCCGACGCGGCGGCGACGCGCGCCGAGGCCGCTGCCAAGCGGGCCCGTGCGGCCTCGGACGCGGCGAACGCGGCCAAGCTGAAGGCTGACGCGGCGGTCCGTACGGCGACGGCCTCGGCGGCCGACGCCATCAAGGCCTCGCAGGTGGCGGCCCAGGCGGCCAGTGCCGCGGTCAAGCTGGCCGACGAGGCCGAGAAGCACGCGCTGGAGGCGAAGGCGCACGCCGACGTGGCCAGGGCCGAGGCCGTCAAGGCGGTCGCGGGTGCGGCGGAGGCCGTCGGTCACGCGTACGCCACCGCGCAGGCGGCGGAGGACGCCCGTAACTCGGCGCAGCAGGTGGCGGCGCCGGCGAACGACGCGATCCAGCTCGGTTCGCCGTACGTCACGACGGACTCGGCGGCGGGACTGGCGGTCCTGACCGGTCAGTCGACGAAGACGATCGCCGAGCAGCAGGTGGCGGTCGCCGAGGCGCACGCGGCGAACGCGGCGCAGGTCGCGACGCAGGCGCAGAGCACCGCGAACGCGGCGACGGGTGACGCGAAGGCGGCCCTGGTACTGGCCGGCGAGGCCGCCGGGTTCGCGGCGCATGCCCGCAAGTCGGCCAAGGAGGCGCTCGGTTACTCGGCCGAGGCCTCGACGTACGCCGCCGAGGCCCAGAAGTCACTGGCCCGCAGCATCTGGTACGACCAGCAGGCCATGTTGACGCGGCAGCCGCCGACAAGGCGGCGGGTCGGGCCGAGGGCTACGCCAAGGACGCCCGCGCCTCTGCCGACCAGGCGGCCCTGGACGCGGCAGCGGCCCGCCAGGCGGCCTCGGAAGCCGAGCAGGCGGCGACGGACGCCCGCGCGGCGGCCACCCGGGCGGACGCCGAGGCGACCCTCGCGGAGGAGGCGGCGAAGGACGCGCAGAAGTACGCGGACTCGGCGCAGGAGGCGGCCGACCAGTCGGAGCGCAATGACGCGAACAAGACCGTGGCCGAGGGTTCCGGAACCGGTGTGGGCGGTGTCTTCTACGTCGTCGACAAGATGACGGAGTCGGGCCCGTCGAAGCCGCTCAACAAGTGCGACTATGTGCCGTTCCAGGGCTGCACGGTGACATGGGAACTGCATGTCGACATCACGGTCAGTTTCTACCTCTGCGTCAACCCCGAGGTTCCCGCGACGGAGACCGGGTGCCCGAAGGCGGACACGACGTACCTCGACACGAAGGTGCTCAAGGACCAGACCAGGAAGTGGACCCACTACTTCAGCTTCGGGGACATCACCCGGATCGGCTGGCAGAACCTCTTCGGGGAGACAGCCGGAGCGGTTCTGTACGAGATCGTGCTGGGCGACGTCGCTCGCTGCTACCACGGCGACAAGTCGAGCTGCGCCTGGTTCGCGTCCAACTTCATCCCGGGCAAGGTGTTCGGGAAGATCGGTGAGGCGATCTTCGCGCTCGACGCCGCTCTGAAGACCGGAATCGGAGTCGCCGACGCGTTCAAGGCGCTGCGGAAGCTGGACCTCGACCCGGCGGCGCTGGCCAAGATCGAGGCCAGTGTCAACGCGTACGAGGACGTCATCACGACGTGCAAGCTCAACAGCTTCCCCGGGGACACCCTGGTGCTGATGGCCGACGGTACGCGCAGGCCGATCAGTGCGGTGCGTGAGGGCGACCGGGTCCTGGCCGCCGACCCCGGCAACGGGCGACTGCGCGCGGAGCGGGTCACCGACACGTTCCGGCACGACACCGAACGGCTGGTCACCATCGACCTGGCCGGCGGCAGCAGCCTGGACACCACGGCCGGACACAAGATCCGCACGGGTGAAGGCGTCTGGGTTCTCGCGGCCGACCTGCGCCCGGGTGACCGGCTGCTCGGCCCGGACGGCACACCGCGCACGGTGACCGGAGTACACGACCGGTCGGGTCTCGCCCCGCGCGAGGTGTACGACCTCACGGTAGGCGGTCTGCACACGTTCTATGTGCGGACCGAGGGGGCCGGGGCGGCGGATGTTCTGGTGCACAACTGCCTGAACCTGGCGGACGAGGACCTTGCCGATCTCGCCGACTACGCAGACGAGATGCACACGCTGAAGGACCACGTCAACCGGTCGCCGGCGCAGGCACGGGCTCTCGCCACGGAGAAGGGCGAACCCAAGTCGATCTGGACCAGCCAGCAGATCGCCCAGGAGGCCGTGGAAGCGGTGGTGCTCCAGAATTTCAACAAGCTGGACGCGAGCGGCAACCGGGTCTTCGACAAGGCGAAGTGGGAGGCGTTCGTACAGTCGGGTGCGAAGCTCAGGGACGGAGGGCAGTACCGGACGCTCACGGGCACGTTGCACACCTATCCGTCCCTGGGCAAGGTGTACTTCCCGAACAGCACGAGGGTCGACGACGCGGGCAACAACGTCGTGCTGATCTTCATGAAGGTCAAGAAGCACAAGGGCAACGGGCGTTACGGGCTCGTGGTCAAGACCGCCTACCCGAAGTAGGACACGATCCCAGCAGGACACGACCCCGGTAGGACCTGATCCATGCCACAGAAACGTCCCACGTACGTCGAACTGGGTTACTCCGGTGACTTCGGGCTCACCGGTCTGACGGAGCTCCTGCGTCAACTGTGCTCCCCGGACGGTCCCGCCGTCGACCTTCCGGCCGCGCTCGCGGTCGCCGCCGGGTCGGCGGACGGGTCCGACGGTGAGGAGGCCGTGGAACTGGAGGAGGACGCCCGTCGGCTGCTGGACGTCGACGGTGCCGGGGACGGTCCGTTGTCGGAGGAGGTTCTCCGCACGGTGTGGCTGGCCGCTGCCGGCCGGGTTTTCGACCCGGCCGGCAGCGGTACGGACACCCGTGGCTGGTTGCGGGCGGTCGCGGATCTGGCCACGGAACGCCTCCGGCAGAACGACCGCTCCTACGTCCCGCCGCCGGTGTCACCGGTACGGGACGAGGAGCTGTGCGGGGCGGTCCTGGCGGAAATCCGCGTGCTGGCCGGGGAGTTGACCCGCGCGAGTGAGCTTCCGGAGCTGGCACGGAGCCTTGGGCAGGTCGTTGCCCGTGCCGATGCCGATCTCGGCTTCCGGCTTTTCCTGCGGGCCTTGAAGGTGTACGCCGTACAGGTTCCGAAGGAGCAGTACGACAGGTTCCTCGGTCTCGGCGAGCGGCTCGGGTACCCCGCCTGGATCGTCCGGGACGGACTCGACGTCGACTGGCCGCCGATCGACACCGCGCGCCGCGACACGGCGTGGAACTTCGGGCTCTCCCGACTCGCGGGAAACGCCCACCAGGACTGGCACCCCGACACAGCCCGCAGAGAGATCCACAGGGTGGCCGACGCGGACGACCCCGCACAGTCCCCGGGCACGGCGGCGGCCCTCCTGCTGGAGGACGCGCTCCGCCTGTCGCGCTCACCCCTGTCCGACGGGACGGTCACCACACTCTGGGTTGCCGTCTCGGACGCGTCCCTGCGTATGGACGGGCGCGACTGGCTGCGGCTGGTCGCGGACGTCTGCGGGGAGCGGCTGCGGGAGGTCGCCCCCGCGTACACCCCGGTGGTGCCGCCCGCCGGCACGGAGTCGGTGGACACCGTGTTGCGGGAGATCAGGGAGACGGGCCTCGCGGTGACGGACCAGGCGATCAGCCCCCGCTGGCGGCCACTCCCGGCCCCGGATGCCATGGCCGCGCTGGAACAGGTCGTCACTCTGGTCGATCCCGACCTCGGGTTCCGCCTGTTCCTCCAGATGCTGCGGGTGCTGTCCGTGCCGCTCACCCGGGACCAGTACGAACGGTACGTGTCGATCGGGGCGGGGTTCGGGTACGGGGAGTGTCTCGTCGACGAGGTGGAGCATCTCGTCCGAACAGGGGGCGGGCACTGAGCGAGGGCACGCTCGACAGTCGCCTGAGGTCGGTGGTTCGGACAGGGGACGCCGAGGCGGTGCGGGTCCTGTTGGGGGAGGGCGCCGACCCGGACACGGTCGACGCGGATGGGGGCGAGGGTTCGGATACGGATGGGCTGCCCGTCCTGTGCGTGGCTGTCGCGGCGTACGACCACGCAGTCGCCGAGGTGTTGGTGGAGGGCGGGGCGGATCCGGACCGGGTGCTGCCGGACGGGACCACGCCTCTGTGGCGTGCCGTCGACGGAGGCTCCCCGGCGGTCTTCACGGCGGTGCTCGGCAAGGAGCCCCGGCTACGGATGCCGGAGGAGGCCCGGGAACGGCTGCTCGATCTGGCTCGGGGCTGGTACGAGACGGGTGCGGTCGAGGAACTGCGGCGGAGGGCGGGCACGGGGAGCCCCGTAGACGCGGTGGACTCGGTCCGGGTGCAGGACGAAGAGTACGAGTGGGTCGAGCAGATATCGCTCGGCGGCCTCGTCGTACGGGCCGGCCACGGAGCCGTCCTCACCTCGCTGGAGTGGGCCTTCCGCGTCCTGACCCCAGTCGATGAGCTGATCGGCCGCGCTGTCGATCCGCCCGACGAGGACCATGTGAACTGGTCGACGGGCTGCTGGATTCTCGCTCAGCGCCCCAGCTTCGAGACATGGTCGGCCGTGGTCGCCCACCGCCACGACTCCGACCTGGTGCACCGTCGGTTCGTGGTGGGCTACCTGAGGTTGCGGTCGATCGCGTATACCAGTAGCCCCTCCGGAGAGAAGCGCGAAGCTGATTTCTTGGCCGCCTGGGCGGCAGAGGAAACCGACAGCGGGTTGCTCGCCGAGGTACTGGAGGTCTTCGCTTGGTACACGCACCAGGACCAGGAGACCATCGGGCTCCGCTACGCCGACCACCCCGACCTCCGCGTACGCCGCGAAGTGCCCTACACCCTCTCGACGCACGGCGTTCCGTTGACGACTGAGGCCAGGGCCGCGTTGCTCACCCTCACCCGCGACCCGGACACCCGGGTACGTCTCGCAGCGTGCGAGGTGGGCATGCGGGACGACGACCGCCTCCCGGATATCACCCGGACGCTGCTGGTCCTGGCCGAGGATCCGGACCCGGAAACGCGGAGAGCGGCGGCTGCGACCCTCGCCAACTCCCGAATCCGCAGGCCCGCTGTGTCGGATGCGCTGGTGGCACTGCTCGCCCACGACGACCAACTCGTGCGACTGGAGGGCGCCTACGGCCTTGCCGTGCGCGACGACCCGCGCACGGAGGAGGCGATCGACCGGGTGGGCCCCCTCGGCCCCGGGTTCGAGGACGACCACCGGGCCAGTGAGTTCTGGCGGTGGCGGTGGCGGCGGGAGAATCTGACTGAGGCGTGAGCGCGCCTACGACGCCCTGGGGGTGTCTTGGGTGGGCGACTTGAGGACACCGAGGAAGGGGGCGAAGGTGGAGGCTGGGAAGGTGAGAGTGCGGGCCTCTGCCGTCGCACCCTCCGTCTGATCCTGACCATGCACGGGCTGATCGGCCTCGTCGACACCGCCGAACTCCTTGCCACCGAGCTCGTTTCGAACGCCGTACGCCACACCAAGGGTTCCGCCGCCCTGCGTGTTCGCTGGTCGGCTGGTGTTCTGCGGATCGGGGCCTGGGATGCGGATCCTCGACCGCCGGAGCCGCCACGGGAGTTGGGGGAACTCGTCGACTCGGAGGACGGGCGCGGCCTGGGGATGGTGCGGGCGTGTGCCGACCTCTGGGGGTGGCAGCCGCTGAGCCGGTTCGGGAATCGCGGCAAATTCGTGTGGTGCGAGCTGACCTCTGCGGCGTGAACGTTTTTGCGTAACTCGAAAGAGCGAACGCATTCCGAATGCCTCGAAACACCTCCCTCCGCTGAAGCAAGGTTGCACACATGGTCACATCAGCTCACGAGGGCTTGCACCGCATCTTTCAGGAGCGGCCCGAGATCCTGGCTCCCGTGTTCGGGGTGCTGGGGGTCCCGTTTTCCGCGAAGGCGACCGTGGACGCCGTTACCACTGACGTGACGGAATCCCGGCCGCTGGAGCGCCGCGTGGACACCGTGCTGCGCATCGGTCCGTCCGACGGCGAGGACTTCCTGCTCGCCATCGAGTCTCAGTCGGCCAAGGTCGCGGGCAAGGCGCGGAGCTGGGCGTATTACGTCAGCTACCTGCAAGCGAAGTACGAACTGCCTGTGCTGCTACTCGTGGTCTGCCAGGACGCGGCCACCGCCAAGTGGGCCGTCGGCCCCTTCGAGTGCGGCACGAGCGGCTGGACGGCACTGCGGGTGTATCCGCTGGTCGCCGGGCCGGACAATCTGCCGGTGATCACGGATGCCAGGACCGTGGCCAAGAACCTCCCACTGGCCGTACTTTCTGCCCTGGCACACGCCCGCAGCCGCGACGGCGACGTCATACTGGAGGCAATCAGCACCGTTCTGCAGGAGCTGCGGCCAACCGATCCCGACACCGCCGAGTACTTCTTCGACTTCCTGGAAGTCACCCTGGGTAACACGCCAGCCGGAAAGAAATGGAAGGACATCATGTCGTTCGTCAGTTACTTCCCCGGCCGGGGGACGGTTCGGGAGACGGCCTACCTCGAAGGCCAGGCCAAGGGCGAGGCCAAAGGAAAGGCCGAGGGTAAGGCCGAGGGTAAGGCCGAGGCGATTCTGTTCGTACTGGACATGCGTGACATCCCCGTGCCCGACGAGGTGCGCGAACGCATCACGGCCTGCACCGATCTCGACCGGATCCACACCTGGCTGGAGCGATCCCGGACGGTGGCGCGGGCGGAAGACCTGTTCGTCGGGGATCCTGAATCCGTGCCCGGCGATTCGGAACAGGCCTGACGGCCGGACGATGCCGTGACGGCAGCGGTCCGCTGAGTCGTCGGAGCTGTCCGGATGATCGTCTCGCCGTAGGCTGCTCGGCATGAGCATCATCGGAGTCGGGATCGATGTCGCCGAGATCGAGCGGTTTCGGGCCTCGCTTGAGCGGACGCCCGCACTCGCCCAACGGCTGTTCCTGGAGAGCGAGTTGCGGCTGCCGAGCGGTGAGCGGCGTGGGGTCGCCTCGCTCGCGGCCCGGTTCGCGGCGAAGGAGGCGGTCGCCAAGGCGCTGGGTGCTCCGGCCGGGCTGCTCTGGACGGACGCCGAGGTGTGCGTCGAGGACAGTGGGCGGCCCTGGCTGCGGGTGACGGGGACCGTGGCCGCGCGCGCGGCGGAACTCGGGGTGCGGTCATGGCATGTGTCGCTCAGCCATGACGCGGGGGTGGCTTCGGCCGTGGTGATCGCCGAGGCGTAGGGCACCTGACGGGGCAGGGTGCGCCCGTTGCGCGGGCCGGTCGGGCGGGTGTGCGGGAGACTCGGAGTATGCGAACTGCGTACGGCGTGGAGACGGTACGGGCGGCCGAGCGGGAGCTGATGGCGCGGTTGCCCGAGGGTGCGCTCATGCAGCGTGCGGCGGCCGGACTGGCTGTCGCCTGCGGTCAGTTGATGGGGCGGGTCTACGGCAGCCGGGTCGTCCTGCTCGTCGGCAGCGGCGACAACGGGGGCGACGCCCTGTACGCCGGTGCCAGGCTCGCCCGGCGCGGAGCCGGCGTCACGGCGGTGCTGCTCGCCCCGGAGCGCACCCACGCCGGGGGGCTCGCGGCGCTGCGGGCGGCGGGTGGGACGGCGATCACCGGGGCCGGTGACGTAGCAGGGGTGATCCGTCGGGCCCACCTCGTCGTCGACGGCATCGTCGGGATCGGTGGGCGGGGTGGCCTGCGGGGCGATGCCGTGGGGTTGGCGGAGGTGGTCCGGGAGGTGGGGGTCGCCGTTGTCGCCGTCGATCTGCCCAGCGGGGTCGACGCCGACAGCGGTGAGGTGCCCGGGGCGGCGATCCGGGCCGATCTGACCGTGACCTTCGGGACCCACAAGCCGGGGCTGCTCATCGATCCGGCGCGTGAGTACGCCGGGACCGTGCGGCTCGTCGACATCGGGCTCGGGGAGGTCCTTCCCGGGCGGGCCGAACTGGAGGCGTTGCAACACGCCGACGTCGCGCGGCTGTTGCCGGTGCCCGGCGCCGAGAGCGACAAGTACCGGCGGGGCGTCGTCGGTATCGCGGCGGGCTCGGCGCGGTATCCGGGCGCTGCCGTGCTGGCTGTCGCGGGCGCGCTTCGGGGCGGCGCCGGAGCCGTGCGGTACGTCGGGCCGGCCGCCGACGCGGTGATCGCCCGCTTTCCCGAGGCGCTCGTGTCCGACCAGGGGCCGCACAAGGCCGGGCGCGTCCAGGCGTGGGTCGTGGGGCCCGGGGCCGGGGAGGACGCCGCCACGGTCGCCGAGGTGCTGGAGGCAGACGTACCCGTGCTGATCGACGCGGACGGGCTGCGGCTGGCGGACCGGGACGCGGTGCGGGGGCGTACCGCGCCGACGCTGATGACCCCGCACGCCGGGGAGGCAGCCGCGCTGCTCGGCGTGGGGCGCGGGGAGGTGGAGGGGGGCCGGTTGTCGGCCGTACGGGAGCTTGCCGCGCGGTACGGGGCGACCGTGCTCCTCAAGGGCTCCACCACGCTGATCGCCGACCCGGCGGGGGGCGGTGTTGTGCGGGTGAACGCGACCGGTACCGGGTGGCTCGCCACCGCCGGCAGCGGAGACGTGCTGTCGGGGCTGGGCGGGTCGTTGCTGGCGGCGGGGCTCTCTGCGCTGGACGCGGGGAGTGTGGGGGCGTATCTGCACGGGCTGGCGGGGCGGTTGGCGGCGGAGGGGGCGCCGGTGGGGGCGCAGGATGTGGCGGAGGGGGTGCGCAGGGCCTGGCAGGACGTCCGGGACGGTGGGGGCGTTCGGGAGGGTCGGAATCTGCGAGATGTTCGGGGTGCCTGAGGCATCTGAGGCGCACGCTCGGCTCACGCACGGCCGTGTGACGCGTGCTCGGGTCGCGCGCGCTCGGGTGGCGCACGGCCGGGTGGCGCGTGTTCGGGTCGCACGTGCTCGGGTGACGCACGGTCGGGTGACCCCGCCGCGCGGCTGAGCCCGGCGGCGTCAACCCCGCGTTCTCCTGATCGCATGATCAGTCGACCGTTCGTCCTCCGAGGGCTCACCGCGCTGCTCGTCGCAGTGGCCGTGCTGCCCGTCGGTCCCGCCGTCGCGGATCCCGTGCCGTCACCTGCCCCTGCCCCCGGCTCCGGTACCGAGGGCGTCCTCGTCCCCGGCGTGCCCCCCGCTCCCTCCCAGCCCTGGTCCTTCGACACCCCGGACCAACTGCTCGCGCCGCAGGTGTACACGCCGACCCGTGAAGAGGACGCCGTCGAGCCGTCCGAGGCCGCGCGGGGCACGTACGACCTCATCGAGTACGTACCGTTGCGTGAGGCCGCGAACCGAGTGGCCTGTTCCAAGCTGGCCGGGCCCTATCAGCGGCAGGTCGAGTTCTGGCTGAAGCTGAGGGTGGACGGCAAGCAGTCCGCCGCCGACTGCCGGGCCATCCGCGCCTTCCAGCGCAAGTACAAGATCAAGCCGGACAGCGGTTTCGCCGGACCCGTCACCTGGTCCCGTATGCAGCTGCTGTCCGCGCGGAAGAATCCGAACGCGGCGGGCAAATGCCCCGTACGGACCTATCGCGTCGCCTGTGTCGATCTCGGGCGGCAGCTGACCTGGGTGCAGAAGGGGAAGAAGGTCGTCTACGGGCCCGTGCCCGTCCGGACCGGCCGTACCGCCTATCCGACGCGCGGCGGGTGGCACAAGGTGTACTGGAAGCACAAGAACCACCACTCCACCCTCTACGACACCCCCATGCCCTACGCCCAGTTCTTCAGCGGCGGCCAGGCCTTCCACGCCGTCTACGGCAGCATCTACACCACCGTCGGCTCCATGGGCTGCGTCAATATGCGGCTCGCCGACGCCCGTACCCTCTGGGGCGTTCTGAAGACGGGCGACCACGTGTACGTGTGGGGACGACGGGCCGCGGGGTAGCCGCGGGTGTGCTCCGCGGTCCCTCTGAGACACTGGGGGCGCCATGAGTGAGACAGCAGCCCCGCCGGCCGCCGCCCTGCGTGCCCGCGCCGAGATCGACCTGGCCGCCCTGCGGGCCAACGTACGGACCCTGCGTGCCCGCGCGCGCGGGGCGGCCCTGATGGCCGTCGTCAAGTCCGACGCGTACGGCCACGGGGCGCTCCGGTGTGCCCGGGCAGCCGTCGAGGCGGGCGCCGAGTGGCTCGGCACCGCCACCCCCGAGGAGGCCCTCGCCCTGCGGCGGGCGGACTCCGGGATCTCCCGCCACGTCCGGGTCATGTGCTGGCTCTGGACGCCGGGCGGGCCGTGGCAGGAGGCCGTCGAGGCCGACATCGACGTGTCGGTGGGCGGGATGTGGGCCCTTCGGGAGGTCGTCGAGGCCGCTGCCGCCGCCCGGCGCCCCGCCCGTGTCCAGCTGAAGGCCGACACCGGGCTCGGCCGCGGCGGCTGTCAGCCGGGGGACGACTGGTGCGCCCTCGTCGCCGCCGCGCTGCGCGCCGAGCGGGACGGGCTGATCCGGGTCACCGGGCTCTGGTCCCACCTCGCCTGCGCCGACGAACCCGAACACCCCTCCATCGACGCCCAGCTCACCTGCTTCCACGACATGGTCGCGTACGCCGAACGGCACGGACTGCGGCCCGAGGTACGGCATCTCGCCAACTCGCCCGCCGTGCTCAGCCGGCCGGACACGCACTTCGACCTCGTACGGACGGGCGTCGCCGTCTACGGCATCTCGCCGAGCCCGGAGATCGGTACCTCCGCCGACCTCGGTCTCCGCCCGGTGATGACGCTGGCCGCCTCGCTCGCGCTGGTCAAACACGTACCGGGCGGCCACGGTGTCAGTTACGGGCACCACTACGTCACCCCCGGCGCCACCACCCTCGGCCTCGTCCCCGTCGGCTACGCGGACGGCATCCCGCGCCACGCCTCCGGCACCGGCCCCGTCCTGATCGGTGGCAAGTGGCGGACCGTGGCCGGGCGGGTCGCCATGGACCAGTTCGTCGTCGACCTGGGGGGCGACGAGCCCGAAGCGGGCGCGGAGGTCCTGCTCTTCGGACCCGGCGACCGGGGTGAGCCCACCGCCGAGGACTGGGCACAGGCGGCCGGGACGATCGCGTACGAAATCGTCACCCGCATCGGAACCCGGGTGCCCCGTGTCTACGTGAATGAGTAACAAGTGGGGAGTCGGGGGTAGTCGCCCGACAGGCTCTCCGGCCCGGCGGCACGAGTAACCCCGACAACTCCGCCTCCCGTTTTCCCCCGTCAGGGGCCCAGCAACTCAGACCGACACACCAACACACACCAACTTCAGTGGGATCTCCAGCGAGGAGCGGGACGTGAGCGAGAGCAGTGCGGAGGTCGTCGCGAGCGCCGCCACGGCGGCCGTGGCCTCCGCCGCGGAGGTGACGGCCGGCGGCTGGCGCCGGGCGACCGGTATCGCGGGCGTCGCCATAGGGGTGGTCGCCGCCGGTGCCGCCGCGGGTGTCGCCGTCGAGCGGCTCACCGTGGGGCGCGGTATGCGCGAGCGGGCGCGGCTCGTGCTCGACTCGGCGGGCCCCTACGGCGCGCTGCGCGGCACCCCGGGCAAGGCGTACGCGGACGACGGCACCGAGCTGTACTACGAGGTCGACGACGTCGACCCGGAAGCCGCGCCCGCCCTCACCCCGCGCCGGCGGCGGCTTTTCGGGCGCAAGGCCCCCGCCCCCGTCACCGTCGTCTTCAGCCACGGCTACTGCCTCAACCAGGACTCCTGGCACTTCCAGCGGACCGCCCTGCGCGGAGTCGTGCGCAGCGTGTACTGGGACCAGCGCAGCCACGGGCGGTCCGGGCGCGGGGCCGCCCAGCTCAACGACAGGACGCCCGTCTCCATCGACCAGCTCGGGCGGGACCTGAAGGCCGTCCTCGACGCCGCCGTCCCCGAGGGGCCGATCGTGCTCGTCGGGCACTCCATGGGCGGGATGACCGTCATGGCCTTCGCCGACGAGTACCCGGACGTCGTACGGGAGCGGGTCGTCGGGATCGCCTTCGTCGGTACGTCGTCGGGGCGGCTCGGCGAGGTCAACTTCGGGCTGCCCGTCGCGGGCGTGAACGCCGTCCGACGGGTGCTGCCCGGAGTACTGAGGGCGCTGGGGCAGCAGGCCGAGTGGGTGGAGCGGGGGCGGCGGGCCACCGCGGATCTCTTCACCGGCATCATCAAGCGGTACTCGTTCGCGTCGCGGGACGTCGATCCCGCCGTCGCCCGGTTCGCCGAGCGGATGATCGAGGGCACGCCCATCGACGTCGTCGCCGAGTTCTACCCGGCCTTCACCGAACACGACAAGACCGAGGCCCTCGCCCACTTCAGGGACCTGCCCGTGCTGGTGCTGGCCGGGGTCGGGGACCTCGTCACGCCGAGCGAGCACAGCGAGGCCATCGCCGACCTGCTGCCGGACGCCGAGCTGGTCCTCGTGCCGGACGCCGGTCACCTGGTGATGCTGGAGCACCCGGAGGTCGTCACCGACCGGCTCGCCGACCTGCTCACCCGCGCGGGTGCCGTACCGGCAGGGGCTACGGTTTCCGGTTATGGAAGCACCAGCAGCAGCGCACGACGGCCCGGCTGAGTTCGCCACCGGGTCCCCCTCGCGCCCGACGTCCTCCCTTCCCACGTCCTCCGTGTCGTCCGAGCTCACCGTCAACTCACCCGACCAGATGCGGGAGTTGGGCCGGAGGCTCGCCGGGCTGCTCCGGGCCGGCGATCTCGTCATGCTCACCGGTGAGCTGGGCGCGGGGAAGACGACGCTGACGCGCGGGCTCGGCGAGGGGCTCGGGGTCCGGGGCGCGGTCACCTCGCCCACCTTCGTGATCGCCCGCGTCCACCCCTCCCTCGGTGAGGGGCCGCCGCTCGTCCACGTGGACGCGTACCGGCTGGAAGGCGGTCTCGACGACATGGAGGACCTCGACCTCGACGTCTCGCTGCCCGAGTCCGTCATCGTCGTGGAGTGGGGCGAGGGCAAGGTCGAGGAGCTGACCGACGACCGGCTCCATCTCCTCATCCACCGGGCCGTCGGAGACACCACGGACGAGGTGCGGCACGTCACCCTCACGGGGGTGGGGGAGCGGTGGGCGGCGGTTGACCTGAGCGCCGTGGGAACGTTCGCGTGAATGTTCCGACAATCCGTCGGCAAGATGTTGCGTCGGGTGTCTCGCCCGTGGTCACATGGTACCCAGCTCGTGGTTAGGTTTACCTAACTACGTCCGCCCCCGGACCTCAGGAGGCGTCCATGCCGGCTACCGAGAACACGAGCGCGAGCATGAACGCGCCCGAGCCGAAGCCGTACGCGGTCCCCGGGGTCTCCATGCGTGATCTGCTGGCGTCCTGCGCCGCCGCCCGCGCGATCTCGACACCGCCGCGTCCGCCCGAGGCGTCCGTCCGGCGGCGGCCGGAAGCCGCCTAGCCCGTTCAGCGGATCACGACGACCTTCTCGCCGACCGTCGCGAACTCCCACATCGCGGCCCCGTCCGACCGTGTCTCCCGGATGCCGCCCGTGCGTACCTCCGGGTCGGTCTGCACCGCCGTGCCGCCGTCCACCGCCGCACTGAAGCCGACGGCCACGCCCTCCACGCCCGTGAACCGCACGACGTGCTCGATCGGGATGCCGTCGGTCCCCGTGATCGAGATCGAGCGGGACGTGACCAGATACCTGCCCGGCGCCGGATCGACCGTGCCCGGCGTGACGGTGAACGAGCGGCGCGCCCTGCCGTCCGTGCCGACCAGCCACACCCGGTCGTCCTCCAGGGAGTACACGACCCGCCTGCCCGCACCGGAGCCGGCCGGCAGCGCCCCCGGGTGCCGGATGTCCCGGGGCACCTTCGAGGTGGTCACCGGCGTCGAGGAGGACAGGCGCTCGGCGCCCGGGCGCAAGGGGGCGTTCGCCGAGGCCTGGTAGGCGAGGAAGCCGACCCCGGCGAGAGCCGCCGCGGTGAGCCCGGCCACGAATCCTGAGCTGCTCCTGGTCACCAGCGCCCACCTCTTCGTCAGTTACGTCCCGTTTTGCGGCGACGGTAGCAGCAGCCGTACCCCCGACCGGAGCGGCCGTACGCGGGGCGCGGGCGCCGTAGGCTGTTCGCGTGCTCTTGCTCGCTCTGGATACCGCCACCCCGGCCGTCACGGTCGCCCTGCACGACGGGACGGCCGTCGTCGCCGCGTCGAGCCAGGTCGACGCGCGCCGGCACGGGGAACTGCTGCTGCCCGCCGTCGACCGGATCCTCGCCGAGGCGGGCACGGGCCTCGACGCCGTCACCGGCATCGTCGTCGGCATCGGCCCCGGCCCCTACACCGGGCTGCGCGTCGGCCTGATGACCGCCGACACCTTCGGACTGGCGCTCGGCGTCCCCGTCCACGGAGTCTGCACGCTGGACGGCCTCGCGTACGCCGCCGACGTCCCCGACGGCCCCTTCGTCGTGGCGACCGACGCCCGCCGCAAGGAGGTCTACTGGGCGCGTTACAGCGACTCCCGTACGAGGGTGACCGAGCCGTCCGTCGACCGGCCGGCGGACATCGCCGACCAGGTCGCGGGCCTGCCGGCCGTCGGCGCGGGTGCCCTGCTCTACCCGGACACCTTCCCGGCCGCGCACGCGCCCGAGCACGTCTCCGCGGCGGCCCTCGCCTCGCTGGCCGCCGAACGGCTGGCGGCGGGCGTCGAACTGCCCGAACCCCGGCCCCTCTACCTGCGCCGCCCCGACGCCCAGGTCCCCAAGAACTACAAGGTGGTCACCCCCAAGTGACGACTGCCGTGCTGCGCGAGATGCGCTGGTGGGACATCGAGCCCGTGCTGGAGCTGGAGAAGGACCTCTTCCCCGAGGACGCCTGGTCGCGGGGCATGTTCTGGTCGGACCTGGCCCACGCGCGGGGACCGGACGCGACCCGGCGGTACTTCGTCGCCGAGGAAGCCGAGGACGCCGAGGGTGCCCCGGCGGGCGGCAGGAAGATCATCGGATACGCGGGTCTCGCCACCGCCGGTACAGAATCCGACAGCGGCTCCGCCACGGGGGCCGACGTCCAGACGATCGCCGTCGCCCGCGAGCACTGGGGCACCGGCCTCGGCGCCCTGCTGCTGACCGAACTGCTGCGGGCGGCCACCGCGTTCGAGTGCGCCGAGGTGATGCTGGAGTGCCGGGTGGACAACGTGCGCGCGCAGAAGCTGTACGAGAGGTTCGGCTTCGAGGCGATCGGTTTCCGGCGCGGCTACTACCAGCCGGGGAACGTCGACGCCCTGGTGATGCGGCTGCGTGACCCCTCGGCATCGGTGCCGGTGCGAGAGGCCGACGAGCAGCCGGCCGGCGTACAGGGAACCGGTGTACGGCAGACCGGCGTACAGGAAACCGACGTACAGGAAATCGACGTACAAGGAACCGAGAGCAATGGCTGACTCCAAGGACGTTCCGCTCGTCCTCGGCATCGAGACCTCATGTGACGAGACCGGCGTCGGTGTCGTCCGGGGGACCACGCTCCTCGCGGACGCCATCGCGTCCAGCGTCGACGAGCACGCCCGCTTCGGGGGTGTCGTGCCCGAGGTCGCCTCCCGCGCGCACCTCGAAGCCATGGTGCCCACCATCGAGCGGGCGCTGAAGGAAGCGGGGGTGAGCGCGAAAGACCTCGACGGCATCGCCGTCACCGCCGGTCCCGGGCTCGCGGGCGCGCTTCTGGTCGGGGTCTCGGCGGCGAAGGCGTACGCCTACGCGCTGGGCAAGCCGCTTTACGGCGTGAACCATCTCGCCTCCCACATCTGCGTCGACCAGCTGGAACACGGGCCGCTGCCCGAGCCGACGATGGCCCTGCTGGTCAGCGGCGGCCACTCCTCGCTCCTGCTCTCCGCCGACATCACCTCGGACGTACGGCCGCTGGGCGCGACCATCGACGACGCGGCCGGCGAGGCCTTCGACAAGATCGCCCGGGTGCTGAACCTCGGCTTCCCCGGCGGTCCGGTCATCGACCGGTACGCGCGCGAGGGCGACCCGAAGGCCATCGCGTTCCCGCGCGGGCTGACCGGGCCGCGCGATCCGGCGTACGACTTCTCCTTCTCCGGGCTCAAGACGTCCGTGGCCCGCTGGATCGAGGCGAAGCGGGCGGCGGGGGAGGAGGTGCCGGTGCGTGACGTGTCGGCCTCCTTCCAGGAGGCGGTGGTCGACGTGCTGACCCGGAAGGCGGTGCGGGCCTGCAAGGACGAGGGCGTCGACCACCTGATGATCGGTGGAGGCGTGGCCGCCAACTCCCGGCTGCGGGCGCTCGCCCAGGAACGCTGCGAGGCGGCCGGTATCCGCCTGAGGGTGCCCCGGCCCAAGTTGTGCACGGACAACGGCGCGATGGTGGCCGCGCTGGGCGCCGAGATGGTCGCCCGCAACCGGGCTCCCTCAGACTGGGACCTGTCGGCGGACTCGTCGCTGCCGGTGACCGACCCGCACGTGCCCGGCCATTCCCATGCGGTGAGTGAGGGGAACCTGTACCCGTGACCGTCGCGTTGATGTGGGAGGCGCGGGCCGTCGAGGGTCGCGGGGACGAACTCCTCGCCTGGGCACGGGCGCAGACCCTGCCGACGGAACCCCTGCGCCGCGAGACCCTCCGGGCACCACAGGACCGCGTCCTCGTCATCACGTGGTGGGACGCGGACTACGAGGCCGAACTGCCCGAACTCGCCGAGCCGGACGGGGGGTTGGCGGCCAGGGCGGTGCACCGGTGGCGGTTTGAGGTGGTGGGCCAGTGATGTTCCCGTCTCCCGTCGAGGATTGGGCAACGCCTGTTCCGCCCGCGCGATGGTGACCACCCTGGTGGGGTTCGCCATCGCCGTGGGACTCGTCGGCCAAGGGGTTGTCCAGCTTTTCCGGCGCAGAACCCCGGCAGAGCCGTCCGAGGGCAGGGGCCGGATGGGCGCGTGGTCGGACATTCTGTTCGGCGTCGGGCTCGCGCTCGGTACGGCGGCGCGCGTCCCTCACGGACACCGTCACCTGTGGGACGACGTGCTTCTCGGACCGGCCCTCGGCTGCGTACTCGTCGGGGTCCTGCTGTACGTGGGGCCACGGCGGGTGAGCCGGTGACCGGCCGGCCGTTCCGTGGAGAACCGGGTATCTCCGTGCGTCGCGACCGAGTCGCCGTGGTCGCCACCCTGACCTTCTTCGGCGCGCTCTCGGCCTGGCTGCTGCCCGACGGTTGGAGACTGGCCTCCCTGCCCCTCGCCCTGATCTGCGCGACGATCGCCCAGCGGTCGTGGGCGGGCGCGCTGCGAAGAGGCCTGCCGGAGGCGACGGCGGAGGAAACGGCCACGAGTGACGTGAGTGAATCGTCCTGGAACCGGGCGAGGCGACCGTCCCCGGAGGGCAGCCATGGCCGTTGACCCGAACTCCGTCCGGGGCCGCATCCTCTACGCGTCCCCCGCCAACTCCCGGGCGTTGCTGCTGTTCCGCCTGCTCTTCTGGAGCACCGGTTCGATCCTCGCCGCGCTCACGCCCGTCTACAACAGCGGTGCCCCGGTGTGGATCTGGCCGCCGGCCCTCGTGGCCTGTCTCCTCATGGCCGGCCAGACCCTGGGTGCGATGCGGCGCCGGGCGTCCGGGACGCCGTGATCGCCACCGTCGTGTAGTTCACCGTGAGGTCGCCGCCCAGCGCGTCGAGCGCGGTGCCGGTCGCGGTCAGGAGCTCCGTCAGCCGGGTGGGTGGGAGTCGGGCGGCGCGGCCGTGGGTGGGGAGTAGGTCCAGCCACTCGTCGCGGGTGTACGTGTGCTTCCACTCGTACCACCACTCCTCCGGCTCGCCGAACGCGCCGCCCGTCTGCCGTATCCCGTCGGCCGCCTCGGCGAACAGGGGCGCGTACGTGTCCAGGGCGGGCTTCCTCCAGAGGTTGGGGGTGTCCGGGAGGACCCGGTCATGGACCTCGGCGAAGGCGTCGGTGACTGCGGGGGAGGGCTGGAACACGTTCCAGAACAGGGCGAGTCGACCCCCGCGCCGCAGCACCTGAGCCGCCTTCGCCGCGCCGGCGACCGCGTCCACCCAGTGCCAGGCCTGCGCGGAGACGACCGCGTCGAAGGCCCGCCCGGCGGGGTCCCACTCCTCGAACGCCGCCACCTCCACCTCGACCCCGCTCCGCCGAGCCAACTCGGCCATCCGTGCGTCGACCTCCACCCCGAGCACCCGGCACCCCGCCGCCAGGAACTGCCGGGCGACGATGCCGGTACCGATCCCTACGTCCAGCAGGTCGGGGCCGGGGGACATGCTGAAGATCCGGTGCACCAGGGCGTCGGGGTAGCGGGGGCGGGCCCGGTCGTAGCGGTCGGCTTCGGCGCCGAACGACCTTGCTGGACTTAGTAGTTGACGGAACCCGTCCTCGCTGCCCACGTCTGGTCCCTTCCCCTGGTCATCAAGTGCTCCGACAACTGGCGCAACGACTCGACGAAGGCGGCCGTTCCCGTCAGTTCGGCCCGCAGCCACCTGACGTACCGCGAAAAATTTCCGCGACCCCTTCAACCTTTCCGTCCCGAACACGCTCAAGAACAGGTGAGACAGAGACCTGTGATGTGCGTGATGCGCATGAGGCGTGTGAGGGGCGTGATGCGTATGAGGCATGTATGCCCTTGCGGCAGATGAGCCAGTGGCAGCGAGCCATACGCGGGACGGGAAAAGGGAGGGTGGATGTCGGCGACGGTCCGGCAGCGGGACTTCGAGGAGTACGCGCGGGCCGGCGGACAGCGGCTGTACCGGACGGCGTATCTGCTCTGCGGCGACCGCGAACACGCCCGTGACCTCGTGCAGTCCACGCTGGCCCGGCTCTTCCAGCACTGGCACCGGGCCAGCCGCGCCGAGCACCTCGACGCCTACGCCCGTACCGTCCTGACCCGGCTGTTCCTGCACGAGCGGCGCCGCCGGCTGCGCGACCTGCTCGCCCACGCCCGCCCCGACCCCGTACCCGCCGCACCCAGACCCGATCTGCGCGTCACCCTCATGGCCGCGCTCGGTCAACTCCCGCCCAGGGCAAGGGCGATGGTCGTCCTGCGCTACTGGGAGGACCTGAGCGTGTCGGAGGTGGCCGCACAGCTGCGGTGCAGCGAGTCCACCGTCAAGAGCCAGTGCTCCCGTTCCCTGACCCGGCTGCGCGCGGTGCTGGGGGAGGCCCATGTGTACACCGCCGAGTACTGAATCCCCGTACCCCTGGGCCCCCGGGACGCCTTGCCCCCACATCCCCTGTCACCCGTATCCGCCGTACGTCGCCAGTGCTGAGAGGAGCATCCGTGCACGACATGCCACCCGGCCGCCCGCACGGGCCCGAGCCGGACGCCGGGCCCGACGACGCGGTCGTCGGGGAGCTGAGGGAACTGATGGAGCGGGCCGCCGCCGGTCTCGCCCCGCTGCCCGATCTGTCGCAGGAGGCGGTACGCCTCGGCAGGCGCCGCCGGGTCAGGGCGCGGGCCGCCGTGGCCGGTGCGGTGACCGGGGTCCTCGCGATCGGCGGCGTCGGCTCGGCCGTGCTCGGCGGCCTGGGGGACAACGCGTCCGCGCCCGTCGGTCCGGCGGTCGCACCGCCCGCCGTGCCCTCCGTCACGCCACCCTCACCCTCACCGTCACCGCCGGCATCGACCGCGCCGGTCCCGGCGGCGACGGGCACGGCGGAGTCCGCCCACAGGATGCGGACGGCCAAGGCGCTGACCCGGGCGCTGGGCCAGTTGATCGGGACCGTGACCCTGGACGACAAGGGTCTCTTCGCCGGCCGGGCCGCAGGGCACACCTTCCCCGTGACGTTGCGGGTCGAGCCCGGGTCGGACGCCCTCGTCGTATGCCCGGACCCGCCCGAGACGGCCGTCACCTGCCGTACGGCGTGGCTGGCCGACCGGATCGAGGCGCGGGTCGTCGTGGCGGGCGGCACCCTGTGGGGCGGCAGGTCCGTCAGCGTCAGCTTCCTCTACGCGGACAGCACCGTGGAGCTGACCGTCGGCCCGGACACCGCCGCGAGGGTCTCTCCGCCTGTGAGCGCCGACCAGCTGGTGGCGGCGGCGGGCACCTCGGCCCTGCTGGCCGAGGTGAAGGCCGAGATCGAGGACCAGGCGCTGTACGAGGCGGATGCCCACCGGGCGAGCCCCGCGGTCGGGGCATCCCTCGCCCCGCCCGACAACACCGAGGCTCCTACACCCCAGGCCCCCACACCCCAGCCCTACGCCGCCGAGCCCTCCTCGGCGAGTGACCAGAGCAGTGCCTCCAGTACTAGTGAGACAGGCGGTTCCCCCGATGAGTGAGCAACGACGTGCGCCGAACCGGACGGGCCGCCTGATCGCGTTACGGCGGCGGCGCAGGCGCCGGACCCGTATCGGCGCGATCGGCGCCACGGTCTGCCTCGCCGCGCTCGGTACGGCGGCCGTGCCGATCCTCCTGCCCCGGCTGCTGCCGGACAGCGCGTCGCAGTCCCGCTCCCCGGAGGCGGTTCGGACAACGACCCAGCCCGCCCCGGGTGCCGGGACGGACGGCACGAGTCAGCCCCCGGACGACTCCACCGCCGGCGCGGCCCCCGCCCCGTCCGAGTCGCCCAAGTCCCCCGACAGCAAAGGCACTTCGGGGTCCGGAACGGCCACCCAGCCCACCATCCCCGTCTCGGGCCCCGGCACCTTCGACACGGCTCCGGTCACCGGCACCGGGTCCGCCTCCGGGACCCCCTTCCGCGTCCAGGTCGAGAAGGGCGCGGGCGTCGACCCGGCGGACGCCGCCCGGCAGATCGGAGTGATTCTCAACGACCGGCGCGGCTGGGGCCGGGCCGGTGCCCGCTTCCGCCAAGTCACCGGACCAGAGGCGGAGTTGACGTTCCGTGTCGCCACCGCGAAGACCACGGACAAGCTGTGCGACGTACGGCAGGCGGACCACATAGGCGAGGTCAACTGCCGTACGGGCTCCGACGTCGTGATCAACCTCAAGCGCTGGCAGCTGGGTTCCCCCGAGTTCGACGGGCCGCCGGTCGAGTACCGGGCCCTCATCGTCAACCACGAGGTCGGCCACTGGCTGGGTCGCGGACACGAGACCTGCCCGGGTCCCGGCCGCCCCGCGCCCGCGATGATGCAGCAGATCGACGGGCTCAAGGGCTGTGTGTCCAACGCCTGGCCGTACGACACGCGGGGCCGCTACCTGAGCGGCCCCGCCGTCCCGTGAGCCGACCGGGCGGGATTACCCCACCGGGTCGGTCGACGTCTCGCACCGCAACCGCCGGTCCACCCCCAACTCCCTTACCGCGCCCGCCAGTCGCAGCCGGGCGGTGTGCCGTACATCCGCACTCGACGCCCCCAACCGTAGCTCCAGCACGCCTGGTTCGACGACCCGGCGGCCCGAGCGGTCCGTGAACGCCGACAGGTCCGCGTGGAAGCGGAACGTGACCCGGCTCGCTGCCCCCGGCGCCAACTCCAGCCGCTCGTAACCGATCAGGCGCACATCCGGCCGGGTCACCGACGCCACCGGGTCGTGCAGATACAGCTGGACGACCTCAGCGCCTGCCCGCGCACCGGTGTTGCGGACGGTCACCGACACCTCGTACGAACCGTCCGTGCCGATCTCCGCCGTGCCGGCCGCGCCCGTCTCCTCGAAGTCCTCCCAGGCGAAAGAGGTGTACGACAGGCCGTGCCCGAAGGGATACAGCGGCGTCGGGTCCAGGCTGCTCACCCCGTCCGCCAGTCCCAGCGGCGGCTGGAGGTACGTCCACGGCTGGCCCCCGCGTTCCCGCGGCACACTCACCGGCAGTCGGCCCGACGGGGTGACACGGCCCGACAGCACTCCCGCGACCGCCGGGCCGCCCTCCTCCCCGGGGAAGAACGCCTGGACCACCGAAGCCAGCCGGCCGTGCCAGCGGCCCAGTGCGTACGGCCGGCCGGTGAGCAGGACAAGCACCACCGGCACGCCCGTCGACACCAGAGCGTCCAGCAACTCGGCCTGTACGCCGGGTAGTTGCAGCTCCGCCACATCGCAGCCCTCACCCGACGTGCCCGCGCCGAACAGACCGGCCCGGTCACCGAGTACCGCCACGCACACATCCGCCTCGACAGTCCGGGCCACCGCCTCCGCGAAGCCCGTGGCGCCCGGCTCCGAGGTGTCGCAGCCCTGCGCGAACGTCACCTTGGCGTCCGGGAGTTCGGCGCGCAGGGAGTCCAGCAGCGTGGCGATGTCGATGCCCACCGGGGACTCCGGGTGGCTGGGCAGGACATGCGAGGGGAACGAGTAGCAGCCCAGCATCGCCAGCGCGTCCGCGGCCCGGGGCCCGACGACGGCGATCCGCGTGTCCGGGGCCAGCGGGAGCAGCCCGTCCGGGTTGTCCAGCAGTACCACCGACTCCTGTGCCAACCGGCGGGCCAGCGCCCGGTTTCCGGCCGAGTCCAGGTCGATCGGCCCGTCGTCCGGCTCCGGTCGCCAGTCCTCGTCCAGGAGACCCAGCTCGCACTTCTGCGTCAGGACGCGGTGCGCCGCCCGGTCCACCAGCGACTCCGGTACGTCTCCCGCCCGTACCGCCGTCACCAGCGCCTCGCCGTAACTCCCGATCGACGGCAGCTCGACATCGATGCCGGCCGCCAGGGCCAGATGGGCCGACTCGGCCGGTGTTCCCGCGACCCGGTGCAGGGTCTCCAGGAAGGCGATGCCGAAGTAGTCCGAGACAACGGTCCCCGTGAACCCCCATTCCTCGCGCAGGAGTCGGGTGAGGAGGTGCGGGTCGGCGGAGGCCGGGACGCCGTCCGTCTCGTTGTAGGCGGCCATCACCGAACGGGCCCCGCCCTCACGCAGCGCCATCTCGAACGGCGGCAGGGTCACGTCCGCGAACTCCCGCACCCCCGCCCGGACGGGAGCGAGATTGCGGGCGCCGGCCGAGGACGCGTACCCGGCGAAGTGCTTCAGCGTGGCGATGATTCCCGCCGACTCCAGACCCCGCACATACGCCGACCCGATGGTCCCCACCAGATACGGGTCCTCGCCGATCGTCTCCTCCACCCGGCCCCAGCGCGCATCCCGTACGACGTCCAGGACCGGGGCGAGGCCCTGGTGCACGCCGACCGAGGCGAGGTCGCGGCCGATGCGGGCGGCCATCTCCTCGACCAGCTCGGGGTGGAAGGTGGCACCCCAGGCCAGCGGGACCGGGTAGGCGGTCGCACGCCAGGCCGTGAAGCCCGCCAGGCACTCCTCGTGGGCCAGCGCCGGGATGCCGAAGCGGCCCGCCTCGATGATCCGGCGCTGGGCGCGGGCCAGTGCCTGCGCACCCAGCGCCGGGTCCACGGGGGCCGTACCGAAGGGGCGCGTGAGCTGGCCGAGGCCCAGGGGGATGAGGTCGTCCAACTGGAAGTCGGGGGTCAGGTCGTGCTGGTGCGGGGCGACCCCGTGGCCGTCCGTCGAGGCGCCCACCCACAGGCCGTACAGCTGGGCGGTCTTCTCCTCCAGGGTCATCCGGGAGAGCAGGTCGTCGACGCGGGCGTCGGCGGACAGGGCGCGGTCACGCCAGGGGGCGGTCGTCATGGAACTCCTGTCAGAGTCTGCGAGTTCGGTGTCTTCGTGGTCGCCGGTGCTCACTTGCCGCCCACACCCATCAGGCCGCCGATCAGTGCCCGCCGGGCCACCAGGTAGACGGCGAAGATCGGGATGCCGGAGAGGACGACCGACGCGAGCAGGGCGGGGATGTTCACGCCGAACTGGCTCACGAAGTTGAAGAGGCCGAGGGTGAGTACGCGGGGTTCGTCGGACTGGGTGAAGATCAGCGGGAAGAGGAAGCCGTTCCAGGCCTGCAGGGCCGCGTAGATCACGACGGTGCTGATGCCGCCCTTGGCCAGGGGGACGGTCAGCTGGAACAGCATGCGGACGGGGGAGGCGCCGTCGAGGGCCATCGCCTCGTACAGGTCCTCCGAGATGTCCCGCAGGGTGCCGGTGAGGACCAGCACCGAGACCGGCATCGCGAAGGCCGCCGTCGGCAGGATCACCGCCAACAGGCTGTCGTACAGGTCGAGTTTGGCGATCAGGAGATAGAGCGGGACCACCACGGCCTGGGCCGGGATCGCCACCCCGAGCAGGAACAGCCGGAAGGCCGCCCCCGACCAGCGGGTGCGGGTGCGCACGGCCACGTACGCCAGCGGGACGCAGAGCCCGAGGACGATGACCACGACCGTGACCGCGACGATCACCGTGTTGCTCAGCAGATGCCAGAAGCCCGAGTGGAGAACGGTGTTGTAGTTGTCGAGGGTCGGATCGGTGGGCGGCTTCAGGGGGTTGCCGGTGAGCGCCTTGTCGGGTCCGGTGAGCGAGGCCGACAGCATGGCGTAGATCGGGACGAGGACGATCACCAGCCAGATGACCGAACCCAGACCCGCCAGCGGGTTGGCCCGCCTCGACCAGTGCCCGCGCCGACGGCCGGCGTCGGTCCGCGGCCGGTCCGGGCGTTTGTCGGTCGTCGTGGGACGAGGAAGCGTGTCGTGTGACACTCCGTCACATCCCTTCACGCGTACTGCGCATGCCGCCGAAGCCGGTCAGCCGGATGAGGACCAGGGACAGGCCGGTCGCGGCCAGCACGAGCGCGGACGCGATGGCGCTCGCGTAGCCGAAGTCGTACGTCTTGAAGCCCGCCTCGTACATCAGGTACGGCAGGATCGCCGTGTCCGTGCCCGGGCCGCCCTTCGTCAGGATCAGGACGGTCTCGAAGTACGTGAGCGAGCCGACGACGATCAGCACGGTCGACGTGGTGATCGTGTGCCGTAGCTGCGGCAGCGTGATCGAGAAGAACTGGCGGTAGCGGCCCGCGCCGTCGATCGCCGCCGCCTGGTAGAGAACCTCGGGGATCTGGCGGGCCCCGCCCTGGTAGATCAGCGTGTGGAACGGGATGAACTGCCAGCCGCCGACGAACACGATCGCGAGGAACGCGCCGCTCGTCGAGCCCAGGGTGTCCTTCTGGATGATGCCGAAGTTCGGGTCGAGCAGGGCGTAGAAGAGGACCGAGATGGCGGTCGAGGAGAGCAGGAACGGGACGAAGAAGATCGCCGAGAGCACCGCCCGGTTGCGCTGCCGCCCCGCCGCCCACACCCCGAGCAGCAGCGCCACGACCGTCTGGAACGCCCAACTCGCCGCCGTCAGCAGGATGGTGAGCCACAGCGACTGGGTCAGCCGGGGATCGTCCAGCAGCTTCTGCCAGTTGGCGAGACCCACCGGCTTCGGGTCGCCCAGGCCGTCCCACTTGGTGAAGGAGAGATAGAAGGCGAGGCCCATCGGGACGACCGCGAAGAAGGTGAAGAAGAGGACAGCGGGAAGCGCCCAGACGGCGTTCGGCCGTCCGGCCCGCGCCTTCACCGCTCTGCCGCCGCCCCCGGAAGTGACCGTGGAGCTCACTTCAACTCCTTGCAGGCCGACACGAACTCACTGGGCGTCGACTTGCCCGTGAAGAGCTTCCCGATCTCCGTGTGCATCTTCGTGCCCAGCTCGTCGCCGAGCGCCTGGTCCCAGGAGAGCGTGAACGCGGGCGCCTGCTGAACCATCTCGTACTGGAACTTCGCGTACTCCGGGTTGGGCGCGGAGGACAGCAGCGCCGCCGCGTTCGAGGTGGTCGGTACGTCGCCGAGGGCGACCAGGTCCTTCGCGTACGCCTCGGACGCGCAGTCCCTGAGGAAGGCGATCGCCGCGTCCTTGTTCTGCGTACGGGGGTTGATCGACCAGTAGTTGGTGGGGTTGCCGACGACGTTGCGGACGTCGCCGACCCCGTCCTCGATCTTCGGGAAGGCCGCCCAGCCCAGGTTCGACTTGGCGAAGTCCGGGAACTTGCCGAGCTGCGTCGAGTACTCCCACGAGCCCATCAGATGCATCGCCGCCTTGCCCTTGGCGAACACCGCCGGAGCGCCGCCGTTGACGTACGACACGGAGGTGAACTTGTCACCGAAGGCACCGTCGTCGATGAGTTCCTTCACCATCTCGGCGGCCTTCAGCACCGCCGGGTCGCCCCAGCCCTCCGCGTCGCCGTCCTGGATGCGCTTGAAGACCTCGGGGCCGCCGATACGGTCCACCAGGTACTCCAGCCACATCAGTTCGGGCCAGATGTCGGAGCCGCCGAGGGCGAACGGGGTGATCTTCGCCTTCTTCAGCTTGCTGTTGACGGCGAGCAACTCGTCCCAGGTGGTGGGAGGTTGGAGCTTCTGCTCGGCGAACACGGCCTTGTTGTAGAAGAGGATCACCGGCTGCATCCCGCGCATCGGTATCCCGTAGTGACGGCCCTTGAGATCACCGGCGGCGAGCACGGACGGCAGGAAGCCGTTCTTCAGTACCGGGTCGTTCTCGATGACGTCGGTCAGATCGACGATCTTGCCGGCCGCCTGGTACGCCTTGATGGAGCCGCCGCCCCAGTTGAAGAAGACGTCCGGGGCGCTCGGCGAGCCCATCGCCGTGCGCAGCTTCGCCGAGTAGTCCGAGCCCGGGATCTTCTCCAGCTTGACCTTGCCCTCGGCCGTCTTCGCCGCCGCCGACTTGTTGAACCGCGCGACAGCCGCGGCCTGGACCTTCACGGCGTCGTCCCCGTACACGAACGCGGTGACCGTGTCCCCGCCACCGCCCGAACCCTCACCCGAGCCGCAGGCGCTGAGGCCGGTGGTGAGCAGGGCGGACGCGCCGGCGCCGAGCACCCAGCGCCTGCTGAACGCCGTACCGGCGGGCCGGGCGGACCGCCCTCTGTTCGACTCCATGACAGCACCTCTCGCGAATGTTCTGAACGAAACCTGAACGAGTCTCTGTACGAATCTTTCGGGTGGTACTTCGAATGTTCCGGGAACTTATGGTGGGACAGGGTCTTCGTCAAGAGGTCGCGCAGGGATACGATCGCCGCCATGAGACCCTCGAAACCCGCTGAAACGCAGACGACACCGCAGTCCACGCAGACCGCGACGCTCGCCGAGATCGCCCGCGAGGCGGGCGTCTCCGCTCCGACTGTTTCGAAGGTGCTCAACGGCCGTGCCGATGTCGCACCGGCGACCCGGACCCGCGTCGAGGACCTGCTGCGGGCCTACGGCTACCGTCGCCGCCGCGCCGAGGCGACCCGCTCCCCGCTGATCGACCTGGTCTTCCACGAGTTCGAGAGCGCGTGGGCTATGGAGGTCATCCGGGGTGTGGAGAACGCGGCGCGCGAGGAGGGGCTGAGCGTCGTCCTCTCCGAGAGCGCGGGCCGCCTCACCCCGGGCCGCACCTGGGCGGACCAGGTCGCGGCGCGCCGCCCGCACGGTGTCATCCTCGTCCTCTCGGGCCTCGACGAGTCCCAGCGGGCGCTGCTGACCAGCCGTTCCATCCCGTTCGTGGTGATGGACCCGGCGGGCGACCCCGGCGACGACGTGCCCTCGGTCGGCGCGACCAACTGGCAGGGCGGCCTGGCGGCCACCCGCCACCTCGTCGAACTGGGCCACACCCGCATCGCGGCGATCAGCGGCCCCTCCCGGATGATGTGCAGCCGCGCCCGCGTCGACGGCTACCGCGCGGCGCTGGAGACGGCCGGCCTGCCGGTCCAGCCCGCCCTCATCAAGGTGGGCGACTTCCACCACGAGACGGGCTACCGCGCCGGCCTCGAACTCCTGCGCTCCCCGGACCGCCCGACCGCCGTCTTCGCCGGCAACGACCTCCAGGCGCTCGGCCTGTACGAGGCCGCCCGCGAACTGGGCCTGCGCATCCCCGAGGACCTCAGCGTCGTCGGCTTCGACGACCTGCCGATCACCCGCTGGGTCGGCCCCCCACTGACGACCGTCCGCCAGCCCCTCATGGAGATGGCCGAAACAGCAGCCAAGCTGGTCCTGAACCTGGGCCGCGAGGACGGCACCTCAGGAGCCACAAGGGTGGAACTGGCGACAAGCCTGGTGGTACGCAACAGCACAGCGCCACCGTCAACCGTGTAGAAGGGGCTCCCCAAGGGGCGCGAGGAACTGCGCGACAAGCCACGACGTACCCGCAGCCGAAACACGGACCTGTCAGCGCTGCATCTGTATTGACGCGTGACGCAACACGCCCCCAAACTGCTCCGAAGTCAATCGGTTGAACAACCGAAACTTTCGGAGGCCCCCGCAATGAGCCCCTCCAGAACAGCACCACACCCCCGTCTACGAGCGCTCCTCACCGCCGCAGCCACCACCGCCACGCTCCTCCTCGGCCTCGCCGGGACGGCAACCGCGGCAGACCCCCCACTGCGCGACCTCGCCACCACCAAGGGCAAAGTCATAGGCACCGCCGTCACCGGCTCCAAGCTCACCGGAACGTACGGCGACCTCGCCGGCGCCCAGTTCAACTCGCTCACCCCCGGCAACGCCATGAAGTGGGAGTCGGTGGAGCCCACCCGGGGCAGCTACAACTGGACCGAGGCCGACCAGATCGTCGCCTTCGCCCAGGCCCACAACCAGCAGGTACGCGGCCACACCCTGGTCTGGCACAGCCAGAACCCCGGCTGGCTGGCGAACGGCACCTGGACGCCGGCCCAGCTCAGCACGATCCTCCAGGACCACATCACCACCGAAGTCACGCGCTACAAGGGCAAGTTGGCCGCCTGGGACGTGGTGAACGAGCCCTTCAACGAGGACGGCACCTACCGCTCGACGCTCTGGTCGAACAACCTCGGCACCGACTACATCGCCCAGGCCCTGACCTGGGCGCGTGCCGCCGATCCGACGGCGAAGCTCTACGTCAACGACTACAACGTCGAGGGTGTCAACGCGAAGAGCACGGCCCTCTACAACCTGGTCAAGTCCCTGAAGGAGCGCGGGATCCCGATCGACGGAGTGGGCCTGCAGGCTCACCTGATCCTCGGTCAGTACCCCGCCACCCTCCAGCAGAACATCCAGCGGTTCGCCGATCTGGGCGTCGACGTGGCGATCACGGAGCTGGACATCCGTATGCAACTGCCTGTCACAGAAGCCAAGTTGACCCAGCAGGCGGCTGACTACAAGACCGTCATGGGCGCCTGCGTGGCCGTGACCAGGTGCGTCGGTGTGACCGTCTGGGGCTTCACCGACTCCGACTCGTGGATTCCGGACGTCTTCGACGGATACGGCGCGGCGACCCCGTACACGGAGAGCTTCGCCCCGAAACCGGCGTACTACGCCATCGCCCAGTCGTTCGGCGGCACCCCGTCGACGGAGGGCTGCACGGCGACGTACAGCGTCCCGAGCCAGTGGAACACCGGGTTCACCGGGCAGGTGACGATCGCCTGTTCCGCCGGCCGCTCGCTGTCGTCGTGGAAGGTGAGCTGGAACTACGGCGCGGGGCAGCAGGTCACGCAGGCCTGGAACGCGACCTGCACCCAGGCGGGGGCGGCGGTGACCTGCGTGAACGCCTCGTACAACGGGACGGTGCCGAGCGGCGGCTCGGTGAGCTTCGGCTTCAACGGGACATGGAGCGGGACCAACGCCGTACCGACGGTCACGCTGGGCTGAGCCCCTGAGCCCCTGAGCCCCTGAAGCCCTGGTCGACGGGTGATGCTGGGCTGAGAAGTGTGAGATTTTCCGAAGAATGCCGGTCATGCGCCCCTGCGCGTAATAATTCGGACGTACGTTCTTCCGTGTGACGGGAGACGAGGGAAAGACGTCGGATGACGACGGGGGCGCGGAAAGACAGGCGGAAGGACAGGTGGCCGGGCAGGCAGGCCGACGGTCGTCGCGCTGGATGAAGGCCGTCGGTTTCACCCTGGCCGGCACCCTGGTGCTCGCCGCCGGGGGCGCGGGTTACGCCTACTGGCATCTGAACGACAACATCAAGAGCGTCGACATCGACAGCGCGCTCGGCGACAACCGCCCGGCGAAGACGCAGTCGCTGCCCTCGGCGGGCGCGTCCGCCTCGGCGTCACCGCTGCCGAGCGAGGCGCTGAACATCCTGGTCCTGGGGTCGGACTCTCGCAGCGGCAAGCGGAACCAGGCACTCGGCGGCGGCAGCAGCGAGGGCGCGCGGTCCGACACCGCGATGGTCGTCCACCTGGACGCGGGCCGCACGAAGGCGACGATCGTGAGCATCCCGCGCGACACCCTGGTCACGCGCCCGTCCTGCCCCCTCTCGAACGGGGGTTCGACGGCGGAGGCGTACGGCGTCATGTTCAACACGGCGTACTCGGTCGGCGGCCCGGTCTGCGCGGTCAAGACGGTGGAGACGATGACGAACGTCCGCATGGACCACTACCTGGAGGTCGACTTCGCCGGCTTCGCGGACCTGGTGGACGCGCTCGGCGGCGTCACGGTGACGACGGACGAGGACATCCACGACGACGACAGCCACCTCGACCTGGCGGCGGGCGAACACCACCTCGACGGCACCCAGGCCCTCGCCCTCGCCCGCACCCGGCACGGCATAGGCGACGGCAGCGACCTGGGCCGAATAGGTCTCCAGCAGAAACTGGTCAAGGCCCTCCTCCAGCAGATCTCCTCGACGAACCTGCTGACCAGCCCGACCAAGCTGTACAAGGTCGCCGACGTGGCCACGGCCGGCCTGACCACGGACACCGGCCTGAACTCGCTCAGCGAGCTGATGAGTCTGGGCCAGAGCATGCAGGGCCTGTCGGCGGACGAACTGACGACGGTGACGATGCCGGTGGTGACAGCGGCGTCCAACGCCAACCGGGTGGTCGCCCAGGAACCGGAGGCGGCGGAGCTGTGGGCGACGTTGCGCTGATCGCGTAGATCGCATAAATCGCGTTCATCGTGCTGCGAGGAAGCCTCTGAGCTGCGGAAACGCCTCCCGGAAAAATTTCCCGAAGAAATTTCCGCAGCCGTGTCGATCCCGGCCCTCCCCGTTCGACGCACAGGTGAGAGCCCGGAAGGAACCGGGCCCCGCCCAAGGAGGAACCCGATGCCCCGCTATCTCTCCCTCGTGAAGATCGACGAAGCCACCGCCCCCGCCGAGGGCCCCAGTCCCGAGCTGATGCGGCGCATGGGCGAGCTGATCGAGGAGATCACCAAAGCCGGCGTGATGCTCGACACCGCCGGCCTCACCCCCACCGCGCAGGGCACCCGCGTGCACTGGCAGGACGGCAAGCTCTCGGTCACCGACGGCCCCTTCACCGAGTCCAAGGAGATCGTCGGCGGTTACGCGATCATGCAGTGCAAGGACATGGCCGAGGCCCTGGAGTGGACCAAGCGCTTCCTGAAGGTCCACGAGGAGCACTGGACGGTCACCTGCGAGGTACGGGAGATCGCGGAGGGCTGAGCGAAGCACCACCACTCACCCTGCTCTCCCGGCTTCCTTGGCCGATCGCCGCCGACGGTGTCTGATGGTGGGCTGTGACCCAGCAGCCCACCTCCGACTCCGTGACCGAGCGATCCGTCGAGACGGTCTTCCGCCTCGAATCCCCCCGCATCATCGCGGCCGTCACCCGCACTGTCCGGGACATAGGCATCGCCGAGGAACTGGCCCAGGACGCCCTGGTCGCCGCCCTCGAACAGTGGCCGCGCGACGGTGTCCCCGACAACCCGGGCGCCTGGCTCATGGCCACCGCCAAGCACCGCGCCGTCGACCTGGTCCGCCGCCGCGAGACGTACGCCCGCAAGCTGGCGGAGATCGGCCGGACCCTGGAGACGACCACCCCGCCCGTCGAACCGACAGCCCCCGACGACATCGACGACGACCTGCTGCGCCTCGTCTTCACCGCCTGCCACCCGGTGCTGTCCGCCGAGGCCCGTATCGCCCTCACCCTCCGCCTCCTCGGCGGCCTCACCACCCCCGAGATCGCCCGCGCCTTCCTGGTCCCCGAGGCGACGGTCGCCCAGCGCATCGTCCGCGCCAAACGAACCCTCGCGACGAAGAACGTCGCCTTCGAGGTCCCGTACGGCCCACAGCGCGAGGCCCGTCTCGGCTCGGTACTGGAGGTCATCTACCTGATCTTCAACGAGGGTTACGCGGCCACGGCGGGCGACGACCTGCTGCGCCCGGCCCTCTGCGAGGACGCCCTGCGCATCGCCCGCGTGCTGTCGGGCCTGATGCCCAAGGAACCCGAAGTGCACGCGCTGACGGCCCTGTTGGAGCTGCAGGCGTCCCGATCGGCGGCCCGCACGGGCCCGGCCGGCGAGCCGGTGCTCCTCAAGGACCAGAACCGTTCCCGCTGGAACCGCATGCTGATCGCCCGCGGCTTCACAGCCCTGGCCCGAGCCGAAGCGGCCGGCGCCACGACCACCACGCCGGGCCCGGGCCCGGGCCCGTACGTCCTCCAGGCCGCCATCGCCGCCTGCCACGCCCACGCCCACTCCTACGACGCGACGGACTGGCCCCGCATCGCCGCCCTGTACGCGGCCCTGGCCGTCCGATCCCCGTCCCCGGTGGTGGAGTTGAACCGCGCGGTGGCGGTCTCGATGGCCGAGGGCCCGGCCCCCGCCCTCCAGATCATCGACGCCCTGACAACCGAACCGGCCCTGCAGGCCTACCACTTGCTCCCCAGCGTCAGAGGCGACCTCCTCCTCCGCCTGGGCCGCACAAAGGAGGCAGCGGCAGAATTCCGCAGAGCAGCCGACCTGACCCAGAACGAACGTGAGCGGGACTTGCTGAGAGCCCGCACAGAGGAGTGCGGTTGACAGGGGCGCGGGGAACGGCGCGCCAAGCCCCCACGGGCCGCACTGTTTGCGACGGCCCCGGGTGGCAAGGTGCGTGCCCTTGACAGGGGCGCGGGGAACGGCGCGAGAACCCCCACGGGCCGGCAGCCGAAGAACCCGCCCAACCAGCGGAGCTCACCGCACGGGATGCCCGACAAGCATCGCCGGCGCCCCCGCCACCCGAGTAAGAAAAACCGTCGCGGAGTTTGCCCCCCGAGGCTTCACCATCTTCCGGAGCTCCTCGGGTTCGACCGCCGACCCCCGCTTCTTCACGGTCAGCACTCCGACCTCCCGCTCCCGCAGCAATGCCTTCAACTTCTTCACCCCGAAAGGCAGTTGATCGGTGATCTCGTAGGCGGAGGCGTACGGCGTGTCCCGCAGCTCATCCGCCGTCACATAGGCGATCGTCTCGTCGACGAGCCCCCCGCCGACCTCCTCGGCCACCTCCGCCACCAGATGCGCCCGGATGACGGCACCGTCCGGCTCGTACAAGTACCGTCCCACCGGACGCACTTGAGGATCCGGCAGTCCCCGACCGACCAGAACACGCGGCCCGGGCAGCAGAGTTGCCCGCACCACCCCGGGCTCGGTCCCGAACCACAGCACCGCTTCCTTCACATCCCCGCCGTCCGAGATCCACTCGGCCCCGGCATCGGCGGGAATCGCCTCGTGCGGCACACCGGGAGCGATCTTCAGCGCGGCCAGCGGAGCCTTCCGTGCCGCTCCCACGGCCCACGAGAGCGGCGGCGAGTACGCCTCGGGATCGAAGATCCTCCCGCGCCCCCCGCGCCGCGCCGGATCGACGAACACCGCGTCGTACGCCGTCGTGTCGACATCGGTGACATCCGCCTCCCGTACCTCCACGAGATCCCCGATGCCCAGCGCGTCGACGTTGGCGCGCGCGACAGCGACGGTGAGCGGATCCCGGTCCACTGCGAGGACACGGATGCCGGCCCGGGCGAGCGCGAGCGCGTCGCCGCCGATCCCGCAGCACAGGTCGGCGACCGAGGTCATGCCCAACTCCGCGAACCGCCCCGCCCGGTACGCGGCCACACTCGCCCGTGTCGACTGCTCGACCCCGTTGGGCGTGAAGAACATCCGCCCGGCGTCCTCGGCCCCGAACTTCGCCACCGCCCGCTGCCGCAGACGCTCCTGTCCGAGCGCCGCCGATACCAGCTCGGCGGGGTGCTCGCGGCGCAGCCGGGTGGCGACGGCCAGCTCACGGGCCGGCTCGGTACCGCGCACCTCGTCGAGGAGGGCGCGGCCCACCGGGGTGAGCAGGGCGGCGAAGGCGGAGAGGGGTGTGGCGAGGTCGTTCACCGGGTCATTGTGGGCCAGCCGGTGGACGGCGTGCTTCCGGCGGCGGTGTCGGCCGGGTTCCCGGCTCCCGCGCTGGGAAGATCCGGCACCATGCGAACAGTAGGACAAAATTACAAAAACAGGTCAATGTTCCGTGCCGGGACCGTCGTGCTCGCCATGGCCGCGCTCGCCTCGGGCTGCACGGAAGGAACCGCCCCGCCGAAGAGCAGCCGCCCCGCCCCGGGCCAGGAACTGCGCCTCCACGCACCCCCGGCACGCGCCCTCGACGCGTACGCCCAGAAGCTGCGACGTTCCCACGCGGCCCGGCTCGCCGCGGCCAGGCGGTGGGGCCTGGGCGCGCCCCCGCTGACCGCACCCGCACCCCCCACGCGCAAACCAAGGCTCACCACGCGCAAGGGCTTCGAGGTGGACGACCACGAGGAACGCGGGCTGCCGCCCGTCTTCACCACGATCCCCACCCGCGACAAGGTCGTCTTCCTCACCATCGACGACGGCGCCGAGAAGGACCCGGCCTTCCTGCGGATGATGAGCGAACTGAAGATCCCGTACACAGCCTTCCTCAGCGACTACCTGATCAGGGAGGACTACGGCTACTTCAAGAAGATGCGCGACCGGGGCGTCGTACTGAACAACCACACTCTCCACCACCGCTACCTGCCCGCCCTCTCCTACGCACGGCAGCGGACCGAGATCTGCGGCATGCAGGACGTGATCAGGAAGCGCTACGGCACCCGCCCCACTCTCTTCCGCCCGCCGTACGGCAACTACGACGAGGACAGCCTGCGCGCGGCGAAGTCGTGCGGCGTGAAGTACGTCCCGCTGTGGAACGAGGAGGTCTTCGCCGACCGCTGGGACTACCGCGAGGGGGACCGGGACCTCCACCCCGGCGACATCGTCCTCAGCCACTTCCGGGGCAAGGAGGACGGGAAGGGCACGATGTCCGACATGGTCCGCCGCTTTATGAAGCTCGTCACCGCGAAGGGCTACGCGGTGGCCCGTCTGGAGGACTACCTGTGACCGCGCGCCCCCTGGCCGCCGCCGCACTCGCCGCCGCGCTCCTGACGGTGACGGTCTCCGGCTGCGCCCAGTCCGTGGACCCCATCGAACGCCTCGGCAGAAGAGCGGCCCACGCGGCCCAACAGAGCCGCACACACTCCTCCCCGGCCACCGACGCGCAGGCGTACCGCCGCTGGGGCCTGTCGTCCCCCGTGCGCCTGGCCCCGCCCCCGTCCCCGCACCCCCGCAGGATCCGCACGGCCGGCCCCGGCCTCCCCCCGGTCGTCGACCGCGTCCCGACCCACGACAAGGTCGTCTTCCTCACCTACGACGACGGCGCCGAACGCGACCCCCGCTTCGTCGCCCTGGTCCGCGAACTGCGCCTCCCGGTCAGCATGTTCCTCACGGCCAGGGTCGTGGGCCCGGGTTACGCCCACTTCGCCCGCCTGCGCGAGGTCGGCGCGAGCGTCCAGAACCACACGCTGGACCACCAGTCCTTGCGGGGCCTGCCGTACGCCGGCCAACGCGCCGAGATCTGTGGCCAGCAGGACAAACTCCGGGAACGGTTCGGCCTCCGACCCCGCCTCTTCCGCCCGCCCTACGGCACCTACGACACGACCACCCTGAGAGCGGCCTCGGACTGCGGCGCCTCGGCGCTGGTGCTGTGGACACCGGGGGAGAAGCCACTCGGCCCGGGCACCATCGCCCTGGTAGGCCCGGACGACGACCTGACCGGCCCGCCCCTGGTCGAACGAACGCTGCAGCTCCTGCGGGAGCTGCAGAGGAGAGGCCTGAGCGTGGGCCGCCTGGAGGACTACCTCTGACCCGAGCACCTGCCTGATACTGCAGCCAGGGCCGACCACTTCAGCCCGTGCCGGCCACCTCCAGCCCGTGCCGGCCACCTCCAGCCCGGGCCAGGCCACCTTGAGTCCGGGCCGGCCACTTCAGCCCGTCCGGCGTTTGAGGACGAGGGCGTACAGCGCGACACGGGGGCCTGGGGGCAGAGCCCCCAGAACCGGCGCCCACACCGACAAACAGCACCTCACCTGAACCCACGATCACACGACCCCCGCCCGCCGAACCGTCGGCGACATTGGCACTCCGCTTGACCGAGTGCTAATCGCAGTCATAGTCTCAGTTCTGGCACTCCCCCCTGGAGAGTGCCAACAGCGACGGGCAGGTCCGGCACCCGCGACGACGGATCGACCTGGTCGCCACCTCAGACAGTTAACCCCGTGAGATCTCCGAAGGGGGAGGTCGGATCGTGACGACCACCAGCTCCAAGGTTGCCATCAAGCCGCTCGAGGACCGCATTGTGGTCCAGCCGCTCGAAGCTGAGCAGACCACGGCCTCTGGCCTGGTCATCCCGGACACCGCCAAGGAGAAGCCCCAGGAGGGCGTCGTCCTGGCAGTGGGCCCGGGCCGCTTCGAGAACGGCGAGCGCCTGCCGCTCGACGTGAAGACCGGCGACATCGTGCTGTACAGCAAGTACGGCGGCACCGAAGTGAAGTACAACGGCGAGGAGTACCTCGTCCTCTCGGCTCGCGACGTGCTCGCGATCGTCGAGAAGTAATTCACCCGGTTTCATCAGCATTACCAGCACTGCAGTGAACTGCGCCCCTGGCCCCCGCGACTCTCAACAAGCCGGGTGCTGGGGGCGCAGTTCGTTTCTCCCAAGTTTCCGAGAGGGCTGAACCGCTCCCATGGCGAAGATCCTGAAGTTCGACGAGGACGCCCGTCGCGCCCTTGAGCGCGGCGTCAACAAGCTTGCCGACACGGTGAAGGTGACGATCGGCCCCAAGGGCCGCAACGTCGTCATCGACAAGAAGTTCGGCGCTCCCACCATCACCAACGACGGCGTCACCATCGCCCGCGAGGTCGAGCTCGACGACCCGTACGAGAACCTCGGCGCCCAGCTGGTGAAGGAGGTGGCGACCAAGACCAACGACATCGCGGGTGACGGTACGACCACCGCCACCGTGCTGGCCCAGGCGCTCGTCCGCGAGGGCCTGAAGAACGTCGCCGCCGGCGCCTCCCCGGCCGCCCTGAAGAAGGGCATCGACGCGGCGGTCAAGGCTGTGTCCGAGGAACTCCTCGCGACCGCCCGCCCGATCGAGGAGAAGTCCGACATCGCCGCCGTGGCCGCGCTCTCCGCGCAGGACACGCAGGTCGGCGAGCTCATCGCCGAGGCGATGGACAAGGTCGGCAAGGACGGTGTCATCACCGTCGAGGAGTCCAACACCTTCGGCCTGGAGCTCGACTTCACCGAGGGCATGGCCTTCGACAAGGGCTACCTGTCCCCGTACATGGTGTCCGACCAGGAGCGTATGGAGGCCGTCCTCGACGACCCGTACATCCTGATCCACCAGGGCAAGATCGCCTCCATCCAGGACCTGCTGCCGCTGCTGGAGAAGGTCATCCAGACCAACTCCTCCAAGCCGCTGCTGATCATCGCCGAGGACGTCGAGGGCGAGGCCCTGTCGACCCTGGTCGTGAACAAGATCCGCGGCACGTTCAACGCGGTCGCGGTCAAGGCCCCCGGCTTCGGTGACCGCCGCAAGGCGATGCTCGGCGACATGGCCGCGCTCACCGGCGCCGAGGTCATCGCCGAGGAGGTCGGCCTCAAGCTCGACCAGGTCGGCCTCGACGTGCTGGGCACCGCCCGCCGCGTCACCATCTCGAAGGACGACACCGTCATCGTCGACGGCGGTGGCGACAAGGGTGCCGTGGCCGGCCGCGTCAACCAGATCAAGGCCGAGATCGAGAACACCGACTCCGACTGGGACCGCGAGAAGCTCCAGGAGCGCCTCGCGAAGCTGGCCGGCGGCGTGTGCGTGATCAAGGTCGGCGCCGCCACCGAGGTGGAGCTGAAGGAGAAGAAGCACCGTCTCGAGGACGCGATCTCCGCGACCCGCGCCGCGGTCGAGGAGGGCATCGTCTCCGGCGGTGGCTCCGCCCTCGTCCACGCCGTGAAGATCCTCGAAGGCAACCTCGGCAAGACCGGCGACGAGGCGACGGGTGTCGCGGTCGTCCGCAAGGCCGCCGTCGAGCCGCTGCGCTGGATCGCTGAGAACGCCGGCCTGGAGGGTTACGTCATCACCGCCAAGGTCGCCGAGCTCGACAAGGGCCAGGGCTTCAACGCCGCCACCGGCGAGTACGGCGACCTGGTCAAGTCCGGTGTCATCGACCCGGTCAAGGTCACCCGCTCCGCCCTGGAGAACGCGGCCTCGATCGCCTCCCTCCTCCTCACGACCGAGACCCTGGTCGTCGAGAAGAAGGAAGAGGAAGAGCCGGCCGCGGCCGGCGGCCACGGCCACTCCCACTGAGCCCACAGCTCACGCAACACGAAGAAACCCCCCGTTCCTGGCTGGAACGGGGGGTTTCTCCCTTCGCGGGCGGTCCGATGCTCTCTACTGCTCCAGGGAGTCCAGCGCTCCGAGCTGCCCCATCAGCCCCAGCCGGTCGTACTCCCACCAGCCCTCGACGATCTTCCCGTCGGCGTCGAACCGGTGAACGGTCGTACCGGTCATCGAGGCCTGCCGGCCACTGCTGGGAATCCCCATGAAGTCGCCACGCTGAGTCCCGTTCCACGTCCAGCGGGTGCAGACCCGGTCGCCCTGGGCGATCTGGTCGTGAACGGTGAACGCGAAGTCGAAGCCCTCACGCCACATCTGCATCTCACGCCGGGCCGCGTCCAGCCCGATGACATCCTGCTCGTTGGACGGATCGTGGTCGTGGTAGCTCTCCACGAACAGGTCGTTGAGCGGGGGGAGTTCGCCCCGGGTGGCGATCATCTCGAAGAACCGCCGCGAGGAGTCCGCGCACAACTGCTCGTCCCGCACCACGTCCAGATCCGTGAACGTCGGCATCTCGTCGCACAGAGCGACCATCTCGCGGAAGATCCGGTCCGTCTCCGGAAGGTTCGAGTTCCGCATCGCCTCCTCGTACGAGGGGAACTCCACGATCTCGACGAAGTGCGACGAGTCCGAGAGATCCTTGCCGATCAGCGTGTGCGTCGCGCTCCGCTTGCCCTGGGTCTGCTCGACCCAGGTGTCCATCAACCGGTTCATCTCGTCGAACCGACTGGTCTTGCAGTCAATCAGCTGTACGAACGTCATGGCGCCGCCTCCGGCCCCCCTGGGTCCGGTACCTCTCTCCATACTCCCACCGGAGTCGCGGCACCACCTCCTTCACGCCGGCCTGTACACCGGCCCGTAAATGTGTCACTGAGGCCCGTACTTCCGCCCCGTCTTCGACGAGATCCCGCCCAGCAGCGCCCGCGGCGTCACCTTCACCACGCCCATCAGCGCCTTGTAGCGCGGGTCCGGGATCGACAGCGACTTGCCCCGGGCCAGGTCGGCGAGCGCCGCCGCGACCAGCTTGTCCGCGTCCAGCCACATCCAGTTCGGGATGTTGTCCGTCCCCATCCCGGCCCGCTCGTGGAACTCCGTGCGCACGAAACCGGGAGCCAGCGCCATCAGCCGTACCCCGCTCCCCGCCAGATCCTTCGCCGCCCCCTGCGTGAACTGCACGACCCAGGCCTTCGACGCCCCGTACGTCCCGCGTGGCACGAACGCGGCGACGGACGCCACATTGACGACACCCCCGCGCCCCCGCTCCCGCATGCCCTCGGTCGCGGCGCTGGTCAGCCGCAGCACCGCCTCGCAGTGCACCTTGAGCATCCGCAGCTCGTCCGCCATCGAGACGTCGAGATAGCGGCCCTTGTTACCGAAGCCGGCGTTGTTGACCAGCAGGTCGACGGGGTTCTTGCGGTCCCCGAGGCGTGCGGCCACCGCCTCGATGCCTGCGTCCGTCGCGAGGTCGGCGCTCAGCACCTCCGCCTCGATGCCGTGCCGGTCGTGCAGTTCGGTCGCCTGCTCGCCGAGCCGCTTGGCGTCGCGCGCCACCAGGACGAGGTTGTGGCCGTCGGCTGCCAGCCGCCGCGCGAACGCGGCGCCGATACCCGCGGTGGATCCCGTAATCAAAGCCGTTGTCATGGCGCAAGATTAGTGACCCCGGCTGTGCCCGTCCGCCCCCTGCACGCTCCCTCCCGATCGTGAAGTCCCCGCCGGACACCTCAGGTAATCCCTTGTCAGCGGCCGTGCCTCACCCGCGGGTCAGCCGTACTTCTTCACATACGCGTCAGCCGCCGTCGCCGCCTCCGAATGCAGCGCCGCACCGGCCGTGAGCAGCCGTGGCAGCAGAGTCCGCTCGGTCGTCAGCGCCCGGAAGTACAGGGCGACCGTCACCTCGTGATCCGGCCGGTGCACGATGTCGACCGGGTCGCCCGCCCGTATCTCGCCAGGCTCGATCACCCGCAGATAGGCGCCCGGCGCACCCCGCTCCGTGAACCGCCGCACCCACTTTTTCTCACCCAGATGGCCCTGGAACGTCGCACAGGGGATACGGCCGCTGGTCACCTCAAGGACCAGCTCGGACCCGATCCGCCAGCGCTCGCCGATCAGGGCACCGGACACGTCCAGGCCTCGCGTGGTGATGTTCTCGCCGAACATCCCGTCGCGCAGCGGGCGGCTCAGCTCGCGTTCCCATGCGTCGAGATCCTCGCGCGCGACCGCGTACACCGCCTGTTCGTCGCCGCCGTGGTGCTGCTTCGAGCACACCGTGTCCCCGGCCAGGCCACTGCCCCCGACCCCTTTGGGCCCGGGCGCCGACACCCGCACCGGCCCGTCGACCGGCCGCTTGTCGATACCGGTGCCCTGCGGATGGTCCGTGTACGGCACGGACTGCGCACGACCCACGTTCACGGACAACACCTTCATCACGACACTCGCCCCCGTACTCGCCAGTTCACCCGTCGCATTCATGACCACGACCACACGCTAAGTCACTCATCCCCAAAGTGTCGACGCATTATTCGCCGCAGAACCAAAGAATCACTTATGATCGAAAAATGATCGAAGCCCGTCATCTCCGTGTCCTGCGCGCCGTGGCCTCCACCGGCTCCTTCTCGGCGGCGGGCCGCGAACTGGGCTGCACCCAGCCCGCCGTGAGTCAGCAGATGAAAGCGCTGGAAGCCTCGGTCGGCACCCCGCTGCTCATCCGCAGCGGGCGTGAGATGCGCCTGACCCAGGCGGGCGAGGCCCTCGTGCGACACGCGGCCGGCATCCTCTCGGGCCTCACGGCGGCGGAGGAGGAGGTCGCGGCGATCGCCGGGCTGCGGGCGGGCCGGGTCCGGCTGGTCTCCTTCCCCAGCGGCAGCTCCACCCTCGTCCCGACAGCCCTCGCCGCACTGCGCGCCGCCCACCCCGGCACCCGGGTCTCCCTGGAGGAGGCCGAACCCCCGCACTCGGTCGAACTGCTGCGCGAGGGCGACTGCGACGTGGCGCTCGCTTTCCGTTACGAAGGAGCGGCCGGCGCCGGTGAGTGGGACGACCTGGTGGTCCGCCCCCTCCTCACCGACCGCCTCGTCGGCCTCGTGCCCGAGGGTCACCGGCTGTCCCGCGCCGAGTCGGTCGCCCTCGGCGAACTCGCCGCCGAGTCCTGGATCGCCGGCTGCCCGCGCTGCCGGGGCCAGTTGGTCGAGGCATGCGAGAGCGCGGGCTTCACCCCGCGCATCGACTTCGCGACCGACGACTACCCCGCGGTGGTCGGCCTGGTGGGCGCGGGGCTGGGCGTGGCGGTTCTGCCCCAGCTCGCCGTCGAGTCCGTACGGCCGCGGGGTGTGCGCACCGTGACGCTGGAACCGGCGGTCCGGCGGGAGATCGTCGCGCTGACCCTGCCCGACCTGGCGCAGGTGCCGGCGGTCGCGGCGACACTGGACCAGCTCGCGCGGGCGGCGGACCGGGTCTGAAGCGCAGGGGCACGCGTGCGCGTGCCCCTGCGGGCCGCGCTGGAGAAACGTTCCTTCAGTTGTTCGAGTCGAGGTCCCCGCCACCGGTCGACGCCGACACCAGCCGGTTACGGGCCCGCCCCATCAGCTCTTCGCGCTCGTCCTCGGTCAATCCACCCCACACGCCGTACGGCTCGCGCACCGCCAGCGCGTGTGCCGCGCACTGCGCGCGGACCGGGCATCGCATGCAGACCTCCTTGGCCGAGTTCTCGCGAGCGCTCCGTGCCGCACCGCGCTCTCCCTCCGGGTGGAAGAAGAGCGAGCTGTCGACCCCACGGCAGGCCGCGAGGAGCTGCCAGTCCCAGAGGTCCGCGTTCGGACCGGGAAGGCGGGAGAAATCTGCCATTGTTTGTCCCCTTGTTGCCGTTCTGGGCTGAGTTGGTGCCCCTGACCGTACAACTACGATCTAAGGAGATGAAAATATGACTCATTGCGAATCTAGCCTCAGACACCAATAAAAGGGAAGAAAAACGGCTGAATGGGGCATAGGTTGTGATGAAACGTTGAGGGTCTGTTGTGCATGTCTGCACCGTGTCCACGCCCTCACGTAGAGTGCCGAAGACGACACACAGCCCCGTAACTCTTTCGAGTGACCGTCGTTGAGAGTGCGGAGGCGGTTGGAGGAACAAGCGCTCGGACGGGCGGCAGTACCCACTGCCGAGAATTCGGTCGAGTGTCAACCGCACAGGTGACAATTCTGTACCAGCCTGGAGGCTCAAGGTGACGCGCATCAGCTGCGGAGGGCGGCCATGACATCCGTCCTCGTCTGCGACGACTCCCCGCTTGCCCGAGAGGCGCTCCGCCGCGCGGTCGCGACCGTGCCCGGCGTCGAGCGCGTGACCACGGCGGCCAACGGCGAGGAAGTCCTCCGCCGCTGGGGTGCCGACCGTTCGGACCTGATTCTGATGGACGTACGCATGCCCGGTCTGGGCGGCGTCGAGACGGTCCGGCGGCTGTTGTCCGCCGACCCCGGAGCGCGCATCATCATGCTCACCGTGGCCGAGGACCTGGACGGCGTGGCGCTCGCCGTTGCCGCCGGTGCCCGCGGCTATCTGCACAAGGACGCCTCGCGCGCCGAACTGCGGGCCACGGTGACGCAGGCGCTGGCCGACCCGACCTGGCGGCTCGCGCCGCGCCGACTGCGCTCGGCCGAGATGGGCGCCGCGCCCACCCTCACCGCGCGGGAGATCCAGGTCCTGGAAGGCATGAGCCACGGCCGGTCGAACGCGGAGATCGGACGCGAACTGTTCCTCTCCGAGGACACGGTGAAGACGCACGCCAGGCGCCTTTTCAAGAAGCTCGGTGCCTCGGACCGCGCGCACGCGGTGGCGCTCGGTTTCCGGTGGGGTCTGGTCCGTTAGGTGGACCTCGCCGGGGGTGAGAAAGGCCCCGCCTACCGCATGGTGGGCGGGGGTCGCAAAACGGCCCGCCGGACAACCGCTGCTCGTTTCGCCGCGGATGCCGCATCCTTGAGGTGTGGAGTTCCTCGGGGACGAGTCGGTCGAGCGGAAGGGGAGGGCGCAGGATATGAGTTCCGGCGCACCTGCTCATAACGCTTCGGTGCACAACAACGGGCGCGGTGCCACGGAGAGAGCGGCGCCAAGGCACCATGGTCCGATGCGTGACGACGAGGCGGCTTATGCCCATGGGGTGATCGGTTCCCTCGTCCATCGCGCCGTCGACGGGGACGAGCAGGCGACGCACGACCTGCTCGCCCATGTCCACCCCCTCGCCCTGCGCTACTGCCGCACCCGGCTGTCCCGACTGCCGGGCGACGCGCGGCACTTCGTGGAGGATCTGGCGCAGGAGGTCTGCGTCGCCGTACTCCTCGCCCTGCCGCGCTACCGCGACACCGGACGCCCGTTCGAGGCGTTCGTCTTCGCGATCGCAGCGCACAAGGTCGCCGACCTCCAGCGTGCCGCGATGCGCCACCCGGGTTCGACCGCGGTCCCCTCGGACGAGATGCCGGAACGCCCCGACGACTCCCTGGGCCCCGAGGAACGGGCCCTTCTCAGCAGCGACGCCGAATGGGCCAAGAAACTTATGGCCAACCTCCCCGAGAACCAGCGTGAACTGCTTCTGCTGCGCATCGCGGTGGGCCTCACGGCGGAGGAGACGGGCCAGATGTTGGGAATGTCACCCGGCGCGGTGCGCGTGGCCCAGCATCGCGCGTTGAGCCGGCTGCGAGCACTGGCGGAGCAGTAGGGGCCGCAGCGCCGGGGCCCCTTTTCCCGGCCCCGTATGAACGACCGGGGCGCCTACTCCGTACGAACAGTCGATTCCGTACGAACATACGAAGCCCCGGGGCACCCCGCACCGTGGAATTCGGGACCCGTGCTTCCCGTTAGCATGGACATCCGCACCGAGCAAGGCCATTTGGGGAAGGTGTCATGACTGCCAACGTCGACGGAGTGCCCGCCAAGTTCGCGACACTCGGGCTCACCTACGACGACGTGCTGCTGCTGCCGGGCGCATCGGAAGTGCTGCCCAACGCGGTCGACACCTCGTCCCGCATCTCCCGCAACGTCCGCGTCAACATCCCGCTGCTGTCCGCGGCGATGGACAAGGTGACCGAGTCCCGCATGGCGATCGCCATGGCCCGGCAGGGTGGCGTCGGCGTGTTGCACCGCAACCTCTCCATCGAGGACCAGGTCAACCAGGTCGACCTCGTGAAGCGCTCCGAGTCCGGCATGGTCACCGACCCGATCACGGTGAACCCGGACGCCACGCTGGGCGAGGCCGACGCGCTGTGTGCCAAGTTCCGCATCAGCGGCGTCCCGGTGACCGACGGCAACGGCAGGCTGCTCGGCATCGTCACCAACCGCGACATGGCCTTCGAGACCGACCGCTCGCGTCAGGTCCGTGAGGTCATGACGCCGATGCCGCTGGTCACGGGCAAGGTCGGCATCTCCGGCACCGAGGCAATGGAGCTGCTGCGCCGCCACAAGATCGAGAAGCTTCCCCTGGTCGACGACTCCGGTCTCCTCAAGGGCCTGATCACGGTCAAGGACTTCGTCAAGGCCGAGAAGTACCCGAGTGCGGCCAAGGACGCCGAGGGCCGGCTGCTCGTCGGCGCGGCCGTCGGTGCCAGTCCCGAGGCCCTGGAGCGCGCCCAGGCGCTCGCCGAGGCGGGCGTGGACTTCCTGGTCGTCGACACCTCGCACGGGCACAACAGCAACGCCCTGAGCTGGATGTCGAAGATCAAGTCGAGCGTCCACGTCGACGTGATCGGCGGCAACGTGGCCACGCGTGACGGCGCCCAGGCCCTGATCGACGCGGGCGTCGACGGCATCAAGGTGGGCGTCGGCCCCGGCTCCATCTGTACCACCCGCGTGGTCGCCGGCATCGGCGTACCCCAGGTGACGGCCATCTACGAGGCGGCCCTCGCGGCCCGCGTCGCGGGTATCCCGGTCATCGGCGACGGCGGCCTGCAGTACTCCGGCGACATCGGCAAGGCGCTCGCCGCAGGCGCCGACTCCGTGATGCTGGGCAGCCTCCTGGCGGGCTGCGAGGAGTCCCCGGGCGAGCTGCAGTTCATCAACGGCAAGCAGTTCAAGTCGTACCGCGGCATGGGCTCGCTGGGCGCCATGCAGTCGCGCGGCCAGGCGAAGTCGTACTCCAAGGACCGCTACTTCCAGGCCGAGGTCGGCTCCGACGACAAGCTCGTCCCCGAGGGCATCGAGGGCCAGGTGCCCTACCGCGGTCCGCTGGCCGCCGTGCTGCACCAGCTCGTCGGCGGCCTGCGTCAGACCATGGGATACGTCGGTGCGGCCACCGTCGGCGAGATGGAGACCAAGGGCCGCTTCGTCCGCATCACGTCGGCGGGCCTCAAGGAGAGCCACCCGCACGACATCCAGATGACGGTCGAGGCGCCCAACTACAGCCGTAAGTAGGCGCGAGCGGTAACCGGACGTGCGAGAGGCGGTCCCGGAGGCACTCCGGGGCCGCCTTTGTCGTACCCGTCGGGGATACTGGGACGCGCACAGCCAAGGATGGAAAGGCCACACACGTGACTGAGATCGAGATCGGGCGCGGCAAGCGCGGCCGTAGGGCGTACGCCTTCGACGACATCGCCGTCGTCCCCAGCCGTCGTACGCGCGACCCGAAGGAGGTCTCGATCGCCTGGCAGATCGACGCCTACCGCTTCGAGCTGCCCTTCCTGGCGGCCCCCATGGACTCGGTCGTCTCCCCGGCCACCGCGATCCGCATCGGCGAGCTGGGCGGCCTCGGCGTCCTCAACCTCGAAGGCCTCTGGACCCGGTACGAGGACCCGCAGCCGCTGCTCGACGAGATCGCCGAGCTGGACGTGGACACCGCGACCCGCCGTCTCCAGGAGATCTACGCGGCTCCCATCAAGGAGGAGCTGATCGGCGCGCGCATCAAGGAGGTGCGCGACTCGGGCGTGGTCACCGCCGCCGCGCTCTCCCCGCAGCGCACGGCCCAGTTCTCCAAGGCCGTCGTCGACGCTGGCGTGGACATCTTCGTCATCCGCGGTACGACGGTCTCCGCGGAGCACGTCTCCGGTGCCGCCGAACCGCTGAACCTGAAGCAGTTCATCTACGAGCTGGACGTCCCGGTGATCGTCGGCGGCTGCGCCACCTACACCGCGGCCCTGCACCTGATGCGCACCGGCGCGGCCGGCGTGCTGGTCGGCTTCGGCGGCGGCGCCGCCCACACCACGCGCAACGTGCTGGGCATCCGCGTCCCGATGGCCACCTCGGTCGCCGATGTGGCCGCCGCCCGCCGCGACTACATGGACGAGTCCGGCGGCCGGTACGTGCACGTGATCGCTGACGGCGGCGTCGGCTGGTCCGGCGACCTCCCGAAGGCGATCGCCTGTGGCGCCGACGCGGTCATGATGGGCTCCCCGCTGGCCCGCGCCACGGACGCGCCCGGCAAGGGCCACCACTGGGGCATGGAGGCCGTCAACGAGGAGCTGCCGCGCGGCAAGAAGGTCGACCTCGGCACGGTCGGAACGATCGAGGAGGTCCTCATGGGCCCCTCGCACACGCCGGACGGCTCGATGAACTTCTTCGGCGCCCTGCGCCGCGCCATGTCCACCACGGGCTACAGCGACCTCAAGGAGTTCCAGCGCGTCGAGGTGACGGTCGCGGACTCGCAGCACATGCGATGAGATGACGCCGCGCTCGGCCTGAGCGAGTCGAAGGGG
>NZ_AEJB01000314.1 GCF_000331005.1 Streptomyces turgidiscabies Car8
CCACGTCTCGCCATGTCGTTGTCACACCGCTGTCATGCGGCCGTCGCGCCGCCCGGTCCGCGGAAGACGGCGCGGTAGGCGCTGGGCGAGGTGCCCAGTGTGGTGTGGAAGTGCTGCCTGAGGTTGGCGGCCGTACCGAGGCCCGCCCGCTCGGCCACCTGGTCGACCGGCAGGTCCGACTGTTCCAGGAGTTCGCGGGCGTGCTCGACGCGCTGCTGGGTCAGCCAGTTCATCGGTGTGGTGCCGACCTCGTCGCGGAAGCGACGCGTGAAGTTCCGTACGCTGGTGGCTTCCTGAGCTGCCATCTGGCCGAGGGTGATGGGGTCTCCGAGCCGCTCCAGGGCCCAGCAGCGCGCGGCCGCGGTGGAGGGCGACGACGGCTCCGGCACGGGGCGGCGGACGTACTGAACCTGCCCGCCCTCCCGGTGCGGTGGTACGACGGTGCGGCGGGCGACGTCGTTGGCGACGGCCATTCCGAAGTCGCGCCGAATGATGTGCAGGCACAGGTCGATCCCGGAGGCGCACCCCGCCGAGGTGAGCACGTCGTCGCCGTCGGTGTACAGCACGTCCGCGTCCAGCTCGACCTTGGGGAACAGCCGGGCGAACTGGTCGGCGTACCTCCAGTGCGTCGTCGCGGTCCGCCCGTCGAGCAGCCCGGCGGAGGCGAGCACGAAGGCGCCTGTGCAGATGGAGGCGACGCGGGTGCCGGGGCGCATGCGGGCGAACGCCTCGGTGAGCGGCGCGGACAGGGTCGGCTCCCGTTGCTCGTAGTCCTCGTAGGAGGACAGCACGATCACCGTGTCGGCCTCGGCCAGCGCCTCGGGGCCGTGCTGGACGGTGACGGTGAAATCTCCGTCCGTGCGCAGTTCCCCGGCACTCAGGGCGCACGTGGCAAGCTCGTACAGCGGCTTGCCGTCCACCGACGCTCCTTCCCTGGCCTGGCCGAACACCTGGTGGACGATGCCCAACTCGATGGGGAGGGTCATCTGCCGCGCGAGTACGGCGACATGATGGCGTTCGGGGTGCGTGAAAACGGTCCTGGATTCCGTGACCTCATGCATGGCCATATTCTTGCGCATCTGGTCCATCCAGACACTCGAAGGACGCGCCTCCCGCCGACACGCTGGGAACATGGCTCAGCATCCACAGACTCAGACCCCTCCTTCCGCGCACTCCTCGCCGTCGCCCGCTGGGCCCCGGCGCTCCCGTTCCGGGCCGCACCGCGCATGGGTCATCGCCGTTGTCGCGGGCGCCGCCATCGTGACCGCCGGCGCCTTCACGACCGTCCCGGGACTGCTGGTCACGCCACTGCACGAGGCGTACGCCTGGGACCGCGGGCAGATCGCGCTGGCCGCGTCCGTCAACATGGTCCTGTTCGGCCTCACCGCTCCCTTCGCCGCGGCACTGATGGATCGCGCCGGAATCCGCCGGGTGGGGGCGGGTGCCATGCTGCTCATCGCGGTCGGTGCCCTGCTCACCTACGCGATGACGTCGCCGTGGCAACTGGTCCTGTACTGGGGCGTGTTGATCGGCCTGGGTAGCGGCTGTCTGACGATGACCTTCGCCGCCCTCGTCGCCGACCGCTGGTTCGCGCGGCGCCGCGGTCTGGTCACCGGCGCCCTGAGCGCGTCCAGCCACCTGGGACAACTCGTCTTCCTGCCCCTGCTGGCCTGGTCGGTCGACCGCTACGACTGGAAGCCGCCCGTGGTGACGCTCGCCCTCGTCGCCCTGGCGGTGTCCGCTCTGGTGGCCCTGCTCCTGCGCGACCATCCGGCCGACGTCGGCGTGCTTCCGTACGGAGGCGATCACTTCGTCGCCAAGCCCGCCCACACCCAGGGCGCCGCCCGCCGCACCGTCAGGGTTCTCTTCGCCGCCGCTCGCACAGGAACCTTCTGGCTGCTGGCAGGCATGTTCATCATCTGCGGCGCCTCCACCAACGGCATCATGTGGAGCAATTGGGTACCCGCCGCCCACGACCACGGTATGCACGCGACCGCCGCCGCCTCGGCACTGTCCCTGATCGGCGTCTTCTCCTCCCTGGGCGCCGTTGTCTCCGGCTGGCTCACCGACCGCTTCGAGCCCCGTCGCCTGCTGGCCGTCTACTTCACCATCCGCGCGCTCACCCTGTTGACCCTGCCGATGGTGCTCGCGTCCACCGTCAGGCCTTCCTTGATCGTTTTCGCTGTCGTCTACGGTCTCGTCGACGTCGCGACCGTCCCGCCGGTCATCGCGCTCACCCAGCGCTGCTACGGCGAAGACGGTCCCATCGTCTTCGGCTGGACCAACGCCGCTCACCAGCTGGGGGCGGGCGCTTCGGCCTTCCTCGGCGCCACCGCCCGCGACCTGTTCGGCACGTACAACGTCGTCTGGACCGCGCTGAGCGCGATCTGCCTCGTCGCGGCCCTGATGGCCCTGGTCGTACGAGGCCCACGAACCACTGAGCTCGCCGCATAGCGTCGTGCGACGCCACCATGGGCTACGACACTGCCTTCCGCCTCATGCGCTCTTCGTACGGATGCGATATCCGCGGTGTCGGTGCAGAGTGAGATATGAACTGTGCCGAACTTTCCTGGAGCTGAGCGTCCCGTTCGTGAACGGCGGCAGCAGTAGACCCGTTCACCGGCATACGTATACGGGTACCCACACCCGTCTTCAGTGAGAACCGAGCGTCGAGCGCTCTCATCGCAGTCACCGCCTACCCGTTGCCCGAGTCAACGGAAGGATCCCTCATGGCTGTCAATCCGATCGACCACTGGGTCAAGCACAAGTCGACCCTTCACGCCACGAAGGACGAACAGGTCGAGCTCTTCGTGCGTGAACGCGACGGCACGCCTTCCGGTCCCCCCGCAAACCGCAAGGCGGTCCTCATGCTGCACGGCAGGAGCGTGCCGACGCTGGCTGGTTACGATCTCCAGCACACCTCGTACGCCTGGGGACAGTCGCTCGCCCAGGCCGGGTACGACGTCTTCATGATGGATCTCCAGGGCTCGGGCCGGTCGCCCCGTCCCCGGATGGAGGACCCCTGCAACGTCAATCCCAGCCAGCAGAGCGCGGTCACTCCCCCGCTCTCGGGCCCGCGTACCCCGACCTACCCCTTCGTGCTGAGCAACTCCCAGACCGACCAGGACGAGCTCGGCACCGTGGTCGACTACATCCGCAGCACGCGTGGCGTCTCGAAGGTCGCGTTCATCGGCTGGTCGGCGGCCGCGTTCGCGATGGGACCGTACGCGATCAAGAATCCGTTGAAGGTGGAGAGCCTGTTCCTGCTCGCGCCGATCTTCCCGCCCCTGGGCCCCTCGAACCCGCCGACACTGCCCGCGCCCGGCTTTCCCACCCACGTGCTCACGCGCGGCTTCGAGGCCAGCTGGGGCGCTCAGGTGCACTGCGCCAACCAGCGGGAACCCGGCATGTTCGAGGTCGTGTGGAGCGCCCTCATGGAAAACGATCCGATCGGCCGCACCTGGGGAAAGGTCGACGCCGCGACCGGAAAGCCTGTGGGTGTCAGCCGCTTCCGGAACTTCGTCACGTGGGGCTGGAACAACACCACTGCGGGGCAGGGCGGCGTTCTCGGTGGCGCGGTGCCCGTGCTGATCGTGCACGGCGAGTTCGACACGACGGCCAACACACCGCCGCCCAGCCCCGGGCCCGCGCTCGACTTCCACGTCCCCGCGCTCTACGACGCCGTCACGGGGGCTCACAAGCTCCTGGTCACGGCGAAATGCGCCGGCCACTCGATGCCCTGGGAAGGGCAGCACAAGAACCTGCACAACCTGTCGAAGCACTGGCTCAAGCAACTCAAGGTCGAGGGCAAGACCCAGGGCCGCTTCATCATGGCGGAGGACGGCACCTTCACTCAGGTGCCGTAGCCGCTCATCGACTGTCGTTCACTGCCTGGTGAAGGTGCCGAGACCGCTCGTGTCGAAGTTCTCGACCCGGACCTTGTCGGCGCGACCGTCGGAGCCGACGGTGAAGGTCACTCCGGACAGTCCGACCGCGTTCTCGCCCGTGGTGCTGTAGTAGAAGGTGTCGCCGTCGTAGTGCCGCAGGGTGAACCGCTGCTTCTTCGGCCCGAGTTGCATCACGAGGTCGTCGCCCTGGGCGGAGCTGACGGTCATCGGCCCGTAGAAGTCGTTGGCGTACGTGCCGGTGTAGGCGTCGTCCGCCCTGGCCTGAGCGGGCTTTGCCGGGGGCTTGGCGTAGTCGGTCTCGGAGCGTTCGCCCGCAAGGGCCCCCTCGATGAGCGGGCCGAGGAACGTCAGCCAGTCGACCGTGGGCCCGCCCGTCTGCACCGTGTCGAGAAAGGTCGCGGAGATCGACTCGGGTACGCCGACGGGCGCGCCGTTGGTGAGGACGACGATGCCGAGGTTCTCCGAGGGCAGCAGCGCGACGTTGGTGGCCGCGCCCATCGCGAAGCCACCGGAGTGGCCGAGCTTCAACCTGCCGTGGTCGTCGTAACTGACGTTCCAGCCAAGCCCGTAGAACCCGGACCTGCCCGCCGGCGCGTGCGGCGGCTCGGAAAGGCTGTGCGGGAGGTGGGTCTCGTCCAAGGCGTCGGCGTCGACGACCCGCCGCCCCTCGAACTCCCCGTTGCCGAGCTGCAGTCGCAGCCACTTCGTCATGTCCCGGACGGTGGAGCTGGCTCCGCCCGCCGGACTCTGCGCATCCGCGTCCCGTACGAACTTCGCCTGCCAGGTGCCGCCCTGCTTCACATGGGTGACGGCCTTGTTCTTGGCCTTCTCGTAGTCGGCGAAGGAGGAACTGGTGGAGTCCATGCCGAGCGGGCGGTACAGCTTGTCGGCGGACAGTTTCTCCCAGCTGGTTCCCGCCGCCCGCGCGACGGCGACGCCCGCCTCGGTCAGCCCGAAGTTGGTGTACGCGTAGCTGGCACGGAACGGAGTCAGGGGTTCGTAGCGCAGACGTTCCAGGATGTACGAGCGGTCGTAGCCGAGGTCCTCCAGGATGTCCCCGGAGTGGTCGGGCAGGCCGGTACGGTGCGAGAACAGGTCGGCGAGCGTGGCGTGGCGGGTGACCCAGGGGTCCTTGAGGGCGAAGCCGGGGCTGTACTTGACCACCGGATCGTCCCAGCCGACCTTCTTCTCCCCCACGGCCGCGGCGACCACTGTCGACGCCACCGGCTTGGAGACCGAGGCGAGCTGGAAGACGGTGTCGGGTCCGACCTTGCCCTCCGCGCCGACCTTCCGTACACCGAAGCCCTTCAGATACAGCACCTTGTCGTCGTAGACCACGCCGACGGCGACCCCCGGCACACCGGTTTCGCTCATGGCGTCCCGTACGACGCCGTCGAGCTTGTCCACCGCGGCGTCGACCTTGGCCCGCGTGAGGCTCGGCGGCGGCTGGGCCGGCGGGACGGTGGGCAGCGGCGAGGCCTCCGCCGCCACCTTGCGGACGGCGCCGGAGGTGTCGGCACCCGTCGTACAGCCACTGCCGGCCAGGGCCGCCACCACGCCCAGCGCGGCAGCGACACGAAGGCGCCGGGCGGATGCGGACGCGTTCGCCTGTGCGTGTGCCGGTGCCGGTATCTGCGTCTGCGTCGGTATCTCGTCTAGGGGGGACATGTCTTCCAGTGAAGGTCCTGTCCTGATGACTGTCGCATCAGCGAGCCATTCGGGGGACGGGCCGCCGCAGCCATCGGCGAGCGGCTCCGAACGAGTGGACTCGCCGGTACGCGACCGGAAGGGGTCATCTGCGACGAGTCGCCGATGGTGATGTTGCCGTCCGAGCCCGCCCAAGTTGGAAGAGGCACCCCGGATGCGACATACCCCCCACCGCAGGATGCTCGCCGCGGCACTGTTCGCGGCGTGTGCGCTGATCGGGACGGCAGCGGTCCCCACCGCGACCGCCCGGACCACTACGGCCGACCCGCACCACCGGCATGAACAGCACTGCCGGGACTACGGTCACTCCGGGCAGGACGGGCGGGACCAGAAAGACTGCCCTCCGACGACCCTCTCCCCCGATGTGACCGCCCGGCTGGACAAGGCGATCGAGGACGTACGCCGACAGGCCGGCGTCCCCGGTGTCGCCGTCGGGGTGTGGATGCCCGGCAAGGGAAGCTACGTCCACGCGACCGGTGTCGCCGACACCGTCACCCGCCGCCCGATGACCACCGACGGCTACGTCCGGATCGGCAGCGAGACCAAGACCTTCACCGTCACCGCACTGCTCGAACTCGTCGACGACCAGCGGATCCGGCTCGATGACCCGATCTCCCGCTACGTCCACGGCGTACCGGACGGTCACCGGATCACGCTGCGCCACCTCGCGGAGATGCGCAGCGGCCTGTTCCCGTACACCTCCGATCCGGACTTCGTCCAGGACCTGCTGAGCGACCCGAAGCGTTCCTTCACACCCCGGGAAGTGCTCGCGTACGGCTTCAGGCACGAGAACACCTTCGCGCCGGGCGCGGAGTTCCAGTACTCCAACACCAACCTCGTCCTGCTCGGCCTGGTGATCGAGAAGGTCAGCGGTCAGCGGCTCGCCGACTTCATCGACGAGCGGGTGCTGCGGCCGGCTCGTCTGCGTCACACCCTGTTCCCGAAGGGAGCCGAGTTCCCCGAGCCGCATCCGCGCGGCTACACCGACCAGACGCTGAGCGGAGCGACCGCCGACGCCACTGACTGGAACCCCAGTTGGGCCTGGGCGGCCGGGGCGATGATCTCCGACCTGCACGATCTGCGCAGCTGGGCGAAAACCGTCGCCACCGGGACCCTGCTCAGCCCGCAGACCCAGGCCCAGCGTCTCAAGACCCTGCCGACCGGACTCCCCGGCCTCAGCTACGGCCTCGGCATCTTCGAGACGGGCGGCTGGATCGGCCACAACGGCTCCATCCCCGGCTACCAGACGGTGACCGTCTATCTCCCCTCGCAGAAGGCCACGTTGGTCATCATGACCAACACGGACGCCAGCAGCGGGGGCCAGGAACCGTCCACACTCTTCGCCCGGGCGATCACGCAGATCGTCACGCCGGGGAACGTGTACGACGGGGCGATCGCGCCGCAGTAGGGGTACGGCGGGGGGGCAGGTGGCCGGGGGCCGGGTGGGCCCGGTGTGACCTGGTGGCCGGTGCTGGGTGGCCCGGTGAGGTGAGCTGGGGGCCGCCCGGGCCAACGCCTGGGCTCGGGCGCCACCTTGCGTCGGGCGGGGCCGATGTGTCGTGTGGGTCGTGTGTGTCGTGCCGCAGTACGGTCATCGGCTCCACTCGTCACGGGGCCTCCCGCCCCAGCGGTCCCGGGCGATCCACCGAACCCGGCGCGGCGCCCCTCCCCAGCCCCTGCGACCTGACTCAGTCGAAGAGAGCCACGACTCCGTTCACCCAGATCGCGAGAAACGCAAGAACCCCCACCAGGCAGCCGGTGCCCGCCAGTACACCGCTCACCGACCACGGCCCGGAGGGCTCCTCGGACTCCTCGTCCAGGCCATACCGCCTGAAGGCCGAGTCTTCCCAGCCGACGGGATACGCCAGCTCCTCCGCGCAGGCACTCCGCACCGCGACAAGCTGACCCTCCGCGAAGGCGGTGCCGGCCATCGCCTCGGGGCCGCGCCAGGCGAGGGCCTTCATCCGCCACCCGTGAGAGACGTACCGTGCCTCGAAGGCGGCCGTCTCGTCAGCATCGCGGTCCTCTTCGAGATACATCCAGCGTCCCGCCTCGGCGGCGTCACCGTAGAGCCGGTACACCTCGGCCAAACGCCGACGGAGCGTCAGATCGTACGGGAACGACGAGACAAGGCCGCGCAAACGCTGCCGAGCAACGGGAACCCGGCCGGCGGCCAGGTCGGCGTCGACTCGGGCAAGGGTCTCTGTCAGGGACATGAACGCATGATCGGCCACCGCACTGACCTGCGTCGACCGACTTTCCTGCCCGGCCCCCCCCTCACTCGCCCTGAACGACATCAGCCGAACCCCCTCACCGAGACGGGAGAACGGCACCTACGTCCCAGCCCTCAGGAAACGCCGTCGAGCGGCCTGAGAAACCGCCGTTCATACCGCTTGATACAACGCGTACGCCGAGCCAACTCGAACGCCTCCTGACACTCCGGATCAGACGCGCTGTCGGTGCGGTACTGCTCGTACGCGGCGAAACTGGGAAACGAGAACAGGGCGTAGGCGATATCGCTGTCCCCCTCGCTGGGCAGGAAGTATCCGTGATGCGTCCCCCCGAACCGGTTGACGAGCCCTACCCAACGGCGTCCGTACTCCTCGAAGTCGTCGATCTTGTCGGCGTCGATCTCGTAGGTCAGGTGGATGGTGATCATGCGTACATGATGCGGCGAGGTCTCACCGGGTGGCCGAGTGGTCCGGCCGCATCGTGTCCTAGATGGGTTTGACTCCGCATCGTCGACACCCGGGAGGCCCCCAACTCGCCTGCTCGCTCATCATCGCCACCGCCCACTCAAAGGCTTTGAGCTGACGGTTGTTAGGGTCATGACATGGCGACTAACGTGATCGTTCCGGGAGATGTGCGCACGCGTGCAGAGATTATGCCGGTGTTCGGGGGAAGCGGACAGGGTGGCATATGCCCCTCCGTCGAAAAACGGAGCGTCAACCTATATTCAGACCCTTCCGTCGGAGAGCTCAACGGATACTACGACGGCTGGCTGGCAGAGGAAGACGACCTGGGGCCCATATTCGAATACACCGGGGCAGGGAAATCTGGAAATCAGACGTTCGCTGGTGTCGCAGGTTCAGGCAACCGAGCCATACTGCGCCACGCCGAGCAAGACCGCACGTTACGAGTTTTCACACAGATAGGCGTGCTTCCTAATAGCGGTACCAAGACGCACCAGTTTGTAGGAGAATTTACTCTGGATGCACTAGAGCCTTACGTATGGCGCAGAGTGCACGGAAATGACGGTAGAGAACGCAATGTGATTGTTTTCCGCCTTCGACCGGACGGAAAATTCCAGCATTCGTCGAAGAATTCAATCCCCGCCGCACCAGAGACCACATGGGAACTCGTCCCCTTCGAGATAGTCACTGCGGCTAACTTTCATAGCGACTCCGCGACTAGCGGGACGCTGCCAATTTCCAACCAGCTCAAGAAAAAGGCAAGCTCCCTGAAAAAGGCTGCCGAAAATGCCGCTACCAGCGGCACGTTCGTCGTATCAGAGGCATTCAACAAGAAAATGAGCCTCCGCTCGTCGGCGGCAGCCCACATCGCCGTGCGCCACGAAGCCGAATTAACCCGTACCTACATGGCCCACCTTAAAGAGGTCGGCCGCAAGACCGGCGCCTTCCAGATAAAAGTCAAAGGGCTCACGTCCACTCTCAGGACAGATCTTTATGATGCATCAGAGCACGTTCTGTATGAAGCTAAGGGATCTAGTGCACGCGAGGACGTAAGGATGGCGCTAGGGCAGATTTTAGACTACAGCCGCTATGTGCGAACCGAGGAGCATCCTGAGCCACCCAAGCGCGTAATCCTGCTTCCCGCGAAGCCCGACTTGGACATGTTCGACCTGTGCAAAACGTACGGAGTTGAAATTGTCTACAGGTCGGAAAACGGCAGCTTCATAGGGGACGCAGTACCAGCTGACTGAATCAAATCCCTACCTCTACGGCCCTTCCAGCATCTTGAGCGGCCTACCTGCGGGAGTCATACGCCATCGACGTGAAATAGCACCAAGGCGAGTGGCTCCCGCATACGGCACCAGGTCCAGTGGATTCATCCACGCATCAGAGAAGTGAATGTTCAAGTGTAACGCGAGAGCCAAGAGAATGTCCTGATATTCATCCGTGTCAATTTGCGCAAGCAGAAACCCTGGACCGGGCGAGCGCTCCAGAAGCAAACTATCAGGGTTCTGCCACTGCAGGTGCCCCTTCCCTAACACCCAAACACTGTCAGGCCACTCGACTGGCGGTCGGGTTTGACACCACTCCATAAGGTGACTGCCAATCGTCTCTAACTTGAGACTATCAAAAGCAACGACAATCCCCGAGGTCGGGAAGAAGTCGTAAGTTTTCCCATAGGCGAGCGTTTTTCGTGGTACAAGTCCTGGCGTCGGCCGATACGAATTCTTTGACATACGACGCAATACGCTAATTTTGTTGCACGCATCTAAGAGCTGCTGCTTGTCCAATTTGGTCTTCACTTCGACAACACCATAGACACACTCATTCGGGAGGATCCTATACCCGTTTAGAGTAGTGAATGGTGGAGTTCCTCGATCCGCGAGAACGATGTCGCACTGGGTAGAGGTCTCGTCTGCAGCTGTGACTATCTCGGCGTTATGTATTGGTTCCACATGAGATGGTAGGTAGCTGGCGAGAAACTCCCGAATAAGAGCTTCTCGCGAAGTTCCCGCTTCGCCGTTGTGTTTGAAGTTTCTTGACTGCTCGAAGTCTGCCCGCATCCGTCTGGCAACCGAGCTGAGGATTCTTCCAAGTTTCTCCTGAGTCATGGAATAACTCTAGGGGAGTGCAGCAGGTCAGTGCAGCTATGACAGCAACTCGCTCCTCTCCCCCATCCCAGCAGTCAGTCATCGCCTGCGCACTGTCACTGCCCTCTGTTACACATGAGTCAGCTGCTAGGCGATCAAGGGAGCCAGGGTGTCTGAGTCGGGGGAATCCGTGCGGCCCGCCGTGGGTGTGTACGAGGAGCTCATCACCGTGCGCTTCGAGCAGAAGCTGAAGGAGTTCGCGAGCCTTGGGTGGCATCTCGTGAGCGACTCGGTGGGAGACGAGTCGGCTCCCCATGTCCTCGCAAGGCACATCGCCCGGACGGTGCGCCGCGTGCTTCAGAGCATCCCTGCCGAGGAGCGGGTATACGCGACGAACCACATCTTGGAGTCCATCAGCACCCTCGAAGGAGCCCAGGAGTGGGTGGAGTTGGTGGCAGACGGACCTCGCCAGCTCTTGGCATTGACACGGCAGGAGGCTCCCGGTGTCTTCGCCGTTCGGCCAGGTATCCCCCTCTCCGACACCGCACTCATCACCAACTCGCCCGACGACCCCAACCTCGGCTTCGAGCTACGCGCCGAACTCGCCACCGCTGATCGCGTCGACCTGCTCTGCGCCTTCGTGAAATGGCACGGCCTGCGCATCATCGAGCAGTCTCTACAAGCTGCCCGCGAGCGAGACGTGCCGATACGCGTCATCACGACGACTTACATCGGCGCCACCGAGCGGCGCGCGCTGGATCGGCTGGTGCAGGACTTCAACGCCGAAGTCAAGGTCAACTACGAGACCAGGTCGACGCGACTCCACGCCAAGGCGTGGCTGTTCCGGCGCAAGAGCGGTTATGACACGGCGTACGTGGGCAGCTCCAACCTCTCCAAGGCCGCGCTGCTCGATGGCTTGGAGTGGAACGTCCGGCTGTCATCTATCGCGACGCCCGACGTGCTGCGGAAGTTCGAGGCAACGTTCGAGTCGTACTGGAGCGATCCATCTTTCGAGATATACGACCCGGAAGTCGACGGAGCTCGGCTCCAGGAAGCTTTGGCGATCGCCGGCGGCACCTCCGCTACGTCTGCTGCAGATCGCCGAATCACCTTGTCCGGCCTCGAAGTACGCCCTTACCCACACCAGCGAGACATGCTGGAGCGGCTCGAAGTTGAGCGGGAAGTACATGATCGGCACCGGAATCTACTGGTCGCGGCGACCGGAACCGGCAAGACCGTGATGGCGGCCCTGGACTACAAGCAACTACGCAAGAAGCACGGCCGTGACCTCCGGCTGCTCTTCGTCGCCCATCGCAAGGAGATCCTCCAGCAGTCCCTACGGACCTACCAAGACGTCCTGGTAGACGCGAACTTCGGCGAGTCCCTGCACAGCGGAGAGATTCCGGAGCGTTGGACGCATGTCTTCGCCAGCGTTCAGTCGCTCAACGCACGAGCGCTCGACCGGCTGGCTGCTGATCATTTCGACGTGATCGTGATCGACGAGTTCCACCATGGGACTTCGCCCACCTACCGGAAGATTCTCGATCACTTCGAGCCGCTGGAACTGCTTGGCCTCACGGCGACTCCTGAGCGCATGGACGGCAAGAACATCCAGGACGAGTTCTTTGATGGCCGCATCGCCGCCGAGATGCGGCTGTGGGAGGCCTTGGAGAACGACCTACTCAGCCCCTTCCACTATCTCGGCATTAGCGACAACACCGACCTGAGTGCGGTGAAGTGGCATCGCGGGGCGTACGACGCAAACGCTCTGAGCGATGTGCTGTCCGCCAACCAGGCGCGAGCGTTGCTGGTGTTGAAGGCCGTTGCGGAGAAGGTCGCCGATCCCACCGCCATGCGCGCGTTGGGCTTCTGCGTCTCTGTCACGCACGCGCACTTCATGGCGCAGTCCTTCCAACAGGCAGGCATCAAGGCCGTTGCCCTGTCCGCTGTGACCCCTACCGACGAACGCAAGCAGGCACTGGATGACCTCAAGTCCGGTGCGTTGCAGGTGATCTTCTCGGTCGACCTCTTCAACGAGGGCCTGGACATCCCCGACGTAGACACCTTGCTCTTGCTACGTCCTACTTCCAGCGCAACGGTGTTCTTGCAGCAACTCGGCCGAGGTCTCCGACGTACCGAGAACAAGGCGGTACTGACCGTGCTCGACTTCATCGGTCAGCACCGCAAGGAGTTCCGCTTCGAGAACCAATTCCGCGCGCTGACGAATCTGACCCGCAAGCGGCTCTTGGACAACATCGAGCACGACTTCCCACAGCTCCCGTCTGGCTGCCAGATCCTCCTTGAGGAGAAGGCCAAGAAAACCATCATCGCCAATATCAGAGACCAGATCGGCGTCAACGTCACGGCTTTGGCACGCGAGGTGGCGGATTACGCCGAACCGAAGCTCAGCCGCTACCTCTACGAGAGCGGACGCGAGCTCAAGGAGCTCTACCGAGGCAACGGGAACTCGTGGACGGGTCTACTCCGCCGTTCTGGTCTCCTGAAGGGTGAGGCTCCCGAAGGTGAAGCCGCCCTCCTCAAGCGCGTCTCGGCATTCCTCCACGTGGACGATCCCCTGCGGGTTGCCGCGTACACCCGGATGTTGGAGGACGACGCTCCTGCGTACGACGCCCTCGACGAGCAAGGGCAGGCGTACGCGCGCATGCTCTTCTTCCAGTTGTGGCCGCTTGGCGGCATCGTCCGCAAGGGTTACGCCACCTACGACGCCGGGTTCGCGACCCTGCGCAGGCAACACGCCGTACGCAGTGAGCTGCGCCAGGTGTTGGAGTACAACCTGGCCCACACCGAGCACGTACCGATCCCGCTCTTGGGTGTTGGCGGCCCAAGCGGCGTCCCGCTCACCGTGCACGCCTCCTACAGCCGCGAGGAAATCCTTCCTGCGCTGGGGCAGTCGTACATTGGCGGCTTCATGCCGGCCGACTTCCGTGAGGGCGTGAAGTGGTGCAACTCAATCAAGACGGATGCACTCCTCATCACGTTGGAGAAGGACGAGAAGGACTTCTCACCGCAGACGCGCTATCACGACTACGCACAGAGCGAGACTCTCTTCCACTGGGAGTCCCAGAACCAGACGTCAGCGACCTCTCCCACGGGTCTGCGGTATCAGCATCACGTCGCCGAGGGCAGTAACGTCCTGCTCTTCGTCCGCCGCTACAAGAGCACCGATACCGGCGGTGCACAACCCTGGATGCTGCTTGGCCCGGCCGAGTACGAGAAGCACACAGGCAGCAAACCGATGGCGATCACGTGGAAGCTTGAGCACGAGATTCCGGCGGACGTATGGACGTACTCGGCGATCACAGCCGGGTAGCCTCTCACGCCGAGAGGCCCCTGACCGCGGCTTCTGCTTCAACTGCCGCTTCTGCTTCGAAGTGCATCTGGGCTCGGTCCAGCGCGTCATCCGCATCGCGGCCGTGCGCCCTAAGCCAGTGAAGGAGGTCAGCGATAGCAACAATCGCGGTCTCCTCCACCACGGCTGTGCACAGGCGACCCATGCCTGTTTCGGAAGACGGCTTCACCACGCTGTAGCGACTGAGCCATTCCTCCGCTCTCGTCACGTGGGGGCCTCCGCGATGGGCGTTGGGTGAAGCCAGGCCGGTGGCCAGCTCGCACCACGTCACCTTCCGGTCCGCGAGGAGCTGAACACCCCAGCGGTCCGTGACGAAGGTAATGAGATCCATACCCCTCCCCGTCTCGGAGTTGATGCCCTCGTTGCGGAGTGTGGGCAGAGCGCGGGTGTCTGGGTCGTGGACCTCGATCCGGAGGTGGGTTCCCTTCATGGAAACCGCGAGGGTGGTAGGGGTGCCGAGACCGACGTGGTTGATCACGTTGGACACGAGTTCGCTGACACAAAGCTGGGCGGAGTCGATGAGCTCGTCCAGTCCCCATAGCCCCAGATGGATCCGCAGCACACGCCGTAGACCTGCTACTTCCTCGGGCCGTGCCAGAAATCGAAGGTCCCAGGGCTTCCTTGGCATGCAGGTGTTGCAATCCATGCTCGGCTCCTCCACGGTCCGCGCCGAATCGCACATTGCAGTCGGTCGCATACCTAGAGTTGCATTGGAACTCTCAAAATGGAACTCTCATAACGCGGTTGAAGGAGTGCATCGCTTCATCGCGCGCCCCCGGCGCACACCACCTTGCCGACCCATGCGGGCAACAAGGACGATCTGATGGATCGACACGAAGGGCTTGGAACATGCCGTTTGGCCCCACCACACGCAGGCGCCAACTGGGCGCGGATTTGCGCCGCCTCCGCGAAGTCAAGGGCATGACTCTTGAGGAAGCAGGCACACGCGTCGGCATCTCAAAGGCAACGCTGAGTCGCTACGAGACGAAGGAAGGCACGGTCAAGTGGCCAACCGTGGACGCCCTTTGTCGCGAATACGAGGCTTCCGACGAGGAACGTCTAGCTCTCGTGGAACTAGCCAAGGGAGCCAGAATCCAGGGCTGGTGGCGGTCACTCGCCGACCCGATCCCCGAGTCCATGAACCTCATGCTCACGCTTGAGGACGAGGTCCTACGCGAAGACCACTACGCCTGCATGTACATCCCTGGCCTTCTCCAGACTCGCAGTTACGCCGAAGCCGTTCACCGAGCTTCAGAGGTCGAGTGCGCGGAGCGGGAAGTGCAGCACATGGTCGACATTCGCATGAAACGGCAGGAGCTCCTCGACCGTGATGAACCTCCGCACATCTGGTGCGTGATCGACGAGGCTGCGATGCGACGCAACGTCGGCGGGCGGGAGGTCATGCGCGAGCAGCTACAACACCTGCTTGCCCTGGGCGAGCGCCCGAACATCACAGTCCAGACGCTCTCCTTCTCAACAGGCGCCCATGCCGCAGCAGTTGGGAGCTTCGCCATCTTGCGCGGACCAACGCCCGAACTGGACGTGGTCTACGTAGACCTACTCGGCGGCGGGCTCTTCATGGAGAAGCCTCAGGAACTGGACCGCTATAGGTTGGCGTTCCAATACCTGAGCGCACAAGCGCTCGATCTTGGGTCTTCGGCAGCGCTCATCTCCCGGATAAACAAGGAGCTTTGATGACGGCACCCTCCGCGCCTTCGTGGTTCAAGTCTTCTTACAGCGGGGGCAGCGGGACGGAGTGTGTCGAGTGCGCGCGTACGGGGAGTGGCGCTCTTGTGCGCGACTCGAAGCGGGACGCAGGGCCTGTAGTCGTGCTTAGGGGGCAGGCGTGGCAGGTGTTCATAGAAGCAGTGAGGGACGGTAGGGCGGGAGCCTGAGAAGGGCGTGAAGGCAGCCGTGCAAGCCAGTACGGGCCGCCAGCCGTCGTCCGGGACGACACCGTGGACCCTTACGTCAGCGACCTCCGAACCGCCTCAACCAGCGACCTCGCGCGCAAATCGCCGGGCCCCCCGATGATGTGGTTCATCGCGTAGCCGAAGGCGATGCCGTGCTCCGGGTCGGCAAAAGCGAGCGAGCCGCCTCGGCCCGTGTGGCCGAAGGCGTTCGGACCTGTCATGGGGTCGGTCTCGGTGGGAAGCATGTATCCGGAGCTGAACCGGCTCGGCACCACCATCACCTGGTCCGTCCCGCTTGCCTGCTCCTTGGCCGCCGATGCGAGGGTTTCCGGGGTGAACAGGCGTACGCCGTCCACCTCTCCGATCAGCGCGGCGTACATACGGGCCAGTCCGCGCGCGGTGCCGATGCCGTTGGAGGACGGAAGTTCCGCGGCTTGGACCTCGGGTGAGTTGAAGTCGATCTCCGCCGGATCGGTGACCTGGAACGCCCTGTTGCTGAGCGAGTTCCGGGCGCGCCAGGCGGCGACCTGCGCGCGGAGTCTCTCGGGGAGCGACTCCGGAGGCGAGGTGGCGAAGTCGAAGTCCGGCTGCGGGTAGATCATGCGGCTGACACGCTCGCGTTCGCCGGGAGGCAAACCGATGAAGAAGTCCAGCCCCAGCGGGGAGGCGATCTCGTCGGCGAAGAAGCGGCCCGGCGTGCGTCCTGACACCCGGCGGATCACCTCACCGACCAGCCATCCCCAAGTCCGGCCGTGATACCCGTGCGCAGTGCCTGGAGTCCATTGGGGACGCTGAGCGGCCAACGCGGCCACCATCGGTTGCCAGGTCAACGCCTCGGCCAGTGGCATCGGTTGGTCCAGTGCGACCAGACCGGCCTGGTGGGAGAGCAGCCAGCGCACTGGGATGTTCGCCTTGCCGTTCGCGGCGAACTCCGGCCAGTACTTGGCCACCGGCGCATCCAGGTCCAGCACGCCACGCTGGGCCAGCAGATGCGCTGCGGTGGCGGTCGCCCCCTTGGTCGCCGAGTAGACGAGTTGCAGTGTGTCCCGCGTCCATGGTCGACCGGTCTCGGGGTCGGCGGTCCCACCCCACAGGTCCACCACCGGCCGACCGTCCTGGTACACGCACACCGCAGCGCCGATGTCCCGCTGCCGGACGAAGTTCGCCGCGAATGCCTCACGTACAGCTTCGAACCCGGCCTCGACCTCACCGTCGATCCTCGTCATGCTGTCCATCCTGGCAGTTTCGCTGCCCTCCCCAAGGGGCAGCGAGACGCACTCTCGGTACAAAGCGGCGCCCGGATTAGCTATGCGTGGTACACGCCACGCGGAGAACTCCTGCAAGCCTTACCCAGACCTACGGAGCCAGCCGCGCGAGCGTGGTCATCCCAGTCAGCGGATCTCGTACTCGTCGTGCGGGACAGCACGTTCCCAGACTGCGTCGAACGCGTCGGAGCACTGCTTCACGATGCTCGGCTCGGTTCGCAACTCCATGGGTGGATCGCTCCAGTCGCCGTCCCCGGAGAAGTGGTTGAAGAGGACCTGCGTCCCGTCGAAGATCCACAGGTCTGCGCCCGGCAGCATCAGGTCGGAAACCTGTTGCCGGGGCAGCCAGCGCACCTGCTCGCCCGCGTGCACGTTGACGTCGGTTCCGGCGTACTCGTACCGGATGTAGTCGGTGACGGGTTCGGACACGATGCGGGCACGGCGTACGACGACTCCGCGGGCTACCGCTCGGGAGATCATGTCGACCCAGGGCGTCCAGTACTCCGAGGCGGGATCGGCATCACGTCGGCCTTCGTGGAGCCAGGCGTTGAAGTCGTCCGCCTCGTCGCCGACGGCGTACTGATCGCGCATTTCAAGGTGGACAGCTGAGCGTTGCGTTGCTTCCATGAGCTGGTCGAAGCTGGGTACGTTCTGCGACATCGCAGTCCTCCGTCAGTACCAGTGCCAAGGACACGAGGATACGAATCCAGGTCTTTGTCACCTCGACTACGGCAAGGGGCAGGCCAGTTCAGGCTTCGCACGATTCGGGGAACAGGTCACCAGCGCCAAGGACAGATACGCGGGGCGTTCCAGATAGAAGCCATGGGATACATCGCCGCCCCCGGCCAAGCGCTCAGCAGCCGAGTTGACCAGCCGTGACAGGTGAGTTGCGTCGCGCTCCGTCTCCGAGGCGAATCGGGGCGCGTACTCAGCCAGCCGTTCTTCGATCCACGCTGCTGCCTCCTTCGGCTCATCCCATGTGCCACGTACCAGCGTTCGGGGTTTGATCAGCCAGTAAGCCGTCTCCAGCGGCGGCAGATCCACCACCGGGAAGTCTGCGGCCACCTCCCGGTAGCGTTGCATCAGTTCCGGCTTACTTTCGGCCGGAGGCGGAGTGGGGTGCGGAGGCCGCCGCAGGGCTTCAGTGTCGTGGCGGTGCTTCGGGCCGGTCCACAGGTAGCCGTGATGGTGCACCAATCGTTCCCGTTCGGTGTCGGAGATCGAGGGCCGGCCGGTCTTGACTCCGTGGACGGGAGTCAGGATCGGCCGGCCTGTGGGAGAGGATCAGACCGGCAGGCCGAACCGCCCCGGGTCGATTCCGGCCGCGTCCAGCTCCTCCGTCGTGAACCTCAAGGGCTCTGCGTCCGGCCGCTTGCTGTCGCTGAGGGCCCAGGCGTCGTCGCCGATCCGAGCCAGGGTCACGCACCCTTCGGTGCAGGGGCCGCCACATGCCTTCACGAACGAGGCCCCATCGATGTCGAGCGCGTACAGATCGGTTCCGTTCAGCATTACTACGCCTTCCTGCTCAACTGATCGCGGCCATGACTGACCGCCGCCGTCCATGCCGGACGGGAGTTCCTTGGGAGGAGAGAGCAATACCTCAGCGCTCGGAGCGCTTGCCGCGCCCGGCGCAGCGCGGACACTGGCAAGGGGGCCATTCCGAAGTGACCAAGGGAGCCAAGTGATCGCCCCCGAATACGGCTCGTTCAGGCTCCCAGGACTGTCCGGAGTCACGAGAAACCCTCAGTGTCATCAAGGGCCGGTCGCAGAAGAGTTGGGACTCCGTTCCCTTGCTCATGTCTCCTGCGCCTCTGCCTGATGCCGACGCAACCTCACGTTCGCATCGGATACAGCGCTGTGGTCGCGTGTGGACCGCGCATTCTCGCGAGCAACCGACAGGGACAGACAGGCAGGGCAGCCGGGTGTGGCCGATGGTTCGCCCGGCAGCTCCGAAAGGCATGTTCCTGCCGTGGGTTTTTCCCCGGGGCCGGAAGTTCTCTCTTCGCTCTCCATGGCTCCATCTTCGCCGGCCCGGAGAAGCGTCTCTAGCCTGTTTCCTGTTCCCGCAAGAAGTCGTCGCGGATCTTCTCGACCATATTCCGCATGTCATCGCCGGACAACGCCACTTGCGTGAACCCGTCGAACTTGTCGACGTAAATCCCTACATCCTTGGGGTCCGTTACGACGACTTCAGCGTGGACCGTTTCTATCGTGACCATTCGATCATCACGGATGACGAATGCGTGGTTCGCGATGTCGTGCTGCTGCAGATTTAGAGGCACGACACGTACGTCCACATGAGACAGCCGCGACATGGAAACGATGCGATCAAGCTGTGCGGCCATCATCTGAGGCGGCACGATACGCCACCGTAGAACGGGTTCCGTGATGATGAATCGCAGCGATTTCGACTTGTCATAGAGGACCGTTTGACGTTCAAGTCTTCCATTGATCGTCCGCGTGAGGGCGTCTTCACTCAGGTTGTGGCGATGCAGAACGGCTCGAATGTACTCCGGCGTCTGGAGCAGGCCAGGCACCAGAGCCGGCTGGAACAGCCTCAGCATCGACATCTGAGCCTCAAGGGCCTTGGCTGCCTGCTGGCCTTTATCGACTCCGATCCGCTTCAGGAGCCGCCATGCTGTTGCTTCAGTCGCTGATGCCCGTGCGGCCTCTGTGTACTCTGCCTTGACTTCGTCAGAGACGCCGATGGCGGTCAGGATGCGCTCAACATCCGTCGCGCTCGCAGCGAGCCTCGCATTTTCGATCTTGGACAGCTTGGACGGAGACATAAGGGCGCTGCGGGCCACCGCTTTGGCTTCCTTACCGGACGCCAACCGCAGGGCCCGCAGTGCGGATCCAAGCTGCGCTCTGTTCATTGCCCGTACTTGGCCCACCAATCGGTAAACGGCTCCGCGTGGGCAAGTGCCGTGTCACGGTGGCGGATGAATTCGGCCGCGCTTTCCGCGGGCAGGATATCCGAGCCGGTGTATTTTCCGACTCCGTCGTAATTCATTACCGCTACGGACTCGGAGTCGAAGAACCAGAAGTCGGAAACGTTCTCCAGGGGGTTGGGCCTGCCGGTGGTGTCGAGGATGAAGAACTCTTCACCCCCAGACATGTTCTTCCAGTACCCCCATTCGAGTTCGAATCTGAGGTAATCGGTCAGCGGGCGGGACAAGATGTGTACCCGATAGATTCGCTTTCCTCTTGCGGTGTGGGAGCGGAGTTCCTCGACCCAACCCGCGTTGTAGTCGTCCGGCTGAGGTTCTCCGGCCAGGAACGCGTGATAGGCATCCACGTTCCCGGACTTGCTGTAGTCATCGAGCGTTTCGAGGCGGAACGCATCGCTCTCGAACGTGTCGAACAGGTCCCCGAGCGTCCTAGATGAGGTTGTCACGGATGGCCTTCTGAATCAGTTCCACCGGAATCTCGACGAGGTTTTCGTGAGCGGGGATCTGGAGTCCGTGGTCGGTCGGCGTCTCGCCCTGCACCAACAGTGTGCCGCGATCCGTGGCGTAGATCGTCGGGCAGTCTTTGAGGTCGCACGTGCTGACCAACTTGGTGACCCTCATGGCTGGGTTCCCCTCTCCCCTGTTGCTGCAAGTTCCCCGCGTTGACTCGATGCTCCCGAGCGCGAGGCTCACGGGTCAAGCGATCACAGTTGACGGAACGGGAAACCACGTAACACGCCCTGCGGCAGCGGTCGCCGGTCAGGCGGCTTTCCTCGGACGCCGACCACCACCTACTTCCATACGGGCAGCTCGCGCTGGGCATTGAGTGCAGTTTTGAACGGCGCTCCGGCGATCTCTGACCAGTACCTCGGCCCCCGTCCCGCAGCAGCCGACGCGTGTCATGATCAGCGGCATGAGCGAGTACTCCTGGCCTTCCGAGAACGGTTGGTGCCCAGCAGTCGATGCCGCCGTTTCCTGGACCGAGACGGTTCGCTCGCTTCCTGTCGGGACCCCCGTCTCCGGTGAGGTGGTCGGCAGACAGCCCTTCGGCGTCTTCGTGTCCGTCGAGGGCCGACCGGAAGCCCTCGGCTTGGCCAGGGTCACCAGCATGCCCAGGTGTATGGAACTGCCGGCTGTGGGAGTGTCCGTCACCGGCGAGGTGGTCTGGCATGCCGAACACAATCGCCAGGTGGGTGTCGTGCTCCGGGAGTGGGCCGAGCACGAGGACCTGCTCCCTCGCTTCGTGGAGCGGGTCGGTGAGGTTGTCACCGGACGTGTCACGAAGATCGCGCCGATCGGATTCTTCGTGCGCATCGGCGAGTGCGTCGAGGGGCTCGTCCCTCGCACCGAGCCGGCCACGGACCTCGCGAAGCCTGTCCACGAGGGCCAGGACGTGGCAGTACGGATTGTCACCGTCGACCTCGAACGGACCCGCGTTCTCCTGTCAGCCGAGACCGAGGCCGAGGCCTGAGGCCGCTGATCAGGACCAGTACACACTGGCCAGCGGATATCCGCCCGTGTCGAAGGTTTCCTGGTTCACCGAGATGTCGAAGGCGATCTCCAGGCCCTTGAGGAACCGCTGCTTCCAGTCGGGTATCCAGCCTTCGTTCTCGAAGACCGGGCGGCCGTCTACGTAGTGGACATCTGGGCGGCAACGCGCGTCGTGCATCGCCCAGTTGAGGAAGGACATCTTCGGCGCGTAGTCGAAGTAGTGTCCGCCGTTCCGTTTCGTCTCCTCGTAGAAGCAGCCGTAGATCTCGTCGCTCCAGACCAGTTGGCCGTCTTCGAAGTAGAGCATGCAGTACATGCCCTTGGCGGAGATGTTGTAGAGGAGGACGACCCGGCCGGTTCCCTGCGGCAGCGCGAAACCCTCTCGGAAGTGGATCAGGAAGTCGAAGTTCCCGGCGAGGAAGGACCAGCGGCCTTCCTTGCCGTAGGCGGCGAGCTGGGGTTCGTCGGGGACTCGTGTGTCGGGGTGGGTCCGGTCGTAGACGGCCTTGGCCTCCGCGCTCACCGGCTCCGGGATCTCCCAGGGAACGGCTCCGAAGACCACCGCCAGGTCCTGCGGCGCGATGCCTTCCGCGAACACCAAACCTGCCTGGCCCCCGAGGAGGGGGTCGTACTGGTCGCTCGTCCACCGTTCCCCGAGCCATGCGATTCCATCGTTTTTCGCCATGGCCAGGGACCGTAACAGCGGTGTCTGACAATGGCGTTGGGGGTTTTGGTCGTCGTTCCGCAGTGGGTCCGTGACCCTCCTCCGTCCCTGCCCTGGGCCGTCCGAAGGTGTACGTCGTGTGCAGGCCTGCGGCGACCCGGGGGCCCCGTCAGCGGACCACGTCGAAGACGTTCTTCTGCAGGCCGTTGGCGTAGGCCTCGTGCTCGACGAGCCTCAGCTTCTGGGTGTCCTTGTCGGTGGCGCTGAACAGCCGCTTGCCCGCGCCGAGCAGGAGCGGGAAGACCAGCAGGTGGTAACGGTCGATCAGGCCGGCGTCGGAGAGGGCGTGGTTGAGGGCCGCGCTGCCGTGGACGATGATCGGTCCTCCCTCGGTCTCCTTCAGTGCGGCGACCTCGTCGAGCGAGCGCAGGATGGTGGTCTCGCCCCAGTTCGCGACCAGGTCGTCCTCGGTGAGGGTGGTGGAGACGACGTACTTCGGCATCACCTTGTAGTCGGCGAAGTCCTCCATGCCCGGCCACACCGGGCTGAACGCCTCGTAGCTGACCCGGCCCAGCAACATCGCGGTGGATTCCCTCTGCTCCCGGCCCTTGATGTCGAACGCCTCGGGGAGGAACTCCATGTCCTTGAAGGTCCAACCGGCGTTCCGGTAACCGGACTCGCCGCCCGGGGCCTCCATGACGCCGTCGAGGGAGACGAACGCGGTGCTGATCAAGGTACGCATCTGGGGTTCCTCAATATCTGGCTGGTCTTGGTTGTCTTGTCTCGGGGTCTCTGACCGCGGAACCCGGAGAAACTCATCGGTCGGAGACAGCCCGCCGCATCACTCCGTCTCACCCGCCTTCCGCGCCCGCCTCATGTCTCACGTCTCATGTCTCACGTCTCTCCGCACGCCAACGCCGCCACGCGAGCGTGAACCCCACTCCGGCAATCAGAGCCGGAACGGCCAACTCCGTTGCCAGGGAAGCCACCCAGTCCGGGTTCATACGGCGCGTCAGGCCGCTGGTGAACCGACAGGTGGCCTGGGGAGGAAGGAAGCTGTACTCCAGTGTCCTCGGCGGATTCGTTCCCCAGTCCGCGCCTGCCGAGCAGGCCGACGACGGGCCCGCCAGCAGTTTCCAGCCGGCCAGGGCGTAGAACATCAGGAACACTGAGCCGGTCACGAAGAACGCCACCCCTGTGCGCCGTACCTTCGCCGTTCTGGAGGTCGGTGCCACCAGGGGACTGCCGGGCTGCGGCTCGAACCACTCCGCGATCAAAGCCAGGAACAGGCAGCCGACCAGGACCAGCATGCTGAGCCACAGCAGCCCGCCAAGCACCGGCCCGCCTCCGACGGAGGTGACGTTTCCGTGCTCGAACTCGCAGATGGTGGCCGGGGGAAAGGGCCGGTTCCGTACGTTCCGCAGTTCGCCCGGGCCCGTCACCAGACCCTGCTCGCAGCGCTCGTCGAATTCCAACATGCCGAACAGCGCCAGCGCCGAGCCGACGATCACAGCACCGAACGAGATCCCGGCCGCGGCCCACAGACCACCCGTCCGGTAGCTGCCGTACGTACGCGCGTTTGACATCCACGCACAGTAACCGGCTGCGAGACGGCGACCCCAGGCTGAACGCGCTACGGGTCACGCGGGCTGCGGGGCGGGCGTCGGCGGGGTGGCCGCGACCTTGCGGGTCTCGTGCAGCATCAGCAGACCGTTGACCACCATCAGCGTCGCGGTCAGGCCGTGGACGCCGAGCGCGGTGGCCACGGAGCCGTGGTGGGCCAGCACTGTGGTCATGTCGCCGTAGGCGGCGAGGGCCTCCACCAGCAGCACCAGGCCCAGCGCCCGGCGGTGGCCCGTCACCAGCAGGATGCCCAGGACCAGGGCTAGGACGACGTCACGGATTCCCTTGATGACCAGGAAGCCACCGCCGTCGCCGGAGGGCCGGCTCGGCAGGCCGAAGCCCGGCGCCGTCGTCTCCGGGCTCAGGATGAACTCCGTACCGAACCAGAGGATGAAGAGGATGAAGACGGCGGCCAGGACGGTGTTGATCTTCTTCAGCGACATTGTTCTTCTCCTCGCGGGTCGTCGGCCGTGGGCTCAGCTGAGGGCGGTGACCAGCAGGGTGAAGGCGGCGATGATGACGGCGACGCGGACGTAGTGCCAGCGCAGCCAGCGGTTCATCTGCTCCTTCCAGTCCTCGGGCCGGTTCTCGGGGGTCCACGTCTTGTTCCGGTCGTTGATCGGGACGAGCAGCAGGAGCGACATGATCACGCTGAGGATCAGCAGCGCGCCGGCGGTGACGAGGAGGCCGGCGCCGGGGTGGTGCCACCCGGCGACGGTCCAGATGCCGACGAGGACCAGCGAGCCGACGTACCAGACCGGCATCACGGCGCCGAGCATCCGGCCTCCGTGGGCGTGGCCGAGCTGGGCACTGTCCTCGGGCAGGGCGTTGAGGATCGGGTTCATGACGAAGGCGACGGAGAACTCCACCCCCACCATGAGGCCGACGATCACGGTGGTGACGACTTCGAGTACGTCGAGCATGTTGACCCCTCCTGGGATCTAGCGCCGCTAGATGATGAGGCAACGCTAGACCTGCTGACGCTCGATTGTCTAGCGGTGCTAGGATCGAATCATGTCGGTACAGGAACGCAAGGAACGCGAACGGGCGGAGCGCGAGCGCCTCATCGTGGCGACAGCCCGCGAACTCGCCGAGCAGCAGGGCTGGGACGCGGTCACCACACGCCGGCTCGCCGAGCGCATCGAGTACAGCCAGCCCGTCCTCTACAGCCACTTCCGCGGCAAACGCGAGATCATCGGCGCCGTCGCCCTCCAGGGCGCCACCGAGCTGGCCGCGGCGGTGCGGACCGCGACCGCCGCCGTGGACGGACCGCGCGAGCGGGTCGCCGCCCTCGCGCACGCCTACCTCGACTTCGCCGCACACCACCCGGCGGTCTACGACGCCATCTTCCAGCTCGACGGCGGCCTCCCGTACGCGCGGGAGGACACCCCGGAACCCCTGAAGGACGCTTTCGCCGCGCTGCTGGAGTGCCTCGGCGAGGTCGCCGGGGACAGCTTCGCCCCGGAGCTGTTCACCGAGGTGTTCTGGGCGTCCCTGCACGGGGTGGCGACCCTGACCCGGTCGGGACGGCTGCCGCCCGAGTACACCGAGACGCGGGTGGCGCTGCTGGTGGACCGGCTCGCCGTGGTCTGACCCACCGTCCCGGCGGGCACGCGGCCGGCGATCGGCAGGCATTCAGGCACAGGCCGACCGACATACATGGTCCGCGTCGCTCCGAGACGGGAGCGGGGCCTGTGCGGGAGCGGGGCCTATGCGGGAGAGGGCCGGCGCGAGCTGTACGTCAGAACACGATCGAGCGCCGCCCGGCCTGCGGGCCCCCATGCCGGCTTGCCGCCGGGGAGGCCCCGCTCCCCGTTCTGGCCCATGAGGATGAGGAAGAGGCACTTCATGGCAGCCAGCCCACGGGCGCGTCGGACCGTCGCCTCGTCCGCATGCTCGTACGCCTCGAAGAACCGTGGGCCCGCGCCGGCGGGGAGCAGCAGCCATGCCGCCGCGAGGTCCCACGCCGGATCGCCGGCGAACATGGCATCGAAGTCGATCACGCCCGAGAGCGTCCCGTCCGAGACGACGACGTTCGCGGGATGGAGGTCACCGTGCAGCCATACCGGCGGTCCCTCCCACTCGGGGGCCGCGACAGCATCGTCCCAGACGTCCCGAACTGCCCGGACGTCGGCGGCCAAGCCACCGGGGGCGATGGCGTGCAGGAACGTCTCGAAGCCGCCCGTGCACTTCTTCGGGTGATCGCCACGGTCCGAACTGGCCGGCGCCCCAGCCGGTGCCTCCACATGGAGCGCCCTGAGGAAGCCCGCCAGAGTGTCGGCCGCGTGGTCGCCGCGACTGATCGAGGTGTGGTCCAGCGGCTCGCCGTGAACCCACGTCATGATGCTCCAGGGCTTCGGAAAGCGCGCGGACGGTTCACCGATCCGCACAGGAGTCGGAACCGGGAGCGGAAGACGCGGGGCCAGGACAGGCAACCAACGGCATTCCTTGCGCAGGAGTTCCGGGGCGTCTTCGGTACGCGGCATGCGCACGGCCAACTCATCCCCGAGGCGCCACATCTGGTTGCCCCAGCCGCCCGCCACCTCGCGCAAGGGCAGCCCTGCGAGGTCCGGATGCTGGTCCTTGAGCAGATCGTGCACCAGCTCTGGGGTGATCTCGATCTCGGAGTCGGCCATGCGAAGCCACAGTACGTGAGACAGGCGGAGCGGATGCTCACTCTCCGGAACGCTCACCGCAACGCCCGTTCCGTCGCGGTGTTCCGTGGCCGTCCGGGAGCAACAGGGCGAGCAGGGCGTCCCGTTCGCCCCGGTGGCCGGCGAGGCCGGGCAGGAGGAGCGGCGGACGTGCCCATGCTGTGGACGCCGCGTGGACTTCGTACGCCCAAGCGGTACCGTCAGTCGTCCCCAGAGTTGGCATAGTCGATCCGCATAATCATGATCACCACAAGCAGCAGGAGACGGGACCGGCCTTGTTCTTCCTGACCCAGGATCGCGGTGCCGCGCTGCGAGGGCTCGCCCTCTTCTCCGGTGCCCTCGCGCTCGCCCTGTACTGCTGGGGGCTGTTGCACGTCCTCGGTGCCGTGCTGGAGGCGACGGACGGCGGCGCCGACTCCGTGCCCGTACGGCCCTGCCGGAACCCGGACGGGCGCGGGGGCGAGGTTTCCGGGTACAGCGTCGACTACGTGCCGTTGCGGTTCGTCTGCGAGACGCGTGGGGGCGGGAGTTACGTCCTCGACCGGGTGCCGGGGTACGTCAATCCTGGCGCGTTCGGGTTCGCGCTCGCCGGGGTGCTGTGCGCCGTCGGCGCCGGGTACGAGGCCGAGTTGCGCGCCCGCCGGGCCGCCGCGACCCCGGCGAACGGGAAACCCGGCTCCACGGGTTAGCCTCGCCCCGTACGACTCCGACACGACTCGACAGGTCGGCTCGACACGACACAGCACGACTCGACTCAGCGGGAGGCAGACCACCATGGCTCTGGCGAAGACCAAGGTTCCCACGGCGCTCGTGGCCGCCGGCGGGCTCGTGGGCGGGTACGCCGTCGCCCGCTGGAGCCGGAACCGGCAGCTCGGCGGGACCGTGCTGGCCGTCGCGGGGACCGTCGCCGCCCAGCGGTGGCGCGAACAGGCGGGCGTGACCGCCGCCGGGGCACTGACCGTCGCGTACGTCGGCGCCTTCGCCGGATCGCATGCGCTGGCCAAGAAGGTGGGCGCCTGGCCCGCCGTGTTCGGGGTCGCCGGAGCGGTTGCCCTTGCCTCCTGGGCTGTTGCCGACCGTCACTAGGCGCTCCGCCTGAAGTGCCGTCAGGGGTGGTCCGTCCTGCGCTGCGCCGTCGTGGCTGGTAGCGCAGTTCCCCGCGCCCCTTCAGGGGCCTGCGGCCCCTTCGGGGGCTGCCTGAAAGGCCCTGCGGTATGCGTACGGGCTTGTCCCTACCACTCGTCTGAAACGGTCACGGAAGGCCGTCGGCGAACCGAACCCCGTCTGGGCGGCGATCCGTTCGACCGGATACGTCGTCGTCTCCAGCAGGTACTGCGCCCGCCGCACCCGCGCCCGGTGCAGCCACTGCAAAGGAGTCGTGCCCGTCTGTTCGCGGAAACGGCGGTTCAGCGTACGGGTGCTCATGCCGGCCTGGGCCGCGATGTCGGCCAGCGTCAGGTCGTCCCGGTCCGCGTGCTCCTCCAGCCAGCACAGCACCGGTTCCATCGTCGCGCCCGCCGGGGCCGGCGGCTGGGCCTGGACGATGAACTGGGCCTGCCCGCCCTCCCGTTCGAGAGGCATGACGCACATTCTGGCCGCGTGCGCGGCGACCGCCGAGCCGTGGTCGTCGCGGATCATGTGCAGGCACATGTCCATGGCCGCCGCCGCGCCCGCCGAGGTGAGGAACTGGCCGTTGTCGACGTACAGGACGTTCGGGTCGACGGTCACCTTCGGGTAGAGGTCCGCGAGGTCCTGGGCGGCGATCCAGTGGGTGGTCGCGCGCAGGCCGTCCAGCAGGCCCGTGGCCGCGAAGAGGAACGCTCCGACGCAGATCGAGGCGATCCGCGTCCCGTTCGCCGCCGCCGCGCACAGCGCCTGGGCCACGCCCGGCGGCAACGGCAGGGTCGGGTCGACGGTGCCCGGCAGGACGATCGTGTCGGCGTCCGCCAGCGCGTCGAGCCCGTACGGCGCGCGCACGGTGAACGGGCCCGCGCTCACCTCGTCGGTGACCGAGCAGACCCGGACGCGGTACGCCTCCCGCCCGTCCGGCAGCCGCGCCCAGCCGAAGACGTCGATCGGCACGGAGAGGTCGAACGGGATGACGCCCTCAAGGGCCAGTACCGCGACGGTGTGCATGGCGGCAGCCTAGGGAACGGCCTGGGGCAGCTTCCGGGCGGGTGGCGAGAATCCGTTGCCCCCTGGCAGAACCGCCACTTCTGCGCGCCCCTCCCCCACGCCTAGCGTCAGCCCGTGACCAAGTTCCTCCTCGCCGTCCACGTCCTCGTCGCGATCGTCGCCGTCGGTCCCGTCACCGTCGCGGCCAGCATGTTCCCGCCCAGCGCCCGCAAGGCACTCGCGGCGCCCGACGACCCCGGGGCCCTGGAGACCGTACGGCTCCTGCACCGGATCTGCCGGGTGTACGCCGGGGTCGGCATCGCGGTCCCCGTCTTCGGGATCGCCACGGCGAGCAGCATGGGCGTGATGGGCGATGCCTGGCTGATCGTGTCCATGGTGCTGACCGTGGCGGCGGCGATCGTCCTGGTCGTGCTGGTGCTGCCCGGGCAGGAGACGGTCGTCGAGGGTGGGGCGAGTGGCGTGAACCCGGCGGTCACCGTGCGGCTCGCCATGTTCACCGGCGTCTTCAACCTCCTGTGGGCCACCGTGACGGTCCTGATGATCGTCCGCCCCGGCTCCACCACAGGAGCCTGACCCGGCTGACCCCGCCTGGACCGTAGGCGGCCTCACCTCCGCCCGGCCGACACCAGGCCCTCCATCGACTCCTCCTCCACCCGGTACGCCCGCCCCACCTCCGCCGCGACCAGCACCCCCGCCGCGATCACCAGCGTGAAGAACGCCCAGGTCAGAGGCCAGGCGTTGGCGAAGCCGTCGGGTGGGCCGGGCTGGGTGCTCAGGGAGACGTACATGAGGGCGGCCGGCGGGGCCGCGATCAGCAGCAGCGGCCAGCCCCGGCGGTCCCGGTGACCGAAGTAGGCGGCGAGGAGCAGCAGCAGGACGCCCAGGGCGGCGACCCCGACGCCCGTCACCGGGGTCGTCTCCTGCGTCGAGCCCGAGGCCTCCGCCCGGTTGCGCAGATCCCAGGGGACGCAGACGACGTACGACGCCGAAGCGACGGCGGCGCCGAACGCGCGTGTGAGCCAGCGCTCGACCCAGGGACGCGTCCGCAGCGGCCCGAGCAGCTTCCCGGTGTTGCCGGTGGTGCCGTTCCCCGTTATCTCGGTCATACGTACGAGGGTCACCCGTCCGGAGACGGTCCGACAGAGTACGCGTACTCAGGTATCCGTACTCAGGTACGGGTGCCCGGCAGCGGGCTACACCCCCACCGCCCGCGACACCACGTAGATCAGCAGCCCCGCCAGTGAGCCGACCACCGTGCCGTTGATACGGATGAACTGCAGGTCACGGCCGATGTGCGCCTCGATCTTCTTCGTCGTGTGCTCGGCGTCCCAGCCCGCGACCGTGTCCGTGATCAGGGAGGTGATCTCGCCCTGGTAGGTCGTCACGACGTACACCGCCGCGCCCTCCACCCAGCCGTCCACCTTGTTCTGCACCCCGGAGTCGACCGCCATCCGCGACCCCAGCGACAGCAGCGACGCCCGCACGCGCAGCCGCAGCTCACTGCGCTCGTCCTCCGCCGCCGAAACGATCATCGAGCGTACGGCCGTCCAGGCGGACGCGATCAGGTCCTGGACCTCGCCGCGCCCCAGGACCTCGGTCTTCAGCCGCTCGACACGCGCGCGCGTGTCCGTGTCGGACTGGAGGTCGGAGGCGAAGTCGGTGAGGAAACGGTCCAGGGCTCCGCGCGCCGGGTGGGAGGGCGCGTCGCGCATCTCGGTGACGAAGCGCAGCAGCTCCTTGTAGACGCGCTCGCCGACCTTCTTGTCGACGAACTTGGGCGTCCAGCCGGGCGCCCCGCCCTGCACGGCGCCCATGACCTCCTCCTCGTGCAGGACGAGCCAGTCGTGCGCGCGTACGCAGACCAGGTCGACGACCCTGCGGTGACCGCCGTCGACGACGACCTTCTCCAGCATCTTGCCGATACCGGGCGCGATCTCCTGGGCGTCGGCCCGCCGGGTGATGGCCTCGCCGACGACCGCCTGGACGTCGGAGTCGCGCAGGACGGTGAGCGCCCCGCGCAGGGCCGCCGACAGCTCCGCCGTGACGCGGTCGGCGTGCTCCGGCTCGGCGAGCCACGTACCGAGGCGGCTGCCGATGCCCACGGCGCGCAGCCGTTGCCGTACGACATCCTGGGAGAGGAAGTTCTCGCCGACGAACTCGCCGAGGGAGACGCCGAGTTGGTCCTTCTTGGTGGGGATGATCGCGGTGTGCGGGATGGGCAGGCCGAGGGGATGACGGAAGAGGGCGGTGACCGCGAACCAGTCGGCCAGCGCGCCGACCATGCCCGCCTCGGCCGCCGCGGCGACGTATCCCGTCCAGGCACCGGCGCCCTGCTCACCGGCCCACTTGGCGAGGACGTACACGACGGCGACGAAGAGCAGCATCCCGGTCGCCGTGAGCTTCATCCGGCGCACCCCGCGCATGCGCTCCTCGTCGGCGGGGCCGAAGGCGTTCATGGCCCGGCCCGGGACCGTACCGGCGGGGGCGACGGACGCGGAGGCC
>NZ_AEJB01000315.1 GCF_000331005.1 Streptomyces turgidiscabies Car8
CTCCCCTTTCCCCACGGTGTCGGTCACCGGCTCAGCGGAGGGGCTCAAGTTCGCCTCCGCGCGGAATGTCACCGAAGGCGCCGTTGTCGACGATGACCGGCTCGACAGCGAACGTGCTGCCCCCTGTGGCCTTGCGCCACTGCCCCATGACCAGCGGCTCCGTGGACACGTTCTTCACCGGCCCGGACGTGAAGTCCAGCGGGCCGGCGACGGTGGTGAGTTTGGCCTTGCCGAGGGCGGCCGCCAGTTCCCCCCGGTCCTTGGGGTCGGAGGTCGCCTTCAGGGCGTGGACCGCGACCTCGAAGAGGGCCATGTTTGACCCGATGACCTGGTTCCACTGCTTGCCCGTCGACTTCTCGTAGTCGTCGGCCAGTTGCCGGGCGGTCTGGTCGGTGAGGGTGGACGTGAACGGGAACTCGGGCGACCACCAGAAGCCGGCGCTGAGGCCGTATCCGAGCGGGCCGAGCGCCTCGATCTGGGAGGGGAGGAGTCCGGTCTTGGCGATGGACGCGATGCGCGGCCGATAGCCCTGCTGCCGGGCCTGCTTCCAGAACGTGGCGAAGTCGGGCGGTAGCGGGAAGGTGTTGAAGATCTCCGCGTCCGCCTTCTTGAACGCCGCGATCTGCGCCGAGTAGTCGTTAGTCCCGTCCTCGTACGCCCCCGGGTCGACGATGGTGAACCCGCTCTTCGTCAGCTGCGGCCCGAGCCCCTGCCGGATCGCCTTGCCGTCGGGGTCGTTGGGCCACATGACGCCGACCCGCCGGTTGGTCTCCACCCCGCCCTTTGTCCACAGGGAGGTGTACGCGGCATGGAGTTCCGCGACGCCTATGAAGAAGTGGTAGGTGTACGTGAACGGCTTCTCGGGGGTGGCGCCGCGGCCGAAGTACCAGGCCTCCCACGGCACGGCGGTCGACAGGCACGGGATCTTGGCCGCCTCGCACGCGTCGGCGACGGGGTTGACCGTCTCCGGGGTGGAGGTGACGAGCATCAGATCGATCTTCTCGCTGTTGATCAGGTCGGCCGCGACCTGCGCGGCGGTCTGCGGATTCGACTGACTGTCGCGGTCGATGATCTCGACGGAGTACTTCTTGCCGCCGATCTTCAGCCCGTCCTTGAAGGTGGCGCGCAGTTTCTTCATCAGGAACGCGTTCGGCTCGCCGAAGCCCGCGGCCGGGCCCGTGCTGGGCGAGACATAGCCGATCCGGAGCACCGCGTCGGTCTGTGCCGAGGACTCCTTGATGCCACCGCAGGCGGTCAGCAGACCGCCCGCAGTGAACAGACCGGCGGCTCCGGCCGTCCCCCGGAGAACGGATCTTCGGGACAAACTGCCGTTCGCGGGTGTGTTCATGGATGCGCTCATACATGCCTCCGGGCACGTCGAGGGAGCACAACTGAGGGTGGGTGAGCTGTCGGGCACTGCCGGAACGGGGGGCTGAAGCCGCTGGGGAAGCCGGAGCCGGCAGCAGAAAGCGGTGGCGGGTTCCTTCGCGCCCCGGTAGGGCCGGGCGGCCAGCCCGATATCAGGAACCCTGATGATGACGACGATGATGCACATCGCGAAGCCGGATGACAAGGGTGTTGCCGAGACGCGTCGGACGCGCTCCTCGGGGTCCACTCGACCGGCCCTTCACGGAGGCGGATATGCCGCGGCGGCCTTGACGGGACCCGCTCAGCAGGCGTACTTCTTTCTCAGGTTTCCTGACATTCGCCCCTGCGCGGACCGCGCTCGACGCACGCCTCGGCCCCTCGATCCCGCATCACCTGCCCGTAACCGACAGGGAGGCGCGCACCCCCTGACCCCGATACCTTCGCCCCATGCCCGACGAGTGCTTCCGGCATCCCCGCCTCGCCGCGATCCACGACCCGCTCGACCCCGATCGCGGCGACCTGAACGCCTACGTCGGCATGGCGACGGAGTTCAAGGCGCACCACGTCCTCGACCTCGGCTGTGGCACCGGCGTGTTCGCACTGCTGCTCGCACTCCGGGGGATCGACGTGATCGGCGTCGACCCGGCCTCGCTCACCTGGACGTCGCCCGTGCCGAACCCGGTGCAGAACGCGGCCGTTGGATCCACGGCGACGCGACCACGCTGCCGCCGGAACCGTTGGAGTTCTGGGTTCAGACCGTGCCCCCGCTGGAGGCCGGGAGGCCAGACCGCCGATGGGGTGGCGCGCCCGCCTTGCGAGGCGTGTAGCACAACGCGCCCGCGCAGCGGGCTGCAACCCCGCCTCGCGCCAGGTCGGCAACCGCCTCGCCGGCATCCTCCACGACTGCCTCAAAAACCCGCATCAACTACAGCGAAGCAACCGCCCGGTCACACCACGCCCGCACCCCTGCCACTTGACCTCAAGCGACATGAAGTGTCCGAACCCACGCCCCACCCTGCCGTCCGAGCCGTGCGTCAGGCGTCAGTGCTCGCACTGGCGTGCGTTTCTGGCCATACACAGGCGGCACAGCATGGCCGGTGAGCCACAGGGGCACCGATGCCCTCGTGCAGACAACAGACGAGACGGCCGACTTCACGGTGCTGTCGCAGGAGTTGACCGGGTTCGACGCGGCGGCACTGCGGGGCACGGGACTCGCCGGGACATACCTGGCCGTGGCCGCCGAGCAACTGGGCCGGGACCGATTACGGCGGCTGCTGGAGGCTAGCGGAGGGCCGCTCGGTGAGCTGGACGACGACCTGCTCGGTGCCGCCCGCGCCCTCACTCTCCTCTGGTACACGGGTAGTTGGCCGGAACCGTCACCCTTCGTGGTGTCGGCGCGCGCCTACGCCGAGGGGCTGGTCTGGAAGGCGGCGGGACTCGCCGCTCCCGCCACCGCGCCGGGCGGATACGGGAGTTGGGCCGATTCCCCGTCATCCTCCCCTTCCCGGGCGGGCTCTCTGTGAGCCACGCGGCGAGCCACTCGGTGATCCCCATGGCGAGTCGCTACGACGTGATCGTCGTGGGTGCCGGGATCGCGGGCTCGATCGTGGCGAAGGAACTGGGCCGTCAGGGTCGCCGGGTCCTGGTCCTGGAGGCCGGGGAGCGCGTCACCGACTCCGCTCAGGGTCACCGTGAGGCCCTCGACCGTTACGCCACGGCAACCGCGAAGGTGCCGGGCTCCACCCACCGGCCCCACCCCACTGTCGGCTGGCCCGACGTCACCGACCTGACGGGCACCGAGGGTGTCCCGGGATTCCGTGCGGCCGGCCATCTGCTGCAGGACGGCCCGCTCCCGTACGCCAGCGGCTACCTCCGGGCCAACGGCGGCACCGGCAACGTCTGGACCGGCCTCGCCCCGCGCATGCTGCCGGAGGACTTCGACACCGAAGCCTTCGGATACGGGCGCCGCTGGCCGCTCACCTACAACGACCTGGAGCCCCATTACCGGGCAGCCGAAGGGGAGTTGGGGGTATCCGCTGATGCCGACGAGCAGCGCGAGCATGTCGGGCTCGCTTTCCCCGAGGGCTACGTCTTCCCCATGCGGGCCCTGCCCCCGAGCCACCTGGACAGTCTCCTCGCGGCGAGCCTCGACGGTCAGCGCGTCAAGGACCCGGTGACCCTGGACGAGGTCGAACTGAGGGTGGTCGGCACCCCGCAGGCCCGAAACAGCGTGCCGGACCCGGACTACGACGGCGGGCGCGGCTACGTTCCGCGCGGCGCCCACGGGCGGCCCGACCCTGCCAACCGGTGCGTGGGCAACGCGACGTGCATCCCGCACTGCCCCTCGTACGCGAAGTACACCCCGCTCAAGACGCAGGGACAATGGGGGAGTTCGGTCAGGCTCGTGGACCGGGCCGTGGTCAGCCGGGTGCTCGTCGACGGGAACGGGCGCGCCACGGGCGTGGAGTACCTCTCGTACGAGGGGCAGGCCGCACGGGTGCACGCCGATGTCGTCGTGCTCGCCGCGCACGCCATCGAGAACGCCCGGCTGCTTCTCCTGTCCCGGCTCGCCAACCGCAGCGGTCAGGTCGGCCGCAACCTGATGGACCACCCGGTGCTGCTCACCTGGGGCCTCATGCCGGAAGCGGTCGGCCCCTACCGCGGGCCGGGGTCCACCTCGGGCCTCGAGGGTTTCCGTGCCGGGCCGCAGCGGCGCGCGCGTGCGCCGTTCCGTATCGAGGTCGGCAACTGGGGGTGGGTGTGGGCCAAGGGCGCGGTCGACGGGGACGTCGCCCAACTCCTCTACGAAAAGGGCCTGTTCGGAGCTGAGTTGCGACGCGCCGTCGGCGACCGGGTGCGCCGCCAGTTCACCCTGCAGTTCGAGATGGAGCAGAGCGCCGACCCCGCCAACCGCGTCACACTCCACCCGCACGCACACGACCAGCTCGGTCTGCCCCACCCCAAGGTCACCTACGACCTGTCGGACCACGTCAAGGAGGGCATGGCCGCCGCCAAGCGCGCGTCCGACCAGATCTTCGCCCTGCTCGGTGCCGAGGACCACACCGACTACGCGCCCGCGGCGGCGTGGCCCGGCCGTTTCGAGCACAAGGGCCATCTCTACGGCTACCGAGGTGCCGGCCACGCCGCCGGCACCCACATCATGGGCGACTCCCCCGGCGTGTCGGTGGTCGACTCGTGGCAGCGGTGCTGGGACCATCCCGGCCTGTACGCCGTGGGCTGCGGCAGCATGCCCTCCGTCGCCACCTCCAACCCGACCCTGACGATGGCCGCCCTCGCCCTGCGCAGCGCCCAGCGCATCGAGGCCGACCTCGCCGAACGGGACCGCCCCGTCGCCCTCACCCCAGACGTTCCCGCCTAAGTCTGCGTACCAGTACCCCAGGAGTGCCCACATGAGCCCGCTGTCCCTGCCTCCCGTCGCCGAGCCCTTCCAACTCCCCTTCCACTACGGCGCGTTGCACAACATCGGTATCGACTGGCTCACCGAGGCGGAACCGGTCCGGGACCTGCTCGCCAAGCACCACCCCGCCCTGACCGCCGCCACCTTCGACGGCCGGGCCCTGGTCTCGCTCAACTACCAGCTCTACTTCGCGCAGTACGCGTTCGGCGGGGGCGTCACCCAGGAGATCGAGTACAACGTCATCGCCTTCCCGACGGCCCAGGCGGACCGGATCCCCGAGCTGACGTACGCGCAGTACGCGCAGGGCTGGGACCAGACGAAACTCCTCGGAATCGCCCGCATCCACGTCGTGTGCGACAACCCGTACGCCATCACGGCCGGACGCGAGCTGTACGCCGAGCCGAAGTTCCCGGGCTGGTTCGAGGTCGACCTGCCGTCCCTGAACGGTCCGGCGGGCGAGACCTGGACCGTGCACTGCAAGGACGCCGGAGTGGCGGACGACGACGCCCTGGTACGCAGGGACACACAACTGGTCTCCCTGACCGCCGAGTTGGACGGCCTGACGGCCGCTCCCGCCAACAACACCCCCATCACCGGCTACGGCACCGACACCGCCGGTCGGGCCCTGGCGGGCCCCATGAACGTCTACCAGCCCTACCGCTGGTACGACCTGAGCGCCCCGCACCACACCGACCGCGTACGCCTGACCGTCCACGCCCCCGACACGGACCTCGGCCGCGACATCCACCAACTCCTCGGCGACACCCCCGCCGCCGGCGCCTGGACCTACCAGTCACCCCCGGTGGCGGCCCACAACCGGCCCTACTATCTGGGCTCCCAGGGGTGAGGTCCCTCAGACCCCGTAATACAGAGGCCCGCGCACCCCCGCCCCCGATACCGTCGCCCCCATGCCCGACGAATGCTTCCGGCACCCCCGTCTCGCCGCGATCTACGACCCGCTGGACCCCGATCGCGGCGACCTGGACGCTTACGTCGCTGTCGCGGTCGAGTTCGGTGCTCGCCGGGTGCTCGATCTCGGCTGTGGTACCGGGGTGTTCGCGCTGCTGCTCGCGCGCCGGGGGATCGAGGTGGTCGGTGTCGACCCGGCTCTGGCGTCCCTCGATGTCGCCCGTGCCAAGGCCGGTGCCGAGCGCGTTCGGTGGGTCCACGGCGACGCGACGGGCCTCCCGGACCTCCAGGTCGACCTCGTGACGATGACGGCGAACGCCGCCCAGGAGATCACCGATCCACTCTCCTGGCAGCGGACCCTGCGGGGCGTCCACGCCGCGCTGCGTCCCGGTGGCCACCTAGTCTTCGAGAGCCGGGACCCGTCGAAGCGGGCCTGGGAGCAGTGGAACCGGGGCTCCTCGTATCGGGTGACGGAGATTCCCGAGGTCGGCGCTGTCGAGAGCTGGGTCGAGGTGACGTCGGTCAACGGGCCCCTGGTGACGTTCCGTTGGACCTTCGTGTTCGCCGCCGACGGTGCGGTGCTGACCTCCGACTCCACGCTGCGCTTCCGTGAACGGGAGGAGGTCGAGGCGGAGTTGCTCACCTTGGGCTACGAGGTGCGGGAGGTGCGTGACGCGCCCGACCGCCCCGGCCGGGAGTTCGTGTTCCTGGCCCGGCGGCCCGCGCGGACACCGTGAGTCGCCACCGTTCCGTACGAAGACTCAGCTCTCCGCTCGCTCCAGGGGCGTACGCCCCTGCCAGGGTCGGCACATGCCCACGAAGCAGCCGACCGCCACCAGGGCTGCCACCAACTGGACGACCGCCATCGGGACGGCCGTGTTCTCGCCGGCGATGCCCACCAGCGGGGAGGCGACCGCGCCGATCAGGAACGAGGTCGTGCCCAGGAGGGCGGACGCGGCGCCCGCTGAGTGGCGGGTACGCATCAGGGCGAGGGTCTGGGTGTTGGGCATCGCGAGGCCCATCGCCGACATCAGGACGAAGAGCGCGGCGGCCACCGGGAACAGGCCCGCCTCACCGAACACGCCCGTCGCCATCAGCAGCAGTGCCGCCGCCGAGACGGTGATGACGGCGAGGCCCACCGCCAGCACCTTGTCCATCGACACCCGGCCGACCAGCACCTTGCCGTTGATCTGCCCGACGATCACCAGCCCGACCGAGTTGACGCCGAACAGCAGGCTGAAGGTCTGCGGGGAGGCACCGTAGATCTCCTGGATCACGAAGGGGGACGCGGCGATGTACGCGAACAGGGCCGCGAAGGCGAAGCCGCCCGCCAGGACGTAGCCGGTGAAGACCCGGTCGGCGAGCAGGGTGCGCATGGAGCGCAGCGCCTCGCCGACGCCGCCGGCGTGCCGGTCGGCCGGGTCGAGGGTTTCGGGGAGGCGGAACCAGACCAGTACCGCCAGGGCGGTCCCGACCACCGTGAGGACGACGAAGACGCCCCGCCAGTCCGTCACGCGCAGGATCTGGCCGCCGATGAGCGGCGCGATGATCGGGGCGACCCCCGAGATCAGCATGAGGGTGGAGAAGAAGCGGGCCATGGCCACGCCGTCGTACAGGTCCCTGACGACGGCCCGGGCGATGACTATGCCGGCCGAGCCCGCCAGTCCCTGGACCAGCCGGAAGACGACCAGGAACTCCAGGCTGGGCGCGAGGCCGCACAGGACAGTGGCGACGACGTACACCGCGAGGCCCGCCAGCAGGGGGCGTCGGCGGCCCCATCGGTCGCTCATCGGGCCTATGAGGAGCTGGCCGAGGGCCATGCCGGCCAGGCAGGCGGTGAGGGTCAGCTGGACGCTCGCGGCGGGGGCGTGCAGGGAGGTCGTGACCTCGGGGAGGGACGGGAGGTACATGTCCATCGCCAGCGGGGGCGTCGCCGTCAGCCCGCCGAGGATGAAGGTGACGAGGAGGCCGGTACGGCGGAGGGAGCGGACGGGGCGAGGGCGGACTTTCGGTGTCTCCGGCTGTCCCTGGGGACTCTTCATGTCTCCCTGGGGACTCTTCGCGTCCCGCGTGGTTCGGCCACGCTCGGGCATACGCCCTCCCTTTTCGAGTAATCCGCCACCTATGCTCTCAGCTCGTACAGGCGGTTCGTACATTCCGTTCGTACAGAGTGTTCGAGGTAACAGAGGTCACAGGAACTAGGGGCTGGCATGTCGGCTGAGCGCGTGCGGTGGGGAATTCTGGCTACGGGAGGGATCGCGGCGGCGATGGCCGCGGACCTGGTGGATCTGCCGGACGCGGAACTCGTCGCCGTCGCCTCGCGGAGCGAGGCCTCGGCGAAGGCGTTCGCCGAACGGTTCGGGATCCCCCGGGCCTACGGCGACTGGGCGTCGCTGGCCGAGGACGCCGACGTCGACGTGGTGTACGTCGCCACTCCGCACTCGGCGCACCGGGCCGCCGCCGGCCTGTGCCTGGAGGCCGGGCGGAACGTGCTGTGCGAGAAGGCGTTCACGCTCAACGCGCGGGAGGCGGAGGAACTGGTCGCGCTGGCGAAGGAGCGCGGCGCCTTCCTGATGGAGGGAATGTGGACCTACTGCAACCCGGTCATCCGGCGACTGAAGGCACTGGTCGACGACGGGGCGATCGGTGACGTACGGACCGTGCAGGCCGACTTCGGCCTGGAGGGGCCCTTCCCGCCCTCGCACCGGCTGCGTGACCCGGCGCAGGGCGGTGGGGCGCTGTTGGACCTGGGCGTGTACCCGGTGTCGTTCGCGCAGCTGCTGCTCGGGGAGCCCGACGGCATCTCGGCGAGAGCGGTGCTCTCCGACGAGAACGTCGATCTCCAGACGGGAGCGCTGCTCTCCTGGGAGAGCGGCGCTCTCGCTTCGGTGCACTGCTCCATCGTCGGCGGTACCTCCACCAGCGCGTCGGTGACCGGTTCGAAGGGCCGGATCGACGTACCCGGCGGGTTCTTCTTCGCGGACCGGTTCGTGCTGCACCGCGACGGCCGTGATCCCGAGGAGTTCGTCGCCGCCCCCGACCACGGCGCCCGCAACAGCTTCCGGCACGAGGCGACCGAGGTGATGCGCGCCCTGCGGGCCGGTGAGACCGAGTCGCCGCTCGTCCCGCTCGACGGCACCCTCGCCGTGATGCGCACGATGGACACCATCCGCGAGCAGATCGGCGTCCGCTACCCCGGCGAGGCCCGCTGATGGCCGAGGGACGGTCGACGGACGCCGAGCAGTCGACGACCGCCGAGCGGGGGAAGGTCGCGGTCGTCACCGGTGCCGGTTCCGGTATCGGGCGGGCGGTCGCCCTCGAACTGCTCGGCGCGGGCTGGTCGGTGGCGCTCACGGGCCGCCGTACCGAGCGGCTGGAGGAGACGGCCACCCTCGCGCCCGGCGGTGCCTCGCTCGTCGTACGCGCCGATGTGGCCCGGCCCGACGACGTGGCCGCCCTGTTCGCGGCCGTGCGGGAGCGGTTCGGGCGGCTCGACCTGCTGTTCAACAACGCGGGGACGTTCGGTCCCGGCGGAGTGGCGGTCGAGGATCTGGCGTACGAGGCGTGGCGGCACGTCGTGGACACCAACCTCAACGGGGCGTTCCTGTGCGCGCAGGCGGCGTACCGGCAGATGAAGGAGCAGGATCCCCACGGCGGCCGGATCATCAACAACGGGTCGATCTCCGCGCACACGCCCCGGCCGCACTCGGCGCCGTACACGGCGACCAAGCACGCGCTGACGGGCCTGACCAAAGCGTTGGCGCTGGACGGACGGCCGTACCGCATCGCGGTGTCCCAGATCGACATCGGGAACGCGGCGACGGACATGACCGCGCGAATGCAAACGGGCGCTCTACAGGCGAACGGAGAGACGGCTCCGGAGCCGGTCATGGACGTGGCGGACGTGGCACGCACCGTGCGGCACATGGCGGAGCTGCCACTTGAGGCGAATGTGCAGTTCGCGACGGTTCTGGCGACCGCGATGCCCTACGTGGGGCGCGGCTGAGGGTGTCTCGCGCAGGCATTCGAAGTCTCAACCTGCACAAACGGAATTGATTGCTCCGTAGCGTTCGGGCCGGTCGCAGGCATATGCTCAACACGCCTTCTCCACCAGAGATTCACACTTGAGGCTCTGGGGTTCCGGTAGTGCGAAACGGACCAAACCGAGGGGGGAAGGCGACAGCCGCTCCATGGCGCAACCGGGTGGGGGTGGACTTCGCGTGGGACCGCGAGGTACGCACCGGGTCGTGGAGCGGCTGTCGTGTGCTCCGGCACACGAGCGCCACGGGCCACGCGGCGCGCCTTGATCGCCGTCGTCGTGGCACGGCTTAATTGTTCGTGATTGTTTCGGCCCCGCTTTCTCAGGCCCCGCACATCGTTTACCCAGTTCCCCACAAAGGTTCCTCCCTAGCTTGTGGCAGCGCCCACAGTGGGCGTCGTCCGCAGGCGGGCGCCAAGAACCTTTGGGGAACTGGATGTTTGGCATCTATCTCAAGCGCGAGCTGAGCCGGCGCAAGAAGGCGGCTCTGGTCATCGCCATGGGTCTGGCGCTCGGTATCGCGCTGGTCATCACCGTCAACTCGGTGTCGGCCGGCATGCAGCAGGCACAGGACAAGGTCCTGCAGTCGCTGTACGGCCTCGGCACCGACATGACCGTCACCAAGGCCAGATCGGCGCCCACCGGCAACCAGTCGGGCCGGCCGAGCTTCGACTTCGACGCCAGCTCGAACGACTCGACCGAGACGCAGAGCAGTGACCGCGTGACGACCCAGGGCGGGCAGACGCTGAAGTCGGCGCTGGTCACCAAGGTCGCCGCCCAGAAGGGCGTGGCCACGGCAGTCGGCGCGCTGAGCCTCAACGTCACCAAGGTCGACGGCTCCTTCACCCAGGGCAAGGCGAAGACCGACACATCCTCGTCGTCGTCCTCCTCTTCCTCCGGTCAGCAGGGCGGGCCCGGCGGCGGCCAGAGCGGCAACTCCGGCAGCACCGCCCCGCCCCAGATCCAGGGCGGCGGCGCCTCGTTCGACGTCAACTCCTACTCCGTCACAGGCGTCGACGTGACGAACCAGGAGCTCGGCCCGCTCGCCACCTCGACGATCACCAGCGGCAAGACGTTCACGACGGCGCAGACCGACGCGAAGGTCGCGGTACTCAGCAAGTCGTACGCCAAGGAGAACAAGTACACGGTCGGCAAGACCCTCACGATCTCCGGTACGAAGTACAAGGTCATCGGCATCGCGACGCCCGAGAGCAGCGACTCCACGACCGACGTCTACCTGCCGCTGAAGCAGGCGCAGACCCTCGGCGACTCCGCGAACCTGGTCTCCACGATCTACGTCCAGGCGACCGACTCGAAGCAGATCGACACCGTCAAGTCGACGATCCAGAAGAACATCTCGGGTACGACCGTCACGACCTCCGCCGACCTCGCGGAGACCGTCTCCGGCTCCCTGTCCACCGCCTCCAACCTCGCGACCAGCGTCGGCAAGTGGCTGTCCATCGCCGTGCTCGCGGCGGCGTTCCTGGTGGCCGCGCTGCTCACCTCCTCGGCCGTGTCCCGGCGGGTGCGTGAGTTCGGCACCCTGAAGGCGCTGGGCTGGCCCTCGCGCAGGGTGACCCGGCAGGTCGTCGGCGAGTCCATGGTGAACGGTCTGCTCGGCGGCGCGCTCGGTATCGGCATCGGCCTGGCGGCGGCGTACGCGGTGACCACGTACAGCCCCAAGCTGACCGCGCAGCTCGGCAACACCGGTGGTGGTGGCGGCATGGGCGGCGGCCCCGGTGGCGGCGGCCCGGGTCAGCAGTCGGCTGCGAACACGATGGAGATCGCCCTGTCGGCGCCCGTCTCCCTCACCACCATCGCGCTCGCGGCGGGCCTCGCCATCACCGGCGGTCTGATCGCCGGGGCGATGGGCGGCTGGCGCGCCTCGCGGATGCGCCCGGCGGACGCTCTGCGCAGCGTGTCGTAGACCTGCTGGTTCCCCCTCCCTCCGGTTCCGCCGGTCCCCGGTTCCCCGGACATCCCCTCCCCTGGCCCAATTCCCGTACGTCACGGAGTCGTTCATGTACAAGCTCACCGGTGTCACCAAGAGATACACGCGGGGCAAGGAGACGGTGGAGGCGCTGCGCGGCATCGACCTCGTCATCGAGGACGGCGACCAGCTCGTCATCCAGGGTCCCACCGGCGGCGGCAAGTCCACCCTCCTGCAGATGATCGGCGGCCTGGACCGGCCGACCGAGGGCAGCGTCGAGCTGGACGGTGTCGATCTCGGATCCATCAGCGAGGCCAAACTGACGCGGCTGCGCGCCGAGAAGATCGGCATCATCTTCCAGGCGTTCAACCTCATCCCGACGCTGACCGCGCAGGAGAACGTCGAGACGGCCCTCGTGCCGCTCGGTGTGAAGCCCGCCGAGCGGCGCGAGCGGGCGGCCGAGGCGCTGCGCTCGGTCGGTCTCGGTGACCGTCTGGCCCACTCGCCGACCGAGCTGTCCGGCGGTCAGCAGCAGCGGGTGGCCATCGCCCGCGCCCTCGTGAAGAAGCCGAAGGTGCTGCTCGCGGACGAGCCCACCGGCAACCTAGACGAGGGCACGCGCGACGACATCATGACGCTGCTCGAAGGGCTGTGGCGTGAGCACGGGCTGACCTTCGTCCTGGTCACCCACGACTCGTCGATCGCCCGCCGCGCACCCCGTGTGGCGACCATCAAAGCTGGTCTGCTGACGGTCACTGAGCAGGATCAGTACGTCAGCTGAGCGCACCGCGGGACAGGAAGTTCCTCGGCTGCGGGCCGGTGGGGGCTAGTCGCGCAGTTCCCCGCGCCCCTTGGGTTGGGCCGCTCACCGCCCGAGCAGCTGGTCGATCTCGGCCAACTGCGCTGCGGTGAGCGGCCCTTTCGCCATCGCGCCGGCGTTCTCCTCGGCCTGCGCGACGGACCGGAAACCAGGGATGGGGACGGTACGGGGGCTGCGCGCCCACAGCCAGCCGAGGGCGCCCTGGGCGAGCGTACGGCCGCCGCTGGTGAGGACGGAGCGGAGCGCGTCGACATGCGCCAGCCAGTCCGGGTCGGCGCCCGCACCGGCGGTGAAGCCCGGCAGCCAGGCGGGCGGCGCGCTACGGATGTCCCCCGCTTCGAGCGCCTGCCCGGCGGCACGCTTCCCCGTCAGCAGCCCCATGGCGAGCGGGCTCCGGTTGATGCTGGCGATCCCCGACTCCTCGCAGAGGGCGAGCATTTCGGGCGCGTCCTGCACGACGTTGAGGCAGTGCTGTACGGCCGCGCAGTGCGGCCCCTCGGCGAAGAGGGCGGCGCGGGCCGGGTCGTCGGTGCTCCAGGCGTAGGCCCGGATGAGCCCCTCGGTCACCAACTCCTCGCACACGTCCCGGAGTTGGGCAGCAGCGTCCAAGTCGCCTTCGGACAGGTGCAGTTGGTACAGGTCGACGTGGTCGGCGCCGAGGCGTTCGAGGGAGGCGGTGAGGGCGCGGCGGACGTACCCGGGGCTGTCGTCCTGGCCGTCCGCGATCCGGGTCCGCTCGTCGAAGAGGTTGCCCCACTTGGTGGCGATCACGACATCCGAACGGTGCTTGCCGAGGGCCCGGCCGAGGACGCGCTCACTGTGTCCGGTGCCGTAGACGTCGGCCGTGTCGAAGAAGGTGACGCCCAGGTCGAGGGCGCGCCGGACGGCCCGTACGGACTCGTCGTCGTCGACCTTGCCCCAGCCGAGGGGCTGGCCGTCCGGGGCGCCCCACTCTCCGCCGATGGCCCAGCATCCGAAGCCGAGGGGGCTGACCTCGATGCCACTGCGGCCCAGGGTGCGGTTCGCGAAGGCCTGGGTGGTGCCTGTGCTGTCCGTGCTTCCTGTGCTGTGCGTGGTCTCCATGGCTCAGGACAGTAGGAGTTGGAGCCCACTTCAGCGCAAGGGGGCAGGGCAGGAGGACATGGCGGCGACTTCCGCGACCGGTCAGGCCTGGCCCGTCTCGAAGCGGAGGATGCGGCCGTCGTCGACGGTGAAGCTCCACTTGGTGCGCATCTCGCCCCAGGTGTCGTTGCTGTAGTTGGCGACGAGGACGCGGCCCTCCCTCGACTCGTTCGCGACGTCCATGTGTCCGTGGGAGGAGAAGATCTCGCGCTCGCTCCAGTCGGCGAGGTCACGGTCGGAGCCGTCGTCGGACATGGTCGCGCCGGGGGCCAGTACGGCCTCGAAGGCCTCGCGGTCGTGCGCGTTCACGGCGTTGACGAAGGCCCGGACGGCCGGGTCGCTGAGCTTGGCGGTCTGAATCGTCATGCCGGTCACACTGGCACCGCCCCCGGGCACCCGCCACCCGAACGGCAGGCACGGACGGCCCCCTCGGGTGCGGTGGGCGTGATCGGTGCGACGGTGGAGGCATGACCTGTGACGACCGATACGACCGGCGTGACCTGGGCCTGCTGCTGCTCCGTCTGGGGACGGGCGGGGTGCTGGCGGCGCACGGCGCGCAGAAGCTGTTCGGGTGGTTCGGCGGGCACGGCCTCGAAGGCACCGGCGCCTTCATGGAGTCCGTCGGCTACGCGCCCGGGAAGGCCAGCGCCACGGCGTCGGGCCTCGCGGAGACGGGCGGCGGCGCGCTGTTGGCGCTGGGCCTGGCGACTCCGGCGGCCGGCTCCGCGGCGGCGGGCGCGATGGTGGGTGCCACCGCTGTGCACGCGCCCAACGGGTTCTTCAACGCGGGCGGCGGCTACGAGTACGCCGCGACCCTGGGCCTCGCCGCCGCGGGCCTCGCCGTGACGGGCCCGGGCCGGCTCTCCCTGGACCACGCGCTGGGCCATGTACTGGACCGCGGCTGGATGGTCCCGGCGGCCCTCGCCGGAACGGCCGCGGTCACGGCGGTGGTCGTGGGGGCACGGAACCGCCGCGTCCGGGAGCGTCAACAGGGCACGCAGGAAGCGCTGTTCGAGGAGGAGTAGGAGAAGTTGGAGGAGCAGAAGGACGGAGTGACAGGGAGGTCGGCGAGGTCGCCCGGGCGGTGAGCGGGGCGACCGGCCAGAACCCGCGCGGGGCGCTCCGCCGGCTGTGCGGTTCCTCTGCTGCGGGCCGGTATGGGCTTGTCGCGCAGTTCCCCGCGCCCCCGCGGGGCGCGGCTCCGCGCCCGCCTCGACCGGCCCCCCTGCTCGGCCGGTCAGGAACCGTTCGCGTTGGACCGGCCGAAGAACTCGATCTCGGCGATGGCCACCTGCTTGTCGCCGGACGCGGCGTGCGCCGAGAGGATCACGAAGCGTACGGAGATGACGGAGCCGACGCGGAAGGCCCGGGTCTGGGCGCCCGCGCCCTGGTCGAGGTTGAGGATGCGGGTCGTCTTCTTTCCGTCGGCGGTGGTGATCTGGGCCTCGACGCGCTTCGGGAGCGCCGACTCGGAGAGCGTCTCGGCGCGGGCGGAGACGCCGGGCGTGATGAGGACGTCCAGGAGACGGGTGGGCTCGGCGAAGCGGGCCTCGATCCACTGGCCCTCGCCGGACTGGGTGACGCCGGGGCCCCACCAGGTGTTGCTCCGCTTGTCGAAGGCCAGTTCGGGCTTGTGGCCGGGGTAGGAACGGGACGCGGTGACCTTGTCCGGGTCGGCGGGGGCGCGCTTGGCGAAGTGGTCGCGTACACCGTTCACCGCGTCGCCGAAGTTCATGACCGCAGCGATCAGAAGGGTCAGCACGAGCGCGCCGACGATCCAGTTCCAGATCCGGCCGAAGCCCCGGCGCAGTCGCGGACGGTCCCCCGCCCACGGGGTCTCGCCGCCCCGCAGGTCCAGCAGTCGTCGCCACCACGGAAGCCGCCGGCCGGGCTCGTCGCCGCCCTGGGCCGACAACGGCATGGCGCAGCGTCCGCAGAAGTGCCGGTCGGGCATGTTCGGGGTCGCGCACCAGGGGCACGGCAGGCCGCCCTGTACGCCGGGTTCCCGGCCCGGGGTGCGGACCTGCGGGCGGTCGGCGGCCGGGAGGCCGGGCAGCACCGGTGCGACGGACGGCTCGGGGGCGGCCCGGGGTTCGGGATCGGAGACCGGCACGAGCAGGGACCTGGCGCGGGCCGCGGTGTCGTCCGGCTCGGGGGCCGGAGCGGGGGCGGGTGTGGACGCGGGCACGGGGGTGTTCTCCCCGGGGGGTACGGCGGGCTGGGGCAGGGTGTCCGCGTCGGCGCCCCGGGGCGGTTCGGGGGCGGCGGGGGCCGGCCGGGGTGAGGGGGCGGGTGCGGGTGCGGGTTCGTCCAGCCGGGCCAGGGCGGTGCGGGGCACTACGGTGCCGCCGGGACCCGAGCGGGAGAACGCGTCCCAGCCGGGAGCGGGAGTGTCGGCGCTGCCCGACGGGCCGCCGCCGGACCTCGTCTCCTCGCGCACGCACGCCGCCACAGCGGGCTCCCCCGCCGGAACGGTCACGGGATCGCCGGCCCCCGCACCCCTGGCGGAACGCGCCCGGCTCTCCTGGCCGGCCCTTCCCTCCCCCGCTTCCCGTCCCTCGCGGTCCGCCCGCTCCTCGCGGTCGGACCAGCTCAGCACCGCCCCACAGGCGTCGCAGAAGGACTGGCCGGGCTCCGCCCGTGTTCCGCATTCGGCGCAGCTCTGGCTGGTCATCTTTCCGGGGTCCTTTCGGCGACGGTCACCTTGACCGTGTAGGGCATGTGGGCGGGGCGGGCCGCGGCGACGAGGCTGTCCAGCCGGTGTTCGTCCGCGGGTGTCGGGTCGGGCAGCCGCAGGGCGACATGCAGATGGGGGCGTGGGTCGCCGGGGACGGGTCCGAGGGGCCGGGCGTGCCAGTCGGCGCCGCCGCTCTCGGTGATCTCCGGGACCACCCCGAAGGCGAGCCGTACGGCCTCGGACAGGCCGCGCCGGGTGCCTCGTACGCGGTGCAGATACGCGGCGGCGGCGACGGCGGCGCGCAGCCGGTCCTCCGGTTCGGTGCCGTCGATCTCGGCGCCGACCCAGCTGCCGAGCCAGCGCGTGAAGTCGAGGGGGGCCAGGGACGGGGTGAAGTAGGAGTCGAGACAGTCGAGGGCGTTGAGAATCGGCGCGACGACGTCGTCGAGCCCGCCGACGAACCGCTGGGCCAGGTCGTCGTCGGCGAAGACCGCCGGGAGCATCGCGCCGATGGGCGCGGAGGAGCCGAGTCCGTCGATGGAGCCTCTCAACTGGCCCTCCGTGCTTGCTGGTTCAGCTTCCTCATGCGTTGTCCCCGATGACCCGCACCCGGTGGTCGAAGGAGAAGACGAGGGAGGGCGGGGCGAGGTCGATACGGTTCGTCGCCTCGCCGCGCTTGCCGGTGAGCGGGTCGGCGGGATGCAGCTGCACCTCGTCGACCAGTTCGACGCCGGGGACGCGTTGCAGGACCGCGAACACCTCGCCGGACTGCACGGGACGCCCGAAGGGCCAGCCCTTGCCGTCGGCGCCGCCGGTGAGCGGATCGAGGTGGCGGTAGAGGGCGTCGTGCGCCTTCCGGCGTACCCGGTCCGTGTCGACGCCCCGGAAGGCGTGCACGGTCGCGACGACGGTGACCCCCTGGTAGAAGGGCGGCCCGACCGCCAACCGCGTCCCGATCAGGCGCCGTTCGTCGAGATAGCGGGTGATGCGCTGCAACAGGGTGTCACCGGGGACGAGTTGCTCGAAGCGCAGCCGTCCGCCGGGGTCGGGTACGGCCTGCGGTACGACCAACACCCTTACGGCGTAGGCCCCGTGCTCGCCCTCGGCGCCCTCCAGGCAGGTGATGCGGGCGGTCTCGGGGGCGGCGCGGCGGGCGAGTTCCTCGTAGTCCCGCAGGGTGACGGCACGTTCCTGGGCGCGCAGGGTGATCGGCGCCCTGACCTTGGCCTCCTCGACGGTCTCCCCGTCGACCCCGCCGCGCGCGGCCTCCCGGTTGACGACTTCGGAGACGTACGGGATCGAGCTGCGCAGCACCTGTACGGCACCCCGGGCGACGTTGCCCCCCTTGCCTCCGCCGGTGCGGTAGCGGCGGGCGCGCAGGACCGCGCCCTTGGGCGGGACGGCTCCGTACTGGCGCAGGGTGCCGTCGGGTTCGCGGACGGCGGGGCCGAAGGCGATCTCGCCGGTCGCGGCGTCGAGGGTGAGGTGGCGGTCGTCGGGGGCGGAGGCGGAGAAGTGCGGGACGACCTGCCAGTCCGTCCACCCCTCGGGTCCGGCGGCGGACTGGAGGAGTACGGGCGGGTCGTCGCCGACGACGGGCGAGTTGGCCAGTCGCAGCCGCTGCCCGGGCAGGCCGGTGGACTCGCCGAGGGCCTCGTCGTACACGGTGTCCGCGTGGACCGCACGCGTGGTGCCGCCCATGGTGAAGGCCTCGGCGGACCGGATGGTGGGTGAAGTGGTGTAGAAGGGCTGGTTGTTGAGGGGTTCGGTGACCCGGCAGCGCAGCCAGCCGGCCTCCCGGCCGCCGGTGCGGGAGAGGGTGTGGCCGCCGGGGACGTGCAGGACGACGTCGCCGGGCCGGTTGAGGCCGCCGGTGCCGTCCCGGTGGACCTCGCAGGCCGCCCAGCCGTCCTCGGTCCACGCCTCCCAGACGAGCGGCGGCTGGCGCGGGTCGACGCCGACGCCGTCGACGCGGCTGTCGAGGTCGAGGGCGACCGCGCAGTGCGGTACGGCCGCGCTCAGCCCGAACAGCATGCAGTCACCGGAGCTCGGGGCCTCGGCGAAGCAGAGCACGTCCTTGCCCTCGGTGAGGTCGGCGGTCCGGTCGGCGACGGGAGCGCCGTCGTTCTGTACGACGAGGTGCTGCAACTCGCAGGGCACGAGGGCGAGTTCCCGTTCCGTGGCGAAGACGACGGCTTCCTCGCTCTCGGTGCGGAGCGTGGCCGCCTCGGTCCCCGGCGGCAGCAGCACCGTCTCCTCCTGGGGCGCCGACAGCCAGAACGTCACGTCCGTGCGGGCGGCCGAGGGTGGGAAGAGGGTGATGCCGACGAGGTCGAGGAAGGCGAGGTGGTTCTTCTCCGGGACGCGGTTGAGGCGGTAGACGATCTGGTCCGCCATGTGCGCGACCGTCTCCACGAGGGTGACGCCGGGGTCGGAGACGTTGTGGTCGGTCCACTCCGGGGCGCGCTGCTGGATGTAGCGCTTGGCGTCGTCGACGAACTGCTGGAAGCGGCGGTCGTCAAGGTTGGGTGAGGGCAGGGCCATCGGTGATCAGCGGTCGCTTTCAGGGGAGTTGCCCGTGTCGCCGGACGCGCCGGGCTCCTCGTGGGAGGGGATGACGTAGAAGGGGAAGACGAGACTGCGCGGGTTGTTGGTGCCGCGGATCGAGTAGCGGACGTCGATGAACAGGACGCCCTGTTCGGCACCGGCGGTGACCTCGACGTCGTCGACCTCGATGCGCGGCTCCCAGCGGTCGAGGCTGGAGTACACCTCGTGCTGGATACGCCCGGCGGTGGCCTCGTTGACCGGCGCGAACACCAGGTCGTGGATGGCGCAGCCGAATTCGGGCCGCATCGGGCGCTCCCCGGGCGCGGTGGCGAGGACGAGCCGGATGGCCTCCTCGACCTCCCGTTCCCCGCTGACGAGGGCGATGCCCCCGGTGGGCCCGATGCGCAGCGGGAACGCCCACCCGGAACCGACGAACTGCTCGGCCATCTTCGTAACCCACCTGCCTTACGGGATCGGATACGGCTTGTTGTTGACCGTGACCAGGCCGTTCAGCATGACGCTGATGGCGCGAATGCCCACGTTGGCAACGGAGTTGATCTGAATGGTGCCGGTCGTGCTGATGCTCGCCGCGCCGGCCGCCTTGAGGCTGAGGGCGCCGAGCGCGTCCACGTTGACCGCGCCCCCGAGGGACTTGAGGCTGACGATCCCGCGCCCCTGGAGGTTGAGGATGCCGCCGCTCCTGATGTTGACGGCCCGGCGCGCGCTCAGCGTCAGATCGGTGCCGGCGTCCACGGACACGGAGGTGCCGCCCTTGATGCTGACGGAGCCCTTGCTGTCCACGGTGATCTCGGTCTTGGTTCGGTCGAGGTTGATGGTCAGCCTGTCGTCGCCGCTGGCGACGCGCACACCCTGTTTACGGAGACCGGTCTGCTGGCTGAGCAGATCGATCCGGTTGCCGTCCCGGTCGGACAGGGTGTGCCGGATGGCTTTCCCCTTCAGCGGCTCGTGCAGCTTCACGTCCTTGACCGCGGTCGGCTTGTCCCGCCCGTTGTAGAGCCCGCCCACGACGAACGGATGGTCGAGTGCCCCCCGGTCGAAGGAGACGAGCACCTCGTCCCCGACGTCGAGCGGGAAGATCCCGCCCCCGCCCTTCCCGCCCAGCTGTACGACCCGCGTCCAGTCACTCACGTACGCGTCGTCCAGCCAGGGGAACTGAAGCTTCACCCGCCCCTGCTTCAGGGGGTCCTGTACGTCTGTGACCAGCGCGTTCGCGACGCCGGGCAGCCTGGGCGCGGTGGTCGCGGCGTCGCCGGAGGTGAGGCCGAACAGGGAGCGCCACTGGCGTCCGCTGACCGTCACGAGGGTCTCGTAGTGGTCGCCGTCGCCGAAGACGTGCCGTACGGACGTGCAGGTGTACTTGCCCTCGAAGGGCTTGCCGACCTTCGCCAGGGTCACCGGAATCCCGGGACGCAGTTTCGGATTCCCCCGCACGGTGATCTCCAGCTCGGCGAAGGCGGAGGCGACGTCGTCGGCGAGGGCGTCGGCCGCGAACTTGACCTCGGACTGACGGTCGTACGGCGTGTCGGTCTCGACGAGCACGCCCGCCTTGAAGGGCGCGGAGGCCTTCTTCGGGGTCGTGCCGATGCCGATGAGCGGGGTGCTCCCGGCCGGTGCGGTGGCGGTGAGCGCCTTCTTGGTCGTGACGTCCCAGCCTCGGGCCTGGACCTTGGCGATCTGGTCGGCGGAGGTGACGGCCGCCCGGCAGCGCAGGATGTCGACACCGCCCTCCAGCAGGTAGGGGCTCCTCTCACCCGGAGTACTGACCGGCGGCGCCCCGGACGCGGGGTCGGGCTTGACGAACTGGAACTTCCCCTCGGCGTCCAGGGACATGACCATCTCGTTCTCGTCGGCGAGCCGCGCGAGAAAGTCCCAGTCGGTCACGTTGGCCTGGCTGATGAAGTCGTAGACGGTCTTGGTGGTCTGGATCTTCCCGACCTGAACTCCCGCCGTGGCGACGACCTTTCGGACGATGTCCGAGGCCGTCTGGTTACGGAAGGCGGCCACCCGGCTCTGCCGCATCAGCCGGTGACCGGCGTCGTAGCCGCGGATGACGGTGAAGGTGCCGGTGCCGTCGTAGTCGGTCTCCATACCGGTGACCTCGCCGGTGATCAACGGGTCGGCGGCGCCCTTGCCGGCGGCAACGGGCGCCAGAATCACGGGAGTTCCGAACTCGACTTTGAGCTCGCCGAGGACCAGGTGTTTCGGGTCGCGGAAGGTGATCCGGAAGGCCCCGGGCACCCCGGCCCCCAGGTCGACCCAGCCGCCGACAAGCAACGGGGCGATGTCGTCGGGCAGTTTGGCGCCCCCGACCTTGACGCTGATGGAGCTGGAGAAGGTGATCTGGACCATCAGGCGCTCGCCTCCTCCGCCGCCGGGAGGATGAGTTGGAGCCCGGTCGGCAGCCTGCCCGGGTCGTCGATGCCGTTGCGCTCGGCGATGGCCCGCCAGGCGGTCGCGTCCCCGTACTCCCGCCAGGCGAGCGACTGCAACGAGTCCCCGGCGACGACCCGGTGCACGCGCTGCGCGGTGAGCGCGCCCGACGTCGGGTTCTGTCCCTTGGTCTTGCTGGGAATCTCGTGCAGATGCACCTGGCAGGTGGCCCGGATGGGCACACCGGTCGTCCCGAAGAGGCTGTAGGTCGCCTCCACGGAACTGACGTACGCCGTGAACCGCGCGGTCGAGAACGACCCCCACTCGAAAACGACCCAGGGCGTCGACGACTGATTGGCCGCGATGCTCTTGGCGGTCGTCTCACAGCAGGAGAAGAGCGCCTCGACTTTCTTCAGCACGCTGTTGCTGCTCGGGTCGTCGGACGAGTCGAGGAAGATCTCGACGGTCATCTCGCGCGGCAACGGCCCCTGGAACTCCGGCAGCGAGCCGTCCCGGACAGCCGCCGTGGGAGTGGTCTTCCACTGTGCTCGGCGGCTGAGCGACAGCTGGGAGGGGTTGAAGTCGAAGCTGAAGTTCTTGATGAGCCCGCCGGGTGTGGTGCTGTAGCCGATCGGCGGCTCGTGAATGGCGAGCGTGGCCCGCACCAGGCTCTTCCCGGCACCGCCCTTGCCACCCTTGCTTCCCTTGGCCATGTGGTTCCTGCCTCTTCCCGTCCGCTCATTCAGTCCGTGAAGCCGTGGTGGGTGATCTCCAGGACCTCCGTGGCGACGCCCGGGTTCGCGGGGTCCAGGGAGGGGCCCTGCCAGCTCACGGGCAGTACGTCGATGAGCCCCCAGCGCGCCACCTCCGAACCGTCGGCGCGCAGCGCGGCGATCTGGGCGGTGGGCCGGGTGACTCCCGTGGTCACACTCGAGATCCAGGCGGCCACCTTGGAGGTGTCCGGCGTCAGCGGCCGGGTCAGCCGGATGTTCGAGAACGTCACCCGCGACGGAAGCGCCCACACGAACCCGTTGTTGCCGCCCTCCTGGTGATGCTCGATCTCCACCGCGGACGACAGGCCCTCGCACCCGTTGAAGTACCCGAGGCTTTCGCCGTCGATGGTGAGGGTGAAGAAGATCGTGGAGCCCGGGTCGGTATCGGTGGACATCGGGGCCTTTCAACTGACGTGTGGAGGTGAGGTGCGGACTTGTTCGTGCGCTGGTCTAGCGACGGGGGTCGCGGAGTTTTCCGATGCGCTCACGGTCGAGACGCAGTTCGGTACGGACCTTGCGGGTGACCCTGTCGATCAGACGGTGGGTGAGTTCGTCGAGCTGGTGGTCGTTGAGCTCCCTGACTTCGAAGGGAGGCGGGGGTTCGCACTCCATCCACTCGGTCTGCTGCGTCTGTTCGGCCTGCTGGGTCTGCCGCGACTTGGCTTGCGTCGCGGGCTGTGCGGCCTGGGGTGCGGGTGCGGCCCTCCGCTGGATACGGACGACGGAGGGTGCCGCTGGGACGACGGGCTGTGCGGGGGCGGCGCCGGTCATCGCCGGGCGCGGCGGAGTCGGCGAGGGGGCGTGCCCGCGCTGTACGGGGGTGCCGGCGCCGGTGCTGTGCGACACCGGCGCCGGCAGCGGAGCGGAGGCGGGCGAGTGACGCACGGGGGTCACGACCGGCTGCCCTACGACGGGCGGCGCGGAACGCCTCAGGGGGGCGGCCTTGGGGGCGACGGGGAGCGCCTGTGCGGGGCGGGCGGCTCGGGGCGGGGCGGGGAGGGAGGTGGTCAGGGGGTGGGCGGAGGAGAGCACGCGCTGTATCTGCGGAGGGCCGGGGCGCTCGAGTCGTACGGCGGCGGGGCGGGCTGGGGGTGCGGAATGTACGGGGGGTGCAGGGGTCGGGTGAGGTACGGGAAACGCGTGAGGTACGGGGGCTTCGTTCGGCACATTCGGCACGTTCGGCGCCGGGTGGGTCGGCGGGGCCGGGTGGGTCGGCGGGGCCGGGTGGGTCGGCGGGGCCGGGGTCGGCACGGGCGCGTTGACTTGGGATGCGGCAACTGGGTAGCCACGTACGGGTGTTGCGGGTGCCTGGGGTGCCGCGACGGCACGCTGGATCGGCACGCCGGGGGCGGGGAACGGCGCCGGTGGGACAGGGGTGCGTGTGCTCGCTGTGGGGCCGGCGGGGCTGGTTCCGGTGGCACCCGGGGGCGTTGACGCGGCGGGGCGCCTCGCCAAGGGGGACGCGTCTGCGGGCGGTGCGGAGAGCGGGGCTCCCAGGGCCGTACGCCGACGGGGCGTACTCGGTGTCGGGGTGGCGGGCGCGGGGGTGGGCCCCGTTGCGTGCCGGGGTGCTGTGGCAGCTGTTCGCTGGATCGGGGCGGCCAGTCCGGACAGGGGCTTGTGCTGGGCGAGGGGTGCGGTGCGTGTGACCGGGCTCGGCGTGGGGCGGGAAGGCGCCTCGGGGGACGCGGCCGGGTTCACGTCATGGTGAGGGGCCGCCTGCGGGGCGGCGGGCGTCGTGGTGGCGGACGCGGTGTCCGAGGGTCGGGCTGTGCCGGCGTGCGGTGGCGCCTGGGTGGAAGTCGGCAACACGCTTCGAGTGACGGGGGTGGCGGCGCGCGGGGCGCCGGGCGCCGCTGGGCCGGATGCCTGCGATGCGGAAGTACGCGTCGGGGGCGCCGAGTTGGCGGGTCGCCTGTCGGCGGACGGCGACTGCGGGAGGAGGGCGCCGGACGCCGGGGGCGGGTTCACGGAAGCGGTGAGCGGGGTCGTGTCGGGGGTTGCCGGGGTCGCAGGAGCGGCCAATCGCTGCACGACGGGAACCGGGCTCCCGGGCGTAGTCGCCGGTCCCACGGGGGCGGCGGTCCGACCCGTCGAGGTAGCCCCTTGTCGCACCGACGCCGGGCTCGCGGAAGCAGCGACCGGGGCCGCACCGGTGGGCGCCGGTCCCCCAGGGGTGGCCGCTGGCCCCGGCGGAGTGCCGACCCGCTGCGCGGAAGCCGGATTCGCGGGTACAGCGGCCGAGCCCGCAGGACTGGCCGCCGGTCCTGTCGGCGCGGCAACTCGCTGCGCCGACACCGGGCCCACTGAACGGGTGACCGGGCTCGCGGGAGCAGCAGCCTCTTCCACGGGGGTGGCAGCCGGTCCCGCCGGTGCAGCGACTCGCCGCACCGACACCGGGCCCACTGAACGGGTGACCGGGCTCGCGGGAGCAGCAGCCTCTTCCACGGGGGTGGGGGTGGTGGCCGCCGGACCCGCCGAGGCGGCAACCCGCCGCACCGGCGCCGGGCTCCCAGAGGCAGTGACCGGGGCCGCAGAGGGGGTCGCCGGCCCCGCCGGTGCAGCGACTCGCCGCACCGACACCGGGCCCACTGAACGGGTGACCGGGCTCGCGGGAGCAGCAGCCTCTTCCACGGGGGTGGGGGTGGTGGCCGCCGGACCCGCCGAGGCGGCAACCCGCCGCACCGGTGCCGGGCTCCCAGAGGCAGTGACCGGGGCCGCAGAGGGGGTCGCCGGTCCCGTCGGAGCGGCAACTCGCTGCACCGGCGCCGGACTCGAAGAAGCACCGACCGGCGCCGCAGGCGTGGCCGTCGGCCCCACCGAGGTGGCCGCTCGCTGCACGGGCGGGTTGCCTCCCGCAGTCGGACCGACCTGGGCCGGGGCGGCTGAGGACCCCGAAGGCGTGATGCCCGGGCCGCATGGTGTCGCGGTAACCGGGCTCACCGGGACGGCAGTTGACATCGTCGGAGCAACGGTCCGCTGAACCACCGGCGTAGACGGCGTGCCGGAGACCCGGGACGCCTCAACCGGCCTCACCGGCACGCCAGTTGTCGTGTTCGAGACCTTCGGCGTCTGCACAGCGGCCGAGCCCGGCGACGAAGACGCGGGTCCCTGCCCCGGCGACACCGTGGATGCCGGAACAGAACCCCCGGACGCAGCAGCAACCGGCCCTGTCGGGCCGACGCCGGATACCGCAGAAGTGGTCGGCGAGCCCGCAGAGGCGGTGCCCTCACCGGACGGCGCGGCAACATGCCTCACCGGCACGGCAGTTGACCGAGCCGACGCGGCAGACCTCTGCACGGCAGCCGTATCCGTCGCCGCAGGTGCAGGACGGGGCAGCGCGACCGAATCCGACGCCCGGGGAGCCCGCTGGACGGACGCGGCACCCGGACCCGAGGAAGCCGCAGTCGGTCGTACGGGAGGAGTGGCGGA
>NZ_AEJB01000316.1 GCF_000331005.1 Streptomyces turgidiscabies Car8
CCGGCCCTGAAGGGGCCTTGTCCTCAATCGCCGGACGGGCTGGGGGTGCGGGCCTGCGCTGGGGAGTACGGCCTGTCGGAAATCCCTCGACAACAACCCCCACCTCGTCCGAATACTGGGATGCTGGAGCCTCGTGTTCGGACGGGGTGGGGAGCCGGGAATCGTGGGAGACAGAGTGCGGGTGGTCATCGCCGAGGATTCAGTGCTGCTGAGAGAGGGCCTGACCCGGTTGTTGACCGACCGTGGGCATGATGTCGTCGCCGGTGTGGGTGACGGGGCCGCGCTGGTCAAGACCATCACCGAGCTCGCCGAGCAGGACGAGCTTCCGGATGTCGTCGTCGCGGATGTGCGGATGCCGCCCACCCACACCGACGAAGGGGTCCGGGCCGCCGTACAGCTGCGGAAGTCGCATCCGGAACTCGGTGTGCTCGTGCTGTCGCAGTACGTCGAGGAGCGGTACGCGACCGAGTTGCTCGCCGGGTCCAGCCGGGGTGTCGGATACCTGCTGAAGGACCGGGTCGCCGAGGTGCGGGAGTTCGTGGACGCGGTGGTGCGGGTGGCCCAGGGGGGTACCGCGCTCGATCCGGAGGTCGTGGCCCAGCTGCTGGGCCGGAGCCGTAAGCAGGACGTGCTCGCCGGGCTCACTCCGCGGGAGCGCGAGGTGCTGGGGCTCATGGCGGAGGGCCGGACCAATTCGGCCATCGCACGGCAGCTCGTCGTGAGTGACGGCGCCGTCGAGAAGCACGTCAGCAACATATTCCTGAAGTTGGGGCTCTCCCCCAGCGACGGCGATCACCGGCGTGTTCTGGCCGTTCTGACCTACCTCAACACCTGACCGCCTGACACCCTGTCAGCGTCGGGGCAGGAAATCGTGACAAGTCCGGGCGTCGAACCGTCTCAAAATGGCGTCCATCATGCGATCGGGCCAGGGAAGGCCACCCTTACCGACGTACTGTTGATCCTGGGAAGGTCCGCGGGAGGGCCGCTCCCAGGCCGCCGCCTCGAAGGAGGTCCAGTTCAGTGACCAGCCAGGTCAGCAGTCCAGCGGACAGTTCAGCGGAAAAGGCCGGCTCAGACGTCGGAGCCGTCGTGGGAGAGCAGCGCAATCCGGCGGGCGTGAAGGACGTACGACGCCTCGATCGGGTGATTATCCGGTTCGCGGGGGACTCCGGGGACGGTATGCAGCTCACGGGGGACCGCTTCACCTCCGAGACGGCGTCCTTCGGGAACGATCTGTCCACTCTGCCGAACTTCCCCGCCGAGATCCGAGCGCCCGCAGGAACCCTGCCGGGCGTTTCCTCGTTCCAGCTGCATTTCGCCGACCACGACATCCTCACGCCCGGGGACGCGCCGAACGTGCTCGTCGCGATGAACCCGGCCGCTCTGAAGGCGAACATCGCCGATGTGCCGCGCGGCGCGGAGATCATCGTCAACACGGACGAGTTCACCAAGCGGGCCATGCAGAAGGTGGGATACGCGGGCTCGCCTCTGGAGGACGGCTCGCTCGACGGGTACAGCCTGCACCCGGTGCCGCTGACCACCCTGACCGTCGAGGCGCTGGGCGAGTTCGCGCTCTCCCGCAAGGAGGCCGAGCGCAGCAAGAACATGTTCGCGCTGGGCCTGTTGAGCTGGATGTACCACCGGCCGACCGAGGGTACCGAGAAGTTCCTGGCCACCAAGTTCGCCAAGAAGCCCGAGATCGCCGCCGCCAACCTTGCGGCTTTCAGGGCTGGTTGGAACTTCGGGGAGACCACCGAGGACTTCGCGGTCAGTTACGAGGTCGCGCCGGCCTCGGCCGCGTTCCCCACCGGCACCTACCGCAACATCTCGGGGAACCTGGCGCTGTCGTACGGACTCATCGCGGCCGGTCAACAGGCCGATCTGCCCCTGTACCTGGGCTCGTACCCGATCACGCCGGCCTCGGACATCCTGCACGAGCTGAGCAGACACAAGAACTTCGGTGTCCGCACCTTCCAGGCCGAGGACGAGATCGCGGGAATCGGGGCCGCGTTGGGCGCCGCCTTCGGCGGGTCGCTGGCCGTCACCACCACCTCCGGGCCGGGCGTGGCTCTGAAGTCCGAGGCGATCGGGCTGGCGGTGTCGATGGAACTGCCCTTGCTGGTCATCGACATCCAGCGCGGCGGGCCCTCGACCGGTCTGCCGACCAAGACCGAACAGGCCGACCTTCTGCAGGCCATGTTCGGCCGCAACGGCGAGGCCCCGGTCCCGATCGTGGCCCCCTGCACCCCCGGCGACTGCTTCGACGCGGCCATCGAGGCCGCCCGTATCGCCCTCACCTACCGCACCCCGGTCTTCCTGCTCTCCGACGGGTACCTCGCCAACGGCTCCGAGCCCTGGCGTATCCCCGAGGTCGACGAACTCCCCGATCTGCGGGTGCAGTTCGCCCAGGGACTCAACCACACCCTGGACGACGGCACCGAGGTCTTCTGGCCCTACAAGCGGGACCCGCAGACCCTCGCCCGGCCCTGGGCCATCCCCGGTACCCCCGGGCTCGAACACCGCATCGGTGGCATCGAGAAGCAGGACGGCACGGGCAACATCTCCTACGACCCGGCCAACCACGACCTGATGGTCCGTACCCGTCAGGCCAAGATCGACGGCATCGACGTACCGGATCTACTGGTCGACGAGCCGTCCGGGACGGCGAACACCCTTGTCCTGGGCTGGGGTTCCACCTACGGGCCGATCACCGCGGCGGTACGCCGGCTGCGCGCGGCCGGGGAGCCGATCGCGCAGGCCCATCTGCGCCACCTCAACCCGTTCCCCCGGAATCTCGGTGAGGTGCTGCGGCGTTACGACAAGGTCGTCATCCCCGAGATGAACCTCGGCCAGCTCGCCACGCTGATCCGGGCGAAGTACCTGGTGGACGCCCACTCGTACAACCAGGTCAACGGTATGCCGTTCAAGGCCGAACAGCTCGCCACGGCTCTCAAGGAGGCCATCGATGGCTGAGACGTCCACGGAAGGCGCCGGTACCGGCTCGATCGAGGCACTCACTCTGGTGCCCAAGGCCGAGGCCAGGCAGTCCATGAAGGACTTCAAGTCCGACCAGGAAGTGCGCTGGTGCCCCGGCTGCGGGGACTACGCGGTCCTCTCCGCCGTGCAGGGCTTCATGCCCGAACTGGGGCTGGCGAAGGAGAACATCGTCTTCGTGTCCGGGATCGGGTGCTCCTCCCGCTTCCCGTACTACATGAACACCTACGGGATGCACTCCATCCACGGCCGCGCCCCCGCCATCGCCACCGGGCTCGCCTCCAGCCGCCGCGACCTGTCCGTCTGGGTGGTCACGGGCGACGGCGACGCGCTCTCCATCGGCGGCAACCATCTGATCCACGCCCTGCGGCGCAACGTGAACCTCAAGATCCTGCTCTTCAACAACCGGATCTACGGGCTGACCAAGGGCCAGTACTCGCCCACCAGCGAGGTCGGCAAGATCACCAAGTCGACGCCCATGGGGTCGCTGGACGCCCCCTTCAACCCCGTCTCACTGGCGATCGGCGCCGAGGCCTCCTTCGTCGCCCGGACCGTCGACTCCGACCGCAAGCACCTCACCAGCGTGCTGCGCGAGGCCGCCGCCCACCCCGGTACCGCGCTCGTGGAGATCTACCAGAACTGCAACATCTTCAACGACGGCGCCTTCGAGGTCCTCAAGGACCGCCAGCAGGCCGAGGAGGCGGTGATCCGGCTGGAGCACGGGCAGCCGATCCGGTTCGGGGCCGACGGCGGCAAGGGTGTCGTACGGGACCGGGCGACCGGCGACCTGAAAGTGGTCGCCGTCACCGCCGAGAACGAGGGCGAGGTGCTCGTGCACGACGCGCGCTCCGCGTCCCCGACCACCGCGTTCGCGCTGTCCCGGCTCGCCGACCCGGACACCCTGCACCACACGCCCATCGGCGTCTTCCGTTCCGTCGACCGGCCCGTGTACGACACACAGATGGCCGAGCAGCTCGACACGGCGATCGTCCAGAACGGCAAGGGCGACCTCGGCGCGCTGCTCGCCGGCGGGGACACCTGGACCGTCGTCGGATAGGCGTTCGGCCGGCGTTACGTGCGACTACCTGGCCCGGGCCTTTTCGGTCCGGGCCTCGTCGTAGGTGCGACGGGCCTCGTCCACGTCCGGCATGCGCTCCGCCGTCCAGAGGGCCAGGGCCCGGACCTGGGCGGCGGCCTCGCGGCCGAGGTCGGTGAGCGAGTAGTCGACGCGCGGCGGGATGACCGGCTTCGCGTCCCGGTGGACCAGGCCGTCGCGCTCCAGCGTCTGGAGGGTCTGCGTCAGCATCTTCTCGCTGACCCTGCCGATGGCCCGGCGCAGCTCGCTGAAGCGGTACGGGCGCTCCAGCAGCTCCATGAGGACCAGCACCCCCCAGCGACTGGTGACGTGCTCCATGACCACACGGTGCGGGCACATGGCTTCGGACACCATCCCGGTCCCGGTTTTGGTCCCCGTCTCGGCTCCGCTGTTCACTGCTGCGCTTACTCCCATGTAAGTACCTTACTTTAAAGTGGGTACTTTCCAAGAGTTAGCGCTTCTCCTAAGGTTAGTGCCAGCCCGCACCCCACAAGGAGATACGCAATGAGCATCGTCGTCACCGGAGCCACCGGCCACCTCGGTCGTCACGTAGTCGAGCAGCTGCTGGAGAAGGTTCCGGCCGACCAGATCACCGCCGTCGTGCGCGACGCGGACAAGGCCTCCGGCTTCGCGGCCCGCGGCGTGAAGATCGCGGTCGCCGACTACAACCACCCGGAGACCTACGACGGCGTCATAGCCGCCGGCGACAAGGTGCTGCTCATCTCCGGCAACGAGTTCGACAAGGGCCGCGTCGGCCAGCACAAGGTCGTCCTCGACGCCGCCAAGGCCGCGGGCGCCGCACTGTTCGCGTACACCAGCGCCCCGGGCACCCTGACGGCCGCGCTCGCCGACGACCACAAGGGCACCGAGGCGGCGATCCTCGAGTCCGGCGTCCCGTACTCCCTGCTGCGCAACGGCTGGTACAACGAGAACTTCACCGAGCAGCTCGCCGTCGCCCTCGAGCACGGTGTCACCCAGGCCGCCGGTGAGGGCCGGGTCGCCTCCGCCGCGCGTGCCGACTACGCCGCCGCCGCTGTCGCGGTGCTGACCGGCGAGGGCCACGAGAACTCGACGTACGAGCTGAGCGGCGACACCGCGTGGAGCTTCGCCGAGTACGCGGCCGAGGTGTCCAAGCAGTCCGGCAAGGACGTCGCCTACAACGCCGTCTCCGCCGAGGTCCTCACCGGCATCCTCGTCGGCGTCGGCCTGCCCGAGGGTTTCGCCTCGATCCTCGCGGGCGTGGACGTCTCCATCGAGCAGGGTCAGCTGGCCGGCACCCCGGGCGACCTGTCCCGTCTGACCGGCCGCCCGACCACGCCGATCGCCGAGTCGATCGCCGCCGCGCTCAAGGCCTGATCTCCACCCCGCCCCCTACCCCTCGGGGGCGCGCACTCCCCCGTCACGCCCCCGAGGACGCCCCACCCCCGCCTGTCATGACCGTATGGCGATACGAGCATGACAGGCGGGGGCGCTCGGCGTTACCGTCGTGGACGCACGTCCATGTGCTGATGTGCTGGTACGAGGGGAGACGCGGGTGTCCGGCAAGCCGACGAACGAGCAGCGCACAGGTCTGCTGAACGGTTTCGCGGCATACGGGATGTGGGGCCTCGTCCCGCTCTTCTGGCCCCTGCTGAAGCCGTCCGGAGCGGTCGAGATCCTGGCCCACCGGATGGTGTGGTCCCTGGCCGTCGTGGGCGTCGTCCTGCTGGTACTGCGCCGCTGGGCCTGGGCGGGCGAGCTGCTGCGGCAGCCGCGCCGGCTGGCGCTGATCACGGTCGCCGCGGGGTTCATCACGGTCAACTGGGGCGTCTACATCTGGGCCGTGAACACCGGGCACGTGGTCGAGGCCTCGCTCGGCTACTTCATCAACCCGCTCGTCACCATCGCCATGGGCGTGTTCCTGCTGAAGGAACGGCTGCGCCCTGTGCAGTGGGCGGCGGTCGGCGTCTGTCTGGCCGCCGTGCTCGTCCTGACCATCGGCTACGGCCGGCCGCCCTGGATCTCCCTCTGCCTGGCCTTCTCCTTCGCCACGTACGGCCTGGTGAAGAAGAAGGTCAACCTCGGCGGGGTGGAGTCGCTGGCCGCAGAGACCGCGGTGCAGTTCCTGCCCGCGTTGGCGTACCTGCTGTGGCTGGGCGGCCGGGGCGAGGCGACCTTCGGCGCGCACGGAGCCGGGCACGCGGCCCTGCTCGCGGCGACCGGGATCGTGACCGCCCTCCCGCTGGTCTGCTTCGGCGCGGCGGCGATACGGGTGCCGTTGTCGACGCTGGGCCTGCTCCAGTACCTGGCCCCCGTCTTCCAGTTCCTCCTGGGCGTCTTCTACTTCCACGAGGCCATGCCTCCGGAGCGCTGGGCCGGGTTCGCGCTGGTGTGGCTCGCCCTGGTCCTGCTGACGTGGGACGCGCTGCGGGCGGCCCGGCGGGGAGCGCGGGCACTCAGGGCGGGGGCCGGCCCGGTCCTCGTACCGCCCCTGGTGGAGGCCCCGGTGGAGACCACGGAGGACGTACGCCGCTGACCGCGGGGGACGTACGGCGGTCGCGGAACGGGCGTGGAGCGGGCCGCTGTCAGTGCGGCACGTTATAAGTGGTTTCCATGACACAGACACCCGCACAGCAGGCCCCCACCCCCGTGCACTGGAAGCTGGTCATCGACTGCGCGGACCCGCACGCGCAGGCCGGCTTCTGGGCGGACGCGCTCGCCTACACGGTCGAGGACCACAGCGCGCTGGTCGGACGCCTGCTGGGCCTCGGCGCCGTACCGGCCGAGCTGACCGTGGAGTCGCACGGCCGCCGCGCCTGGCGGGACCTGGCCGCCGTACGGCATCCCGGTGATCCGTACGAGGAGGAGAGCGGGACCGGGCTCGGACGGCGTCTGCTCTTCCAGCGCGTGCCGGAGCCGAAGGCGGGCAAGAACCGGCTCCACCTCGATCTGCACCCGGGCCCGGACCGGCGCGCGGCCGAGGTCGAGCGGCTTACGGCGCTGGGGGCGAGCGTGCTGCGGGAGGTACGGGAGGCGGGCGGCGAGTGGGCGGTGATGACGGACCCGGAGGGGAACGAGTTCTGCGTGCACTAGTCCGGCTCCGGCCCGGGCATCCTTCAGGCAGACTCATATTGGTCATGTCCATGTTCATCCGGTATGCGAACTCCCTGTCCAGATAGCGCTCTTGACGAACCGTTAGCCAGAGCTTCACCATCCAGGCACCTATTCGCTGTGGAATCCCTGTCGATTCCCAAGGAATTCGGAGCCCCCCACATGAAGCTCTCGGTTCCCGGACGCGCCACAGCCACCGCTGTCGCCGTCACCGTGCTCGCCACCACCGCGCTCCTCAGCACGAGCACGGTGGCCGGCGCGACCCAGGCCCCCGACTCCGCACCGGCCGTCACCCTCGCCGCCGCACCCGACCTGCCCCTGGCCAACGTCAAGGCGCATCTGACCCAGTTGCAGTCCATAGCCACCGCCAACGGCGGCAACCGGGCGCACGGCAGAACCGGTTACCGCGCCTCGCTCGACTACGTGAAGGCCAAACTTGACGCGGCCGGATTCACCACGACCATCCAGCAGTTCACCGCGTCCAGCCGTACCGGCTACAACCTGATCGCCGACTGGCCCGGCGGCGACACCAACCAGGTGATCATGGCCGGCTCGCACCTCGACAGTGTGACCGCCGGCGCCGGTATCAACGACAACGGCAGTGGTTCGGCCGCCGTCCTGGAGATCGCGCTCGCCGTCTCCCGGGCCCAGTACCAGCCGACAAAGCATCTGAGATTCGGCTGGTGGGGAGCGGAGGAACTGGGCATGGTCGGGTCCAAGTACTACGTCAACAACCTCTCCTCCGCGAACCGTTCGCGCATCAAGGGCTATCTGAACTTCGACATGATCGGCTCACCGAACCCCGGCTACTTCGTCTACGACGACGACCCGACCATCGAGCAGACCTTCAAGGACTACTACGCGGGCATCGGTGTCACGACCGAGATCGAGACCGAGGGCGACGGCCGCTCCGACCACGCGCCCTTCAAGAACGTGGGCGTCCCCGTCGGCGGTCTGTTCAGCGGCGCCGACTACACCAAGACGGCGGCGCAGGCGGCCAAGTGGGGCGGTACGTCGGGCCAGAGGTTCGACCGCTGCTACCACTCGTCCTGCGACACGACCGCCAACATCAACGACACCGCCCTCGACCGCAACAGCGACGCCGCCGCGTACGCCGTGTGGGAACTGTCGGAGTGACCCACACGTTTCCGTGACCCAACTCCCCCGTACCGCACTGCCGATGGCGTCGTACGCGTGCCAAAATCTGTAGTTCGGTACGGGGGAAGGAACGTTTCATGCGCGCTACGAGTGCGGGTACGAGAGTGCTGGTGACCGTCGTGGCGGGACTGGTCCTCGCCGGTTGCGGCGGGTCGGCGCCGGAGAAGAGCGCCGATGCCCGGGACTCCCACGAGGACGGCCAAGTGGTGCGCCCGCTTGCCGAGTTGACCGTCCCCGCCGCCTACGACGGCGCCCGCGGCTGGGATCAGGAGCTGGCCTGGGTGCCGAAGGGCGCGGAGACCGTGCCCGTCGCCGTCGCACCCGGCTCCGGCACCGTCGCCTACGTGGTCGCCGACCAGGCGGAGACGTACGTGCAGACCCGCAAGGCCACGACGGGCAAGGTCCTGTGGACCAGCGCCCCCTGGGCCCCGCCGGGGACTCTGGACGACCTGGCGGGCTACGACCCCGCCGCCACCGCGCCCGCCTCCGTGATCCCCGTCAGTTCCGGCGGGCGGGAGTACTTCGTCGCGTGGGCGCACGGGCTCGCCGGCAAGGACGAGCTGCACGACGGCAAGGAGATCGTCCAGATCGCGGTGTACGCGGCCGACGCCTCCGGTGACGCGGTCGCTCCGCTCCGCACTGTCGACGTTCCCGTGACGGCCACCGACGGCACCGCCCAGGGCGAGGCCCTCGTCCGGGACGGAGGCGCGGGCCGGGCACTCGTCAACTGGGCCGAGGGCAACCAGGGCCGTGCGGCGGCCGTCGACGTCACCAGCGGCAAGGTGTCGACGTGGGACGAGGAGACCGAGCCGGTCGTCGGGTTCGGCGGCCAAGGGCCCGTGACGAATGTTTCCGACGGCGGATTCGGCGTACCCGGCGGCTGGTCCAGCAAGGGCGTGGCCCCCGAGGGCTCCGCCGAGACACGGGACGACGGCGTCGGCACCGACCTGGTCAACGGCACGGCCGAGACGCTCGTCGACGGCAAGGTCGTCGCCTCCTGGATGCCCGCGGGGGGCGACAGCGGTGACGGTTACGAGGAGGCCGTACGGACCGTTCACGACGCCACGACCGGCAAGGCCCTGCTGCGCGCCGAATGCCGCTACCCCACGCTCACGCAGATGCTCGACACGGATGACACTGTCCTCGGCGACCGGGTCCTGTCGTCCGTCTCCCCGAGCGGCCGCTATCTGGCCTACGGCTGGATGCTCTTCGACATCCAGAAGGGCAGCGTGGCCTGCCTCGCCAAGGGCGGGGGCGGGGACGACGGCCGCAAGGACATGGTGATCGACTCCGTACGCGACGACGGCACGGCGTACGGAACCGTCGTGGGCTCGAACCCGCGCGTCGCCGTCGAGATCCCGGCCTCCACCGGCATCCCGAAGGCCCTGCCGGCCGGGACCGAGGTACCCGCGTACACACCGGTCGGTGCCGGTGTCTTCCTCACCTGGATCGAGGGCGGCGGGATGCTGGTCTCGGGGCGCGTGGAGGGTTGAGCCCGGTCGGAGGGGGCTTCGCGGATCTCACGGTCCCCGAGATCGCCGCCGCCGTACGAGTGCGGGAGGTGACCGCCGTCGAGGTCGTCACAGCCGCGCTCGCGCGGATCGACGCCGTGGAGCCGGAGTTGTGCACGTTCGCGGAGGTGTGGGCCGAGGCGGCGGTACGGAGGGCGCACGAGGTCGACGTACGGGTCGCCGCGGGTGAGCGGTTGCCGCTGGCGGGCGTTCCGATCGCGGTCAAGGGACGGTACGGGGAGCGGGCGGTGGACGCGGTACGGCTGGCCGCCGCCGGGTGCGTACCGTTGGGCGCGACGTCGGTACCCGCTCCCGGCTTCGGAACTCCCTGGCAGACATGGGGACTTGGCGCCGGAGGCCGGACGGTCAACCCCTGGCGGGCGGACCGGGTGCCCGGCGGTTCGTCGGCCGGGGCCGCGGCGGCGGTGGCGGCGGGCCTGGTCCCCCTCGCGACCGGCGCGGACGGGGCCGGGTCCATCCGTATCCCGGCCGCCTGGTGCGGAGTGTTCGGCCTCAAGTCGACGAACGGGCGTCTGCCGCATCCCGACCGGACGGGGCTGAGCACGGTCGGGGCGGTCGCTCGACGTGCGCAGGACCTGGGGGCGTACTGGCGGTGCGTGACCGGGGTCGCGACCGAAGCCGAGGTCGGGATCGGGGTCGGCGCGGTGGAGGAGGCGGGCGGCGGCGACCGGACATACGCGCGCCGTCCCCTCACCGCCCTCTGGTCCGACTCTCTCGGGTTCGCCGGCACCGATCCCGGGCCCGCCCTCGTCGCGCACGGGGCCGCACTGCGGCTCGACGGTGCCGGAGTCGTACGGCTGCTGCCGCCGGGCGACGTCTTCGTGCACCTCGACGACCCGGGACCGGCCTGGCTGGCGCTGCGCGCGGCGGACGCGAGCACAGGCACAGGCACAGGCACAGGCACAGGCACAGGCACAGGCACAGGCAACGGTGGCGGCGGCACGGCGACGGCGTACCGGGTGCGGGAGGTCAACGACCGGCGGCTGGCGGAGCTGTTCACCCGCGCCGACCTGCTCCTGACCCCCACCACCCCGAACCCTCCGCACGGCCACGAGGGCCCGGGCGACCGGTACTCGACCGCGCTCACCTGGGCGTTCAACCTCAGCGGGCACCCGGCGGCGAGCATTCCCGCGGGCTTCGGACCGGACGGCTGCCCGGTCGGGCTCCAAGTGGTGGCCCGGCATGGCGAGGAGGCGGTGCTGCTCCGGGTCATGGAGGAGGCCGAGACACAGGCAGGGCTACGGGCAGCTCGGGCGCGCTAACTGGCACTGGCACTGGGCGCATTTGAATGCGTGTGCATATACTGGCGTACGCGCATAGTCGTCACGCGCACGTTCTGCCGTATGCGCCCATGCGCCCATGTGCCCGATCACCCCGCACTCCGACCCCACTCCGACCACACCGGAGGCCGACCATGCACCGCAGTTTTCTCTTCCTGCTCGGCAGCAGCCGTAGCGAGGGCAACACCGAAGCGCTCGCCCGCCGGGCAGCCGAACAACTGCCCACCGACGTCGAGCAGCGCTGGCTGAGTCTGGCCGAGCATCCGCTGCCCGAGTTCGAGGACCTGCGCCACGACGCGGATCACGCCCGGCCCACCGGAGACAACGCGGCCCGCCTGCTCGACGCCACGCTCTCCGCCACGGACATCGTGATCGTCTCGCCGCTGTACTGGTATTCGGTGTCCGCCCCCGTCAAGCGCTACCTCGACCACTGGTCCGGCTGGCTGCGCACCCCCGACCTGGACTTCCGGGCCACCCTCGCCGGGCGGACGCTCTGGGGCGTCACCGTCCTCGCGGACCCGGATCCGACGGTCGCCGACCCGCTGGTCGGCACTCTCGGCAACTCGGCCGCGTACATGGGGATGCGGTTCGGCGGGGTGCTGCTCGGCAACGGCAGCAAGCCCGGTGACGTACTGAACGACACCGACGCGCTCACCCGCGCGAAGACGTTCTTCGACCCGGGGTTCAGGCCGTGACGTCCTTCGTCGTGAAGCGTGCCCAGGCGGCCGAGCCGAACACGGCCGCGTACACGGCCTGGATGCCGAGGTTCTTCACCAGGTCGTCCCAGTAGACCGGTTCGCGCATGAGGTCGGCGAAGGACAGCCAGTAGTGGGAGAAGAAGTACGGCTGAAGCGCGTGCAGTTGGGGGATCTGGTCGAGGATCTGGACGGTGATGAGCAGCCCGACGGTCGTCGCCATCGCCGCGATGCCGCTGGTCGTCAGGGTGGAGATGAACAGGCCGAGCGCCGCCACACCGATCAGTGACGCGGCGACGACCAACGCGATCAGCAGTGCCCGCCCGAGTCCCTCCGTGAAGCTGATCCTCGTACCGGAGATCGTCATCAGATCGCCGAGCGGGAAGAGGAACGCGCCGACCGTGAACGCCGAGACCGCCACCACCAGCGTCGCCACCAGGCAGAACGTCAGCGTGGTCGCGTACTTGGTGAGGAGCAGGCGGGTGCGGCCGGCCGGGGCGACCAGGAGATAGCGGAGCGTGCCCGCGCTCGACTCGCCGGCGATCGCGTCGCCCGCGATGACCCCGATGGCCATCGGCAGGAAGAAGGGGAGGGTCGCGGCCAGTGCCGTGAACACCAGGAACAGACCGTTGTTGCTGATCTGCGAGATGAACGCGGGTCCGCCTCCGCCGGGTTCGGCCGAGGAACCGTCACCCGTCTCGATCTTGACCGCTGTGCCGACGAGGATCGGTACGGCGGCGAGTACGGCGAGCAGTGCGAGGGTGCGCCAGCGGCGGAAGGTGGTGAGCAGTTCGCTGCCGAAGAGAGAGCCTCGGAAGGTTGTTCGGCGGCCGACGGTCCGATGTGGCTGATCGCGCCGCTCACCGCGCCGTTCCTCGTGCCCCTTTGGGACGCTCGTCTCAGCCCGCGACATCGAAACCCTCCCCCGTAAGCGCCACGAACGCGTCTTCCAGGGACGCCCGTTCGACACCGAAGCCCCGGACGCGGATGCCCGCTCCGACCAGTGCGGCGTTCAGCTCGGCCAGTTCACGGTCGCGGTGCGGCACCTCGCCGGTCACCCGGTCGTCGGTCACCACCACGTCGCCGACGCCCTGTTCCTTGAGCACCCGGGCCGCCTCCGCCGAATCGGGCGTCGTCACGACCAGTCGGCCACGGGCCCCGGCGGCCAGCTCGGCGACCGCGCCCTGGGTGATCAGCCGGCCCTGCGCCATCACGGCCGCGTGCGTACAGACCTGCTCGATCTCGTCGAGGAGGTGAGAGGAGAGAAAGACGGTGGTGCCGTCCAACGCCAGCTCCCTTATCAGGGAACGGATTTCGCGCATCCCCTGCGGATCGAGCCCGTTGGTCGGCTCGTCGAGGACGAGCAGTCGGCGCGGCTGGAGCAGTGCCGCCGCGAGGCCGAGCCGCTGCTTCATGCCGAGCGAGTACGCCTTCGCCTTCTTGCCGGCGGCGGCCGCCAGGCCCACCCGGTCCAGCGCCGTCGCCACGCGCGCTCGCCGGGTGCGCGGATCGGCGGTCGGGTCGGCGGCGTCGTACCGGACGAGGTTGTCGCGGCCGGAGAGGAAGCCGTACAGCGCGGGGCCCTCGATGAGCGCGCCGACGTGGGGCAGGACGGCGCGGGTGGCGCGGGGCATCGGCCGCCCCAGCACCCGCGCCGTGCCCGACGTCGGCTCGATCAGGCCCATCAGCATGCGGATGGTCGTCGTCTTGCCGGAGCCGTTGGGCCCGAGGAAGCCGAAGACGCTGCCCGCCGGGACGGTGAGGTCGAGAGCGTCGACGGCGAGCTGTCCGCCGCGGTAGCGCTTGGTGAGGGCCCGGGTGACGATGGCCGCGTCGTCACCCGGGGGCGCCTCCGGCGGCTCCGTGGCGGACGGTTCCTCCATGGGCTCCCTCAATCGTCATGCGCGTACGACGGTTCCCATACGGGAGTTACTCGGCCGCGTTCGCCGCCTTGACCAGGGCGTCCTTCGTGACGGCGCCGACGTAGAGCTTGCCGTCGTCCGTCATCAGGGCGTTGATCAGGCGGGTCTTGTAGACCGTGCCCGAACCGAAGTCGCCGGTGACCTTGTCGCCGAAGGAGTCGAGGAAACCGCCGAAAGCACCGGCGTCGGACGAGTCGCCGCCCGACGGCATACCGCCCTCGGCCCCCGAGCCGAACGTGAGGATGGAGTTCCAGCCCTCGCCGATGACCTTGCCGCCGTCGCCTTCGAGCCCGTCCGCCGACCCAAGACCCTCAGGTCCCTTACGGTCGCCGTCGAACTCCTTGCCGAACTCCTTGCCGAAGTCCTTGTTGCGCTCCTTGCCGGGTGCCTCCTCGGCCTTGCCCGCGCCCTCCTCGGTGACCTTCGTGCCCTTGGGCGGGGTGAAGTCGAAGGTCGAGGCGGCGGGCTTGGCGAAGTCGACGTCGACGAAACCGGCGTCCACGACGGCGGCACCGCCGCTCGCCGGGGTGAGCGTGAACTTCAGCGGGGTCCCGGTCTTCGAGTCGACGGCGATGCTGATCGCCCCGACCGTGGACCCGGACGCCTTCGGCTTGATGACCAGCTTGTAGGCGTCCCGGCCGGCGACCTGGGCGGTGCCGTCGACGGTCACGGAGGTCGTGCTGTCGACCGCCTTCAGTGCCTCCTGAGCGAGGTCCCCGGGCGTGGCACCCGTGTCGCCGCCGGGCAGGAGCTGGTCCTTGCCCTTGCTGCCGCCCTTGTCCTTGCCGCTCTCGGACGCGGGGGCCGTCGTGTGGTACGCCTCGTTCGACGCGCTGTCGTACGCCCACACCTCGTCGCCGTTGTGGATCACGCTGTACTCGGCGGCCTTCTCCAGCAGCGACAGCTTCTGCTTGTCGGGGCCGTCCGCGGCGACGCGGATCGTGTGCGTGCCGGACGCCAGTGCGAGGAGCTTGCCGCTCGGATCGGCGGCCGAGCCCGAGCCGTCGGAAGCCCCGCCGAGGCCACCGCCCGACAGAAGCCCGCTCTCCAGGCCACCCAGGTCGGGCAGGCCCAGATCCGTACTGATCTTCACCGTGCCGGACAACTGCTGTACGTCCGACGCGGCGATCTTCTCGATGAGCTGCTGCGCGCTGATCTTCGGCAGATCGGGGTCACCGGAGCCGGCGAACGCCGGTACCAGCCCGATCGTCGCGACCGTCAGACCGATCACCGCGGCCGGAGCGGCGTACCGCGCGGCCTTGCGGCGCCGGGACGGTACGTCCTCGGCCTCGATCTCGGCCTCGATCCGGTTCCCGGCCTTGGCCTCTTCGTACGGTGCCATGTGTGCCTTACCTCCGTCGTCGGCGGCGGCTGTCCGTCCCACACTTGTCCACCCTGAGCCGCCATTCTCACCCGAACCGGTGAGGAGTGGTTGGTTTCCATCTCACCAAATCGACGAGGAGGAATCGTCAGACCTTGGGCTCAACTCCGTGTACTGCTACGGGATGACATGAGGAGGCGCAGCTTCCCCCGACCCCTAGGGGGCCGGTGCCCCGCCCCCGCCCCCGGCGGCGGCGGCGGGACGGGACGGGACGGGACGGGACGGGTGAGCGTGGCGGAGGCGAGCGCCTCAGCCGGCCCGGTGCACCACCGCGTCGCACATCTCCACCAGCGCGGCCTTCGCGTCGCACTCCACCAGCGGCGCCAGCGCGGCACGCGCGTCCTCCGCGTACCGCACGGTGTCCCGCCGGGCCTGCTCCAGCGCCGGATGCGCCCGCAGCCGGGCCAGCGCCTCCGCGTGCCGGGCGTCGTCACTCAGGTCGGAGTCCAGCAACTCGCACAGCGCGATGTCCTCGGCCAGCCCCAGCCGGGCCACCCGCTCCCGCAACCGCAGCACGGGCATCGTGGGAATGCCCTCCCGCAGATCCGTCCCGGGCGTCTTGCCCGACTCGTGGGAGTCGGACGCGATGTCCAGCACGTCGTCCGCGAGCTGGAAGGCGACCCCGAGCCGCTCCCCGTACTGGGTGAGCACGTCCACGACACCGTCGTCGGCCCCGGACATCATCGCCCCGAACCTGCAGGCCACCGCCACCAGCGACCCGGTCTTCCCGCCCAGCACGTCCAGATAGTGCTCGACGGGGTCCCGGCCGTCCGACGGCCCCGCCGTCTCCAGGATCTGCCCGGTCACCAGCCGCTCGAACGCCTCCGCCTGCACCCGGACCGCCTCGGGCCCGAGGTCGGCGAGGATGTGCGAGGCACGCGCGAACAGGAAGTCCCCGGTGAGGACCGCGACGGAGTTACCCCAGCGTGTGTTGGCGCTGGGCACACCGCGGCGCACCTCGGCCTCGTCCATGACGTCGTCGTGATACAGCGTCGCGAGGTGGGTCAGCTCCACCACCACCGCGGACGGCACGATGCCCGGCGCGTGCCGGTCCCCGAACTGTGCCGCGAGCATCACGAGCAGTGGCCGGAACCGCTTCCCGCCCGCCCGTACGAGATGCTGCGCGGCCTCCGTGATGAAGGGGACCTCGCTCTTGGTGGCTTCGAGCAACCCTTCCTCGACAGCCGCCAATCCGGCCTGGACATCGGCTTCGAGAGCCTGGTCCCGCACGCTCAGCCCGAACGGCCCGACGACGGTCACGAGGGATCTCCTGTCTGCTGGTGTCTACTGGCGGTCACACGGTGTGTCGATAGATCGCTGCCATCACTCAAGTCAGCGTATCCGGTCACGTTTCGATCACCGCTAGCGCCCGCCCGTCCAGGCCAGGCGCTATCGGATCACGACCAGAATGTTTTTGATCAGTCCAAAGCATGGACATTTATAAACATCCCGCGCCCCGCAGGCGAGCACCCACGCGCATACGTCACCTCATCCCCACCGTTCACCGCGACCGTCACCACAACAACGTCACGTGCCGCGCCAGAGGTTCCGCCTCCCAAAACGCCTCGCAACATGTCGCACCACCACGCAACGGACATGAGCATTCAAGAAGCATCAAATCCCCCAAAAACCATGCCCATCCCGCTCTCATCACGACTACCCCCGCTCCGTGATTCGAGTCACGCCCACGAGCGACCCTCTCCACCCCGACTTCGCAAACTCCCCATTCACAAAAGGCAAGTTGCCTTCCGTGAGCCATTCCCTACTTGCCCCTTTTATCCGTAATGGGCATCCCAAATGGGTAAGTCCTGCATTTCTGCCCCTTGTTCGATGCATGTGCTCTCGCATACGTTTCGCGCCACACCGGGCGGACCGCCGAATCCTGCCACCGCCCGCAGAGCAGCAACCCCACCCACCCACATGACTCACGCAGGCAGGAGCGGGGGACCCAGGTAAGCCGCCGGTCCGGGCGTTCACGCCGGAGCGGCTAGGGGTGAAGTCGTGCGCCGACCGCGCGCCCGGCCGGGCATCTCCCGCCCGAACCCGACAGCTCACCTCGCAGGCGCCGGAGAGGACTCACCATGCCCGCACGAGGTCAGCACCAGCGCGCGAGAACAGCCCGCCGCCCCTTCAGGCTCACGCTCACTCGCACGATCGCCATCAGCGGGACGGCCGCCGTAGCCCTGGCCCTCCCCTTCGTGACCGCGACAGCTGCATCGGCCGCCCCGTCGGCCACGTCGTCCACGACGACGTACTACGCGAACAACCTGGACGGCTGGATCCGCGAATCGCTCGACATCATGGCGCAGCACGGCATCCCCGGAACGTACGACGGCATCTACCGCAACGTCATCCGCGAGTCGTCGGGCAACCCGTACGCCATCAACAACTGGGACTCGAACGCGGCAGCCGGCACCCCCTCCAAGGGCCTCCTCCAGGTCATCGACCCGACCTTCGCCGCCTACCACGTCGCCGGCACCTCGTTCGACCCCTACGACCCGATCGCCAACATCACCGCCGCTTGCAACTACGCGGCGGCACGCTACGGATCGATCGACAACGTGTTCGGCGCCTACTAGTCCACCCCGGGGCCAGTAGCCGCTCAGGCCCGGGTCCGGTAGCCCCAGGTCCGGTAGATCCGGGCCTGGGCGGCCCGGAGGGAGAGTGGGCCGGAGCGCTGGTGGCCGGGCCGACCCCGGGACTACCGGACCGGCCCACCCCCGAACAACCGCTCCAGCACCACCGCGATGCCGTCGTCCTCGTTCGAGAGGGTGACCTCGTCCGCCACGGCCTTGAGCTCGGGATGGGCGTTGGCCATGGCGACTCCGTGGGCCGCCCAGTCGAACATCGGGATGTCGTTGGGCATGTCACCGAAGGCGATGGTGGCGGCCGAGGTCAGCCCCAGATACTCGGCGGCCAGCGCGAGCCCCGTCGCCTTGGTGATGCCGCATGGCTGGAGTTCGACGGTGCCCGGCCCCGACATGGTGACCGTCGCCAGGGAACCGACCGCTCCGCGCGCCGCCGACGCCAACTCGTCGTCGGACAGGGACGGGTGGCGCAGCAACACCTTGCTGATGGGTTCGGCCCACAGGTCGTCCCGGTGCGGCACCCGTACGGCGGGCAGCGTGGGGTGCGGCATCAGATACCCCGGCTCGATGAGCGTGAGCCCGTCGACACCGTCCTGATCCACAGCGGCGTACACCTGCCCGACCTCGGCCTCGATCTTGCCGAGCGCGGTCTCCGCCAGCTCCTGGTCCAGCGTCACCGACCACAGCAGACGGTCCGCGCCGGCGTCGTACACCTGCGCCCCCTGCCCGCACACCGCGAGCCCCCCGGCACCGAGGTCGTCGAGCAGCGGCCGGACTCTCGGCGCCGGCCGTCCCGTCACGACCAGATGCCGGGCGCCGGCGGCCGTGGCGAGCGCCAGCGCGGCCCGCGACCGGTCGGAGAGCGTGTCGTCGGCACGCAGAAGCGTTCCGTCCAGGTCGGTGGCGATAAGCGCGTATGCGGTGGGAGCGGCCATGATCCAGAGAATACGGATCGTTCGGCCCATCGGTCTCCGTCCGAACCGGACGACGTTCGGCCTCCCGCCCGCAACACCCCCATCGCCCACGCCAGTTCCTGCCACAGCCACTCCCGCCCCACGGGCACAGACGCCGCTGCGGGCACTGGCACGGGCGCTGCCGCAGGCACTGGCGCAGGAGGACGGGGGGACACGACGACGCGGTACAGCGAGCCGCCGGTTCACAAGATCGAGCACGCCCCGCATTGACCCACGGGACCAGAACCCGAGCCCTACCCGTGTGCCGCCGCCAGATGCCCCGCCAGCCGCGGTGACGCGAACTCCGTACCGCACACGAACCGCATCACCGGCCCGTACGAAGCGGCCGCCGGCAGCCCCGTGAAGTACAGCCCGGGCACGGAGGACACGTACCCGGCGCCGAGCCTCGGCGTCCCCCGGCTCACCGCCAGCTCCGTACGCAGCTCATGCCCGAGGAAGTCCATCGCGGCGAGGTCGACGCGGTAGCCCGTCGCGGCTATCACATGGTCGGCCGACAACTCCCGAGTACGTCCGCCGGGTTCCTGGACAGTCAGCACCGGCTGCCCCCCGACGAAGCCCACCCCGCTCCCCGAACCGTCCCCCTTCAGCGCCCCCTTGGCTCCCTGCGCGACCTGCGCGCCTTCCGTCTCAGCCGCCCCCGCGACCTCCATACCCCTCGTAACTGCCGTGGCTCCCGTGGCTCCGGCCCGCACAATCCGTGCGACCTCGCTCACCTGCACCTTGCCCTCGAACCGGTCGCGCAGCCACCACGCACCGAGCGGTCCGAGAACCCGGCGGACCAGGTAGTGGCGGGCCCGGGCCGGGAGGTAGCGGTAGGGGTGCGGATAGTAGGTGAGGGCCCAGAGTGACCACGCGTTGCCGAACGGCGACCCGGGCCGCAGCCTGGGCTGCTGCCAAGGGGGCGCGCCGAAGGCGACGCGACCGCTCCCCCGGGACACCACCCGCACCCGTGCTCCCGCCTCCGCGGCCAGCGCCGCCGTCTCCAGCGCGGACTGGCCCGCCCCGACGACTATCAGCTCCCTGCCCGCGAACCGGCCGAGGTCGTGATGCTGCGAGCTGTGGGACACCGGTCCCGTGGGCGAGGGACCGTCCGGTGCCGCGGTCGCCAGCTCCGGGGGCAGATGCGCGAGCCCTGACAGCCCCGTCGCCACGACCACCGCCCTTGCGGTGAACAACTCGCCCGAATCCAGCTTGAGTTCGAAGCCACCTTCGCTGCCGTGACTGCTCCTGCCCCCGCTGCCGTGGCTGCTACCGCCTCCGAGGCCCGTGTCCTTGGGCCGCCGGTCCACGGACACCACCCGCACCCGCTCCAACTCGGGCACGAGCCGCTGCTGGAACCACTCGCCGTACGCGATGAAGGTCTCCACCGGGATGATGTCCTCGTCGGTGACCAGCCGGGGCGCCCCCACCGCGTCGCAGTAGTCCACCAGGGTGTGACCACGCTGCGGGGCGTCGATGCTGGAGGCCGCCGGTGTGGATTTCAGGAGCATCCCGGCGGGCATGTGGTCCCGCCAGCTCACCATGGGCTCGCCGAACACTCTCACCGGGATGCCACGCGCCCGCAGATGCGCGGCAGTGGACAGGCCGAACGGTCCCGCGCCGATAATCGCTACTGGATGATTCACGAAGTCCCTCCCCAGGACGCTGCTTCGCCACTTCGTGTTGCTCTGTGCTCACTGCCACCCGCACCGCACCCGGACCCGGACCACATTCACACTCCGACCCGCGCCGGCAGCTCCGGCTCTCAGCCGGCGCCGCCGCCACGACGGCTGGTCCGCCACAGCTGGTACAGGTGCTTCGCGCCCGGCCGAACGAACCGGGCGAGCATCGTGAGGAACGGCAGCGGGTCGTCACCCGCGAGCCAGGCCAGTTCCGTCCCGCTCGCCCGGGCCGGCGCGTGCGGCGTCGTGTAGCCGCTGCGTCGGTAGGCGAGGAGGGCGGGCAGGTCGATGTTCTCCACGATGTACCGGTGCCCGGCGCGCTGTTCCCCCTCCGGAACGGCACGCCCGGTCAGATCGAGATGCATGGCCCGGACGACGTCTACTCCCGACTCGCTCTCGAAGAGCCGGAACTGGGCGCCCATCCGTGGGTTGAAGTCGAGGAGTTTGTACTGTCCGTCGCGCCGGTCGAAGCGCAGGTCGAGGTCGATGATTCCGGTGAAGCCGATCTGTTTGATGAAACGTGCGGCGAGGTCCGCGAGTTCCGGATTGTCGACGACGTACGCATTTGCCGTCATTCCCGCGTGCGGCGGCCAGGACCGGACCTTCACCCCCGTGAAGAGCGCCCTCGGATTCGAGTCCACGTCGAAGTAGGCGTGGACGATCCAGTCCTCGGCCTCCTCCCGGGGCAGGTACTCCTGAAGAATCACGCCGGGACGCTCACCCCAGTCGCGGGCCAGGGACAGCAGCGCCTCCCGGCTCGCGATGCGCGTGGTGCCGTTGACGGCGGGCCGGACGCGCCGCACGAACGCTTCCCGGTTCTTGGCCACCACCGGGAACCTGGCCGTCCGCGCGAACCGCTCGATGTCGTCGTACGACTGCGGAAAGGCGGCGGACGGAGTCGGTATGCCGTGCTCCACGCACAACTCGTGCAGCCCCTGCTTGCTGGCGAGCCGACGCGGCAGCCCCGCCTCCACGCGCGGGAAGAGAAACGCGCCGCCGAGTTCCTCCTGCCGCTCGGCGATCAGTACGGCCGCCTCCTCGTCCGTGGGAACGAGGACAGCGGGACGCCCGATCCGCTTCCCGATCCGCAGCAACCCCTCGACCAGCCGGTCCGGTTCCTCGGTCCCGGTGGTCGGCCAGACGAACGCGCGCCGCAGATAACGCGACGAGGCCGCAGGCGTGTAAGGGTCCTCGGTGATCGCGTACATCGGAACGCCCAGCCGTCCCAGACTGCGGATGGCCCCGACGCCTCCGTGATGCAGTGGATAGTCACCGAACTTCACGATCAGCGCCGGCACGGCATGGTCGGCCGAAAACGGCACACTGCTGTTCCTGGCCACGGGTCCCCCCACGTGTCCCCCCCTACGGACCGGACCCACCCCGTCCGTGTCCCCCCAAAGGACGCTAAGCCGGAATCACCTACTCCGGACAACACTTATCCGGACATTACGAACTCTTTAGGCACTGGGAACACTGCCCTGAGCCGGCGACTCACCCGTAACCTGTGGCGCGAACACATGGCCACACGAGAGCGAGGCAGCACCCCATGCCCCCCTTCGATGTCCCCGAGGGCGACCCCTTCGGCCCGCACAACCTTCCGTACGGCGTCTTCTCCCCGGCCGGCTCCACGGAACGCCGGGTCGGCGTCCGGCTCGGCGACCATGTCCTGGACGCGGGCGCGGCCGCCGCCGCACTCGGCTCCCCCTATACATCCGTACTGGCCCGCCCGACTCTCAACCCCCTTCTCGCCGCCGGTCGCACGACCTGGTCCGACATTCGACGTGCCCTCACCGCCTGGGTCACCGTCCCGTCCCACCAGGACACGGTCGCCCCGCTCCTGCACTCCCTCTCCTCGGTGACGCTGCACCTCCCCTTCGAGGTCGCGGACTACGTCGACTTCTACGCTTCCGAGAACCACGCCCGGAACGTCGGCCAGATCTTCCGTCCCGACGCCGCGGACTCCCTGACCCCCAACTGGAAGCATCTGCCGATCGGTTATCACGGCCGCTCGGGCACGGTCGTGGTCTCCGGCACGGAGGTCGTACGCCCCTCGGGCCAGCGCAAGGCCCCCACCGACCCGGCTCCGATCTTCGGTCCGTCGGTCCGCCTGGACATCGAGGCGGAGGTCGGTTTCGTGGTGGGCACGCCGTCGTCCATGGGCAACCCCGTGGCCCTGTCCGCCTTCCGGGACCACGTCTTCGGCCTCTGCCTCCTGAACGACTGGTCCGCCCGCGACATCCAGGCCTGGGAGTACGTCCCCCTGGGCCCGTTCCTCGGCAAGTCCTTCGCCACGTCCGTCTCGGCGTGGATCACGCCGCTGGACGCCCTGGAGGATGCCCGACTCGCCCCGCCCGCCCGCACGCACCCGCTGCTTCCCTACCTCGACGACGCCGAGGAGGAGCCCGGCGGCTACGACCTGCGTATCTCCGTCGCCGTGAACGGGCACACCGTCTCGGAGCCCCCCTTCTCCACCATGTACTGGACGGCCGCCCAGCAACTCGCCCACATGACCGTCAACGGCGCCTCCCTGCGCACCGGCGACCTCTACGGCTCGGGCACGGTCAGCGGCCCCACCGAACGGGAACGCGGCTCCCTCCTCGAACTCACCTGGAACGGCACCCGGCCCCTGGACCTCCCCACCGGCAAGCGCACCTTCCTGGAGGACGGCGACGAGGTCACCCTCACCGCCTGGGCTCCGGGCCCGAACGGCACCCGCGTAGGCCTGGGCGAGGTGACGGGCAGGATCACTCCGCCGAGCTGAGCCGAACGCCGGGGAACAGCGAGCGGGGCGCGCTGTGTCCGACGCGGACCCGGAGGAACCGACGTCTCCAGCCCCGCCAGGCGTCGGCGCCCGAAGGGGCGACAACCAACGCGGGCTGATGCCGGTCCCGGCTCGGAAGCCCGCCCGGTCGCCTCCCTTGCATCGAGGCATCCAGCCCGCAGGCCCCCGGGGCTCGGGCTTCCAGGGATCCGGGGCTCGACCCCCTACATCCAGTCCTCCGGCTCGGGCTCCATCTCCATCTCGGGCCAGTCGTCCGGGCCCGTCCGGTCCGGTCCCGGCCCCGATCTCACGCCCTCGCCGTCACCGACCGCGGAGCTGGGTGCCACCCCCGCCCCGGCCCCGGTCTCCGGCGCCCCGCCCAGCGCCGCGAGCGCCTTCAGCACGCCTTCGCCGTACGTGACGAGCTTCTTCTCGCCCACCCCGCTGATTCCGCCCAGCTCAGCGACCGACTGGGGCCAGACGCTGACGATCTCCCTGAGCGTGGCGTCGTGAAAGATGACGTATGCCGGAACCCCCTGCTCACGGGCCTGTTCACCCCGCCAGGCCCGGAGGGCCTCGAACGCCGGCTGCAGTTCCGTGGGCAACTCGGCCACGGCTGCCTTCGCCTTCCGCTCACCCCGGCCGCCGCCGGCCGACCGCGAGGTCGCCGCCTTCTTCGGTTCCTTCCGCATCGGCACGTCCCGCTCGCGCCGCAGCACCGATCCGCTCTCCTCGGTCAGCACGAGCGTCCCGTACTCCCCCTCGACCGCGAGGAGCCCCTGCGCCAGCATCTGCCGTACCACCCCGCGCCATTCGCCTTCCGCCAGCTCCTCCCCGATGCCGAACACGGAGAGCTGGTCGTGGTCGAACTGGATCACCTTCGCGGTCCGCCGGCCCAGCAGGATGTCCACGATCTGCACCGCGCCGAACTTCTGCCGCCGCTCACGCTCCAGCCGCCACACGGTCGACAGCACCTTCTGCGCGGCGACCGTGCCGTCCCATGTGTCGGGCGGCACCAGGCAGGTGTCGCAGTTGCCGCAGCCGCCCGGCTCCGGGTCCTGGCCGAAGTAGGCGAGCAGCTGACTGCGCCGGCACTGCACCGTCTCGCACAGTGCCAGCATCGCGTCCAGGTGCGCGGCGGACCGGCGCCGGTGCGCCTCGTCACCCTCACTGCCCTGGATCAGTTTCCGCTGCTGTATGACGTCGTTCAGCCCGTACGCCATCCAGGCCGTGGACGGCAGTCCGTCGCGCCCCGCGCGGCCCGTCTCCTGGTAGTAGCCCTCGACGGACTTGGGCAGGTCGTAGTGGGCGACGAACCGAACGTCGGGTTTGTCGATGCCCATCCCGAAGGCGATGGTCGCGACGACGACGAGTCCGTCCTCCCGCAGGAAGCGGGACTGGTGCGCCGCGCGCGTACCCGCGTCCAGTCCCGCGTGGTACGGCACCGCCTGCACACCGTTGGCGGACAGGAACTCCGCCGTGCGTTCCACGGAGTTGCGCGAGAGGCAGTAGACGATGCCGGCGTCGCCCGCGTGCTCCTCCTTCAGGAAGGACAGCAGCTGCTTCTTGGGGTCCGCCTTGGGCACGATCCGGTACTGGATGTTGGGCCGGTCGAAGCTCGCCACGAAGTGACGGGCGTCCGGCATGCCCAGGCGCTCGGTGATCTCCTGGTGCGTCGCGTGCGTGGCCGTCGCCGTGAGAGCGATCCGCGGGACGTCCGGCCAACGCTCGCCCAGCAGCGACAGCGCCAGGTAGTCGGGCCGGAAGTCGTGCCCCCACTGCGAGACGCAGTGCGCCTCGTCGATGGCGAAAACAGCGATCTTTCCCCGGGAGAGCAGATCGAGGGTCGACTGCAGACGCAGCCGCTCCGGAGCCAGGTACAGGAGGTCCAGCTCGCCGGCGAGGAACTCGGCCTCGACCACCCGCCGCTCGTCGAAATCCTGCGTGGAGTTCATGAACCCGGCCCGCACGCCGAGTGCCCGCAGTGCGTCCACCTGGTCCTGCATCAGCGCGATCAGCGGCGAGACGACGATCCCCGTACCCGGTCTGACCAGGGACGGAATCTGATAGCACAGCGACTTGCCGCCGCCGGTCGGCATGAGGACGACCGCGTCGCCGCCGGCCACCACATGCTCGATGACGGCCGCCTGCTCACCGCGGAAGGAGTCGTACCCGAAGACCCGGTGCAGCGTGGCCAGCGCCTCGCTGTCCTCCGCCGCGGCCGACACCGCGACTGTTCCCAGCCCCTCGTCCGCTTCCGTCATCACACCCGACCCGCCCATCACGCTCATCGCGCTCATCGTCGTGTCCCCCGTACGTCGCGCCTCGACCACTGCGTCCACCATAGGGGCCCGCACCGACAGCCCCGGAGTTATCCACAGGCCGCGCCCGCCCCACCTCGTCCGTGTCGCCGGGCCCCTGGGCCGAGCCGGGGTGTTCAGCCCAATGGGCCCCTTCGCGTGGCGCCCCCGAACGGCCCGGGACACGCTGCTCGGGCGGGACGAGGGGAGGCCCGCACAACGGACCGGCGCCCCGCGCGCCTCTCGGACCGGCGCTTTCCAGGTGCCTCTCCCGCTCAAGGAGTCCCCACATGCCCCGCCGCCGGCTCAAGCTCACTGTCGCCCTCGCCACGGCCGCCGCGTCCCTCTCCCTGGCCGTCGCCCCCGCGCACTCGGCGCCGAGCGACCCCGTCGACCCCACGGTCTGGACCGAGCTGGCCAAGACGCTCGCAGCGACGGCGAAGTACCAGTACACCCCGACCGCCGTCACGGACGGCTACAAGCCCGCCTTCTGCTCGGCCCACCCCACCCTCGGCGGGATGGGCTTCCACTACATCAACGAGAAGCTCTACGGTTCACTCGATCCAGCGAAACCGGCCGCTCTGCTGTACGAGAACAGGGCCAACGAGGACTGGATGGACGAGGTCTCCGACGCGAGCTGGGTCGACGACCTCGACTCGCTGGACGGGGAGGGCCCCGCTGTCACCGCCCCGAGCGCCGCCACCGACTCGCGCAGGCTCGTCGGCGCGGAGTGGATCGTGGTGGACAAGGACCAGAATCTGGCGACCGACGACGATCGCCCCAGCCTGTTCGGGGTGCCCTTCGACGGTCCGATGCTCGGCCACGAGCCCGGCATGCCGATCCACTACGACCTGCACGTCTGGCTCTGGAAGAAGAACCCCAGCGGCATGTTCGCCCGCTGGAACCCCACGGTGACATGCCCGACCCCGT
>NZ_AEJB01000317.1 GCF_000331005.1 Streptomyces turgidiscabies Car8
TCCAGTGTGCTCACGGGTTGGTGGACGACGTGAGCGCGGCGAAGACGATCACGTTGTCGAGGTAGCCGTCCTTGTCCTTGGGGCCACCGCACGTGATGAGCCGCAGCTCGGGCCGGCTCACGTTCCCGTAGACGTCGTCCGTCGGGAAGTTCGCCTTGGCCACCGTCCGCACGGAGGTGACCGAGAACTCCGCCTCCGTGCCGTTCTCCAGACGCGCCACGATCTTCTCGCCCCGGCGCAGCCGCGTCAGGCCGTGGAAGACGCCGTCCCCGTACGCGCCGACCGTGACATGGCCGAGGATCACCGACGGGCCGGTCTGACCGGGCGTCGGCGAGTGCTCGTACCAGCCGGCCTGGTCGTGATCGCTGATCGGAGGAACCTGCACCGTGCCGTCGGGCGCCAGCCCCAGCCGCATGACCGGGGTGTCGACCCCGATGGCGGGGACGCTGAGCCGGACAGGGGCCGAACGGCCCACCGCCCGGCCGGACTTGGCGGACTGCGCGGAGGTGTGCTTGCCGGCGGCCGGCTGCGACGCGTCGGCGCCTGGAGTCGGGGTCCCCGTCGTCCGAACGCCTCCGGCGCCGGAGGAGCAGCCCACGAGCAGCGAGGCCGCGGCAGCCGTGACGCCGGTGCCGAACGCGCGCCTGGAGAGCACGGTCACGCTCCGGTCGCCCGCCGACGGCGTACGACGATCACCGTGGCGCCGGCCACGGCGAACGCGGCGGCGGCGCCTCCGCCGATCAGCGCACCCGGCGTGCCGGAGTCCGTCGACGTCTGCGTCACGCCGGTGTTGGGGGCGCCGTTCGGAACCTCGGCGACCTGGGACGGGGATGTGTTGGGGTCGGTGGTGGGGGCCTCGCTGGGCGCCTCGCTGGCTCCGTCGGCCGGTGACGGCATCTGGGTCGGCTCGGTGCTCGGCGCCGGGGTGGCGTCGGTCGGCGCAGTGGAGGGGACCGGGGTCGGGCTCGTGTCGTCGGCGAACGCGGGTGCGGTGCCCGCCAGTACGGCGGTGGCCGCGAGTGCCACGGCGCTGAGGAGGGTACGGCGCACGGTACGGCGCATGGAATCGCTCTCTTTCGTCGTCCGCCCCGAACCGCGCCCGGAAGAGGGCGGGTTGGGCTGGGCGGGCTGAGTGACGGATCGAGCGAAGAGACGACGCGGCGGCCGGACAGGTTGTAAAGAGATGGCAAAGTCGTCGGAGGGTCGTGGGACGGCGGGCTCGCGGCGACCGCTATCCGCCCGGCGTCACGAGCCCCGACTCGTACGCGACCACCACGGCCTGTGCCCTGCTGTCCAGATCCAGTTTGGTCATCGTGCGGTTGAGGTGGGTCTTGACGGTCGCCTCGCTGATGTAGAGGCGGTCGGCTATGTCCGTGTTGGACAGGCCGCGTGCGATCAGCTTCAGGACCTCCAGTTCACGGGAGGTCAACGCGTCGAGATCGGGGGGCTGTTCGCAGGCGGTCTGGCGGGCGTACGCCTCGACCAGACGGCGCGTGACGCTGGGCGCGAAGAGCGCGTCACCGCCGGCGACCGCGGCCACCGCTGCGAGCAGCCGTTCCGGGCCGGAGTCCTTGAGCAGAAAACCGCAGGCTCCGGCGCGCAGTGCCCCGTACACGTACTCGTCGAGGTCGAAGGTGGTCAGCACCAGGATCCGGGGCGGGGGGTCGGCGGCCTCGGCGAGGATGCGTTCGGTGGCCTCGATGCCGTTCATGCCGGGCATGCGGACATCCATCAGGATCACCTCGGGGGCGGTCCGGGCGGCCAGGAGCACGCCCTCCGCGCCGTCGCTCGCCTCGCCGACCACCTCGATGCCGGGTGCGGCGCGCAGCAGCGCCACCAGGCCGGCCCGGATGAGGAACTGGTCGTCCACGACAAGCACGGTGGTCATGTGGTGGCGTCGTCCCCCTGCTGTGCGGCCCGCGTGGACGTCGGCAGGGTCAGCCGTACGGCGAAGCCCCCCTGGTCCCGCGGGCCGATGTCGATCTGCCCGCCGTAGAGCTTGGCCCGCTCGCGCATGCCGAGCAAGCCGTGTCCGCCGCCGGTTCGTACTCTGGCCGGAATCACCCCCTCCCCGTCGTCCGTGACCGAAACCGTCACCTGGTGCGGTTCGTACCTCAGTCGTATCCACGCGCTCGCGCCGGGCGCGTGCTTGAGGACGTTGGTGAGTGCCTCCTGCACCACCCGGTAGGCGCACAGGTCCACCCCGGGGGCCAGGGGGCGCTCGACGCCCTCGACGGTCAGGGCGACCGGGGTCCCGCCCGCGCGGACGCGTTCGGCCATCTCGCCGAGGCGGGCCAGGCCCGGCATCGGGCCGACGGGGGCGCGGTCGTCGGCGGCGCGCAGCACCAGAAGCATGCGGCGCAGCTCGTCGAGGGCCTCCTTGCCGGTGGCTTCGATGGTGTCGAGCGCGGTACGGGTGGTCGGGCGGTCGGTGTCGAAGACGAACCGGGCGAGACCGGTCTGCACCGAGATCACCGACAGGTGGTGGGCGACCACGTCGTGGAGTTCGCGGGCGATCCGGCCGCGTTCCTCCGCCACCTCGCGCCGGGCCCGGGCGGCCTGTTCCCGGCGCAGCTGCCGGGTCAGCTCGGTCGAGCGGCGGGCGAGCAAGCCGAACCGCCACAGCATCGCCGGGTAGACCACGGCCTGTGCGGCGACGGACTCCCAGGAGTCGGTGTGGTTCACCGCGCCCGCGTAGATCCAGACCCCGCCCATCAGCGCGGCGCAGGGGACGGAGACGCGCACCGCCTTCACGGAGGCGACGGTGTAGACGGCGAGCATGGGACCGAAGCTGCACACCACGGGCCAGTAGCCGGCGGTGATGTACACCAGCCACGTCGCGTGCACGAGGCAGCAGATCACGAGAGGGGCCCGGCCACGGAGGACGAGTGGCAGGTGGACCAGGACGACGAGGACGTAGGCGGTCGCGTCGAGCGGGTTCTGCCCCTGCCGCGCGGCCTCCGGCCCCAGCAGCAGGGCCACACCGGTCAGCGCCGCCACGATCAGCGTGTCGACGACGAGAGGGTGGATCCGCATCGCAGCAGCGTACGGCCGGAAGGCCGGAGGGGCGTCAACCTTCCGCCGTACCACGGAAGTTGCAGGAACCGCGCGACTACCGCCGCTGGTCGACCCGCAGTGCCAACCAGCGGGGGACGACGCCACACGCGGCCCGCCCATAGCGTCTGGGACCAGCACCACCAGGAGCTGCGCCGCCGCCGGGGAGCGGCGCGGTGGAAGGCGCGAGTCCCGACAAGCGCGACCAACGTCCGCACATCAACTGGGGGTTGACATGTTGACGAACGACAGAACTGTCCGGCCGAGCAGGGGCAGATGGCGCCGGGTGCTGGCCACCGCGGCGGTGCTGGCCTCCACCGGCAGCGTGCTCACCGTCGCTTCGCAGCCGGCGCAGGCGGCGCTGCCGCAGCAACAGATCGCCGATCCCGTTCACTACTGGAACGATGTCCTGCTCCAGGTCATCCGGCGTGAGGGTGGCGGACCGGGGCCGATGGCCCGTTCCGCGGCGATGCTGAACGCGGCGATCTACGACGCCGAGAGCTCGTACCAGCTCAAGTGGAAGGGCAGGATCACCTCGGAGCCGTACCTCTCCGCCCAGAAGTACGACGGCTGGATCGAGGGTCCCGACGAGGAGGAGCGGGTGATCGGCCGCACGGCGTACAACATCCTGCTGGGGCTGTACGGGAGGAACCAGACGCAGTTCCTCGACGCGAAGTTCCGTGAGCGGTTCGGCACCGAGCCCACCGGGTTCGACCTGCTCGACATCACGGTCGTCAACCGTATGGTCACGCAGATGAGGGACGCGCGGAACGGCGACGGCTCCGACAACGACCAGGTGTACGTCGGCGACAACAAGCCGGGCGCGTGGCGGCCCACCAGCTACCCGGACATGCCCGATCCGTCCTGCGAACGCGACAGCCAGGCGGTCACCCCGTTCTGGGGCCAGGTGAAGCCGTTCTCCCTCACCTCCGCCTCGCAGTTCCGCCCGGCGACCCCGGGCCTGTACGGGACGTACGAGAAGCTGCTGGCCAGCGACGCCTACAAGGCCCAGGTCGAGGCGGCGCGGTCGGCCGGCGCCGACAAGCCGACCGCGCGTACGCCGGTCGTCGACCGGACCCCGGATCAGGAGGCGGCGGCCTGGTTCTGGGCCAACGATCTCGACGGCACCTACAAGCCGCCGGGCCAGCTGCTTCAGGCGACCCGGGAGATCTCCCAGGCGCGCGGCCTCAACACGTACGAGAACGCACGGCTGTTCGCGCTCGTCTCCCTCGCCATGGCGGACGCCGGGATCGCGGTACGGGACGTGAAGTTCCTGACGCCGATCGACCTTTGGCGGCCGGTGTCGGCGATCCGCGAAGGCGGGCTCGACCCGGAGTGGAAGCCGCTGCTGAAGAACCGGGCGGGGGTGAACGTCACTCCGTGCTTCCCGGCCTGGGCCTCGGGGCACGCGACGTTCGGCGGGGCCTGGGCAGGCGTGATGAAGCGGTACTTCGGCAGCGACAACATCGCCTTCGACATGACCACCGACGACCCTCAGTCACCGGTGAAGACCCGGCACTTCGCCAGCTTCAGCGCGGCGGCCACCGAGGACGCCTACAGCAGGGTCTGGCTCGGAGTCCACTTCCCGTGGGACGCGGACGACGGACTCACCCTGGGTGACAAGGTCGCAGCCCAGGTCTACACCATGAAGCTGCGGCGACTCTAGGCGCTGCCCCTCCTCGCGGTCGCGCCCGGACGGGAAGGAACCCCTGCTCACCGAGCAGGGGTTCCTTGTTCCGCGAAGTGCCGCCGCCCGCACCCCGGTTGGGCCAGATGCCGACTCGGGGTCCGTCGGCCGATGAGCGTCCCGGACTGTGTGAGCTCGAATGAGACGCGGGCTGCCGACCACGTGTGGGCGCGTCGGAGGACCTCGACCTGGGCTACCGCTTCGGCTGGGGTGGCCGTCGGCTGGTGCTGTGGCGTCGAGGAGCGGTCCAAGAGCCCGATCTCGCCTGTCTGCGGTAGCGGTTCACCCACTTCGAGGCACAGGCCCGGGAGATTCCCGTCTCATCGGCGACGTGAGCAAGTGGGGCGTGTTCGGCAGCGCTCGATGAGGCCGCGGCGCCCTTCAACGGACAACGGTGCGTTGCGGTGAGTCACGCGGCTCACCGCGCTTGCGGGGGGAGGCGGGGCCCGTGGTGGCCTCCTTCGGCCGTGACACCTGGGCGACGAGGAAGACCAGCACGCCACAGATGGCGACCAGGAACCAGCCGGGGCGGGACGCGTGTGCGAGCCCCGCCGGGCTGGCGCCCGCGGCCAGGCCGCCGGCGAGAGCGATACCGAGGGCGGAGCCGAGTTGCCGTGCGGTGGAGGTGATCGCCCCCGCCACGCCGGCACGGGCGGGTGGCAGTCCATTGACCGCGGTGTTGGTGATCGGGGCGTTGGCGAAGCCGAACCCGATGCCGATGAGTGAGTACGCGGTCAGCAGCAGGAGCACGCTCGTGTGGGGAGTGAGCCGGACCAGGCAGAGCCCGCCGGCCGTGATGAAACCACCGGCAAGGAGCAGCGGCAGCCGCGGTCCCGTGCGGCCGACCATGCGGCCGGACCAAGGGGCGCAGACAGTCGCTCCGACGGCCAGGGGCAAGGTCGCCACTCCGGCGGCCAGCGGCGTCCATCCCCGGGTGTGCTGCAGGTAGAGGGTGTTCAGCAGCAGTGTCATGGTCAGAGCGACGAAGACCGCCACCGCGCCCAGGACGGCACCGCTGAAGACCGGGCTCCTGAAGATCCGCGGATCCATCAGCGGCTCACGTCGGCGGGACTCGACCCATACGAATCCGGCTGTCGCCACGACAGCCCCTGTGTATCCCGCCAGCGCCGCCGGCGACGTCCAGCCGATGCGCGGCCCCTCGATCAGGACGCCGACCACGACCGCGAGGACCACGGTCAGCAGGACCTGGCCGGGCAGGTCGAGGCGCCGGGCCCGCGGTGCCCGGGACTCCGGCACGAACACCGCACTGAGCAGCAGAGCGGCCACGATGACCGGTGCGTTGATCCAGAACAGCGCCCGCCAGCCGAGCCCCGCGAGCAGCGCACCGCCCGTGAGGGGACCAGCGGCCATGCTCAGCCCGAACACCGACGCCCAGATGCCGATCGCCTGCGCCCGTTCCTTCGGGTCCGGCATCGCGTTCACCACGATCGCGAGCGCCACAGGGCTGAGCATCGAGGCACCGATGCCCTGCACGGCGCGGGCCGCGACGAGTACGCCCGCCGACGGGGCGAGCGCGCAGACCAGCGAGGCGGCGCCGAACGCGGCCAGCCCGCACTGGAACACCCGGCGGCGTCCGAAGCGGTCCGCCAGCGCGCCGGAGGAGATCAGGAGACTGGCCAGGACGAGGGTGTAGGCGTCCACGATCCATTCGAGACCGCGCGTGTCGACATCCAGGCCGCGCCCGATGGCCGGCAGCCCCACATTGACGATGGTGGTGTCCAGGCCCACCAGGAACATGCTCAGGCAGCAGACGGCCAGTACCGTCCAGCGTCTGCGCGCACTCAGCATGGGTTGAACAGGGGATGTCGTCGTGGTCACGGTCTACCTCTGATGTCCGGGAACAGTGCCCGGCAAGGCTCGGCCCGGACGGCAGCCGCAGCCCATCAATTTTGCGAACACTGCAAAAATGGATCCATGAACACAGGAGCCAGGGACGCGGAACTGGAACAGATTCTCGATGGCATCGGGCCCCGGCTGCGCGTGCTGCGCCGGGAACGGGGACTCACGCTCGAGGCGCTCGCGGCCACGACCGGGATCTCGCTCAGCACACTGTCCCGGGTGGAATCGGGCAGACGGCGCCCGACTCTGGACCTGCTCATCCCGCTGGCACGGGCCCACCGCGTCGCACTCGACCAACTGGTGGCGGCGCCCGCCAGCGGTGACCCTCGGGTGCACCTCCGGCCCCTGCGCAAAGAGCGCGGCAGCGTCCTCGTACCCCTGACGCAGTACCCGGGCCGAGTGCAGGTCTTCAAACAGGTACTGACGCCCCGCCGGGCGGAACTGGTCACCCACGAGGGCTACGAATGGCTCTATGTCCTCGCCGGTCGGCTACGCCTCGTCCTCGGGGCGCAGGACTTCACGCTGCGGCCGGGCGAAGTGGCCGAGTTCGACACCACCGAGCCCCACTGGTTCGGCCCCGCGGACACGAGCACCGTGGAGATCCTGCACCTGTTCGGTCCACGAGGTGACCAAGCCGTCGTCCGCACCAGACCGTCCACAACGGATCTCGCCCCGCCGACCGCCCCCAACCCACCGTCGACGACGTCATGACCCGCGACACCTAGTCGGTGGCGTCCCGCAACTCCGTCAGGAACGGGATCAGTGCCGCGTTGACCTCGTTCGGCCGTTCCTGCTGCGTCCAGTGGCCGCAGCCCTCAAGCAGGATCGGAGCGCGCCGCAGGTTCGGCATCAACTCCGGTAGCTGCTCGATGAGTTCGGGCGTACCCGGAAACGCCGGCACCAGGTCCCGGTCGCCGTACACGTACAGCGCGGGCGGACTGACCACGGCCCCGTGCCAGGGTGCCGTCAGCTCCCAGTTGCGGTCGATGTTGCGGTACCAGTTGAGGGCGCTGGTGAAGCTGCCCGCGAAGCTCTCGGTGAGGGAGTCGAGGTCCGCCTCGGTGAGCCAGGCCGGGAGCTTCTCCGGGTCGGGCATGGTGTCCAGCCATCCCTGACCGGGCTCGATCAGCGGCTGCCTGCCCGTGCCCGACTCGGGGTTGTCGCCGGAGAAGGCGTACAGCATCCTGCGCAGAGTGGTGCGCGGGTCGCGGACCAGCTCGGCGTCGGCCGCCGCCGAGCGGTTGATGTAGTTCCAGTAGAAACGGCCGCCGAACATCGCCTCCATCACGCCCAGGGGCCGGTGGTCGCCCCGGAACGGCGGCGGCACACTCAGGCACGCCACCCCGCGCACGACGTCCGGACGCAGCAGCGCGGTGTGCCAGGCCACCGGCGCGCCCCAGTCGTGCCCGACGACGTACGCCGTCTCCTCGCCGAGCGCCCGGATCAGCCCGATCACGTCGCCGACCAGATGCAGGATGCTGTACGAGGACACGTCCTCGGGGCGCTCGCTCTCGCCGTATCCGCGCTGGTCGGGGGCGACGACCCGGAAACCGGCGGCGGCCAGCGGGCCGAACTGGTGGCGCCAGGAGTGCCAGGACTCGGGGAAGCCGTGCAGCAGCACGACGAGCGGGCCCACGCCCGCCTCCGCGATGTGCAGCCGGACGCCGTTCACCTCGACCATGCGGTGCGTGACGACCGGGCGGTTCTCGGCCCCCGACTCGTTCCCGACCCCTGCTCCGGCCTCGACTCCCGCCCCGGCCTCGACCCCTGCGCGATGCTCATCCACTGTGCGGTGCTCATCCATGATGCAAAGAATATGCGTTGCTATCGCAATCGGAAATCCGGGGTCCTGGCCGCGAACAGTTCCGCCTGCCGGTCGCCCGGGAGGTTGCCGAGCCTGACCAGGTGCGGGGCGAACGCGAGGGCGTGTGCGCGGGCCGCCTCCTTCGCCGCCCACACCGCGCGTACCGTGCCCTGCACCCCCTCCGGCGGATACGACGCGATGACCCGGGCACGCTCCACGGCTGCCGCCAACGACCCTCCGGGTGCGCTGACTTCACTCACCAGCCCGACCTCGTACGCCCGCGCAGCCGACACCCGCTCCGCCGTCCCCATCAGCGCCATGCGCGCGATCTCCCCGTACGGCATCCGCTGCGCCATGCCCATCGCCTCGTACGCGCTGACCATGCCGTACGTGGTGTGCGGGTCGAAGAAGGTCGCGCCCGGGTCGGCGACGAGGAACTCCGACTCCGCGAGGAGATAGAAGGCGCCGCCGCACGCCATACCGTTCACCGCGGCGATCACCGGCTTCCAGAGGTCGTTCGCCTTCGGGCCGATCCTCTCCAGTGGATCGTCCACCATGTAGGGCGAGTCGGGCTGGGGAACGGTCGCGGTCCGGTCGAGGCCGGTACAGAAGGCGCGCGTCCCGGCCCCCGTCAGCACGACGGTCCGTACGGTGTCGTCGAAGCGCAACTCCCGCCAGGTGGCCGCCAGTTCGGTGGCCGTGGCGAGGTCGAGGGCGTTGAGTCTCTCCGGCCGGTCGAGGGTGACGACGGCGACCCCGGTCTCCTTGTCGGTCGCGATACGCAGGCTCGGATCCGGGCTCACGGGCGCTCCAGGATCCACTGCGGAAGCCCGGCCGAGGAGAAGACGACCTGCACCCGCGCGCCGATGCGAATCCGGTCGGGGGGAAGGGAGTTGAGGGGAGCGTCCGGGCCGGTGACCAGATTGCCGACCAGCCGGATACGCGGTGCGTCAGCCAGCTCGACGACGATCACGTTGTACGGGGCCAGCTCGGCGTAGTCCGGGAGGAGCGGGGGGTGCGGGACGACGTACGACCAGACGCGTCCGCGTCCGCTGACCTGGCGCCACTCGCTCGCGAAGGACTGGCAGTGCGGGCAGCAGGGGCGGGGCGGGAAGCGGGGTTCGTCGCAGTCGGCGCAGGTCTGGACGCGGAGTTCGCCCCGGGCCGCGTGCTCCCAGAAGGGGGCGCCGTCTTCGTCGACTACAGGGGTCAGCATCTCTCAACTCCTCAGGAGAAGGGCGGAGGTGGGCACACCCTCACCGGCGGTGACCAGGCAGGTCGAGGCTCCCGGGACCTGGGCGGTGCTGGTGCCGCGCAGTTGCCGTACGCCCTCGGTGATGAGGTTGAAGCCATGGACGTACGCCTCGCTGAGGCCGCCCCCGCCGGTGTTGATCGGCAGCCGGCCGCCGCTCTCCAGGGCGCCCCCCTCGGTGAAGGCGCCGCCCTCACCGCGTCCGCAGAAGCCGTAGCCCTCCAGGGAGAGGGGGATGAGGGCGGTGAACGCGTCGTAGATCTGGGCGACATGGACGTCGTCCGGGGTGAAGTCGGCGTGTTTCCAGAGGTGTCGGGCGGCTGTCCAGGCCGGGCCGGTCAGCGGGTCGTCGTTCCAGTAGTTGACCATGCCGTGATGCTGGGCGGGCAGGCCCTGGGCGGCCGAGTGGATGTAGACGGGGGCGCGCCGGCAGTCACGGGCCCGCTCGGCGGACACCACGACACAGGCCAACGCCCCGTCGGTCTCAAGGCAGTTGTCGAAGAGGCAGAGGGGCTCGCTGATCCAGCGGGAGGTCATGTACATCTCGCGGGTGAGCGGGCGGTCGTACATGATCGCGGCCGGGTTCTGGTTCGCCCGGTTGCGGCAGGCGAGGGCGACGTTGAAGAGGTGGTCGCGGGTCGTGCCGTACTCGTGCATGTGGCGGCGCGTGAGCATGGCGATCTCGTCCGAGGGGCGCAGGAGCCCGAAGGGGCGCGTCCACTGGGCGGGAGTGGGGAGTTGGGCGCTGGTGTTCCGCCACGGCCGGGGTCCCGAGCCCCGCTTCCGTGACCGCCAGGCGACGCCGACCGTGGCCTGCCCGGTGGCTATCGCGGCGGCGAGATGGGCGACGGTGGCGCAGGAACCGCCGCCGCCGTAGCCGACCTTGGAGAAGAAGGTGAGGTCACCGAGACCGAGCGCCTTGGCGACCTCGACCTCGTCGGTCTCCTCCATCGTGTAGGAGGCGAGGGCGTCGACCTCGGTGGGTGCGATGCCCGCGTCGTCGAGCGCGGCGAGGATCGCCCGGCAAGCCAACGTCCGCTCGTCCTCAGGGAGTTGGCGGGCGAACTCGGTCTGTCCGATCCCGGCGATCGCGGTGGCGTCCTTGATGCCGGTGACGCCCCTGATCCCGGCCGTTTCTGGTGCGACTGCCATGACTGCACACACCTCCGCACGCGTGCCCATCTGCTGACAGGGCGTCAGGTTACAGCTAATCTGACGGTCAGTCAGCTCTTGTGCGGTGAGGTGTTGTGGGGAGGCTCGCGATGCGCGGTGACGTGGAGTGGGGCAGCATTCCGAGGCTGGTCCGGGCGGCGGCGGAGCGGTACGGCGACACCGAGGCGGTCGTGGACGGACGTACGCGCGTCTCGTACACGGAGTTGGGCGCGCGGGTGGAGCGCGCGGCGGCGGCCTGCGTCGCGAGCGGGGTGGAGGTGGGTGACCGGGTGGCGATCTGGGCGCCCAACTCCCTGGACTGGATGGTGTCCGCGCTGGGCGCGGTCTCGGCGGGTGCGGTGCTCGTACCGCTGAACACACGCTTCAAGGGCGCGGAGGCGGCGTACGTACTGGCGCGCAGCCGGGCGAGGTTGCTGTTCGTGACGGGCACGTTCCTGGGCACGTCCTACGTGGCCTCGCTGCGGAGAGCGGCGGCGGCAGGTGACGGCGACGGACCCCTCCCAGGACTCCCGGAGCTGACGGACGTGGTGGTGCTGGGGGAGGACGCGCCGGCCGAGTTCCGTACCTGGAAGGACTTCCTGGCGGCCGGGGACGGGGTGGACGCGCGGACCGTCCGGGCGCGGGCGGAGGCGGTGGAGGGCTCCGACCCCTCGGACATCGTCTTCACCTCGGGCACGACGGGCCGGCCGAAGGGGGCCGTGATCACGCACGCGCAGTCGCTGCGGGCGTACGAGATCTGGAGCGAGTTGGCGGGGCTTCGGGAGGGGGACCGCTATCTCGTCGTGAACCCCTTCTTCCACACGTTCGGCTACAAGGCGGGGGTGTTGGCGTGCCTGATGCGCGGCGCGACGGTGATCCCGCAGCCGGTGTTCAACGTCGACACGGTGCTGGCGAACGTGGCGGCGGAGCGGGTGTCGGTCCTGCCCGGCCCGCCCACGCTGTTGCAGTCCGTCCTGGACCACCCGTCCCGGGACGCGTACGACCTGTCGACGCTGCGGCTGGTGGTGACGGGGGCGGCGGTGGTCCCGTTGCGGCTGGTGGAACGGTTGCGTACGGAGCTGGGCGTGGCGACCGTACTGACGGCGTACGGCCTGTCCGAGGCGAGCGGCATCGTCACGATGTGCCGCCAGGGGGACGCGGCGCCGGTGATCGCGTCCACCTCGGGGCGGGCGGTTCCGGGCACGGAGGTGCGGGTCGAGGCGCCCGTGGGTGAGCCCGGGGAGGTGCTGGTGCGCGGCTTCAACGTCATGCGGGGGTACTTCGAGGACGCGCAGAGCACGGCCCAAGTCGTCACGGGGGAGGGCTGGTTGAGGACGGGAGACGTGGGAGTACTGGACGCCGACGGCAACCTGCGGATAACCGACCGCCTCAAGGACATGTTCATCGTCGGCGGCTTCAACGCGTACCCGGCGGAGATAGAGCAGCAGCTCGGGCTGCATCCCGACGTGGCGGACGTGGCGGTGATCGGCGTACCGGACGCCCGACTCGGCGAGGTCGGGAAGGCGTATGTGGTGCGGCGGCCGGGGGTGAGCCTGACGGGCGACGACCTGATCGCCTGGGCGCGGCGGGAGATGGCGAACTACAAGGTGCCCAGGGCGGTGGAGTTCGTGGGCGGGCTGCCTCGGAACGCGAGCGGGAAGGTGGTGAAGGGGGAGTTGCGGGAGTAGTGAACTGGTGGCGGTAGGCCATACACCGGTTTGTGTGGGTCGGTGTCTTCCCGCACTGGTCAAGACGCTCAAAGCGGGAGAGCTGCGGGAAAGGGGCACCGCCGGTCCGTTGACCGGTGGCGCCCCTTTCTTTCGCTGAGTCAGGCCCGGTTCGGCAGGGGTCAGGGGTGGATGTTCACGCAGGCCTGACCGGCCCAGTAGTGGCCGCCGTTGTAGGCGACCCAGAGCTTGGCGCAGTAGTCGCCCGACTTCGACACGTTGCCCTTGACGGACTGGGTGTCCGTGTAGTTGTTGCTGCTGACCTGCCTCGAGTTCCTCCAGTGCACGTCGCCGGCCTTGACGTATTCGAGGTGGATCGACTTCGCGCCGCCGCCGTCGGTCCGCCTGGCGGTGCCCTGAACCGAGTCGACGTACAGGCCGTCACCGTTGACGGTGTAGCAGACCTGCCAGTACCCCAGGTTGCCGTCCCCGCCGTTTCCGCAGACCGTCGCGCTGGCGGCGGCGGGCCCTGCTGTTCCCAGCGTGGCGAGGGCGATCACGCCCGCGGAAATGGACGCGGCTATTACCTTGCGCATAGTGATCTCCTTGATCAAGCGTTGGCCTGACAAGGGGGAAAGCCGAGTTCCATATCGAGACCTCATTGTCCCCCCGTTTTCGATTACCGGCCCCGGATGATCCGGCTCGTTCAATCCGGTTCGTCGAATGAGGAGAGCTTGCCATTTCAGGTACTCGTCGTAATCCCGCGCTGGTTGGAGTCGGCGGTAAACCTGTGGCGTACGTTCGGGTAAACCACGGCTCGGGAGCCGGCTGTCTACACGCCCAGGCCGCCGATGACAGTCAGCTCCTGCCGGGTGAACTCTCCTGTCAGCATGGGCATCGCCTTGGCGATGGCGGCCTTGGCCTCCGGAAGAAGAAGGGAAGCGTCATGGTGTTCCCTGGTCTTCCAGACCTCGGTCACCCAGATCGTGACATCGTCCCCGGCCGAGACTCCGACGACGTAGAGATCGCATCCCGCCGCGCGAAGTCCGTCGGAGCCGCTCAGCAGGATCGAGGTGACGGTGTCGCGGTGACCCGGCTTGGTCTTCATCGACGCGATGTACCCGTAGGGCATTTCGGCACTCCTTGTCAGGGGTGAAGAGGCGGTCGGCCCGGGGGCCGGCGTTCCAGCGGTGCGTCAGCACTCTGGCATTCGCCCTGACATCTGTCAGGGACGCAACGTTTCTCGCGCGGTCTACGGTTCGAACCGCCTTGCAGATTCCTGGCGGCCCACGACGTGGGCGCACAGCCTGAAACACGGTCCGGCGGCACCTCTCGGGCTCAGATCACCGGAGGAAGAGAAACATGATCTCGAAACGGAACACAGCGACCGACGCGGGGACCGGCCGTGGCCGCTGGGGGTGGCGCGTGGTGCTCGGTGGTGCCTTCGCGTTCGGCCTGGCCGCGCTGACGCCGCTCCAGGCCCAGGCGGCCTCCATGGAGAGCGTCGGCTACGGCGCCTTCGCCAATGAGGGCCTCTACCCCGAGCAGACCTCCTGCTCGGGACGCTTTACCCAGCCCAACGTGCCCGGTGGGGCGACGAAGACGGCGGTCTACGGCGGGCGCACCATTACCCTGAAGTACTTCTACAGCTCCGGCTGCGGTTCGTTCGCCCGCATAGAGAACGCGCCCCAGGGCTGCGCCGCACACAGCAACCGCCTCACCGCCACCCAAATCGAGTGGGTCCTCGAAACGGTCGACCCGGGTATCGACTTCGCCTACACCAAGGTGATCAACAACCTCGACGGCCGGCTGAGCAAGGCAGTGCTGTTCTGCGACAACCAGCGCCTGGCCGAGACCGCCTGGTATTAGGCCCGCTCCGTTCTCCGCCGGGCCCGCCCCGGACAGGAACGGATCGGAACGGAATGGATCGGGAAGG
>NZ_AEJB01000318.1 GCF_000331005.1 Streptomyces turgidiscabies Car8
CGCCGGATGTCAGCCGGAAACCCGCTCGCAGGTCAGGTCCCTGGCCGGAAGACGCCCCGTGGCGAGGTAGGCGTTGACCGTCGAGTCGACGCACGAACTGCCGAAGACGCCGTACACGGCGTGCTGGTCCGCGCCGCGCAGGGTGACCAGGCGGGAGGAGGGCCAGTCGCCGCGCACGGTCTTCGCGCCCTCGTACGTGGTGCGCGGGTCGCCGGTCGCGTTGACGAGCAGGGCGGGCAGGTCGGCGCGGATCGTGGTCGGACGCTCGCGCGGCGCGTCCCAGAACGCGCAGGGCCCGATGTTGTTGGTGAGGGGACCGATCAACGCGTCCTTCGCACGGGCGCGTCGGACATCACGCCAGTACGTCTCCGGGTCGCGCGGCGCTGCCACGTCGCCGCACAGGATCGCCGTCTGGACGCTGCCGTAGGAGGAGTCCGAGCCGGTCAGCAGGAAGCCGAGCGCGTCGGCCAGCCAGGGCGACGGGGTCACCGGGTGGCCGGCCGCGGCGCGCCGCAGGTCCTGGACGGCCTCGGCGAAGGCGCCGTACGCGGCGTCGTTGTCCTGCGAGAGGCCGTTGAGGACGATGACGGGCAGCACGTTCGCGTCCACCCGCCGACCGCCGACCGACAGGGGCGTACGTCCGGCGGCGGCCTGGACACGGTCAACTGCCTTCAGGACCGCGCTCCTTGTGCCGCCCAGACCGTACGTGGTGTTGCGGGCGGCGGCCCAGGCGGCCCAGCCCTCCAGAGCGTGCCGGTTGGCCCGTTCCGTACCGCGCAGCAGCCGGGGGCCGTAGCGGTCGGGCGCGATGACGCCGTCGAGGACGACTCGGTCGGTGCGGCCGGGGAACATCGTGGCGTACACCTGGCCGAGGTAACTCCCGTACGAGTAACCGAGGTAGGAGATCCGGCGCTCGCCGAGCGCGGCCCGGATCACGTCCATGTCGCGCGCCGTGTTGCGGGTGGTGACGTACGGCAGGACGTCTCCCTCGTTCGTCCGGCAGCGGCGGGCGAGTTCCGCGGCGAACGCCGCCGAGCGGTCGAAGTCGGCGCGGTCGGTCCCCGCCCCCCGGATGAAGGAGCCGGTGGGCCAGTGACAGTCCAGTGGTGTGCTGCGGCCGACGAAACGGGGGTCCACGCCCACCACGTCGTAGCGCTCGGCGACCTCCTTCATCGACGTGCGCACCCAGGGCGGGTCGCCGAGCGTCTGCCCGCCCGGGCCACCGCCGTTGAGCAGCAGCGCGCCGACGCGGTGCGCGGTGTCGGTGCCCCGGATCCGCGAGATCGCGACGGTGATCGTACGGCCGCCCGGGTCGTCGTGGTTCAGCGGGACGGTCACGTCGGCGCACCGGGCACCCGCCTGGTCCAGTTCCTTGCCGGTCGCGTCGTCGGGTCCCAGCAGGCAGCTCTTCCAGGCGAGGTCCTGGTGGTGGAACCGGGCCAGGGGGTCTTCGGCCGCCGCCCGGACGGGTTGCGCGGCTGCGGGCGACGCGGCGACGGTCAGCGCGCCGACGAGGCACAGGGCGGCCCCGGCGGCGGTGCGGGCCAGAAGCCGGTGCGGCAGGCCTTCGGCGGGGGCGGGAGTCGCAGGGGAGATGGAGCCGTTCACGCGTGGGTCCTTTCGGGCTGTTCGGGAGCGTTGCTCTCGCCCGACGGCCCGTCCCCGCAGAGGGAGGCGTCGACGAGGTCCAGGAAGTCGTGTTCGGCCTGGAGGGAGTCCGGCACCTGGTTCAGGGCGACGGCGACGCTACGGCCGCCGAGGCCTACGGCGACCAGCGCCCGGTGACCGCCGGGGACAGTGCCCCCGTGCCCCCACCACGTCCCGCCGCAGGACAGCGGCGAGGAGATCAGGCCGAGCCCGTAGCGGGCGCCGGGCCACAGCCGGTCGGGGTCGGCGGCCACCGTCCGCCGCATCAGGGCCAGTTGGGCGCCGGGCAGCAGCCGGCCGTCGAACAGGGCGGTGGCGAACCGCTTCAGGTCGGCCGGGGTGGAGACGAGGGCGCCGCCGACCCCGCCGAAGGTCATGTTCCAGGCGGTGCCGTCGACGCGCCGGCCCTCGGCGTCGGTGAAGTAGCTGTGGGAGTGCGGGCCTTGGACGCGGGTGGCGTCGCCGGGCCAGTAGGTGTCGCGCAGTCCGAGCGGCTCGATGACACGACGGGTGATCTCGGCCTCGGGCGTACGGCCGGTGACCGCGCCGACGATCATGCCCAGGACGAGGTAGTTGGTCGTGGCGTAGTGCCACGAGCCCTGCGGGCGCGGCAGGTCGAGAGCGCGCGTGACGAGTTCGCGGGGCTCGAAGTGGCGGTACCGCAGCCGCTCGTAGTGCTCCCACTCGGGAGCGTCGAGGTAGTCGGGCAGTCCGCTGGTGTGCTGGAGGAGTTGTCGTACGGTGATCCGGCGGCCGTCGTAGCCGTGTGCGTCGACCAGACCGGGCAGGTAGCGGTCGACGGGGGCTTCGAGCGACAGCCGGCGCTCGGCGACGAGCTGCAGGACGACCGTCGCGGTGAACGTCTTGGTCACGCTGCCCACGCGCAGCCGGTCGGCGGCGTTCATACGGCGTCCGGTGCCCAGGTCGGCCGTACCGGCGGCCTCGGACCAGCGCCGGCAGGGCGCTTGCGCGCCGGGGTCGGTCGACAGGACGGCGGCTCCGGCGATCCCGTCGCGGTCGGTGAGGACGTGCAGTGCCCGGCGGACCGCGTCGTGCGTACCGCAGTCGACTGCGGAGTGTGCGGAAGGCGCCTGCGCGGTGGCCGCGGAGGACCCGGTGACGAGCACGGTGGCCGCCAGCAGCGCCGCGAGGCCCGTGCGCCCACCGGATCGGGAGGTCGGTAAGAAGGTCGGCATGTGACATCACGCTAGGCACGGATCGCCGCGTGATCACTCCTGCAGGCAGGTGCTTCGGAGCTGAGGCCAGCCCAGGCCGAAAGCGGGGAGAAAGCCCCCTGGACGGCTGGATCCCCTGCTGGTACGAGCGGTCCGAGCGGGCGATCCGGGAGAAAAGGAGGGCCGCCTCAGACCAGTTCGAGTCGCCGTTCCGGTCGCCAGGCCGACGACTGCTTCGGTTCCCACTTCCTGGTGGTCCGTATGTAGCCGTCGATCACCGAGAGCATCGCCAGGACGAGAAGGGGCCCGAACACCCACGGCCGGTCGGCCATCTGCGTCGGCAGATAGCGGTACGACAGCAGAAGGGCGACGAACACCGTCGTGCCGTGGGCGACCAGCCTGGTCGCCGAGCGGTCCCAGCCCCGGTCGAGCGAGCGCAGGGCAGCCTCCACCGTGAGCGCGAACACCACACCGGCCAGGAGATCCGCGCCGTAGTGGTAGCCGAAGCCGAGGGTCGCGGAGACCGTGGCGACCAGCCAGAACGTGCCCGCGTACCGCAGGAAGCGCGGGCCCCTGCGGGAGTGGACGAAGATCACGGTGGCCCATGCCGTGTGCAGGCTGGGCATGCAGTTGCGGGGCGTGATCCCGTCGTACCCCATCGGTTTCGGGGTGCCGATCGGCAGCGGTACGTCCGGCCACAGGTTGGCCACCGCCCAGTGTCCGCCGCCCGTGCCGAAGGCGCCGGGGCCGTAGGCGAAGACCGGTCCGACGACGGGGAAGACCATGTAGACGGCCGGGCCGAGGAGGCCGATCGCCAGGAACGTACGCACCACGTGATGGCCCGGGAAACGGCCTTCGGCGGCCACGTTGCGCAGCTGGTACAGCGCGACGCAGACGGCGGCCACCGCGAGCTGGATGTAGACCCAGTCGAGAAGGTGGGTGCCGATCGGGCCCGTGGCCCTGACGATCCGGCCCGCCAGCCAGGACGGGTCACCCAGCGCGTGGTCGGCGGTCGCCACGTACTGGTCGAGCACCGTCGGGCGGGTCTTCGACGTGATCAGCAGCCAGGTGTCGCCGACCTTGCGCCCGGCCACCAGCAGCAGGCCGAGCCCCACGCCCTTCAGCAGCAGCATCCGCTCCCGGCCGGTCCGGCGGGTGACGGCGACGACCGCACAGCCCAGCATCACCCACAGCGCGCCGTTGCCGAAGCAGTGGCTCCCGCCCACCCCCGCGCCGGCCGCCCACCGCACCAGCAGGAGGACGGCGTCGATACCGACCGCCGCCCCGGCGGCGACGAACCGTTGCCGCCAGGGGAGTACCACCATCATCAACGCCATGCTCGCGTACAGCAGGGGCCCCGATTTGGGCGGGAATATCACTTCCTGCAACTGATTGGTGACCGGCCCCGGCAGGCCGTAGTGACGCGCGGCGATCTCCAGCGCGACAAGGAATCCGAGCGCCGCCACACCCGCCACGAGCCAGAGGGTGTTTATTCGCGAGACCACTCGTGGCGGCATGTGTGACTTCCCATTCGATGTGCCGGACTCTTGTCGATCAGTTGCGGTGCGAAATCTGCCAGGGGCTCCCGACACATGAAGATGGACGGAGCACGCTCCCGGTTCCGGCCTCAGAACGCTCCCCCTGCGGCCCCCTGTCGCCCCCCGCTGTGCCCCGTGTCCCGCTGTCCGCCCGCCACAGCGAAAGCACAGGAGGACCGCCAGGACGATACTCCAGGTGGGGGATGCGGTGAAGTCCCGGTGAAGCCACGACGGCCGGCAGGCCACGCCCGGGTCGTCACCTCCGGGCTCGTCCCGGGACGGGGGCATGCCCGTCGCCCGTTACGTCTGCTGCCAGGGGGTACTCGTGGGCCGACTGTCCCCTACGTCGGAGCGATCGTGCGAGCACTTGTCGTCAACTGCACCCTCAAGAAGTCCCCTGAGCCCTCCAACACCGAGGCACTGACGTCGGTCGTCACGGAGCGGCTCTCGAAACTCGGCGTCGAGGTGGACTCCGTACGGGCCGTCGACCTCGACCTGGCCCCCGGCGTGGTCACCGACGCGGGCGACGGCGACGAGTGGCCCCAGGTCCACGCGAAGCTCCTGGAGTCGGAGATCCTCGTCGTCGCCTCGCCGACCTGGCTGGGCCGGCCGTCCTCGGTGGCGCAGCGCGTCCTCGAACGGATGGACGCGATGATGTCCGAGACCGACGACGAGGACCGTCCCGTCGCCTACAACCGGGTGGCCGGAGTCGTGGTCACCGGGAACGAGGACGGCGCGCACCATGTGATCAGCGAGATCTCCGGGGCCCTCGCGGACGTCGGCTACACGATTCCGGGCCAGGCCTGGACGTACTGGCACCTGGGCCCCGGCGCGGGGCCCGACTACCTGGACGAGCAGCGCGGCCGTGACTGGTCGCACCGGACCGGACGCGCCATGGCCGACAACCTCCACGGCGTCGCCCTGGCCCTGGCCGAGCGGCCTCTGTCGGCACCCGGCTCGGACTGAGAGGGCTGCCATGACCGTCGAGGCCCAAGCCCTCACCACCGCCCCCCGGCTCCGCTACTGGGTGCCCCCGGGTGTGTACGCGCCCCAGACCGACACCCTGCTCATGCGGCGGGCGATCCGCCGCGAGGTCGTCACGGACCGGACGGACGTACTGGACCTCGGCACCGGAAACGGTCTGCTCGCCGTCGAGGCGGCCCGGCTCGGCGGGCGGGTCACCGCCGTCGACATCTCCTGGCGGGCGCTCGCCACCGCCCGGCTGAACGCCCTGCTGAACGGACAGACCCTGCGGGTGCGCCACGGCGACCTGGCCTCGGCCGTGCCCGGCGGCCGCTTCGACCTGGTGATCAGCAACCCGCCGTACGTGCCCGCCCCGGACACGGCGCCGCCCCGGGGCTCCGCCAGGGCCTGGGACGCCGGAAGGGACGGCCGGCTGCTGATCGACCGTATCTGCGACACCGCGCCGACGGTCCTGCGGCCGAAGGGGACCCTGCTGATCGTGCACTCGCACCTGTGCGGCGTCGACACGACGCTGGCCCGCCTGGAGCGGGCCGGCCTGCGCGCGGAGGTCACCGACCGGGCCCGGCTGCCCTACGGCCGTGTGCTGCGTTCCCGGCTCACCTGGCTGCGGGAACAGGGGCTGACCGCCGACGGCGGAACGACGGAGGAGCTGGTGGTGATCCGTGCCGAACACGTCTGAACGTCCGCGCCGTGTCCGCGTCCAGCGCGACGGACCCCTGCTCGTCGAGGGCCCGGTCGAAGTGGTGGGCGAGGACGGCGAGGTGACCGTCTCCGACCGCTTCACCGTGGCAATCTGCACCTGCCGGCGCAGCCGCGACTTCCCCTGGTGCGACACCAGCCACCGCCGCCGCCGACGCCGCGAACCGGAAACCGGAGAGAGCGAAGGAGGCGACGCCTCATGACCAACACCCCCTCGCCCGTCACCTCCCCCGCCCTCTCCCGGCAGCAGTTCCGGCTCCGGCCGCCGCCGCTGCCCGAGCCGCGCGGCCCGCTCTCCGCCGCGGTGATGGCCCGGCTGCGAGGAGCGGACTCCGGGCGCGCCCCGATTCCCGTGCCGCCTCCCGAGAGCTGCTCCCCGTACGGCGACGACCTTCAACTCGCCCTGTACGTCCTCTACGAGCTGCACTACCAGGGCTTCGAGGGCGTCCCGGACCGCCTGGAGTGGGACAGCGGCCTGCTGGCCTGCCGCGGTGAGATCGAGGACCGTTTCCTGAGCGCGCTGCGCGCGGACGTGCCCGTCGACGACACGGAGACGGCCGAACAGGCGCTGGACGAGCTCCAGATCGAACCGGTCGGTGACGACGGCAGCGGCGTCTCGTACTTCCTCCGGGACAAGGGCACCCTCGACCACGTACGCGCCTACGCGGCGGTGCGCTCCCTCTACCACCTCAAGGAAGCGGACCCGCACGCCTGGGTCCTCCCCCGGCTCCACGGGCGGGCCAAGGCCGCCATGGTCGCCGTGGAGTTCGACGAGTTCGGTGGGGGCCGCGCCGACGAGATCCACGCGCAGCTGTTCGCCGACCTCATGGAGGACCTGCGGCTGGACACCACGTACGGCCACTACGTCGACGCGGCACCGGCCGAGATGCTCGCCGTCGTCAACCTGATGTCCCTGTTCGGGCTGCACCGGGCGCTGCGCGCGGCGCTCGTCGGACACTTCGCCACCGTCGAGGTGACCTCGTCCCCGGCCTCGCGCCGCCTCGCCGAGGCGATGCGCCGGGTGGGCGCGGGCCCGGCGGCCGAGCGGTTCTACACCGAGCACGTGACGGCCGACGCGGTGCACGAGCAGGTCGTACGGCATGACGTCGTCGGCGGCCTCCTGGAGGGCGAACCGCAGCTGGACGCCGACGTGGTGTTCGGGATCCGTACCACCGTCCACCTCGAGAACCGTCTCGCGGACACACTCCTCGGCGCCTGGCGCGAGGGCGCCACCGGCCTGCGCGGGGACCGGCCGACGGCCGGCTGACCCACCCGCCCGGCCGGCCCGCTCACCGATCGGCCGGCCGGGGGAGGGCCGGGGCGCGGTGACCGTTCGCGCGAGGCCGGTCGCGGTCTACTGCCGGGGGAGGTGGGCGGATGCCCCGGAGTGCGTACACGAGGACGGTCGCCGTGCTGCTGGCCGTCGGCACCCTCGGCGGGTGCGGCACGGTGGCGGAACGGCGGGACGACGTGCGTGACACGACGGCCGTGTTCGAAAAGGCGCTCACCGAGGGGGCGTACGACCGTGTGTGCGCCGTTCTCGCGCCCGCGACCGTGGACGAGCTGGAGCAGTCGGCCGGCAGCCCGTGCGCGCAGGCGGTGAGCGAGGAGTCGCTGAAGCCGGGCGGGAGCGTGCGGCGGACGGACGTCTACGGCAACCAGGCGCGGGCCGTGCTCGCCACGGACACCCTGTTCCTCTCCCACTTCACCTCGGGCTGGAAGGTCGTGGCCGCCGGCTGCGAACCGCGCCCGAAGGTGCCGTACCAGTTCCGGATCAAGGGCGGGTGAGGTGTGAGAGTCATGTTCGTCGTCGTCATCGGGATCATCGCGGTAGGTCTCGCCTACTCGGCGACCCTGGGACTGATGCACCGATGACCGGGCGCGTGCGGGGCTTTGTGCGGGACAACGCGCTCGGGCTGTTCTTCCTGGTCACGTTCCTGCTGACCCTGGCCGGGCAGGCGGTCTCCGGTCACGCCGAATTCAACAACCAGCTGGCCGCCGACCAGCTCCAGCGGATCTCGCTGGGCGAGTACGTGACGACGTCCGACTTCGCTGTCGACGTGGCGGAGAACTGGCAGTCGGAGTACCTGCAGTTCTTCCTCTACATCGGCGTGACCGTCTGGCTGCTGCAGCGCGGTTCCCCGGAGTCGAAGGAGATGCACAAGGCCGGCACCGAGTCCGACCGGGAGCAACGGGTCGGCGCGCACGCCAGGCCGGACTCGCCCAAGTGGGCCAGGGCCGACGGCTGGCGGCGCGCCGTGTACTCGCACTCTCTGCTGCTGGTGATGGGGACGGTCTTCGTGCTGTCCTGACTGGTCCAGTCGGTCAGCGGCACGGCCGCCTACAACGAACAGCGGCTGCGGCAGCTGCAGGCCCCGCTGAGCTGGGCCGACTACCTCGGCGCCGCCGACTTCTGGAACCGGACGCTGCAGAACTGGCAGTCGGAACTGCTGGCCGTCGCCTCGATGGCGGTGCTCTCCATCTACCTCCGCCAACGAGGCTCCCCCGAGTCCAAACCGGTGGGCGCCGCGCACGACGCCACCGGCGTGGAGGGGTGAGCGGACTCCCTGGTCAGATCAGCGGACCGGGGGTACCGGGCGCGCCCGGGGTGCCGCGGGTACCGGACCCGGGGACACCAGGAGTGCCGGGGATTCCGGACGTACCGGGGCTGCCGGCCGTTCCGGGGGTGCCGGGCGTGGTGGGCATACCCGTCGCGCCGGGGACACCGGGTGTCGCGGTCGCGCCGGCGCCGGGGTCACCGGGCTTGATGCGGCCCCGCCAGGCGCCTGTCTCTCCGCCGCGCTCCTCGACGTAGTCCTTGAAGCGGTGCAGGTCGCCCTTGACGCGGCGGTCGATCATGCCGAGCGCGTCCGCGCCCTTCTCGGCCATGCCGGTGGGCTCGACCTCCATCGTGAGCTCCACACGGGTGTGCGTCTCGTCGATGCGCTCGAACCGCACGGAACCGCGCTGCTGGGTGTCGCCGCCGACGGACCGCCAGGTGATCCGGTCGTCCGCCAGCTGGTCGACGATCTCGGTGTCGAACTCGCGCTTCACGCCACCGATCTTGGTGGTCCAGTGGTTGTGCCGCTCGTCGAGCTGCCTGACCTCCTCGACGCCCTCCATGAACTTCGGGAACTCCTCGAACTGAGTCCACTGGTTGTAGGCGGTGTGGACGGGAACTTCGACGTCCACTGCTTCCTTGACCGTGCTCATGCTTTCCTCCTCATTTGAGGTATTGGCGGGCATTGGCGGTCTTCCGCACGACCTCGGGTACCCAGGCCGACGGAATGAAGACCTCTCGGTCGGGGCGTATCGCACACCACCAGGGGCACTCGGCCGCCATGAACCCCCGAAACGGAATCCAGAGCTCCTACTGGCTGGAGACCGCGCCCCCGCCCGCCCCGGCTCCCCCGCCGTCCGGTGACCTCACCGTGGACGTCGCCGTGGTCGGCGGCGGCATCGCCGGACTGAGCACCGCCTGGGAGCTGGTCCGGCAGGGGCGCGAGGTGGCCGTGCTGGAGGCCGACCGCGTCGCCGCCGGCGTCACCGGCCGCACGACGGCCAAGCTGACCGCCCAGCACACTCTGATCTACGACCATCTGCGCCGCACCCGCGGTCCCGAGGGCGCCCGTCTGTACGCGCGCTCACAGACCGAGGCGATCCGGTACGCCGCCGGACTCGTCGACGAGCTCGGCATCGACTGCGAGTGGGAGGAGGCGGCGGCCCTCACCTACGCCGAGGATCCCCGGCACGTCGCCGAGCTGCGGGCGGAGGCGGAAGCCGCGCGTGAGGCGGGCCTGCCGGCCGAGTTCGTCACCGGCACCGACCTGCCCTTCGCGGTCGCCGGCGCGGTCCGGGTGAGCGGACAGGCCCAGTTCCACCCCCGCAAGTACCTGCTGGCGCTCACCGAGGACCTGCTCAGGCGCGGCGGCACGGTGTACGAGGGCACACGCGTCGTCGGTCTCACCGAGGGCGAACCCTGCGTCCTGCGCACCGACGCCGGGGTGTCGGTCCGCGCACGCGAGGTCGTGATCGCCACGCACTACCCGATCTTCGACCGGGCCCTTCTCTTCACCCGGCTCAGCCCGCGCCGGGAACTCGTCGTCGCCGCGACGATCGACGAGGACCGTGCCCCGCGCGACATGTACATCACGCCGGAACGCGACACCCGCTCCGTGCGCAGCGCCCCGTACGGCGACGGCAAGCGCCTCCTGATCGTCACCGGGGAGCATTTCACCCCCGGCGCCGCCGATGTCGAGGAGCGGTTCGACCGGCTGTCCGCCTGGGCCGACGAGCACTTCACCGGCCTCACGTTCACCCACCGCTGGGCCACCCAGGACAACGACTCCACCGACTCCGTACCGCTGGTCGGGCCGCTCCACCACGGCAGCGGGCACACCTGTGTGGCCACCGGGTTCGGCGGCTGGGGCCTGAGCGGCGGCATCATGGCGGGCCGTCTGCTCAGCGAGCAGATCAACGGCCGTACGGTGCCCTGGAGCGGCTTGTACGACCCGCGCCGGCTGGCGCCGGTGGTCCGCGAGGGGCTGTCGTTCCTGAAGCACCAGGCGCAGGTGGCCCGGCACTTCGTCGGCGACCGGTTGCCGGCCATGACGGCTCCCTCGGTGGGCGACATCCCGCCGGGCCACGGCGCGGTGCTCCGGCTGGGCGGGCAGCAGTGCGCCGTCCACCGGGACGAGACCGGCTCACTCCAGGCCGTGTCGGCGCGCTGCACCCACCTCGGCTGCATCGTGGCCTTCAACGACGCGGAGCAGGCGTGGGAGTGCCCGTGCCACGGCTCCCGGTTCGCCCCGGACGGCCGGATCCTCCAGGGACCCGCGGTACGCCCACTGGAGAAGCGCGACATCCCGCAGGAGGAGCAGACCTCCCCGGAGTCATGACCCCGGTCTGCCCTGGTCCTGACGGTCTTTGCGGTGACGTGGCCGATTTTTTGTCCACGGGCGACCTGTCTGTGAACCAACCCGGGGCTGTCTTGAGGGAGTTTGAGGGTCGCGCACCCAAACACCGGTTCGCCTGATCCACACAGCCTTGGGGGGCTTCATGCGGCGAACCGCCGTGGTCGCGGGTGTCGTCACCGTACTCGCGCCGTTTCTCCTGACCGGCGCCTCCACGGCGTCGGCCGCGACCAAGGGGTCGCTCACCGTCAGAACGCTGGACCGGAGCGGCAAGCCGGTCTACGCCCAGGTGGCGGTCTACAACACGACGACGTCCGACTTCCGCTACATCGAGAGCAACAAGGCGGCGTCGCTGCCCAACGGCAGCTACGAACTCGCCACTTCCTTCACCGACGCGCAGGGCGACGGAGCCGCCGTCGGCGGTCACAGCGTGAAGGTCTCCGGCGCCACGAAGACGACGTTCGACGCCCGGACGGGGCACCAGCTCAAGGTCTCGCTCAGCCCGAACCCGGGCAGCGGCTACGACCACATGGTCAGCGCGTACGTCTGCGCCGCCGACAACGGCCCGGCCGTCATGGGCCTTTCGGCGGAATCGGGCCACCTGTACGTCATCCCGACGAGCAGCAAGGCGTACGAACTGTCCTACGCCACCGCGTACGAGCCCCGCTCGGCGACCGGCGGCGACTTCTGGCTGGCGTCCGCCACGCACCGGGGCGGCGTGCCGGCCGGCGTGTCCGCGACGATCAAAAAGACCGGGCTGACCACCCTCAAGGTGTCCGCCCGTTCCGGCCCGGACAGCGGACAGGCAGAGTTCACGTTCGACAACCAGACGGCGGGCGGCGACGCCTGCTCGATGCACACGAACACGCTCCAGCTCCAGCGCGAGCTGCCCGACTCCTTCGGCGTCCACCTCCCGCCCGGCCAGTGGAGCGTGAGCCAGGAAGGCCACGACCTCGTCTACAACTCGTTCCACGCGTACGCGGCCGGAAGAACGACCGCGCTGAACATCGGCCACGCGGTCTGGGGACCCGGCGGGCAGCTGCCGTACACCTGGTACCACCAGCTGTACTTCGGAGGCGTCAACCTGTTCGCCGACCCCACCCTCCCGGCCGGCGGAACGCTGGCCGCCGGCAACCTGAAGCTGACCCACGCGGGCAAGACGCTCTACTCGCACGACTACACCCGTGGGGGCGACCTCGGCCCGCAGCTCCGGATCCCCGGCACGGGCTGGTACACGGTCACCGAGACCGGGCGGCGCAGCCTCCCGGCGGGTTCGCTGTCGACCAGCTCCAGCCTCAGCCTGCGCTTCTACGCGGACGCCGGCAAGAACCAGCAGATCCGGGACTACATCACCCGGTTCTGGCCCAACTCGCTCAACAGCAGGAACCAGGCTCCCCCCGGAGCGACCACCACCGTCGTCCTGGGCATGCAGCGCGACGGCACCGGCGACAGCACGATCGGCCGGCTGTCGGACGGTGTGAAGTCGGTTCACGCCTGGTACACCACGGACAACGGAGCCCACTGGCACGCCTCCCCGGCGAAGCTGTCCGACGGCCGATGGACCGTCCCCGTCCACAACCCGGCGTCCGGCGGCCGGGTCGGCCTGCGCTCCACGGTCACCGACACCCACGGCGACAGCGCGACGACCACGGTGTACAACGCGTACGCCGTGAGCTGACACACCTGTCGGCCCGCCCGAGGGAGTCCCTCGGACGGGCCGACAGTCATGTGCACGTGCCCCTTGCGCCCCTTAAGTCCCTTACGGGGCCGGGCACGGCGTCACCAGGTCAGGGCGTCGGCCATGTCCGACTGCCAGTAGGTGACGGCGACCGAGCTGTCGACGTACACGCCCTTCGCGGGCAGCGCGGGACGGGCGGCGCTCGTGCTCTTGCTGTTGAAGAAGACCTTCAGGCTCCTGGCGGTGTAGCCGTCCGTGCCACTGCCGTCCGCCGACGACAGCAGGACGCTCGCGTAGCCCGACTCCCCCGGGGCCAGCGTGACCACGGCCTGCGGCTGGGAGTCCTCGATGACGGGCGGGACGGACTGCGCCTCGCCGAACCGCACGGCCGGGTAGTAGAGGAGGTCGCAGAGCTCCGAGCCGGTGTTGGTGACGGTGAGGAGGAGGTGGTTCAGCGGGCGGGAGACCGCGGTGGCGGTCGTCCTGGTGGAACTGACGGCACAGGGCGTGTAGTTGGACTCGGACTCCGAGTCGCTCGAACCCGTGGAACCCGAGGAACCCGTGCCACCTGATGAACCCGTGCCGCCGGTGGAGCCCGTCGTCCCGCTCGAACCGGTCGTGCCGCTGGTTCCGGTCGAGCCCGAGGTACCCGTGGTACCCGTCGTACCCGTGCTGCCGGTGGAACCGGTCGTGCCCGTCGAGTTCTTGGCGTCGGCCTGTCCCGCGTCCGTGGACGTTCCCCCGCTCGTCGTGGACGAGGAGGTGGACGTGGGGGACGAGTTGGAGGCTCCCTCGTCACGGGCGCCCTCCCCGTTGCCGCACGCCGTCAGAGTCAGAGTGACCGCTGTGAGCGCGGCGGCGGCGAGCAGGCGGGTGCGGGCGGTACGTGCGGACATGTGATTCCCCTGATGCGATTGACGTGATCTGCGCGCTCGGTGCGCTCGGTGCGCTCGGTGCGCTCGGTGCGATACGTGTCCGGAGGCAGGCCGCCCGACCGGGGGCCGGAAGCGGCGTGCTTGGATGACCAGAGCCTGTGCCAAGATCCGTCCCAGGCACCACAATTGACGAAGCATCCGGAACGTTGGAATGGCCGCAGCCCCTTTGACCTGGGGGAACGACCTCCGCCTGGAACGGCGGCCCGGGACGCCAAGAGAGGGAGGAACGGTGACGGGCGATGAGTTCCCGGAGCTGCTGGGCCGGTTGAAGGAGCGGTCCGGGCTCAGTTACGGAGTGCTCGGGAAGCGGCTGCACATGAGTGCGTCCACGCTTCACCGGTACGTCAACGGGGACGCCGTACCGACGGACTACGCCCCCGTGGAGCGGTTCGCCCGGCTGTGCAGGGCGACGCCCGAGGAACTGGTGGAGCTGCATCGGCGGTGGATCCTCGCGGATGCCATGCGGGGACAGAAGGCGGCCACGCCTGTCCCACCCGTCACACCCCTCACGCCGGACGGGGAACAACAGCAGGCGCCGACGGAGGAGTTGGCAACCGGGGCGGCTGTGACGGAGGCGGCGGGGACTCCCCCGGCTCGGCGTCGGCGTACCGCCGTGCTCGCCGGTGCCGCCGTGGTCGCCGTTGTCGTCGCGGCCGTGTTCGTGGTGAACCTCGTACCCGGCGAGGGCGGTGACGACCGGAGCGGGAAGCGGTCCGTGGGCGCTGCGGCCTCCGAGTCCGATGACAACCGGCCCGCCGCCTCCGGACCGGCCGGCGCGAAGGGCAAGTCGGCGCCGCCGACCGCCTCCCCCAGCGGCAGCCCCACGGATTCCCCCTCCGTCTCCCCCTCTCCCACCTCCGGCGCCGGGGCGCTGGTGCAGGGCGAGGAGGCCGAGGACGGGGCCACCGCCCCCACCGTCGCCGTCAACCCCTACAAGTGGGACGACCCCTGCGGCCCGCACATCCTGATCGACCAGAAGCCCGAGCAGGTGCCTCCACCGCCGACCGAGCCGGACGCCCGCGGGTGGGTCACCGCGCTCGGAGGGGTCACCGCCGGGCAGCAGATGCTGGCGCTGACCGTGCAGGGCACCGGAAAGGCGACCGTCGTCCTGGAGGCGCTGCATGTGCGGGTGGTGGAGAAGAGCGCTCCGCTCGCCTGGAACGACTACTCGATGGGCGTCGGGTGCGGTGGCGGCGTGGAGACCGTGGCGTTCGACGTGAACCTAGACGCCGGGCGGCCAACGGTCTCGCCCAGGGCCGGGCAGCGTGACTTCCCGTACAAGGTGAGCGAGTCCGATCCCGAGGTCTTCTACGTCTTCGCCGACGTACGCACGCACAACGTGAGCTGGTACCTGGAGCTGGACTGGTCCAGCGGCGACCGGCACGGCACGATGCGCCTCGACAACCAGGGCAATCCCTTCCGGACGAGCGGGAACGTGGGACGTCCCGCCTACACCTATCCGCTCGGCGACTCCGAGTGGGGACGCGACCCGTACGAGCCCCTGATCCCCTAGGTTCCACCCCCTTAGGTCACCTCTCCGGCCCTCTCCAGCCCTCTGTGATCCACGCCACCACACCTCACCCCTGAATGAACTTGCGTAAGTCAAGCAATCCAATTTACATTTGCCTAAGTCAAGCAATCTGAGCATCCGAGTCGAGCACCTGACTCGATCCCACGACTCGCCCCCCGGAGGCCTTCCGCCATGTCCAACGCCCTTACCCGTCCCGCCGGAGCGGGGACATCCGCGCCGCCGAGGCCGAACGCCGTGGTGGCGGTGCTGGCCCTGGCCGGGATCGTCGTCTCGCTGATGCAGACCCTGGTCATCCCGATCGTCCCCGAGCTGCCGAAGCTCCTGAACGCCCCCGCGTCCGACACCGCCTGGGCGGTCACCGCCACCCTGCTCGCGGCCTCGGTCGCCACCCCGGTGGTGGGCAGGCTCGGCGACATGTTCGGCAAGCGCCGGATGCTGCTGGTCAGCATCGTGCTGCTGGTGTCCGGCTCGGTGGTCTGCGCGCTCGCCGACTCCCTCACCCCGATGATCATCGGGCGCGCCCTGCAGGGCCTCGCGGCAGCGGTCGTACCGCTCGGCATCAGCATCATGCGTGACGCGCTGCCCGCCGACCGGCTGGCCGGATCCACCGCGCTGATGAGCGCCTCGCTCGGTGTCGGCGGCGCACTGGGGCTGCCCAGCGCCGCGTTCATCGCCGACAACTGGGACTGGCACATCCTCTTCTGGGTCTCCGCCGCCCTCGGTGTCGTCGCCCTCGTCCTCGTCGTACTGATCGTGCCGGAGTCGAAGGTGCGCGCCGGCGGCCGGTTCGACCTGGTCGGCTCGCTCGGCCTCGCGGCCGGTCTGATGTCCCTGCTGCTGGCCGTCTCCAAGGGCGGCGACTGGGGCTGGACCAGCGGCACCACCCTCGGCCTGGGCGCCGCGGCCGTCGTGATCCTGCTGGCCTGGGGCTGGTGGGAGCTGCGCACCCCGCAGCCGCTGGTCGACCTGCGCACCACCGTCCGCCCGCAGGTGCTGTTCACCAACCTGGCCTCGATCGCGCTCGGCTTCTCGATGTTCGCGATGTCCCTGGTCCTGCCGCAGCTGCTCCAGCTGCCCGAGCAGACCGGCTACGGCCTGGGCAAGTCCATGCTGACCGTCGGCCTGGTGCTGGCTCCGCAGGGCCTGGTGATGATGGTCATGTCCGCGGTGTCCGCGAAGGTCACCAAGGCCAAGGGCCCGAAGGTCACCCTGATGATCGGCGCGCTGATCGTGGCCGGCGGCTACGGCCTGAACCTCCTCCTGATGTCCGAGGTCTGGCACCTGGTCCTGGTCTCCTGCGTCATCGGCGCCGGTATCGGCTTCACCTACGGCGCGCTGCCCGCCCTGATCATGGGCGCCGTCGACCCCACCCAGACGGGTGCCGCCAACAGCCTCAACACCCTGATGCGGTCCCTGGGCACCAGCTTCGCCAGCGCCCTCGCCGGTGTGATCCTGGCCCAGATGACCACCGACTTCGGCGGCATGGCCCTGCCTTCGGAGAACGGCTTCAAGGTCGTCATGGCCATCGGCGCCGGAGCCGCCCTGCTGGCCTTCGCCCTCGCCTCCTTCATCCCGCGCCGACGGGAGAACGTGCGGGGGGCCGAGGGCGACAGCCCGGTCGAGTCGCCGCGCGGCGCGGAGACCGCCGCGATCAAGGCGTAGGCCGTACGTTCCTCAGGTTCCCCGCGTTCCTCAAGGCGCCGAACACACCGGGAGGCCGCCGTCCGCACCTGCGGGCGGCGGCTTCTTCGTGTCCGGGCGTTCGGGTGTTCGGGCGGACGCGGCGGGCGTTCGGACATCCGGTCTCCTGAGCGAGCCGCCCACCACCACTGGTGAGTGATACGTGGGGGGGCGAGGGCGAGGATCGTACGTTCCCGCAGTACGGGTCAGTGCCACGCCCCCGACAGATCCCGGGCGACGACGGCGGTGAGGACCCGAACGCCGTGCGTCGAGCCCGGATCGATGTCGGTGAGTTCGCGTACCCGGCGGAGGCGGTAGTCGAGGGTCCGGGGGTGGATGTTGAGGGCCGCCGCCGTGGGGCCGCGGTTCATGTCGTGGCGGTAGTACGCGTCGAGGGTGACGAAGAGGTCCGGGCCGGGCTGCAGGCGCCGGGCCGTCGTCCGCAGCCATTCGTCGAGGAACGGGACCTCCACGACGGCGAGTTCGACGAAGACGTCCGCCAGAGTGTGCGCTCGCAGCCGCGTCGACGCTCGCCGCAGCGGGGCCGCCCTGCTGATCCGCCGGGCCCGGTCGACGGCGTCCGCGAGGCCGGTCAGCGGTGCGGTGGCCGTGCCGGCGGCGCAGGGACGGCCGAGGGCGTCGGCGACGTCCCGTAAGAGGTCGGGAACGAGGTCGGGAACGGCAGAGGCCGGTACGGGATCTCGTGCGAGGTCCGGTACCGCCTCCTGGGCGACATCCGGAACCAGGGCGATCAGCTCACCACCTCTGCCGCCGCCGTCACCATCGCTGTCGCCGCTCTCCGGGAACCATGCCACCGGGACCTGGTGGGTCTTCACCAGCGCCTCGATGTCGCACACCAGGTCGCGGTCGCCGCCCGGGCCGTGCGGTACCCGGACCACCAACACCGTGTAGGCCGTGGCCAGTTCCATGTCCGCGACCTGGGCCAACTCCTCCGCCGCCGGACTTTCGGAGAGCAAGGCCCATGCCAGCAGGGCAACTTGATCGACATACGACATACGGCGTCGCAACACCGTCACGAAGCCCTGACGATAGGCGCCGATGCCGCGCTCGCCCTGAGGGGCGAACCAGCCCATGAGGCGCATGAGTTCGTCGAGGTCGCCGCCGCGCTGCGCCTCCGTCGCCTCGTTGATCTCTCGCAGCATGAGCTCGGTGTGGACGCGCAGGACCTGTTGCCGCGAGTCCAGCGACATTCCCGCGCAGGCCCGCGCCTCGCCCATCGACGCGATGTAGGCGAGGTCGTCGTCGGTCAACATGCCGTTTTCCGGGGCCAGTTCGACCGTACGGCGCCGGAACCAGACCGAGTACTCCAGGGTCTCGGCCCTGGCTCGGGAGTTCGTGTCCAGGGTCCCGAGTTCCGGTATCTCGCGTACGTATGTCTCGACCTCGCGGCGGGCGTTGGTCGACGCCTGCCGGGCCAGTTCGGCGAAGAGGCTCCCCATACGCGTGAGCATGTCACTCAGGGTGAGGGGGTCGACAGGCGAAAACCGGACGGGCATTTATCACTCCGGGTGAATCGGTGAAGGGTGTGCGGGCGGAGTGTTTGTCACAGTGCGCAAAGTTCCCTTATCGGGGCGTTCTCATGGCTCGATTCCCTTGTGGGGGTGCTGTGGCCTGGGCTTAATGAGAACCGTGCCCGACGCCCGGGGGCCGTTTCGGAAAGGGACCGACCACTTCGAATTCGCGGGGCGCGGGCCACCCAGTGACCTGAGTTCAAACGGGAGGGTAACCATGCCGAAAGCCATGAAATCCGGGACCAGGAAGAGAATCGCGGCCGCGGTCGCCGCCGTGTCCGCGGCGACCGCGCTCATCGTGACCTCGCCCGGCTCCAGCACCGCCGCCGTCACCGCCACCCCCACGCTGCAGGCGTTCGGGATCACCGCTGACGGCCTGACCATGGCCAGCTTCACCACCGACAAGCCGGGGACCCTCAACTGGGTCAAGGATGTCACCGGACTCAGCGGCGACACCAAGCTGGTCGGGATCGACCACCGCGTGCAGAACGGTCTCATGTACGGGCTCGGCGAGAAGGGCGGCATCTACACGATCACCACCCCGCCGACCACCCCCGACGTGGTCGTCACCAAGGTCTCGCAGCTCAAGGTCGCGCTCTATGGCACGTCCTTCGACATCGACTTCAACCCGGCGGCCGACCGGCTGCGGGTCATCAGCAACAACGGCCAGAACCTGCGGCACAACCTGAACGACGGCACCACGGTCGCCGACAGCAACCTGAACATCCCGCCGACGACCACGGCCGCCACCGGCGTGACCGGCGCCGCTTACACGAACAACGACCTGGTCGGCTCCACCGGCACCACGCTCACCGACGTGGACACCTACAACGACCAGATCACCATCCAGTCGCCCCCGAACGCCGGCAACCTCGTCGCGACCGGCCTGCTCGGCTTCGACGCGAACCTCGAAGCCGGCTACGACATCTTCAGCTCCACCACCAACGGCAGGACGACCTCCAACCTCGCCTTCGCCTCCCTCACGCCGTACGGCGGCAGGGCGTCCTTCTACAGCGTCGACATTCTCACCGGCACGCCGGCGCTCATCGGTACGTTCCCGAACCTGGTCCCCATCACGGACTTCACCATCACCATCAGTGGCAGCTGACTCCCCGAGTCCTCGGCTTCACCTTCTCGCCGCGGCCCGGGTGTTCCCGGCCCGCGGCGAGTCCGGCTTCAGGACGCCGGGGCGTGGCGAGCATCGGGACGACGGCATCCGTGGAATCGGCCGCGCTGTCGGCGGCGGCGTTCACGAGTCGGCGTCCACGAGCGCCTCCTGCCGAGAGCGCGCCCGGTAGACGTTCCTCCCCCACCTCTCCCTCCTGACGTGCATGGAGACCGGACTGTCAGTGCCGCGTGCTTCGATGACAGGCCCAGGGCACGCCAGAGGAGAACCCATGACGCGTACGACGCCGCCGCGCCCGTTGGACCTGACCGCGGTGTTCCCGGAGTTGGCCACGATGTCCAGGAACGTCACGCGACTGCATCCCCGGTCGGGTTCACCCACGATCGAGGACAGCTCGCTGGGCGGTCCGCTGCTGTGGCCGCAGAACGAGCCGTGGCCGACCTGCACGCGGTCGCACGAGGTGTACGAGGTGGAGGAGCTGGAAACGGTGCGCGCCTCGCATCACCTCTCGGTCGCCCGGTGGGCACAGCCGGATGACGAGCGGCAGCTCACGTTCGAGGAACAGGCGATCCTCGACCGGGACGAACCGAAGAAGATCGACAGCCCTTATGCGGGTCCGGTTCCCCTGCTGCCCGTGGCTCAGCTCTATGCCCGGGACGTCCCGGGCCTGCCCTGCCCCGATGACGCGGACCTGATGCAGATCCTGTGGTGCCCGTTCATGGACCACGACGACGAGTTCCCGGCCATCCACGTACGCTGGCGCCGCGCCGACGAGGTCACCGCGGTCCTTTCGCCACCCCCGGAGCCGACCGTGATCGAGCGGGCCGACTACTGGCCGGCCCCGTGTGTCCTGCATCCGGAGCAGGCGAGCGAATATCCGGCGGTCGAGCAACTGCCCGCTGCCGTGGGCGCGGACATACGTGCGCGAGTGGACGCGTGGCAGGAAGAAACCGGCCACTACTACGTCGAGTTCGCGGTGGCTCCGGGCTGGAAGGTCGGCGGCTGGGGGGTCGTCTCCTCCGATGACCGCGACAGCGCCGACCCACCATGTTGCGAATGCGGCTCCCTGACCGAGCCCCTGTTCACCATCGGCCTCAGCGAATGGAACGGGCACGACGCAGGCGGGTGGCGCCCGATTGAGGACACCGATGCTGATGACCGGCCGGGCTACCCGCCGGTGGGCGACCCGACCGGGATCGAACTGGGAGACGAACAACTGCAGGTATACCGCTGTGCGAAATCCTACGAGCACCCGCCTGTGACCGAGCGGGTGTACCGCGTGCTGTAAGTGTCCGGGGTGTGGTGGTGACGTCAAGGGAGTCGGTGTCACCGTCCCCCGTCCCCCGTCCCCCGTCCCCCGTCCCTCAAGCCCCCAGTGCCCCCCGTACCGTCTGCGTCAGTTCGCCCACCGCGACGACCAGGGGGGTGACCGGCTGGACGAAATCCGTCAGGCGGGCCAGGGCGCGGCGTAGGACCGTTGGTTGGGGTTCCTCCTCGTCCAGTTCCTCGCGCAGGCGCCGTAGTTCGCGGGTGGTCGACTCCGGGTCGGGCAGCGACTCGCGGTGTTCGGACAGCAACTGCTCGATGAGCGCCAGGAGTTCGGCCGTACGGGCGGCCGTCTGTGCCGCGTCCTGCGGCTGGAAGGCGACCGAGCCCGAGAACGCCTGGGCCTGGTTGCCGATCGCCTGGTTGCCCACGTAGTGGGTGCCGCCGTTGATCACCAGGCCGTTGTTGACGGGCGGGTCGGGACGGTCGGGCTCGTTGCTGCCGCTCATCGGCGGACCCCTCCTTCCGAGGTTACTTCTGGGCGCCGGCGGTGGCGGCCGGGCCGGTCTTCCGGGTGACGGTCTGGGTGGCGTTGGCGCCGGTGCCGATCGCCTGGTTGCCGATGATGCTCGTCCCGCCCTGCTGGATGACACCCTGGTTGAGGATGGTCTGCTGCTGGGCGCGGAAGTCGGTGGTGTCGTAGCCGCGTGCGTCGAGGAACTCCCGTATCGCGGCGAGAGTGTGGCGCTGCACGGCCGAGGTGACCCGGTTGGCGTCCACGACCTGGAAGTAGTTCTGGTAGACGGGGCTCGTCGCGATCTCCCGCAGGCTCACGCGGGCACCGTAGTCGAAGACCGGGTCCTGTTCCATGGCGGTCAGCTCGTCCGCCATCCGCCGGGTGCGCCGCGTCTCGAAACGTGCCTGGCGCAGCGCGCGGGAGGGCGCGGCGAAGAACGCGGGGCCGGTGCGGGGCAGGGCGTCGGCCAGCAGCCCGCGCTGCCGCTCGGGGGTGAGGGGGTCGCGCAGGCGGTCCACGACGTGGTAGCCGGCGCCCACCGGACCGAGCACATGGTTGCCGCAGTGCAGGTGCAGGGTTCTGCCCTCGGTCGAGAAGTGCAGGAAGACGCTGGGCACCACGTCGTCGCCCCACAACGGGACGTGGACCGCCAGATGGTGGCGGACCGCGCCCGTCGGACGCCGCATGATCTCCTCCACCGCCTCGGCCGGCAGCCGCACGGCCGGTGTCAGGCCGGCGGTGGTCATGAACCGGGGGTCCTCGCCGATGGTCGTGCCGTTCACGAAGACCCGGTCCTCGATGGTGAGGGACCCGAGGGATTCGGGAGCCACCGAGGGCGCTGCCCGGTCGGCGTCGCCGCGCGCGGCGACCGTGCGGAGGTGTTCGCGGACGTGGGCGACGAGTTCGACGACGTCGAAGGCGTCCGGGCCGCCGGGGCGCGCGCTCTTGTGGACGTGGTCGTCCGAGGGCAGCAGCGGTACGGCGACCGACCAGTTGGAGGCGGCGGGGGAGTAGCCGATGAACGGTGAGTATCCGCTGTAGACGGTGACGTTTCCGTCCCGCGCCTCCTTGACGACCGCCATCCGGTTGACGATCCACTGCTTCAGGGGCAGGGCCGGCAGCCGGCGCCGGGCGAACGCGGCGCGGGTCATGGTGGTGCGCAGCAGCTGGTCGATGCTCAACTCGTGCCGTACGACCGTCACGTACGCGAATACCACCGCGCCGACGGACGCGAGGACGGCCGGGATCCCGGACAGGTAGGCGCCGAGCAGCCAGCTCATGAACCCGGAGACGGGCAGGGACGCGATGGCGGAGCCGAGGGGGAAGGCGAAGGGCACCACGACCGCGGCGGTGACCACCGTACTCACCAGGGCCCTGTTGCCGGGCTGGCGTCGGCCCCGGGTGGCGTGACCGGCCCGGGAGCGGCCCACGCCGGCGGTGAAGGAGAGGAACAGCGAGCTGAACAGCAGCCACAGCGGCGCGAGCAGTGCGACGACCGCGAACGCCCCCGCCAGTCGCAGGTCGCGTCTGCGGCGTATCTCCTGGGCCGCCAGGCAGTGGTGGGCCACCGCCACCAGGTCGACGCCGGGCGAGGGCGCCACGGCGCTGACCTCGTCGGCGAGGACGCCCTCCACCACCCGGTCGGCGAACTCCTCGTCGACGTAGGCCGCGGCGCACAGATACCGGGTGACGTCACCCGGCACGCTTCCGACCGGCATGTGCGCCTGCGGGGTCGTCGTCATGGTGGCAGCTTCCTTTCTCCGAAGGAGCGACGGTCTGGTGGCGCGGGCGGGCCCGGAGCTGCGCGCGGGCGGCAGGCCGATGGTCAGAAGGGCGAGCAGGACTCCGGCCAGCAGGCCGAAGGAGAGGGCGGAGTGCAGGAGTTCGTAGCGCAGGCCTTCGGCCGACAGCGGCAGTCCGTCGACGAAGGTGTCGAGCATCCACCAGCGCAGCAGGGCGACGATCTCCGACACCAGCACACCCGCGACGAGACAGCGGGCCCAGCCGGACACCCCTCGGGCCCGCGACCGCGACATCACCCGGGCGAGCGCCACGAGCAGCAGCAGGACGCTGACGTCCTGCACGATCATCAGATTCGGGCCGACGTAGTCGATGTACGCGTCGGAGGAGAGGTCCCACCTCGGGACGAACGCGCCCTCGACCAGCCGGCGCCGGGTCTCGCTCCCGAAGTTCTCCACGTAGTAGGCCTCCGCGCGTCGCTGCCCCCAGGGGCTGCCCACGAGGAGGAGGAAGAGGCAGAGCAGTGTGACGCGTCCGCGCAGAGATGGTCTCGCCCGGGACTCGCTCCATCGAGACAAGAACATGTGGCGTTCCCCCCGTCGCCGGTCCCCCACGGCCAGTGGCCGCACCCTATGGCTATCCCCTTTCGCGGCAGATGGGAACCCGGGAACGGCCCATACTCGCGCGGCAGTTGGGGACAGCAGTCGGAGAATTCGATGGGGGGCGGCGAAAAATTCCTGCCGGGTGCAGGGTGCCGGTCTGCGGGGTCCAGGCGTCCGCCGGGTTCTCGGCGTACAGACGGGCCTCTATCGCATGGCCACGCGCGCGTTGAGGGTCGTTCTCGGGCGCCACGAGAGTCTGGAGAGCGGACCCCTCGGCGACGCGTATCTGGAGGGCCACGAGGTCGATGTCGAACACCGCCTCGGTGACCGGGTGTTCGACCTGGAGACGGGTGTTCATCTCCAGGAAGTGCGCCCTGCCGT
>NZ_AEJB01000319.1 GCF_000331005.1 Streptomyces turgidiscabies Car8
GCGCCGAGCCAGCCGGCCAGCGGGTAGGTGAGCAGCCAGCAACTGTGCGAGAGGGAGAACTGGGCCGCGAACGCCGAAGTGCGCGCCTCGGCCGGCGCCGCCCGGCGGATCAGCCGTCCCGTCGGAGTGAGCACCGTCGAGCAGGCCGCACCGAACGCCGCCCACGCGGCCAGCAGTGCGGGCCAGCGCCAACTGCCGCCGCCCGCCGAGGTGATGGCGCCGAGAGCGACGAAGACGACGGTGAGCAGCAGGGCTCCCGGCAGCATCACGGCACGGTCCGGGACCCGGTCGAGCACCCGGGGCAGGAGCAGGGCCACGATCATCGAGCCCGCACCGAAAGCGCCGAGCGCCAGCGGTACGTCACCGGCGCTCCGGCCGAGCTGATCACGGACGTAGACCACGGTGTTGACGGTGACCATGGCGCCCGCGGTGGCCACCGCCAGATCGAGGGCGAGCAGGGCGCGCAACTGTGGGACGGCGAGAAAGAGGCGGGCGCCCGTGGTCCTCTTCTCACGGACCCCGCCGGTCTGTGGAGTCCTGGTGAGGGCGGGTTTGGGGAGTGCGGCGGAGGCGACCAGGGCGGCCGAGGCCAGGAAGCCGGCCACCGTGCCCAGGAACAGCCAGTTGTAGGTGATCAGTGACAGCAGTGCGGCGGCGAGGGCCGGACTGAACAGGCTCTCCAGGTCGTAGGCGAGCCGGGACAGGGACAGCGCCCGTGTGTAGTCGCTCTCGCCCGGCAGTACGTCCGCCGCGACGGCCTGGAAGGTGGGGGTGAACGCGGCCGACGCCGCCTGGAGCAGGAAGATCAGGACGTACACCTGCCAGACCTGGTCCACGAACGGCAGCGACAGCGCGACCCCGGCCCGCGTGAGGTCCGCCGCCACCAGCAGCGCGCGGCGCGGCAGTCGGTCGGCGACCGCGCCGACGGCCGGGGCGATCACCACGTACGCCACCATCTTGACCGCGAGCGCGGTGCCGAGCACCGAACCGGCGTCGGGGCCCGCCAGGTCGTACGCGAGCAGCGCGAGAGCGACCGTCGCCAGGCCGGTGCCGGTCAGGGCGACCACCTGGGCGGTGAAGAGACGGCGGTAGGTGCGGTTGCGGAGTACGGAGAGCATGCGGCGGTCCCTTGGCCGGTCGGGGAGCGGGCGCGGTCCGACTCCACTCTAGCCATAGGTGCGCACCTGCGCACATGTTGATGCGGGAATCGGTACGCGGGCACGCTCGACGGGTCCGTCCTGCCTCTACGCTGAGGGCATGCCAGCTCGCGAGACCCTGCCAACTGCGGCCCATGCGCATCTGCGTGCCCCGGACAGCGCGCGTCTCGCGGAGGCGACCGAGGTGTTCGCGCTGCTGTCCGACGCGACACGGCTGCATCTGCTGTGGCTGCTCGCGCAGGGGGAGTCGGACGTCGGCTCGCTGACCGAGCGGTGCGAGGCGTCGAGGACGGCGGTCAGCCAGCATCTGGCGAAGCTGCGGCTCGCGGGGCTGGTGGAGACCCGGCGCGAGGGCCGGTACGTCCACTACCGCCTGCGGGACGGGCATCTGCGCCGCCTGGTGATGGAGGCGCTGAGCCACGCCGACCACAGGGTCAGCGGGAGCGCGCCGCACGACTGA
>NZ_AEJB01000320.1 GCF_000331005.1 Streptomyces turgidiscabies Car8
CCGTTCTCGCGATGACCTCCGCGACCTCCTGCGCCGGGAACGGGCACCGGTGTTCCCCGTGGCCGAAGGAGAAGTGGGCGTTGTTGCCGCCGGTGAGGGCGGAGCCGTCGGTACGGACCTGGGGGTCGGAGTTGGCGCCCTGCAGGCCGAGGAGGAGCAGGTCGCCCGTACGGATGTGCCGGCCGCCCAGGCGGGTGTCGCGGGACGCCCAGCGGCCCGGCATGGTCTGCACGGGCGCGTCCTCCCACAGGACCTCGTTCATCGCCTCGGCGACACTGCTGCGACCGCCGAAGAGGGAGGCCGCGAACCGCTCGTCCGTGAGCATCAGACGCAGCGAGTTGCCCATCCAGTCGGCGGTGGGGTCGTTGCCCGCCGCGATCATGATCATCAGGTCGTGGGCGACCTCCTCGTCCGTGAAGCCGTACGGGTTCGCGAGCATCCGCGAGACCACGTCGTCCGACGGCCGCGCCCGACGGGCGGCCAGCAGTCGGCCCATCGACTCGATCAGGTGCTGCTGGCCGGCCATGCCGGCCTCCTGCCCACCGGTCATGGCGAGCGCGGCGGAGACCAGGGCGCGCCCGTCCTCGTCGGGGAAACCGAAGAGGCGGGCCATGACCCGTACCGGCAGCCGCATCGCGTACTCCTGGACGAGGTCCGCCTGGCCCCGGGCGCAGACCGAGTCGATCAGCTCGTCCGCGAACTGCTCTGCGTACGACCGCAGTTCGACCGGGTCGGCCCCCTCCAGCGCATCGCCGATCATCGCGGCGCGCTCACTGTGGCGTTCGCCTACGGTGTAGAGGACCGAGGGCTGCCGGCGGCCGATCATCGGCAGGTGCGGCCAGTCGGCGGGGATCCGCTCCCACTGGTTCCACAACTCCGAGTCCCGGCTGAACAGCACGGAGTCGCCGGTGACCTGGTGCAGTTCGCGGTAGCCGAGCACCAGCCACGCGGGTACGTCCCCGTCGAGCAGCACCGGTGTCACCGGCCCGTGGTCGCGCCGCATCTCCCGGTACATCCGGTCGGGTTCGGTCCGCAGCCGGTGGCCGTCGAGGGGGACATGCGCGGCGGTCACCGGGGCAACTCCTTGTGATGTGCGGCCACTTGGCCATCGTGTGTATGTGCGGTGGCTGACTGGGGCTGGACCTGGGACCGGGCACGCCGGTAGCGGTGTCTCGCGTGCTCCACGAGAGCGATCAGCACCCGCTTGCTCGAGTTCCGGGCGCGCGCGTCGCAGTGTACGAGCGGTACGTCGGGGTCGAGGTCGAGCGCGTCGCGGATGGCCTGCGGGGCGAAGTCCTGGCCGCCGAAGTCGTTGCGGGCCACGACGAACGGGGTGCCGTGCTGTTCGAGGCGGTCGATGGCGTACCAGGAGTCGTCGAGGCGGCGCGTGTCGACGAGGACGACCGCGCCGAGCGCGCCGGCGAACAGCCGGTCCCAGAGGAACCAGAAGCGTTCCTGGCCCGGCGCCCCGAACAGATACAGCACGTTGTGGGCGTCGAGCGTGATGCGGCCGAAGTCGAAGGCGACGGTGGTGGCCTTCTTGTCGCGCACCGCGCTGACATCGTCGACGCTCTCACCGGCCCGCGTCATCGTCTCCTCGGTGCTGAGGGGACGTATCTCGCTGACCGACCGGACGAGCGTCGTCTTGCCTACACCGAAGCCGCCGACGATCACGATCTTCAGCCCGTTGTCGGCGGAGGCGCGCAGGGGCGGCCGTAGGTCGGCTTCCGCGCGGTCGTCGGTGACGTCGCCCGTGCGGTTGTTCGCGCGGTCAGAGGTTGCGGAGTCCAACGAGCACCTGCTCCAGGATGTCGGGGTCGGTGATGGCGGTCCGGCGCGGATGGCGGGCGCTGACGCGCCCCGCGGCGAGGAGGTCGGCGAGCAGGACCCTGGTGATGCCCACCGGCAGCCGCAGCACGGCGGCGACCTCCACCACCGCCGTGGGCCGCTCGGCGAGCCGCAGGATCGCGGCGTGCTCGGACTGCATCCCCGGCACCGGATCGGACTCGGCGACGACCAGCGTCACCAGGTCGAACGGGTTGTCGGGCGCGGCGCGGCTGCGGCCTCCGGTGAGCGTGTAGAGCCGGTCCGGAGAATCGTCCCTTCCCGGACGGTTCCCGGGTTGTCCCCCCGGACCATTCATGCCGTACGCGGCTGAGTCGCACGGGACTCTGTCGCACGGGGCTCTGTCGTACGGGGCTGAGTCGTCCGGGGCTGGGCGCGCAGGTGCTCCCCGAGCTGCTCGACGAGTTCGCTCATGTTGTGGCCGACGAGCCCGGTGTCCGCGTCCTCGGTGGTGACGACGGCCAGGTGTGCGCCCTGGCCCGCCTCGACGATGAACAGCACCCCGCCGTAGAACTCCGTCATCGCGGTCCGCACACCTCCGCTGCCGTCCCCGAACTCCACGGAGGCGCCGTGCGACAGCGACTGGATACCGGCGGCGATCGCGGCGAGCTGGTCCGCCTGGTCGACGGACAGCTCCGGCGTACGGCACAGTTTCAGGCCGTCCCGGGACAGCACGAGCGCGTGCCGGGCACCCGGGGTGCGCTCCAGGAGGCCCTCGATGAGCCAGGTCAGCTTCTCGTCGGCGGTCGTCGGTCCGGGGCCGAGGCCAGTGCCGGTCATGGGGTGGGGTCGCCTTCCGGGTGGGAGGTGGTGGGGGGTGAGGTGGCGGGCGGTACGGGCGCCGCTTCCGCCGGGGTCGAGGGAGCCTGCGCGGGGGCGGCGGAGGGCGGAGGCGGTGGCTCCGGGCTGGTGCTGCCCTGGAGGGCCGCCTGGTCGGGCACGGTGCCGCGCACGGCCTGCCGGAAGGTCCCGAAACGGGCCACCCGCTCGCGCGTGTCGTCCGGGTCGGGCGGTGCGAGAGGGATGGAGAACCTCGACCCGTCGGCCGGTGCGGCCCCCCGCGCGCGTTCGGCGGCGGCGAGCGTACGACCCCGCCGCCGCTGCGGCAGCTCGTCGGAGGGCGCCTCCGCGGTGGGGCTCTCCGGCTGTTCCGGGGCGTGGTCGGGGGACTCGTGCGTCGGTACGGGGTCCGGGTCCAGGTCGCCGACTGCGGCACGCGCGGCTGTGTACGACTGGCCCGCGTAGGGCTGCTCCGCGTACGGCTGGGCGGTGTCCGACTGCTCCGCGTGGGGCTCCTGGGGCCGGGACCGGTCCGCGTACGGTCCCTGTGTGGAGGACCTTTCCGCGTATGGCCTGTCCGCGTAGGGCCCCTGGGCGGGGGGCCGGTCCCCGTACGGCTCCTGTGTGGAGGGCGGGTCCCCGTACGGCTTTTCGGGGTACGGCCATTCCGCGTGGCCCTCCTCCGCGTACGACACCGACAGATGCTGTCCCTGTCCCTGTCCCTCCTCCTGGTCCTCGGAGCGGGCTTCCCAGGGTTCGCCGGGAGTGGGTGCCGGGGCCGCGGGCGCCTCCGGTACGGGCGGTGTCATCCGCGTCGGCGGAGTCGTTGGTGTCGGCAGCGGCGGGGCCACGACCGCGTCCCCGGCCAGGATGTCCTGCGGGATCAGCACCAGGACGCCGGTGCCCCCGCGCGCGGAGGGGCGGAAGGAGATCTTGAGGCCGTACTTGCGGGCCAGCCTGCCGACGACGGAGAGGCCCAGGCGGGTGCCGGTGAGGCCACCGAGCCCGATGCCGTCGGCGTTCCGCCCGCCGCCCTTGGTGTCGTTGCTCCCGTCCTCCCCGGAGACGGCCCGTTCGGCGCGGCGCAGCTGCACGTCGCTCATGGCCAGGCCGCTGTCCTCGACGGAGACGATGATCCCGGCGGGGACCTCCTCGACGTACACATGGACCTCGGCGGTCGGCGGCGAGAAGTTCGCGGCGTTGTCGAGGAGTTCGGCCAGCGCGTGCATGACGCCCTCGGCGGCGTGTCCCGCGACGGCGGCGGCGCTGGCGGAGTGCACGCGCACGCGCTGGTACCCGCTGATGCGGCCCATGGCGCCGCGCAGAATCGACTCCATGACGATCGGGCGGGCCCAGCGGCGGCCCGAACGGGCGCCCGAGAGGACGGCGACGGAGTCGGCGAGGCGGCCCGCCTGGGCGGTGCGGTGGTCGAGGTGGAGGAGGTCGGCGACGACGTCCTCGTCGGTGTGCCGGTCCTCCATGGCGCGCAGGTCGGCGAGGGTGCTCGTGGCCAGCGCCTGCATCCGGCCGGCCGCGTTGGCGGTGGCCGCGAGGGCCGCCGCCCGCTCCTGCTTGGCCCGGCGCAGCTCTTCGGTCAGACGGGCGATGTCCTCGGTGAGCAGGGTGAGCTCGTGGGCCTTCGCCTGCTGGAGGCGCGTGAACTCCTGGGCGGAGGCCTCGTGGAGGCGGACCCGTTCGCGGACGAGGTCGGCGGACACGCGCGCGCGTTCCCGTTCCAGATCGGCTGTCAGCCCGGCCCGTACCTGGTTCAGCTCCTCGGTGAGGCGGGCGCGGTCGTGCAGCAGACGCCCGGCGTCGTCGCTGACGGCCGTGAGCCGACGCTGCGCCAGCCGGGCGGACCGGATGCCGTGGGCGGCCACGGTGACGGCCGCGCACAGCAGCAGCGCCGCGCCGGCTCCGCCCAGGGCGAGCGGGACTCGCGCCTCGTTCGACGCCCGGGAGACCGCGCCGACCACCGCGAGCGCGGCGAGTACGGCGGTGAGCAGCGGGGCGGGCAGGAGAGCACGGTAGGCGGGGCGTTCGCCTGGCTGGCGGGGCGCGGTCATGAAGGGGTCCTCGGTCGATTCCTCGGTCGGATCCTCGGCGGTGTGCTCGGCTGCGTCCTCGGTGCTGCTGCCTGGGCCAAGGGGCCCTGCGGGGGTGTCTGCGGGGCGCCTGTGCAATCGGTTTGTGAGCGAGTTGTGACTGATGGTGCTCAACTCGTCGCAACTATAGGGGAGTTAGTGAGCGAGTTTGAGGTGTTTCGGCTCGGTCCCCACAAACCGTCCACGTTTCGCCGGGCGCTCGGACGGTCACTGTCAGTGGCGGGATGCATGCTGGGGTCATGACGGATCTTCGGCCGCTGGAGGCGGAACTGCGGAAGGCCGTCCGGGGCGAGGTCGGTTTCGACGCCATGTCCCGGGCGCTGACCACCATGGACGCGTCGAACTACCGGCGCGTCCCGCTGGGCGTGGTCGCCCCGCGCGACGCGGACGACGTCGCGGCGGCCCTCGCCGTCTGCCGGGCGCACGGGGTGCCGGTCGTGGCGCGCGGCGGGGGCACGTCGATCGCCGGCCAGGCGACGGGCACAGGGGTCGTTCTGGACTTCACGCGGCATATGGGCCACCTCCTCTCCCTCAACCACGAGGAACGGACGGCTGTTGTTCAGCCAGGGCTGGTTCTCGACCGTCTTCAGGAGGCCGCCGCCCCGCACGGCCTGCGTTTCGGCCCCGACCCGTCGACCCACAGCCGCTGCACGCTCGGCGGCATGATCGGCAACAACTCCTGCGGCCCGCACTCCGTCGCCTGGGGCACGACGGCGGACAGTGTGCGCGAGCTGACGGTGATCCGCGCGCGCGGCGACCGCCTCCGCCTGGGACAGGGCTGGTCGGGCGCCCCGGAGGGCCTGCGACAGCTGGCGGAGGGCGAGTTGGCCCGCCTGCGCACAGGCTTCCCGGACCTCCCCCGCCGTATCTCCGGGTACGCGCTGGACGCACTGCTGCCCGAGAAGGGCGCGGATGTCGCCCGCTCCTTCTGCGGCTCGGAGGGCACCCTGGGCATCGTCACGGAGGCGGTCGTCCGGCTGGTCGAGGCCCCGCGCGCGCGTGCGCTGGCCGTGCTGGCGTACGCGGACGAGAGCGGGGCGGCGGACGCGGCGGCGGGTCTGCTGCCGTACGGTCCGCTGACGGTCGAGGGCATGGCCGCCGACCTGGTCCGGACCCCCACCGACCTGCCCCGGGGCGGCGCCTGGCTGTTCGTGGAGACGGGCGGCGCGACCCCGGCGGAGGCACGCGCGCGGGCGGACACGATCGTGCGCGCGGCGGACGTCGGTGACGCCCTGGTGGTGTCCGACCCGGCCGGTCAACGCGCCCTGTGGCGCATCCGGGAGGACGCGAGCGGCACGGCGACGAGGATGCCGGACGGCACGGAGGCCTGGCCCGGCTGGGAGGACTGCGCGGTACCCCCACGCCGACTGGGCGCCTACCTCAGGGACTTCAGACGGCTCCTCGCGGACCACGGCCTGCGCGGCACACCGTACGGCCACTTCGGCGACGGCTGCATCCACGTACGCATCGACTTCGACCTCCTGACCGCGCCGGGCGTGGCACGCTTCCGCCGCTTCTCGGAGGACCTGGCGGAGCTGGTGGTGTCGCACGGCGGCTCCCTGTCCGGCGAACACGGCGACGGCCAGGCCCGCGCGGAACTGCTCCCGAAGATGTACGCCCCCGAGGTGATCGCCCTCTTCGAGCGCGCGAAGTCCCTCTGGGACCCGGACGACCTCCTGAACCCCGGCATGCTGGTCCGCCCCGCCCGCCTGGACGAGAACCTCCGCTTCGCGGTCCTCCCCCGAGAGCCGGTGGACGTGGTCTTCGGCTATCCGTCGGACGGCGGCAACTTCGCGGCGGCGGTCAGCAGGTGCGTGGGCGTGGCCAAGTGCCGTACGCCGGCGGCGATCGGCAAGGGGAGTTCAGGGGGACACGGGGGACAAGGGGGCCATGGAGGCCATGGGGCCTCGGGGGGTGGCGGAGGCTCAGATGTCATGTGCCCGTCCTTCCGGGTGACGGGCGAGGAGGCGCACTCCACGCGGGGGCGGGCCCGGCTGCTGCACGAGATGCTCGCGGGCGAGGTGATCACGGACGGCTGGCGCTCGGAGGAGGTCCGCGACGCCCTGGACCTGTGCCTCTCCTGCAAGGGCTGCCGCTCGGACTGCCCGGTCGAGGTCGACATGGCCACGTACAAGGCGGAGTTCCTCCACCACCACTGGGCAGGCCGACTGCGCCCGGCGGCCCACTACGCGATGGGGTGGCTGCCGGTCTGGCTGGGGACGGTCGCCCGTACGCGTACGGCGAGGCTGGTCAACTCCCTTGCGGGGATAGGGGTGTTGGCGGCGACGGCGAAACGGCTCGGCGGAATCGCGCCCGAGCGGGAGATCCCGGCGGTGGCGGGGGAGACGTTCAGCCGGTGGTGGGGGAGGCGGGCGGCTGCGCCTGACAGCGGCGGCGGTCGGCGGACGGTCGTCCTCTGGCCCGACACGTTCACCGACCACCTGAGTCCCTCGGTGGGGCAGGCGGCCGTACGCGTACTGGAGACGGCGGGCCTGGAGGTGACGCTGCCGCCGACCGGACGGAGGACAGGCCGGTTGCCCGTCCCCACCCGTGTCTGCTGCGGCCTGACGTACATCTCGACGGGCCAACTGGACCGGGCCCGCGTGGTGTTGCGCCGCACGCTCGACCTGATGGAACCTGACCTGGACGCGGGCACCCCGGTGACGGTCCTTGAACCGAGCTGCGCGGCAGCCCTCCGCACGGACCTGCCTGAACTACTGCCCGACGACCCGCGCGCGCGTCGCCTCGCCGACTCGGTCCTCACCTTCGCGGAGACCCTGGAACACCACGCCCCCGACTGGACCCCGCCCCGCGTGGACCGCCCGGCGACCGGCCAGACCCACTGCCACCAGCACGCGGTGCTGGGCGACGCGGCGGACCGCCGACTGCGCACGGCGGCGGGCCTGACGGGTGAACTGACGGGCGGCTGCTGCGGCCTGGCCGGCAACTTCGGCTTCGAGAAGGGCCACTACGAGGTGTCGACGGCCTGCGCGGAGGAACGGCTGCTGCCGGCGGTACGGGAGGCGGCCGAGGGGACGGTGATCCTGGCGGACGGCTTCTCGTGCCGGACACAGCTTCAGCAGCTGGCGGGGGTGCGGGGGCGGCATCTGGCGGAGGTGCTGGCGGAGAGCCTGATGGAGGGAGCGGAGGGGGACGGGGGGTGAGCGAGGGACTGTTCCTCGCCGCCCACGCGCACAAGCAACCGGCCAGCCGGAAGAAAATGGTCGCTATGAAGCACGAGTACGAGGCCAAGTTCCTTGACATCGACGTCACCGAGCTCCAGGTCAAGCTCACCGACCTGGGCGCCACGCAGGCATTCCCCCGCACCCGCCTCACCCGGAAGATCTTCGAGAACGACGCCCTCGACGCCGGCCAGTGGATCAGGCTGCGCGACGAGGGCACACGCTCCACGCTGACACTCAAGCACGTCACCGACGCCACGCGCATCGACGGCACCACCGAGATCGAGACCGAGGTCGGCGACCTGCACGCCATGGCCGAGATTCTGCACGGCCTCGGCCTGCGAGAGGTCCGCTATCAGGAGAACTACCGAGAGGAATGGCGCCTGGGCGAGGTCGTCTTCGACTTCGACACCTGGCCGGACCTGCCCACCTTCGTCGAGATCGAAGGCCCCGACGAAGCGTCGGTCCGTCAGGCGGCAGCTCTGCTGGACCTCGACTACAGCACTGCGCGCTTCGGCAGCGTCGACGAGATCTACAGGACCGAGTCAGGCCGCGACATCCTGGCCGAAGCCACGCTCCTCTTCGCCGACCCCGACACCGACAGGAGTGAGGCTGCGGTCGCCGGGCTCTGAGTACGGAGTGAGGGGACCGAACAACCGCGGGCCCCCTCACCTCACCTCATCCCCTGTTCAGTTCAGCCGGTTCAGCCGCTGTCCCCGGCTCTCGGCGACGCGAAGCGCATCACGCAGGGCCTCGGTCAATCGCTCCGCGAGGAAACGGAGTTCGCCCCGTGGAGTGTCCGGGAGCAGTTCGTGGGCGTGCGCCAGCAGTTCCGTGCCCATGCCGAGCTGGATCGACTCCGTCGCGTCGGCCAGCCGGGACACGGGGCCACCGTGGTCGTCGGTGATCAGGTAACAGGGCCTGCCCTCCTGGCCGGTCCAGGGCAACAGGCGTGGCTCGTGCGGCAGTTCAGGGGCGTCAGTCGACTCCGTCGACACCGGTTCCGCTCGCATCAGGCGACCTCCATCCCGTGGATCCAGTAGGGGCCGGGCATGTCCAGCCCCAGGGTGGCCATCGCCAACTCCCGTCGCCGTAGCCGTTGTTCGTGGGCGACGAGGTACGGGCGTACGGACCTGGTGGCGGTGCCGTCGATGCGGGCGACGGCCTCGACGCCGTACGGGCTGCGGTGGGTGGGGAGTGGGGTTCGGGGCGGGGTGGTGGGTGCGAGGAGGGCGGTCGGGGATGTGCGGCGGTGTGTGCCGCGCGGGGCGAGCAGGAGGCTCACCCAGGTGATGAGGCGGCCGATAGGGTCGGTCACTGTCGTCAGCTCCGTTCGGATCCAGCTGGTGGCCATGCCCCCGGACGGCTTGCTCCCGTCGCGGGGGTCTTCCATGACCTCAGGTTACGTGGAGCATTCTAGACATGCTAGGGGTCCCCTGTATCGCATAACGACCTAGGCATACGCATGCTGGAGCGGTGATCGAATTTGTTCCCGACATCCCACGCTGGCGCCAGGTCGCGGAGGTGGTGCGAGGCCGCATCGCCGACGGCACCTATCCGCCACGTACGCGAGTCCCCTCCGTCGTGCAGCTCACCGGGGAGTTCGGGATCGCCAACGCGACCGCGCACAAGGTGCTTCGCGCGTTGCGGGAAGAGGGGCTGACCTACACGGAGCCGGGACTCGGCTCCTTCGTCGCCAGGCGCCCCGGCGCGTGAGGCGTCGTGCTGCGACCGGGGTGCTGATCGGCGCCGGTGCGGCCTACGTGCTCGATGACCGCGCCAACAACGGTTGAGGCTGCGATGAGCGTCGTGTACTGGCTCGTCATCGCCCTCTGCGGGGTGGTGGGCACGACGTTCCTCCGGTTCGCCGGGCGGAGCTGGCGGGAGGGGATCTCGTATGCCTACCGGATGCGTTTCGTGCCGTACCCGGAAGACTTCAGGACCGGTATCGAGCGGGCCTTCGGCATGCTCGGCGTCTTCCACTGGGTGGCAGCCCTGTTGATGGCCACCGTCCTGCTCACCCCAGGATCCCTCACCGCGTGGGAGGCGGGGCTGCTGGGCATGCTGCTGGTCGCGTTGCTGACCAGTGTGGCCCTGACGCTGTCGATCATCTGGTTCAACCGCCCCCGCTTCCTCGTCGCTCCGCACATGCGCGCCCAACGGGGGACGGTGAAGGCGCGCGGGGCGGGCCGCGGGAGCTGCTGACCACCCGGTGAACGTTCCGAGGCGTTGAGTGGTGCCCTGTGATAGGCAGGGCTGATGATCGGTCGGCTTCCTCTGGATGAACAACTCGGGGCCCTGCACGAGGTGTTGTCCCGCAACGAGGTTTTGGTGGAGGTGCTGGCCCGCACCGCGACGCTGGATCTGCCCGGGTGGTACCTGACCGCCGGGTGTCTGTTCCAGACCGTGTGGAATGTGGTCACCGACCGGTCGCCGACCAGCGGAATCAAGGATTACGACGTCTTCTACTTCGACGACGGCGATCTGTCGTGGGAGGCGGAAGACAGGGTGATCCAGGCCGGACGGGAGATCTTCGATGGCCTGCCCGCAGAGGTCGAGATCCGCAACGAGGCCCGGGTGCACCTCTGGTACGAGGAGAAGTTCGGCGTCCCCTGCTCGCCGTACCGGTCCACCGAGGCGGCGATCGACAACTTCGCGGCGACGACGTGTTGTCTGGGCGTACGTCTGGAACGGGACGATCGCTGGCGGGTGTACGCGCCGCACGGCCTGTCGGACGTGTTCAACCTCGTCGTCCGACCGAACCCGGTACTCGCCCCACAGGCCGTCTACGAGGCGAAGGCGGCACGGTGGCGGGAGCAGTGGCCCGAGTTGACCGTGCTCGACTGGCCTCGGACGAGTGGTGCACGGGACGGTCGGAGTTGATCTCCTAGGGTGGTAGGCCCAGCCTGCTCAAGGAGCCTCACTCGTGTCTCTCCGTGTCCAGCCCGTCAGTCGCGCCGAGCATCTGGCGTTCGTCGCTGCCCGGCCCTCCGCCAGCCATATGCAGGTGCCCTCTTGGGGCGATGTGAAGCCGGACTGGCGGGCGGAGAGCCTGGGTTGGTTCGACGACGGGGATGGTGGGCGGCTCGTCGGCGCGGGGCTCGTGCTGTACAGGCCGTTGCCCAAGCTCAAGAAGTACCTCGCCTATCTGCCCGAAGGGCCGTTGATCGACTGGACAGCGCCGGACCTCGATCGGTGGTTGGTGCCGATGGCCGCGTATCTGAAGAGCCAGGGCGCGTTCTCGGTCAAGATGGGGCCGCCCGTCGTCGCGCGCCGGTGGAGTGCGGAAGCGGTCAAGGCGGCGATCGCTGATCCTGCCGCGCGGAGACTGCGTGATGCCGAGGCCACCTCGTACGAGCCGAGTGCTTTCGACGTCGCCGACCGGCTGCGCGGGATGGGCTGGCAGCAGAGCGAACCGGGCGGCGAGGACGGTGGGTTCGCCGCTGGGCAACCCCGGTATGTTTTCCAAGTGCCTTTCGCGGGACGGTCGTTGGAGCAAGTACACCGTGGCCTGAACCAGCAGTGGCGGCGCAACATCAAGAAGGCCGAGAAAGCGGGCGTGAGGGTGGTGCGGGGCGGCTACGAGGATCTGCCGGTCTTCTACTCCCTCTACACGGAGACCGCCGAGCGCGACCGGTTCCTTCCGCGTCCGCTGCCGTACTTCCAGCGAATGTGGAGTGCGCTGACCGCCGAAGACCCTGACCGTATGCGGCTCTATCTCGCCCACCATGAGGGCGAGGTTCTCGCTGCGGCGACGATGCTCACCGTCGGCGCGCACGTCTGGTATTCGTACGGGGCCTCCACGAATCGTCGGCGTGAGGTCCAGCCCAACAACGCCATGCAGTGGCGCATGATGGTCGACGCTCATGAGCTGGGCGCCGCCGTGTACGACCTGCGCGGTATCACGGACACGTTGGAGGACTCCAACCACCTGCTCGGCCTGTTGCGCTTCAAGGTCGGTACGGGGGGCGAGGCCGCAGAGTATCTGGGGGAGTGGGACCTGCCCCTCAACCGGCTGCTGCACAAGGCGTTGGACCTGTACATGTCCCGGCGCTGACGGGAGACGGGGAGAGGAAAACACCAGTGCGGGCGTGTCAGAAGACACGTACGGCGCGGCTCGGATCGCCTCGGTGCGGGTGATCAACGTTCCGATGTGGCTGCGGGCCGGGGTGTCGAGAACGCAGGCTGCCGTTTCGGCGAACCCGGCGCGGCGTGCGGGTCTGCTATTCGGTCGCCTTGGGGTGGCCGAGGCTGGCCTTCATCAGCCAGACGATGCGCCGCTCTTCATCGATCACGTACCAGATGCGCCCGCCGCCCGTGACTTCGATCTGCCACTGCGGGAGCCGTTCACCTCTGAAGTCGCGATAGGTGAGATCGAATCTGAGCTGGTGGTGGCGATCCGACTGGACTGCCGGGCTGGGGTCGGTGCGCATCTGTTCCCACGCTTTGTGGGCGTTACCGGGCGCCTTGTTTCCGACCTCTCGCCATCCTTCGACCGTTGCGGTCTCCCCGTACCGGACGTCGTATTCGTTTTTCCCCGGTCGTGGCGCGACCGGGTCCCCTTTCTTCGGACTCACTCGGAGTGAACCTCCGGCGGCTCGACAGGGCCGAGATCCTCACTCGCCGGAGTGATGAGCTCGCGGTGCAATTCCGTGTCCGCGTGGATGAGTGCGGTGGATTTCCATGCGGCGATCACCGGGGCGAGCAAGTTCACGTTGTCGAGGTCGACCGCTGCGCGCGCGCTCTCGACGAACTCGACGAGGAACTCACGCACGGCCGCCTCGGGCAGAAAGCGCACCCACGGGAACGCGTCGGGAAAGACATGCGTGAGGATTTTTGTCGCCTGGGGGTCGCTCTTCATCATGGCGACGAAGATCCGGGTGGTGGAGTCGACGACCTGCGTGGCCTCGTCCGCACGGGCCGCAGTGGTGAGGTACAGGTCTTCGTCGTCGCGTCGGTGCAGGCGGATGCCTCGACGGACGCTGCCCTGCATACGAGCCACCGTGTCCTTTGGCTTCTGGAGCAGCTCTGAGAAGTTGGCTTCTATGGGCGTCACGATCATGACTTCAAAGGTAGTTCAGAAGTCCAGGGATGTCTACCGACCGCCCGCCTCCGCCGTCGGCGTGCAGACCGGGACGCCTTGGGTGTGCATGGATTCGCACTCGCTCCCCAGTCCATTACTCTGGACGGTGAAGTGCATCGCATTGTACGGAGATCGCGCGTACATCCTGGGAAGGCCCTGTAAAGATGACCAGTGCTGAGCGTCTGCCCGCGTGGGCCGTCGTGGCCGGACCGGTCGTGCCCGCAGGCGTGGGGGACACCGTGGTGCCCTCCGCCAACCTGCCCGCTCTGATCGTTCCCACCCCCGGGGGCTCTCGGGGGCGGCATCGGGGGGCGCGTAAGGGGTGGGGGACCCTGGGGGCCGTCGGGCTCGTGCTGTCCGGGGGGATATCCGTGCAGTTCGGCGGGGCGCTCGCCGTGACGTTGCTGCCGAGGGCCGGGGCCTTCGGGATCGTGACGCTGAGGCTGGTGGCCGCCGCGCTGATCATGCTGGTGCTGTGCCGGCCCAAGGTGCGCGGGTACTCGCGGGGCGACTGGGGAGTGGTCGTCCTGTTCGGCGTGACCATGGCCGCCATGAACGGGCTGTTCTACCAGGCCATCGGGCGCATCCCGCTCGGGCCCGCCGTCACCCTGGAAGTGCTCGGACCGCTCGTACTGTCCGTCATCGCCTCCCGGCGCGCCCTCAATCTCGCGTGGGCCGGTCTCGCCCTCGCCGGGGTCTTTCTGCTCGGCGGCGGCAGCTTCGACACCCTTGATCCCGTAGGGGTCGCCTTCGCGCTCGGCGCCGGTGTCATGTGGGCGGTGTACATCGTCCTGAGTTCCCGTACGGGGCGACGCTTCCCGCAGGCCGACGGGCTGGCGCTCGCCATGGTGGTCGCCGCGGTGGCGTTTCTGCCGTTGGGGGTCGTGGAGTCGGGCGGCAGGCTGCTCGACCCGACGACCGTGGCGCTGGGTGCGGGGGTGGGCGTACTGTCGTCCGTCCTGCCGTACACGCTTGAGCTTCTCGCCCTGCGGCGTCTGCCCGCCTCCACCTTCGCGGTCCTGATGAGCCTGGAGCCCGCCGTGGCCGCCTTCGCCGGGTTCCTGATCCTCCACCAGGCCCTCTCCGTCCCCGAGGCCCTCGCGATCTCCCTCGTCATCGTGGCGAGCATGGGGGCCGTGCGGACGCAGGTGGGCCGCAAGACGGCTCCGGTCGCGGTCATCGACGAGGACGCCGAACCCCCTGTGCTCAAGAAGCCGTTGGAGTTGGAGGCGTAGGAGCGCCGTCTCGTCGACGGGGGAGCGCCGGCCGCGTAAGCCTTGCCCGGTGTCACAACCGCATTGTCACAACGTGGTAGTTGACTCGTCCGGCTCCGCCTCGCCGCCGTGCTCGCGGCCCGCACAGAGGCGGTGTGCGGCGGTCAGGGCGTACCCCGCCAGGCTGATGGCGGTCAGTGTCACGGCGCTGTGGGCGGTGCCCACATCGACCGGATCGCCGCCCAGTTCGAGCGCCGACACGACGAAGGAGCCCGCCGGATACGTCACCACGCACAGGACGACGGCCAGCCAGACCGGGGGCGTATGGCGTTCCAGCGTCAACAGGGCTACGACGGCGACGAGGACGAGAAGGGGTACGGCGATGTCATCGAGCTGCATACCGCCAGCATCATCGTGTCGCGCGGAGAAGTCGTCGTGCGGTGGCACGGTCTTCGCCTCTACCGGAGGATGGTCGCCCGGCTCGGCCGTCTCTACCGAAAGGTAGATGCCGCCGGGAACAGGTCGGTCCGGCGCAGGACGTACCGGCGGGACGGCACCTCGTAGGCTCGTGCCCTCATGGAAACGTTACGGAACTGGCTGCTGCCGTCGGCCGTCGCGGCCTGCCTCCTGGTGTGGCCGGGACCGGAGGTGCTGAACGGCGGCCACGGCATCTTCCGTGGCTTCTCCCGCGAGGAACTCGCGCTCACCCTTGTCGTGGCGGCCGGGACGGTCGTCGCGCTGGGCCTGCGACGGCGCGCGCCGCTGGTGGCGCTGGCCGGGGTGTCCGTCTTCTACGGACCGGCCCTGCTCGCGGACGCCTCGGACGCGGTCCAACTCTTCGTCATCGTCGGCGACTTGGTGGCCGTGTACTCGGTCGCCGCCCGCGCCACCCTGCCGGTGACGCTGCGGGCGGTCGGCGTCCTCCTCTGCTACCAGGGCCTGATCGGCCTGGCCGTCGACGGTGTGAGCCTCCCGGCCGGTGCCGGGCTCATCATCACCGTCGCGTTCCACCTGGGCGTTGTCGGGCTCGGCCGGGGCCGCGCCCACCAGTCGGCCGCACGAGCCGGAGCAGCCGCCCGGCTGGCCCGCGCCCGGGCCGAGGGACAGGGTGCGGCGGCGAGTGAACGGCGCAGGCTCGCACGGGAGTTGCATGACGTGAGCGCCCACCACCTCACCTCCGTGGTCGTCACAGCGGAGGCCGCCCGGCATCTCGCCGCCAGCCGCCCCGAACTGGCCGCGGAAGCACTCGACTTCGCCGCCCGCACCGGCCGCGAGACGCTGACCACCGTGCAGCAACTGGTCACCTCCCTGGGGGGAGCGGAGGGGAGCGACGACGTCCTGCTGGGCACCCGGATCGAGGAACTCGCCGACGGCTTCGTCCGCCTCGGACAGCGAGTGGAGATCACGAGCGACGCGGGCGTCGAACTGGCCGCCCCGCAGGTGACGGAGGCGGTGTTCGGCATCGCCAGGGAGGCCCTCACGAACACGCTGCGCTACGCCCCGGGGGCGGTCGTACGAGTCGGCCTGCGTGACCTGGGCGACGGGTGGCTGGCGCTCACCGTCGACGATGCCGGAGGGTCCCGTACGGACCTGGAGGCCGGCGCCTCCGGTGCGGCCGGCCGGGGTCTCGGGTCGGGCCGGGGCATGACCGGTATGCGTGAGCGCGCGGAGGCGGTCGGCGGCACCGTGACCGCGGGGCCGGACCCGTCCGGCGGCTGGTCGGTACGGGTGGAACTGCCGGCCCACCCGGGACAGACCGCACGTCCTTCGGCCGGAAGGGGCAGGGCGCTGGACTGGCGCCTCGCCTCGCACGCCTTGCTGCCGGCCGCCGGACTCCTCCCGGCGGTGTTCCTGTTCGTCGAGGATCGGGACGCGCCCGGTCTGTTGCTGCTGAGCGTGCTGCTGGTCGTGCAGTTGTCGCCGTTGCTGTGGCGGCGGACGGCGCCCTGGCCGGTGCTGGCCGCGTTGCTCGCGGGAGCCTGGCTGTGGCCGTGGCCGCCCGGCTCCGCCGCGGATCCCTGGCTCGCCCTGACCGCGGGCGCCTGCGCGCTGGTGGGCGGGGTGTACGCGGTGGGGGCGTACGGCCGTGATCCGTGGGCGAGTTGGGCATCGGTGCCGCTTGCCGCGCCGGTGCTGGCCGGCGCGGTGACGGTGACAGCGGCGCGGGACGGCATGATCGACGGGGACCCGGCCGGAGTTCTTGCCGTGGGGGTCAGCGTGTTCGTCCTGACGGTGATGCTGCTGCCGCTGTTCGGCTGCGCGTGGCTGGCGGGCTTTCTCGTCAGGTCCCGGCGCGGGCAGGTCGCCCGCCGCGAGGACGGAGAACTGGGCGCGCTCGTCCACTGGGCGCTCGCCTCGGCGCACTGGGAACGGCAGCGGGTCGCCGCCGGGCTGCGTGCCGCGGTCCTCGACCGGACCCGTGAAGTGGTCGGCGCCGCCGAGGAGGGCCGCCTCGACGACGTGGCACCGGCGGCCCGTGAAGCGCTGGCGGCGATGCGTGAGCTCCTGGGCAGCCTGCGCGACGGCACCGCTGCCGACACCCTGCCCATGAGCCCTGCCGAGGGCTCGATAAAGTGACGCCCCATGATCTCGCCCTCCGCCCCCGCCCGGGTCCTCGTCGTCGACGACCAGGCCGTGGTCCGCGCGGGATTCGCGGCCATCGTCGACGCGGAGCCGGACTTCGTGGTGGTCGGCGAGGCGGGTGACGGCGCCGAAGCGGTCACGCTGGCCTGCCAGTTGACCCCGGACGTGGTCCTGATGGACATCCGCATGCCCGCCATGGACGGCCTGACGGCGACGGGTCTCCTGACCGGCCCGGCGTCGGGCCACGTACCCCGGGTGCTCGTCCTGACCACCTTCGACCTCGACGTCTACGTCTACGAGGCCCTGCGCGCGGGTGCCTCCGGCTTCCTGCTCAAGGACGCCCAGCCGGCCGAACTCCTCACGGCGCTCAGGGTGGTGGTCGCAGGAGAGGCCATGCTGGCCCCCGCGGTCACCCGCCGTCTCATCGACACGTTCACGGCCACCGCTCCCACCCCACCGACCGCCCCCACGGCGCTCGACGTCCTCACCCCCCGGGAGCGCGAGGTCCTCTCCCTGATCGCGATCGGCCTGGCCAACGCCGAGATCGCCACCCGCCTGGGCGTCGCCACGGGCACCGTGAAGACCCACGTCAACGCGCTCCTGAGCAAGCTGGATCTACGGGACCGGGTGCAGGCGACGATCTTCGCGTACGACACCGGCCTGGTCCGGCCGAAACCGCCACGCCCCTGAACGGCGTGCGCGGCAACGGGAGTTGACCGACGGGTCCCGGCGGGAGCCGACGGGTGAACTGCTGTGGGGGCGAGCCCCACAGCAGGGGCGGCCGGAAACCACGCACCGCTGGGCCGGCCGTACCGGGCCGCCCGCACCGGGCCGGATTTATTCGGTTGCCGCTCCTTACGTCCGCCCCTCACCATGGGCGCGACACCGGGAGCTGCCCGGTACTCCACGAGAGGAGGCACGACCGTGACAACGACTGTCCTCGGCCTGCCCGCAGACCGCCTCTGTCTCACCTCATGGAGCACCTCCAGCGATGTCTCACGACGATCTCTCGCAGCACCCACAGCACCGACAGAACCCGCAACGCACTCAGCACCCTCAACACCCGGCATTTCCTGACGACTTCAGCACCGGTGCGTACGGTCACGTCGCGCCGCCGGACGACCTGGGCGACGTCGACCACCGGTTCGTCTTCGACTTCCGTTCCTACGACGACCTCGAGGACGGCCAGCGATGGTCGACCTGGCTCAGCGTCGAACCCCTCTGCCGAGGACCAGAGCCACTCCCGGACTGGGTGGTGACCTCGCAGGGAGCGGTCGACACCGAGCTCGGCGTCCTCAAGACCGGCAAAGAGGCCGACGTCCACCTCGTCGAGCGCGCCGACCCGCTCGATCCCGCCGCCGGCGTGGTCATGGCGGCCAAGCGGTACCGCTCTCCCGAGCACCGGTCCTTCCATCGTGCCGCGTCCTACACCGAGGGCCGCTCGATGAAGCGCTCACGTGACGAGCGGGCCGTCAAGCGCAAGAGCACCTTCGGCCGGCAGGTCGCGGCCGGCGAGTGGGCGGTGTCCGAGTGGGGCGCGTTGGTGCGGTTCTGGAATCTCGGGCTGCCGGTTCCCTACCCGGTCCAGATCGACGGCACCGAGATCCTGATGGAGTGGATCACCGTCGTCGACGAGGACGGCGCCGTCCAGACCGCGCCGCGGCTCGCCCAGACCCGTCCCTCCCCCGAACTGCTGGCAGCGTACTTCGAGCAGCTCACCGAAGCGCTGGCGACGATGGTGCAGCACGGCGTCGTGCACGGCGACCTCTCGGCGTACAACATCCTGGCCGCGGGCGAACGCCTGGTCATCATCGACCTGCCGCAGATCGTCGACCTCGTCGGCAACCTCAACGCGATGGGCTTCCTCCAGCGCGACTGCGCCAACATCTGCGGCTGGTTCCGCTCGCGGGGCCTCGACGTCGACGAGCAAGAGCTGTTCGCGGAGCTCATGGCGCACGCCTTCTGAACCGGGCGGCCGTCGCTGGGTTGCGCTCGTGAGGCGCGACCCGGCAGCGGTCCGGCCGGGCCTTCGCCATCCCCAGACAACAGCGTCGGCCTCCAGGACCACAGCCGAAGCCGAATCCTGGAAGCCGACGTCACGCGGGACAACGAACAGGGCCCGTCCGCTTTCACGGACGGGCCCTGTGATCGAGCGCCGGGCAGGCCTTGCACCTGCATTTCCCCGCAGGAAGCGGGGCGTCTTTCCTTGGACCACCAACGCAGCACCAGCCACCCGAAGTTGCGGCGACCAGCTCAAGATCAAGTCTAGCGTACGCGGCCGGCTCCGTTAACCGTTCACCGGAGCAGGACAAGTCGGCCGTCGCGGCGCCGTTGTCAGACCCGCCCTCTAGGTTTACGCCGTCCTCGCCAGGAGGGCACGGAGGAGAGGGGCGCGCGGTGGGTGCGAGCGGCTGGGATTACGTCACTAGGTTCGACGGGAGTGTTGAACGGGCCCTGGAGAACCTGCACACGCGGGTGTTCCAGCAGGACTACGGCGACGACGACACGTACGAGACCCTCGAAGACCTCTACACCGACGAGGAGTTGATGGAGGAGGGCACCCACTCGATCCTCGACATCGAACGCGTGGTGCACATCCCGGATACCCCGTCCCCGTACAACAAGGTGGAGGAAACCGGAATCCTCCGCCCTCTCGCCCCCGACCGCATCGTCCGCCACTTCGGCACCGAACGCCCCACCCCCGAGCAGTTCCAGACGCTGATCACCGAGGCGAACGACAACGCGAGTGGCCGTGCAGAGACCCTGCTCCACGAGAACCAGGCGCGGTGGACCGGCCTGTACGTCGTCCTGTACACCGGCGACGAACCGACCCACCTGGGCGTCTTCGGCTGCTCGGGCGACTGACCCGGCCCGCGCGCAAGGCGGGAACCTATCCGGCGGCGGGCTTCTCCCACACCGACACGTGCTTCGTGCTCTCGCTCGTGAACGCTTCCCGGGACCACCCCTCCCACCGCTCGCGCAGCCGCATTCCGGCCAGTTGGGCCATCAGGTCGAGCTCGGACGGCCATACGTACCGGAACGGGATCGACCGGTACGACCCGCGCCCGTCGACCACCTCGACGTAGTTCGAGCTGGTCGCCTGGGTGGCGACGTCGTACACGTCGAAGGCCCAGCGTGTCGGGCTCGTGTGGAACGGGACGACGTTCTGCCCGGGCGGCAGGCTGCGCAGCCGAGGGACGCCGACCTCGATGACGAAGGTCCCGCCGGGTGCCAACTGCGCCGCGACATTGCGGAAGCACGCCACCTGGGCCTCCTGCGAGGTCAGGTTCATGATGGTGTTGAAGACGAGGTAGGCGACGGAGAAGTCCCCGGCCGAGCCCCCGCCCGCTGTACCGGCCCTCGTGGTCGAGAAGTCCCCGATCGTCACCCCGATCGCGTCCCCGCCCGGCTTGGCCCGCAGCCGGGACACCATCGCCCGGGACATGTCGATCCCGTGCACCTCGACCCCGCGCCGCGCCAACGGCAACGCGATACGCCCGGTCCCGATCCCGAGTTCGAGGGCCCGTCCGGCACCGGCCGACCCGGCCAACCCGGCCAGGAAATCGGCCGCCGGTTCGATGGCGGCGGGGGTGAACATGTCGGACGAGGAGTCGTCGTACTGCGCGGCCACGGGTTCCCCGAAGTAGCCGTCTTCGTCGTTGTCTGCGGCTCGGCCTTGGTGGGGTTCGGCGTCTGAGGCAGTCATCGGGGGACCGTACTGCGGGGGGAGTCGGCGGTGCATCCGAATTTCCACATGTCCACCGTCGGTAGCCGCCCCCTCAGTTCCCCGGTTCCCGTCTCATCCCCGTACCCGGTCCGCGCTCGCAGCAAGGCGCATAGCCTGCCCCCATGAGCTCAAGTGAGGGAACCGAGGGCGTCGGTGCGGATCTCGACAGTCAGGGCTGGAGTGCCACGCGCTCCTGGGTGGAGAAGGGGCTGTCCGAGGCGGAGCGCATCGTAGGCGTGGAGCGGTTGCGCGGGGGCTGGACCTCGGAGATGCGCCGTCTGGACCTCTGTGGGCCGGAGGGTCGGCAGCGCTCACTGGTCCTGCGGTCCTTCGTCAAGCCGTTCTTCGTTCAACACGCGGAGGGTCTACTGACCCGGGAGGCGACGATCCTGAGCCTGCTCGGCGACACGGATGTGCCCGCGGCCAGGCTCGAGGCGGTGGATGCGACGGCGGAGTACTGCGACCACCCGTCCCTGCTGATGACCCTGCTGCCGGGGACCGTGCGCCTGAGCGATCAAGGTGCCGACGACCGCGCCGACCTGCTCGCCCGGCAACTGGTGCGCATCCACCAGCTGCCGGTGACCGCCGGGCAGCGCCCTCGCACCTACCAGGCCTGGACCTCTCCCGAGCGAGTGACCCTGCCCGCCGGCAGCGAGCATCCTGAGCTCTGGCAGCGGGCTGTCGACGTCATCCGCCGGGAGCCCCCGGCCTATCAGGGCCGCTTCCTGCACCGGGACTTCCATCCCGGCAACGTCCTCTTCACAGGGGCAGGCGCAGGGGCAGGCGCAGGCGTCGAAGATGATCTTCAGGCCAGTGGTGATCTGCGGATCAGTGGTGTCGTCGACTGGGTGGAGACGTCCTGGGGGCCGGTCGACCTGGACGTGGCTCACTGCTCGACGGCCCTCGCCCTTCTGCACGGGATTCCCGCAGGGATGGACTTCGCCGATCGCTACGTCGCAGCGGGAGGAACCCTGGCCGACGACGGCCCCGCCCATCTCTACTGGCGGCTGCTCGACGCCTTGGGCTACGCCCCGGACGCGGAGAAGCTCGCCGTCCCGTGGCGTGAACTGGGCCGGGTCGATCTGACGGCCGGTGTCCTGGCCCAAAGACTGGAGGGATACATCGGATCCCTTCTCGGTCGCTACGCCTGAACAGGCGCCGGGATGCCGGGATGCCGGTGCGCCCGGTACGCCCGGGAACACGAAACGTCTCACCCCATGGAGGATCACCCGTGTCCGACGCCAAGGCCGAACTCGACCAACTGATGCGCGCCTTCCTCGGTGCGTTCACCAACACCGGCGGCAGTCGGCCGAACGTCGGGGTCGTCCGGGAGGTGTTCATTCCGCAGGGGATGATCATCAAAAACATCGGAGGTGATCCCGTGATCTACGACCTCAATGCGTTCGTCGAGCCCCGGGAGAAGATCCTCACCGACGGGACGCTGACGGAGTTCTCCGAATGGGAAGTCGCCGAGCGGACCGACATCTTCGGATCGATCGCGCACCGGTTCAGCGAGTACCGCAAGTCCGGCTTCCTCGACGGCGAGTGGTTCGAGGGCGCCGGCCGCAAGACCACCCAGTTCGTCCTGACGCCTGTCGGCTGGCGGATGAGCTCGATGGCCTGGGACGACGAGGACGACGAGTAGGGGTCCAACCCCGAGATTAATGCAAGCATGCTTGCTTGTTTCTTGCGTCGCTGTCATCCTTCGTTCGAGAGCGGACCGCACCACGCCCCACCGTCCGGCACCCCGCCCCACCCGAAGGGAAGCGCCCGTGTCCGACCCCTCGGCCGATACGTGGGCCGTCATCGACGACCTGCGCCAGGAAGGTGCTCAACTCGACGACCTGGTTGCCGAGTTGAGCAGCGAGCAGTGGGCCCTCGACACTCCCGCCCCTGGCTGGACCGTCGCCCATCAGATCGCGCATCTCGCCTGGACCGACCACTCCTCCGTGCTGGCGGTGACCGACCGGGCCGCCTTCGACCGTGAGGTGGAGAAGGCGCTGATCTCGCCCGGGGACTTCGTGGACAACGGTGCCGAGGAGGGGGCGGGGGAGCCGCCCGCGCGGTTGCTCGCGGACTGGCGGGCCGGGCGCGAGGCACTGGCGGACGCCCTGCGCGCGGCACCCGCCGGGGCACGGTTTCCCTGGTACGGGCCGCCGATGTCCGCCGCTTCCATGGCGACCGCCCGGCTGATGGAGACCTGGGCCCACGGCCTGGACGTGGCTGACGCACTGAGCGTGCCCCGGATCGCCCCCACCGCCCGGCTCCGGCACATCGCCCGGCTCGGTGTCCGCACCCGCGACTTCGCGTTCGGTGTGCACGGGATGACCCCACCGTTCGACGAGTTCCGCGTGGAACTCGTAGGACCCACAGGGGAGTTGTGGACGTACGGTCCGGAGGACCCGAAGCACGCGGTCGGCCTGGTCACCGGCACCGCCCTCGACTTCTGCCTCCTCGTCACCCAGCGCGCCCATCGCGCCGACCTCGCCCTGCACGCCGAAGGCGCCGACGCCGACCAGTGGCTCGACATCGCCCAGGCCTTCGCGGGCCCGCCGGGCGACGGACGGGCACCCGGCGGAGCATCGCAGTGACAGCCCCCCAGGGACACCCGGCCCCCCTCCGGATAGGCAACGCCTCCGGCTTCTACGGCGACCGTTTCGGCGCCATGCGCGAGATGCTCACCGGCGGTCGGCTCGATGTCCTCACCGGTGACTACCTCGCCGAGCTGACCATGCTCATCCTCGGCCGCGACCGCCTCAAGGACCCGAAGGACCCGTCGGCCGGGTATGCCCGCACGTTCCTACGGCAGTTGGAGGAGTGCCTCGGGCTCGCCCATGAGCGTGGAGTGCGGATCGTCGCCAACGCCGGTGGCCTGAACCCGGCGGGCCTCGCCGGGAACGTCCGGAAACTGGCCGACCGGCTCGGCGTCCCCGTCCGCGTCGCCCACGTCGAGGGCGACGACCTGACCGCCGACCACCCCAACAGCCTTGCCGCGCACGCCTACTTGGGTGCCTTCGGCATCGCCGCCTGTCTGCGCGAAGGTGCGGACATCGTCGTCACGGGCCGCGTCACCGACGCCGCCCTCGTCGTCGGGCCCGCCGTCGCCCACTTCGGCTGGGGGCCGGAGGACCATGATCAGCTCGCGGGTGCCGTCGTCGCCGGGCACGTACTGGAGTGCGGTACGCAGGCCACCGGCGGCAACTACGCCTTCTTCACCGAGCACATGAGCACCGAGCGCGGGAACGCCAAGAACCCGAACATCAAGAACCCGAACATCAAGAACCCGAACATCAAGAACGCGAATGCCAAGGTCACGAACGCCGAGCACGCCCCCCGCGACCCCCGCATCCTCCGTCACCCCGGTTTCCCCCTCGCCGAGATCCACTCCGACGGCACCAGCGTCATCACCAAGCACCCCGGCACCGGTGGCATCGTCGACGTCGGCACGGTCACCGCTCAACTCCTGTACGAGACACAGGGTGCCCGGTACGCCGGCCCCGACGTCACCGCCCGCCTCGACACGGTCCGCCTCGCCCAGGACGGGCCCGACCGGGTACGTATCCACGGCGTACGGGGGGAAGCGCCCCCGCCCACTCTCAAAGTGGGCCTCAACCGGCTCGGCGGTTTCCGTAACGAGGTCACCTTCGTGCTCACCGGGCTCGACGTCGAGCACAAGGCCGCACTCGTCCGGGACCAGCTGGAAACCGCGCTCTATGCCGTCAAGTCCCGTCCTGCCGAGGTGAGTTGGACCATCGCTCGCACCGATCACCCCGACGCGCCCACCGAGGAGACGGCCAGCGCGCTGCTCCGGCTCGTCGTCCGCGACCCCGACCAGAACGCCGTGGGCCGCACGCTCAGCGGCGCCGCCGTCGAACTCGCCCTCGCCAGCTACCCGGGGTTCCATGTCCTGGCGCCCCCCGGAAAGGGTGCCCCCTACGGGGTGTTCGAGGCGGAGTACGTCCCCCAGGGCGCCGTGAGCCACGTCGCCGTACTCGACGACGGACGCCGGATCCCCGTACCCCCGCCGCACGCCACCCTCGTACCGGAAGAACTGCGGGAGCCCTCCCTGCCCGATGCCCTCCCGCCCGGCCCTGCCCGCCGTGCTCCCCTCGGCCTGCTCGCCGGGGCCCGCAGCGGGGACAAGGGCGGCAACGCCAATGTCGGTGTCTGGGTGCGTACGGACGAGGCCTGGCGCTGGCTCGCGCACACCCTCACCACCGACCTCTTCCGCGAACTGCTGCCGGAGACCGCCGAGTTGAACGTCGTACGACATACCCTTCCGCACCTCCGCGCCCTCAACTTCACCGTCGAGGGCATCCTCGGCGAGGGCGTCGCCGCGCAGCACCGGTTCGATCCGCAGGCAAAGGCGCTCGGCGAGTGGCTGCGCTCCCGGCACCTCGACATACCGGAGGCGATGCTGTGACGGTCCTGGCGTCCGCGCTCGACACCGCGTCCTCGGAGTACGCGTCCCACCGCGAGTCCATGCTCGGCAGACTCGACGGCCTCGACGCCGAACACGCCAAGGCGCTCGAGGGCGGCGGCGAGAAGTACGTCGCCCGGCACCACGCCCGCGGCAAACTCCTCGCCCGTGAACGCATCGAGCTGCTCCTCGACCCCGACACGCCCTTCCTGGAGCTGTCGCCGCTCGCGGCCTGGGGCAGCGAGTACGCGGTCGGGGCGTCCCTCGTCACCGGTATCGGGGTCGTCGAGGGCGTGGAGTGTCTGATCACGGCCAACGATCCGACCGTGCGCGGCGGCGCCAGCAACCCGTGGAGCCTGAAGAAGGCCCTGCGCGCCAACGACATCGCGCTCGCCAACCGGCTGCCCTTCATCAGCCTCGTCGAGTCCGGTGGCGCGGATCTCCCGTCGCAGAAGGAGATCTTCATCCCCGGCGGGGCGGTCTTCCGCGACCTCACCCGGCTCTCCGCCGCCGGGATTCCCACGGTGGCGGTCGTGTTCGGTAACTCGACGGCCGGTGGGGCGTACATCCCCGGTATGTCCGATCACGTGATCATGGTCAAGGAGCGCGCCAAGGTGTTCCTCGGCGGGCCGCCCCTCGTCAAGATGGCCACCGGCGAGGAGAGCGACGACGAGTCGCTGGGCGGCGCCGAGATGCACGCGCGCGTGTCGGGCCTCGCCGACTACTTCGCCCTCGACGAGCACGACGCCCTGCGCCAGGCCCGCCGGGTCGTCGCCCGCCTCAACCACCGCAAGGCGTACGCCGATCCGAGCCCGGCCGACGTCCAGCCACCCAAGTACGACCCCGACGAGCTGCTCGGCATCGTCCCGGGGGATCTGCGTACCCCGTTCGACCCCCGAGAGGTCGTCGCCCGCATCGTCGACGCCTCCGACTTCGACGAGTTCAAGCCCCTCTACGGAACCAGCCTCGTGACCGGCTGGGCCACTCTCCACGGCTATCCGGTAGGCATCCTCGCCAACGCCCAGGGGGTCCTGTTCAGCGCGGAGTCGCAGAAGGCCGCGCAGTTCATCCAGCTCGCCAACCAGCGTGACATCCCGCTCCTCTTCCTCCACAACACCACCGGTTACATGGTCGGCAAGGAGTACGAGCAGGGCGGCATCATCAAACACGGCTCGATGATGATCAACGCGGTCTCCAACTCCCGTGTCCCACATCTGTCGGTCCTCATGGGGGCCTCGTACGGGGCCGGGCACTACGGCATGTGCGGGCGCGCCTACGACCCCCGTTTCCTCTTCGCCTGGCCCAGCGCCAAGTCGGCGGTGATGGGCCCGCAGCAGCTCGCCGGCGTGCTGTCGATCGTCGCCCGCCAGTCGGCCGCCGCCAAGGGGCTGCCGTACGACGAGGAGGGGGACGCCGCCCTCCGCGCGATGGTGGAGCAGCAGATCGAGTCCGAATCGCTCCCCATGTTCCTCTCCGGGCGGCTGTACGACGACGGCGTCATCGACCCGCGCGACACCCGGACCGTCCTCGGCCTGTGCCTCTCCGCGATCCACACCGCCCCCTACGAGGGCGCCCGCGGCGGCTTCGGCGTCTTCCGAATGTGAGGAATCAACCGTGCCTGAGGAATCAACAGTGCCTGGTGCGTCAACAGCGCCTGGGGACTCGGCTGTGATCGCCTCCGTCCTCGTCGCCAATCGCGGGGAGATCGCCTGCCGCGTCTTCCGCACCTGCCGTGAGCTGGGGATCCGGACGGTCGCCGTGTACTCGGACGCCGACGAGAACGCCCTGCACGCGCGCGTGGCCGACGCTGCGGTACGGCTGCCGGGGGCGGCCTCCGCGGACACGTATCTGCGCGGCGATCTGATCGTGCGGGCCGCGCTCGCGGCGGGCGCCGACGCCGTGCACCCCGGCTACGGCTTCCTGTCCGAGAACGCCGGCTTCGCCCGTGCCGTGATCGACGCGGGGCTCGTGTGGATCGGCCCGCCTCCGGCGGCGATCGAGGCCATGGCGTCCAAGACGCGCGCCAAGCAGCTGATGGGTCTCAAGCCGCTGGCCGGCGTCACCGAGGCCGACCTGCCGGTGCTGGTCAAGGCGGCGGCGGGCGGTGGTGGGCGCGGGATGCGCGTCGTACGTGAACTTGCCGAGCTGGAGGGCGAGTTGGAGGCGGCCCGGGCGGAGGCGCAGAGCGCGTTCGGTGACGGCGAGGTATTCGTCGAGCCGTACGTGGAGGGCGGCCGGCACATCGAGGTCCAGATCCTGGCCGACACCCACGGCACGGTCTGGGCCCTCGGCACCCGCGACTGCTCCCTCCAGCGCCGCCACCAGAAGGTGATCGAGGAGTCCCCGGCCCCCGGAATCCCGGAGGCGCTCACCGAGGAGCTCCACGAACTGGCCGTACGGGCGGCACGCGCCGTCGACTACACGGGCGCCGGCACCGTCGAGTTCCTCGTGGGGGAGGACGGCAGGGCGCACTTCCTGGAGATGAACACCCGTCTCCAGGTCGAACACCCGGTCACCGAGGCGGTGTTCGACATCGACCTCGTGGCCCTCCAGATACGCGTCGCCGAGGGGTCCGCTCTCCAGACTCTCGTGGCGCCCGAGAACGACCCTCAACGCGCGCGTGGCCATGCGATAGAGGCCCGTCTGTACGCCGAGAACCCGGCGGACGCCTGGACCCCGCAGACCGGCACCCTGCACCGTCTCGCCGTCCCGGAGGCGGAGAACATCCGCCTCGACACCGGCTACACCGACGGCGACCCGATCCCCGTCCACTACGACCCGATGCTCGCCAAGGTCGTCGTACACGCCCCCACGCGCGCGGAGGCGGTCCGCAAACTGGCGGGCGCCCTGGAGCGGGCCACGATCCACGGCCCGATCACCAACCGCGACCTCCTCGTCCGCTCCCTGCGGCACGAGGAGTTCACGACGGCCCGGATGAACACCGGCTTCTACGACCGCCACCTCGCCTCACTCACCGAGCCGGCCCCCGACGCCCACGCCCCCCTGGCCGCCGCCCTCGCCGACGCCCACGGCCGCTCCCGCTTCGGCGGCTGGCGCAACCTGCCCGCCCGACCGCAGGTCAAGCGGTACGCCACGGCGGACGGCGAGGAACACGAGGTGACCTACCGCCACACCCGCGAGGGCCTGGCGGCGGACGGGGCCCGGGTCGTGCACGCCGACGCACGTCTCGTCGTACTCGAAGTGGACGGCGTACGAAGGAAGTTCGAGGTGACGACGTATCCCGACCGGGTCCACGTCAACACCACCACCCTCACTCCGCTGCCCCGTTTCCCCGACCCGACGGCTCAACACGCCCCGGGCTCCCTGCTGGCACCCATGCCCGGCACGGTGGTCAGGGTGGCGGAGGGCCTGACGGTCGGAGCCTCCGTACAGGCGGGAGAGCCCCTGCTGTGGCTGGAGGCGATGAAGATGGAACACCGGATCGCGGCCCCGACAACAGGCACGCTCACTGCACTTCACGTCACCACCGGCCAGCAGGTGGAGGTCGGCGCCGTGCTCGCGGTGGTTTTTTAGGGGCGCGGGGAACTGCGCGACCAGCCACGACGCACCCGCAGTCACCACACAACCGAACCCCCTCCCCCTTAGGAGCCATCGAATGCCCTCCGCGATCGAATCCGAGGAACACAAGACACTCCGCGCCTCAGTAGCCGCCCTGGGCAAACGCTACGGCCGCGAGTACATGGCGACAGTCACCCGAGAGAACCGCCACCCCACCGAACTCTGGTCGGACGCAGCCAAACTCGGCTACCTCGGTGCCAACCTGCCGGAGGCATACGGCGGCGGAGGCGGCGGCATCGCCGAACTCTCCATAGTCCTCGAGGAGTTGGGCGCCGCAGGCAGCCCCCTCCTCATGCTGATCGTCTCCCCGGCCATCTGCGGCACCGTCATCGCCCGCTTCGGCACCGACAAGCAGAAACAGGAGTGGCTCCCCGGAATCGCCGACGGCACCCGCACCATGGCCTTCGGCATCACCGAACCCGACGCCGGCTCCAACAGCCACCGCATCACCACGACGGCCCGCAAGGACGGCCCCGACTGGCTGCTCACCGGCCGCAAGGTCTTCATCTCCGGCGTGGACATCGCGGACGCGGTCCTCATCGTCGGCCGTACCGAGGACTCCCGTACGGGCCGCCTCAAGCCGTGCCTGTTCATCGTCCCGCGCGACGCCGAAGGCTTCTCGCGGCGCCAGATCGACATGGACCTCGAGTCCCCGGAGAAGCAGTTCGAGCTGACCCTCGACGACGTACGGCTGCCCGCCGACGCGCTCGTCGGCGACGAGGACGCCGGGCTGCTCCAGCTCTTCGCCGGGCTCAACCCGGAGCGCATCATGACGGCCGCGTTCGCCATCGGCATCGGGCGGTACGCGCTCGGCACGGCCGTCCGCTACGCCCGTGAGCGCACCGTCTGGGACGCGCCCATCGGCGCCCACCAGGCCGTCGCGCACCCCCTCGCCCAGGCGCACATCGACCTCGAACTGGCCCGGCTGATGATGCAGAAGGCCGCCGCCCTCTACGACGCCGGTGACGACGTCGGTGCGGGCGAGGCGGCCAACATGGCCAAGTACGCGGCCGGGGAGGCCTGTGTGAAGGCCGTCGACCAGGCCGTGCACACCCTCGGCGGCAACGGCCTCACGAGGGAGTTCGGCCTCGCCTCGTTGATAACGGTCTCCCGTGTCGCTCGTATTGCTCCGGTGAGCCGGGAGATGATTCTCAACTACGTCTCCCACCAGACACTGGGCCTGCCCAAATCGTACTGAACGCCACAGCGCGACCGGCACAGCCCGACCGGCACGGTTTCGCGCGAGGAGGAACCATGTTCCGCAGCGACTACGCAGACGTCGACCCCGTCGAACTCCCCATCCACGAAGCGGTACTGGGCAGGGCCGCCGAGTTCGGTGACGCGCCCGCCCTCGTGGACGGCGTCGACGGCACCACCCTCACGTACGGCCAACTGGACGCCTTCCACCGGCGGATAGCCGCCGGACTCGCCGAGGCGGGCCTGCGCAAGGGCGATGTCCTCGCGCTGCACAGCCCGAACACGATAGCCTTCCCGACCGCCTTCTACGCCGCCACGCGCGCGGGTGCCACCGTCACGACCGTGCATCCGCTCGCCACCGCCGAGGAGTTCGCCAAGCAGCTGCGCGACTCGGCCGCCGCCTGGATCGTCACCGTCTCACCGCTGCTGGAAACGGCCCGCGCGGCGGCGGAACTGGCGGGCGGCGTACGGGAGATCCTCGTCTGCGACAGCGCGCCCGGGCACCGCTCGCTCATCGACATGCTCGCCTCGACAGCGCCCGAACCGAGCGTCGACATCGACCCGGCCGAGGACGTCGCCGCCCTCCCGTACTCCTCCGGGACGACCGGCATCCCCAAGGGCGTCATGCTCACGCACCGCTCCATCGCCACCAACCTCGCCCAACTCGCGCCCACCCTGCGCATCGGCCCCGGCGACCGCATCCTGGCCGTTCTGCCGTTCTTCCACATCTACGGCCTGACCGCCCTCATGAACATGTCCCTGGGACACGGCGCCACCGTGGTCGTCCTGCCGCGGTTCGACCTCGACACGTTCCTCGCCGCCATCGAGAAGCACCGCATCACCGGCCTGTTCGTGGCCCCGCCGATCGTCCTGGCCCTCGCCAAGCACCCGGCGGTCGAGAGCTACGACCTGTCGTCCCTGGAGTACATCCTCAGCTCCGCCGCACCCCTCGACGCGAGCCTCGCCGCCGCCTGTTCCGCACGGCTCGGTCTGCCGCCGGTCGGTCAGGCGTACGGCATGACGGAACTGTCGCCGGGCACGCATGTCGTCCCCCTCGACGACATGAGCACCGCCCCTCCCGGGACGGTCGGCAGGCTCCTCCCGAGCACCGAGATGCGCATCCTGTCCCTCGACGACCCCGACCAGGAGGCCGTCGTCGGCGAGGCCGGCGAGATCGTCATCCGGGGCCCCCAGGTGATGAAGGGCTACCTGGGGAACCCCGAGGCCACGACCGCGATGATCGACGCCGACGGGTGGCTGCACACCGGGGACGTCGGCCATGTCGACGCGGACGGCTGGCTGTTCGTCGTCGACCGGGTCAAGGAACTCATCAAGTACAAGGGCTTCCAGGTGGCCCCCGCAGAACTCGAGGCCCTGCTCCTCACCCATCCGGGGATCGCCGACGCGGCCGTCATCGGCGTCTACAACGAGGACAACAACGAGGTCCCGCACGCGTACGTGGTCCGCCAGCCGTCCGCCACCGACCTCTCCGAAGGAGAGGTCATGATGTACGTCGCCGAGCGCGTCGCCCCGTACAAACGCGTCCGGAACGTCACCTTCATCGACGCCATACCGAGGGCCGTCTCGGGCAAGATCCTGCGCCGACGACTGAGGGAACCGAGGGAGACGCCGTGACACCGACAGTGACCACCGCCCGCGCGCGGGGCATCGCCACGCTCACCCTGGACGCGCCCGCCACCCGCAACGCCCTGTCCGCGACCCTCGTACGGGAACTGAGGGACGCGCTGACGGACTGCGGCAAGGACCCGGACGTACGCGCGGTCGTCCTCACCCACACCGGGAACACGTTCTGCGCGGGCGCCGACCTGAAGCAGCCGCCCGACCCGGCGGCCTTCGTCGGTCTGCTGCGGCAGCTGCTGGAGCTGCCGAAACCTGTGGTCGCGCGGGTGACCGGGCACGTACGGGCGGGCGGCCTCGGCCTGCTGGGCGCGTGCGACCTCGCGATCGGCGGCCCGGAGACCTCCTTCGCGTTCACGGAGGTACGGATCGGGGTGGCGCCCGCCGTCATCTCCATGCCGCTGCTGCCCCGCCTCGACCCGCGTGCCGCCGCCCGCCACTACCTCACCGGCGCCCGTTTCGACGCCGTGGAGGCAGCCCGTACCGGCCTCCTCACGGAGGCGGCGGAAGACGTCGACGCGGCCCTGGAGCCGATCCTCGACGGGCTGCGCCGGGCGGCGCCGGGGGCCCTGGCGGAGACGAAACGGCTGCTCACGGCTAAGGTGCTGAAGATCTTCGACCGGGACACCCCCGAGCTGACCGCCCTGTCGGCACGCCTGTTCGCCTCCGCGGAGGCCCGCGAGGGGATGACGGCCTTCCTCGAACGACGGGACCCGGCATGGACGCTGTGAACGCGGTCAACGCTGTGAATGCGGTCAGCGCGGGCAAAAGTGTGACCGAGAACGTGCCCCAGGCGCAGCGTGAACCGCACTCACAGCGTTCACAGCGCGCGCCCAAGCAGGACCGCAGCCGGGCCACCCGTCAGCGTCTGCTGGAAGCCGCCGTGGCCTGCCTCGCCGAACACGGCTGGGCGGGCTCCACGGTCTCCGTCGTCGCCGAACGCGCCGGAGTCTCCCGAGGCGCGGCCCAGCACCACTTCCCGACCCGCGAGGACCTGTTCACGGCAGCGGTCGAGTACGTCGCCGAGGAACGCTCCACCGCCCTGCGCGCCCTCTTCCCCGAGGGCGCCGCCGACCGCCGCGCGGTGGTCGCGGCCCTGGTCGACCTCTACACCGGCCCCCTCTTCCGCGCGGCCCTCCACCTCTGGGTGGCCGCCTCGAACGAGGAGCAACTGCGCCCGCGGGTCACCGAGTTGGAGGCCCGCGTGGGACGCGAGACCCATCGCATCGCCGTGGAGCTGCTGGGCGCCGACGAGTCCCGTCCCGGCGTACGGGAGACGGTTCAGGGCCTGCTGGACATGTCCCGGGGCCTGGGCCTGGCCAACCTGCTCACGGACGACGGGGGGCGCAGGGACCGCGTGGTGGCGCAGTGGGCGGCCCTGCTGGACGCGTCCCTGAACTGACGCCGACCGCGCCCCCGTTGGCCAGGCTCGGGAGGGGCCGGTCAGGCGCGCTCGGGGTGGGTCAGGGACTGAGCCGCTCCACGCGCCAGCTTCCGTCCGGCTCCGCCACGTACCGCAGCCGGTCGTGCAGCCGGTTCTCGCGACCCTGCCAGAACTCCACCGTCTCCGGGGCCACCCGGAACCCGCCCCAGTTCGGCGGCACCGGCACCTGCTCGCCCTCGGGGTAGCGGGCGGCCAACCCGGCGTACGAGGCGTCGAGTTCGTCCCGGGAGAGGATCACCGAGGACTGCGCGCTGGCCCACGCGCCGAGCTGCGAGCCGTGCGGCCGGGTACGGAAGTAGGCGGCCGTCTCGTCCCGCCCGGTGCGGCGTGCGACTCCCGTGACGACGACCTGGCGGCCCAGCGGGAGCCAGGGGAACAGGAGCGAGACGTACGGATTGGCGGCCAGGTCGCGCCCCTTGCGGGAGCCGTAGTTGGTGAAGAAGACGAAGCCCTGCTCGTCGTACTGCTTGAGCAGCACCGTACGAGAAGAGGGCCGCCCGTCGGCGTCGGCCGTGGAGACGACCATGGCGTTCGGTTCGACGAGCCCGGCGTCGGCGGCGGCCTGCCGGAACCAGCGCGCGAACTGCTCCATGGGGCCGTCGGCCAGCTCACCCTCCGAGAGGCCGTCCGCGCGGTACTGCTTGCGCATGACGGCGGGATCGACGGGGTCGAGCGGATCAGGAGGATCAAGGGGGTCGAGTGGACCATCGAAGGGGGCGGCGTCGCGAGCGGTCACATCGTCATCTTGCCGTATCGGCGACATCACTGTGTGGCACTGAGTGCCGCAGGGACTCCCCAAAGGTGGCACTCAGGGATATCGTGCTGTTGCCGTCCGGTTGAACGACCGATCGAACGGGGCATCACCCAGGTGACCGTTTCGGACCGCGAGCAGTGCGTAAATGGCCGTGGAACCGCACCGGACACCGATACCGGACGCAGATATTCGCGCAGCCCGGCCTCACGGCCGTACCCCCTGTCGCACACATCAAGAGGAGCCGCCTGATGTCCGACTTCGTACCCGGACTTGAGGGAGTAGTCGCGTTCGAGACGGAGATCGCCGAACCGGACAAGGAGGGCGGCGCACTCCGGTACCGGGGCGTCGACATCGAGGACCTGGTCGGCCATGTCTCCTTCGGCAACGTCTGGGGCCTGCTCGTCGACGGTGCCTTCAACCCCGGTCTGCCGCCCGCCGAGCCGTTCCCGATCCCGGTCCACTCCGGTGACATCCGGGTGGACGTCCAGTCGGCACTGGCGATGCTGGCCCCCGTCTGGGGCCTGCGACCCCTTCTCGACATCGACGAGCGCACGGCCCGCGACGACCTGGCCCGCGCCGCCGTCATGGCCCTGTCGTACGTCGCCCAGTCGGCGCGCGGCCAGGGCAACGCCATGGTCCCGCAGCGCGAGATCGACAAGGCGCAGTCCGTCGTCGAACGCTTCATGATCCGCTGGCGCGGCGAACCGGACCCGAAGCACGTCGCCGCCGTGGACGCCTACTGGACGAGCGCGGCCGAGCACGGCATGAACGCGTCCACCTTCACGGCGCGGGTGATCGCGTCGACGGGTGCGGACGTGGCGGCGGCGCTGTCGGGCGCGGTCGGCGCGATGAGCGGCCCGCTGCACGGCGGCGCGCCCTCCCGTGTCCTCGGCATGATCGAGGAGATCGAACGCACGGGCGACGCGGATGCCTATGTGAAGCAGGCCCTGGACAAGGGCGAACGCCTGATGGGCTTCGGCCACCGCGTCTACCGGGCCGAGGACCCACGCGCGCGCGTGCTGCGCCGTACGGCCCGTGAGCTGGGCGCCCCGCGCTTCGAGGTCGCCGAGGCGCTGGAGAAGGCCGCGCTGGCGGAGCTGCACGCCCGCCGCCCGGACCGGGTCCTGGCGACGAACGTCGAGTTCTGGGCGGCGATCGTCCTGGACTTCGCCGAGGTTCCGGCCCACATGTTCACGTCCATGTTCACGTGCGCCCGCACGGCCGGCTGGTCGGCCCACATCCTGGAACAGAAGCGCACCGGCAGGCTCGTACGCCCGTCGGCCCGCTACACCGGCCCGGGCACCCGGAACCCGCAGGAGATCGAGGGGTACGAGGGCATCGCCCACTGAAACCCCGTGTGAGGAACTGTCACCCGCTCCGATAACGTGTCCCGCTCGAACGAGGGGAGACACAGCAGATGCTGGTCGGGGCGGGGAACAGACAGCGCGGACGGCACGGGTTGGTCCGGGCGACGCTGCTGGTGGCGGCGCTGGCGGGCTGCTCGTCGCAGGCGGCGGACGACGGTACGGGAGCGGCGGCGACCGCGAGCGCCACGGCTACGGCGGCCGGGGCCGGCGCCAGGAGCGGCGGCAGCATCGGCGCCGCAGGCTCGGCCTGCGAACTCCCCGTCACCTTCGACATCGCCGAGGACTGGACGGCGGAAGCCGTCGACGAGCCTCCGCGTCAGGGCCCGGTCGCCCTCGTGTGCGAGGTGGACGCCAAGCCCGCCGGGCACATCGGCTTCCTGCGCGTCTGGACCGGCGCCCCGGGCACCGACGACGCGCGCACGGTGCTGAAGGCGTTCATGGCCGCCGAGCCCGGCGCGACCAAGGCGCGGTACAGCGATTTCACGGCGGGCGCCCTCACCGGTGTCGAGGTGGAGTACCTCTACAAGACCGAGTTCGACGACGCCGCGAAGACGGAGCGCGCCCTCGCGGTCACGACCCCGCGCGGACCGGTCGTCGTACACCTGGGAGGCCTGGACACCGAGGAACACAAGGCGATGCTCCCGGCCTACGAACTGGCCAGGCGAACCCTGAAGGCATAGCCGCAGGAGCTTGCCGGAAGTCGCCGGAAGTTGCCGGAACGCAGGCGACCCGCGAACTCGGTCCCTCTGGAGGAGGGGCCGGCCGGACGTGCCGGCGAGCTCGCGGGTCGGGTGACTGCGTTGATTTCGGCCGGCTGCGTGTCAGTGACCCACGCTGGTCCGGCACCGCAATGAACGTGGTGGCAGGCCGCTAGCCCGCAGCCACCTCACGCGTCCGGGTTTCACTCATTTACCCGATCACCTCCCATCATGTGTAAGCCACACCCTAGGAAGCGATCGACCGTCCATCAACCTATTTTCTCAGGCGGATCGTCCTCACCCCGAGCACCGGGTCGACGGGCTCGACGAGCTGCTCGACGGCGACGGCCACGAGGTCGGCCGGGGCGGCCCCGGTCAGCAGGCCGTCGACGTATCGGACGGCTCGCGCCGGCGACAGCACGGGCAGCCGCTGCCGCAGGAGGCGTACGGCATGCAGGTGTCCCCGTACGGCGGCGAGTTCACGAACCTCGTCGTGCAGGTCGTCCACAGCGGTACGGATGGCCAGGCCACGGATACGGACGCGGTAGTCGGCCTCCCACTCCCCGCCCTTCGCGGCGAGGACCCCGATCACGTGCAGCCCTCCGTCGACGCGGTCGACGAGGTAGGGGCCGCCGCCGATGAGCATGGAGCCGCGGTTCCCGGTGCGGACGAACTCCTCGGACTGGCAGTGGACGAGCCACACCAGCTCATGCGCCTCGACCCGCGCCACCACCACGCGCACCGGGTCCACGCCCAGAGCCGACGAGGCCCCGTACTCGCGGGCCAGCTCCTCCTCGACGATGCGGACCGCGGCCTCGCGTTCGATCACGCGGGGTCGGCCGTCATCCACGCGGGGCGGGCCGTCACCGCTCGTCACGGCCGCTCGCGCACCATGAACACATCCACGGCGTCCTCGGTCTCCGTCACGAACCCGTGCCGCTCGTACAGCCGTCGCGCCGGGCTCCCCTGGAGCACGTTCAGCCGGACGGGAGTGCCGTCGCCGTCGCTCCGCTCCAGCAGGTCGCGCAGCACGCCCGAGCCGATTCCACGGCCCTGGAGACGCGGGTCCAGATAGAAGTGCTCCAGCCAGTGGACGTGCCCTCGGGCGTCCTCGGCCGGGCGGAGTGCCACGCAGCCCGCGAACTCGCCGCCCACCTCGATCGCCCAGGTGTGGGCCGGGTCGAACGCGTCCCGGAAACGCTGCCGGACGCGATGCTCGTCGTACCGCCCGAGCCGTTCCAGATCGGCCCGCATCACCACGGCACGCAGCTCGGCCACCGGCTCGATGTCCGATGCCGTCGCCGGTCGTATCTCCCAGTCCGCCATGATCGGCACGGTACTACTCCGTTGACGGCCGCCCGCGGGGTGCGATTTTCTGGCGCCGTGTCTGATCTTCGTTTCGTGCCCGTGAGTGATGCCGATGTCGATGAGGTCGAGCGTGAGGACTGGCGGTACGTCCACAATCTGATCGTTCCGCCCGCCGCCATGTCGCCGGCCGACGTACGTGAGCGCAGTGGGCGCAACCGGCTGGAGGTCGCGTATCTCGGCGACGCCCTGGTGGGGTGCTCCACGGTGCGGCCGCCCGCCGGTGACGGGGACGCGGCCGTGGCCACCGTCATCGCGCGTGTGCTGCCCGGTTTTCGGCGGCGCGGGTTCGGTTCGGAGATGTATCTGCGGGGGCTCGGGCAGGCGCGCGACCTCGGTGCCGAGGTGATCGAGACCGTCGTCCTGGCCGCCAACGAGGACGGGCTCTCCTTCGCGTACGAGCAGGGGTTCGTCGAGGTCGAGCGGTATGCCCTGGACGGGGAGAGCGATCTCTGGGTCGACCTGCGGCTTGCCGCACCACCCCAGGTACGCCCTGACAGTCCCTGAGGCCCCCCGGACATTCCGTACGGTCGGTTTGGTACGGGGGCGGGAGGGGCAGGAGCGGCTTGTTCCCGGTGTACGGCGAATTTCCGCCGTACAACGATTTCCTTCGAACTTGGGGGAACTCGATGTGTGCTGCGTCACGTTCGAGTTGAATGATGGTGAGTGAGCGAACCGTCGCGCAGTACGTGCGGACGTGGCCTGCAGGGGGTCCAGGTGAGTGCTTCCCGGCGTAGTGGGACCACCGACGAGCTGGGGCCGGACGAGCCCGAGAGGGACGGCGGCCCGGAGGGTTCGGACGGCGGCGATTTCGACCTGCTCGCCGCGCTTCTCGACGGCATGGACGCCGCCCTGTGCGCCTTCGACGCCGACGGTGTCGTGACCCACTGGAACCGGGAGGCCGAGCGGATTCTCGGCTGGACCGCCGCCGAGGCCGTCGGACGGCACGGGTTCGCCGGGTGGGCGGTGCGCAAGGCCGACGCCGAGGAGATCGAGGGGCGGCTGTTGTCCGCGATGCACGCCCCGGGACGCCAGGTGCACGAGTTCGCGCTGCTGACCAAGGACGGCGGCCGGGTACTCGTACGGACCCAGTCCGCCGCCGTGCGCGGGCCCGACGGCAAGCCCGCCGGGCTGTACTGCGCCTTCAGCGAGGTCCACGCGCAGATAGACCTCGAGCGGTCGATCGCCCTGAGCGAGGCGTTGTTCGAGGACGCCAGCTGGGGCGTCGTCCTCGTCGACGCCGACCTGCGCCCCGCCGTCGTCAACGCGCACGCCGCCCGGTCACTCGGCACCGGCCGTACCGCCGTCCTCGGGCGCCCCCTCGGGGAGCTGCTCTCCCAGGGAGTCGAGGAGCTGGAGAGCGCGCTGACACACGTCCTCGCCGAGGGCGCGCCGCCCGCGCCCGCAGAGATGTGGGTGAGCGTGCGCACGCCCGAGGGCGAGAAGCGGCGCTGCTGGCGGAGCGGATTCCTGCGGCTGGCCTCCCCGCTCACCGAAGAACCGGTTCCCCTCGGTGTGGGGTGGCTGTTCCAGGACATCACCGAGGCCAAGCAGATCGAGCAGGACGCGGCTCAGCTGCGGTTCCGCAGCCAGCAGCTGCACCGAGCCGCGCGTGCCGCCGCCGAGTACGAGGACCCCGCCGAGGCCGCGACCACACACCTGGACTTCTCCCTCGCCGGCTTCGCCGACCACGCGCTCATCGACCGGATCGCCGTCATCGGCGGCACGGCGGCCGACGGTACGGCGGACGACGGGGACGGTCCGGTACGGCTGGTCCGCGCCGCCGCCACGCCGTCCGGGGCGCCGGGGCCCAGCGTTTTCGCCGGCCAGGCCGGACTGCCGGTGCGCTACGGCGACGGGCACCCCGCCGTGCAGTGCGTCGAGCGGTCCGGGTCCGTGCGGGCGAGCGCCGGGTCGTATGCCGTGGAACAGGCCCGCGCGTGGGCCGTCCAGCGCCGGTGGCCGCCGGACTCGGTCCACGCGCTGTGCGCGGTGCTGCGCAGCCGGGGGCGCACCCTGGGCGTCGTGACGTTCCTGCGGGGCGCCGGGCGGAGCCAGTTCGAACGTACGGACGCGATGTACGCGGAGGACGTGGCCGCAAGGATCGCGGCGGCCCTGGACCTGGCCGCGCTCAGGGAGCGGGACCTCAAGCAGGAGGAGTAGAGGGCAGGAGGGGTAGAGAGCAGGAGGGACAGGGTTCTCAGCGCTCGTAGAAGATCCGGTCGCCGTACTGCTTGAGGATGCGCGCGTTCCAGTCGTGGCCGCCGTCCACGTTGCCGGAGCGCAGCAGCGGGGGTTCGACGCCCCGTTCCGCGAGGATGCCCGCCGCCGTCGCCATGACCGACTGGAGCAGGGCCGACGTGACGACCGTGGAGGCGGGCGCGAAGGGCGCCGGGACGGTGTCGAGGGTGAGTACGGCGTCCCCGGGGGCGATCTTCGAGTCCAGTACGACGTCGCAGTGGTCCTTGAGGAACGTGCCCGAGGCGTTCCGGGGCGTCGTCTCCGTCGCGTACGCCACCGAGGTCACGCCGATGACCTTCACGCCGAGCGCCCGCGCGCGGAGCGCCATTTCCACCGGGAGGGCGTTGCGGCCGGAGAGGGAGATGATCACGAGTACGTCCCCGGCACGCAGCGGCGATGTGTCCAGGACGGCCGTGGCCAGGCCCTCGACGCGTTCCAGCGCGGAGCCCAGCGTGGCCGGCACGACGTCGACGCCGACGGCACCGGGTACGGCCAGCAGGTTCATCAGGGCCAGGCCGCCCGCGCGGTAGACGATGTCCTGCGCGGCCAGCGAGGAGTGCCCGGCGCCGAAGGCGAACAAGCGCCCCTCGGCCGCCACGGTGTCGGCGATGAGCGTGCCGGCGGCCGTCACGGCGTCCGTCTCCTCGTCGCGCACCCGCCGCAGCAGTTCGATCGCGGCGTCGAGGAACTGCGCGGACAACTCGCTGTCGCTCATCGGTAAGCCCTTCGGGAGATCGGCGTACAGGTCCGTGGCGGTCCGTATCGGTCCGTGTCGCCGATCACGGTGAGGTCTGGACCACTGCCCTGTCAACAGCGCCACAGGCCGTTCCGGCGCCCGTCGCCGTACCCTCGGTGAAACGTGCTGTCTACCCGACCGCGAGGATCCGTAACCGTGTGGTTCCCCCGCGGCGGCACGGTTGTCAGTGGTATGCGTCAGAATTGAAGCCAGGGCCAGCGCACGCGCCGGAGCCGTCGAGCCTCCGGCACATCTCATCAAGGGGCACGAATGTCCGGACTGATCGATACGACGGAGATGTATCTCCGCACCATCCTCGAGCTGGAGGAGGAAGGTGTGGTCCCCATGCGCGCCCGGATCGCCGAGCGGCTGGACCAGAGCGGTCCGACGGTCAGCCAGACCGTGGCCCGGATGGAGCGCGACGGTCTGGTGGCGGTCGCCAGCGACCGGCACCTGGAGCTCACGGACGAGGGGCGTCGCCTCGCCACCCGCGTCATGCGCAAGCACCGCCTCGCGGAGTGCCTGCTCGTCGACGTGATCGGCCTGGAGTGGGAGCAGGTCCACGCGGAGGCGTGTCGCTGGGAGCACGTGATGAGCGAGGCCGTGGAGCGCCGGGTCCTCGAACTCCTGCGCCACCCCACCGAGTCGCCGTACGGCAACCCGATCCCGGGCCTGGAGGAGCTGGGCGAGAAGGACGGCGCTGACCCCTTCCTCGACGAGGGCATGGTCTCGCTGGCCGACCTCGACCCGGGTGTGGACGGCAAGACGGTCGTCGTACGGCGTATCGGCGAGCCCATCCAGACGGACGCGCAGCTGATGTACACGCTGCGGCGCGCGGGTGTGCAGCCCGGTTCGGTGGTGAGCGTGACGGAGGCGGCCGGCGGGGTGCTGGTCGGCAGCGGCGGTGAGGCGGCCGAGCTGGAGGCGGGTGTGGCCTCGCACGTGTTCGTGGCGAAGCGCTGACCCGGGTCCCTGCCACGGTTCCCCGGGCGGGGCTCCGGTTGTCGCACCGTCAACTCCTGTGACCGGCGAGGAACTTGTCGTGTCCTGGGAACCGTGCCGTTCCAGGGTGCCATTCCAAGATTCAGTGTGCGGAATCGCAGCGCTCGGCCGTTTCGCATGCCACGCTGTCGCGAGAGGCATATGACGTGAGGGCTCTTGGCCGGGAGCGGCAGCGGTGCCGCCCGGCGGGGGGAGGGGGAGCGTGAGGATGTGCCACGGACGCGAAGAGGGCCCCGGCGCCAAGTGGCGCCGGGGCCTGTCCTCCCCTGTGCTGACCCGGAGCCCCGAGCTCCCAGGGTCATCCCCTTCGGACCGTCATCCCCGAGCGGTCCGCCTCCCGCAGAAGATCTCCCCTCGGCCACGCGGATCATTCCTTGAGAGGGGTCACTCGAACGAGGGGTGTTACGGCCGGAGACCGCATTTTCGAATAGCCATTCGATAATCTTGGGGTGGCAGAGGAAACATCGATAGCTAGGGGGGTGCCAGAGACCTATGGCGCGGCGTATCGACGTGACCGGAGCGGGCGGCGTACGACTTGCCGCCTGGGAGTTCGCCGACCCTCCCAAAACCGGTGAGGAACAGGCCCGGGTCGCAGCACCCGACCAGGCACCCGGCGTGCTGTTACTGCACGGGCTCATGGGCCGCGCCTCGCACTGGGCGTCCGCCGCCCGCTGGCTGGGCGAGCGGCACCGGGCCGTCGCACTCGACCAGCGGGGCCACGGCCAGAGCGACCGTCCGCCCGGTGACCTCTACACCCGCGAGGCCTACGTCGAGGACGCCGAGGCGGCGATCGAGCAGCTCGGCCTCGGCCCCGTCGTCCTCATCGGCCACGCCATGGGCGCCCTGACCGCCTGGCAGCTCGCCGCGAAACGCCCCGATCTGGTGCACGGCCTGATCATCTGCGACATGCGGGCCTCGGCGCTGGGCGCGGCCTCCCAGCGGGAGTGGGAGGACTGGTTCAAGGCCTGGCCCGTCCCCTTCGCCACCCTCGCCGACGTACGCAAGTGGTTCGGTGAGGACGATCCCTGGGTGGAGCGGCCCAGCCCCTCGCGCGGTGAGTTCTACGCCGAGGTGATGCAGGAGTCCCCAGACGGCTGGCGCCCCGTCTTCGAGCCCGAACAGATGCTCAAGTCCCGCGAGACGTGGGTGTTCGACGCGCACTGGGAGGAGCTGACGCAGGTTCAGTGCCCCGCCCTCGTCGTGCGCGGTCTGGACGGCGAACTGGGCCGGGCGGAGGCGCAGGAGATGGTCCGCGTCCTGCCGAGGGGCGAGTACGCGGAGGTGGCCGACGCAGGCCACCTCGTGCACTACGACCAGCCGTCGGCCTGGCGGGTGGCCGTCGAACCGTTTCTGGAAGGTGTACTGGCCCGATAGCGCTTCGTCGGGCCGGGACGTGTGGTTCTGTGCCTGCGGGCCGGTGGGGGCTGGGCGCGCCCACGGGCGGTAGCCGCAGATTCGGCACAGCCCCGCGCCCCTGCCCCGCGCCCCTGTCCCGGGCTCAGTTCTTGCCGGTTCCTCCCGTGGCCGTCAGGAAGGCGACCGCGCCGGTCGCGACGAGGGCGACCGCGAGGAGGCACCAGCGGCGGGCCTGGTGGAAGGCGGCCCGGATCTGCCAGACGTGCGCCATGGCGAGCAGCCAGCGTACGAAGGGGTCGGTGCGGGCGATGTTGGTCCTCGCCCGGTCCAGGTGCCCTCGCAGTTGCGCGCGGCGGTGCGGGTCGGTCTCGGCGGCGAGCGCGCGGTGGATGTTCACGGCGACGGCACGGTGGCGCAGCAGATCGTCGACGCCGGTGGCGGCGGAGCCGAAGAAGTCGGCCGGGGAGGCATCGATCAGCTCGCGCAGGCCGCGTGCCGCCGGGGTGTCGAGGGTGGCCGCGGTGGTGATCGGCGGCACGAGCACCCGGCTCACCTGCCAGACGGCGAGGCAGACCCCGGCGAGCGCGACAGCCAGTGCGCCGCCCGCGACCAGCGCCTCGCCCAGCCCGTGCACCTTCCCTACGGCCACCAGCGGTCCACCGCCGACGAGCGCGGCCCCGACGGCACCGAAGGAGGCGATCATCCACCGTGCGGCGGCCCGCAGTTCGGGCACGGCGTCGAGGGGGGAGGGCAGGGCGTCGAAGGGCGTGCCGACGTCCGTTCCCGGCGAGGCCGGTGGCGGCTCGGTGGTCACTGCGGCCAGTCCTTGACGGTGGGGGAGTCCTTGGTCAGCGCCTGGGGCGGGCCGTCGTCGTCGGGCACGTCCGGGTACAGGACCCACGCCGTGCCGTCGTAGAACTCCAGCACACCGTCGTCGCCGAGCCGTACGTCGTTGATCTTCGGGGCGTCCGCCATGCGCGCAGTATCCCAGGTGACGGCCGCCACGCATCGGTCAACGAGTCTCCGTTTCCACCGCGTTGAGGTAGTGCAGCACCGCGGCGACGGCCGCCCGCTGGGTCGGTTGAGGCAGCTCGGCGGCGAGCGCGGGGTCGCGTTCGCCGCCGAGGATCCGTGCCAGGACGGAGGCCGTCGACGCGAGGAGCGGGTCCGAGGCGAACCCGTCCAGGATCTCCCGGCTCGCCTCGTCGGTCCCGCCCTCGTCGGTCCCGCCCTCGCCGAGAGCGGTGGCGACGAAGCTGCCGAGGGCGATACCAAGATGCATCGCGGTCCACATCTCGACGGGTACGGTCACCCGGCCGGCCAGCGCGTCGAGCGCGCGCCCCGCCACGGCGGCGTCGAGGAATCCCAGCCCGGCGAGCACACCGGGCCCGCGCTCACCGTCCTGTATCCGCGCCAGTACGTCGGCCAGGGGGCCGAACAGCGGGTCCAGTGCGTCGAGTTGGGCGAGGTGCTGGCGGAGCTTCACCTTCGCCGCCGTGTTGCGCCGCTCGGCGGCCACCAGCGCCGCGAGTGCCGGCTCCCAGGTCATGCCCCACGCCGCCGCCTGCACAGCGACGAGCCGGCGCGCCTCCGTCCCCGCCCCCGTCCCCGTCCCCGTCCCCGTCCCCGTCCCCGTCCCCGTCCCCGTTCCCGTCCCCGTTCCCGTCTCCTGTCCCTTCCCCTTCCCCTCCCCCTCCCTCTTCCCTTCCCCCTCCGCCTCCTCCGTGCCCTCCCGCGCGTTCCGGGCCAACGCGGCGAGGGTCTCCCGGGCGCGGGTGAGCCCGGGGTCCAGGCCGGCCAGCAGTCGGTCCAGGGTCACCCCGGGCACCTCGGCCACCCGCGCGCACAACTCCTCTATGTCGACCGGTAGTTGATTCCGGGCGTCCGCCCCGAACTCCCGGAGGTCGCCCGCGAGGGACAGCGCGGCGTTCGTCGTCCGGCCGCCGCCGGTGAGCGTGCCGAGCAGCGCCCCCGCGAGATGGTGGGCGACCGCGCCCGCCGCGTCCCGCGCGTAGACGTGCAGATAGGTGCCCAGGTTGGCGTGCCCGACCGCGACGAGCGCCGGCAACCCCGCCCGGTACGCGTACCGCAGGCTGTCCCGTTCCCGGGCGATCGCCACCTCGCCGTGCCCCCGGACGTGCGCCACATTGGCGAGCGCCCCGAACACCTCACCCAGATACGGGAAGTCCCCCGCGTCCTCGAAGACCTCCCGGCACTCCTCCAGCAGCCGCAGCGCGTCCCGCGTCCGGTCCAGACGCAGCAACGGCATGTACGCGGGCAGCCGGGCCCGCGCGAAGTCGGTGACCGGGGCGCCGCGGGCCCGCTTGGAGGCGGCCAGGTCGTCGGCGTACTCCAGCGCCCGGCGCCACTCGCCCGCCTCGATCGCGGCGCGCTGCCCGGTGTCGCACAGCTCCTCCCAGACCTCCCACCAGTCGACTCCCTCCCGGGGCCCGCGTTCCCGGGGCACGTCACGCGTTCGCCGGTGCAGGGCGTCGGCCTCGGCGAGGGTCTCGGCGGCCCGGTCGGTCTGCGACAGGACGTGCAGCCGCTGGACCTCGTACAGGAGCGTCGTCCAGGTGCCCGACCCGGCCAGGCGCGTGTGGTCGAGGCCCTGTTCGGCGAGGGCGAGCGCCTCCGTGAGACGTCCGGTGCGTACGCAGAGGTCGGCCAGGGCGCTGGTCGCGGTGGCTGCGGCCGAGTGGTCGCCCCGTTCGAGCGCTGAGGCGAGGGCGGCGCGTTCCCGCCGTTCGGCGAGCGCCGGGTCGGTCTCGCCGAGCACCCGCGCCAGCGCCTCCGTCGGCGGTACGACTCCGCTGCCGGGCGCGGACGCGGCGCGCACCGCGATCCGGCGCAGCAGGGGCAGTACGCGGGCTCTGGTCGGAGCCGAGGTGTCCCGGCGCAGTACGGCTTCCAGCAGCGTCGCGGCGCCCGACTCCTGTCGCAGCCGGATCAGATAAGGAGCGGCGGACAGCGCGGCGTGCGTCAGCAGCGGGCCGGCCAGCTGGGCCCCCTCGGCGTCGGTGCCCTCGCGGGTCCACGCCATCTCGAACACCCGCAGCCAGTACCCCGACAGCCGCGTGTCGACCGGTTCCCGTACCCGCGCACCGGCCCGCGCCCGCCCCTCGGCGGCGACGGTGGCCTGGATCTCGTACGACTGTCCCTGACGCGGGGTGAGGAGCCCTTGGGCGACCAGTGTCCGGAGCGCTGTGCCGACCGGTGTGTCGGAGTGCCCGAGTCGGGCTGACAGGTCGGGCCAGTTGTGGTCCAGAACCGTGCGGTTGCGGTCGGCCTCGTCCAGGCAGCACAGGACATGGAACAAGTCGCGCTCGGCCGGGGCGAGTTCGGTGGCGATGCCCTCGGACCAGGCGCGGAGTACGCGTAGATGCTCGTCGTCGTCCTCGTTCTCGTCGGCGTCCGCTCCCGCTGCTGACGCTCGGATCCCGGATGCCAGCAGTCGGGTCAGGCGCTCCGGGTCGGCGGCCTGGGTCTCGGCCAGTTCCAGCAATCCCGGGTGCCCCTGGGCGAGTTCGAGAAGCCCGGTGGCGAGTCGCCGTGCGGCCGCTGGGGTCGTGCCGGGGAGCTGTCCGGCGATCAGGCGGGCCAGATGGGGGAGTTCGCGGGCCAGCAGCAGGGCCTCGTCCGGGGTCAGCAGGTCGACCGGCTCGGTCCGTACGCGCGTCCTCAGCCCGGCCGGCCGTACCCGCCCGCACAGGATCAGCCGCCCCGCCCCGGTGTGCCCGGACAGCGCATCGACGAGAGCGCCCCAACGCCGGTCCCGCCAGGCCCTGTCGGGAGTCAGCAGCGCGTCGATGCCGTCGAGGACCAGCAGCACCCGCTCCCGCTCAAGCCACGAAGCGACGGCGCCGGCGAAGTCCTCCGCCGACCGGTCGGGCCCGCCCGTGTCCAGCAGACGCAGGCAGTGCAGCCCGGGCACCGCCCGTTCCAGGGTCAGGGCGAAGGAGGCGAGGGCTTCCTCCGGGCGGTGGTCGTTGTCCCGTTCCTGTTCCTGGGGTGCGGTGAACCAGACGACCCGCTCGAAGGCGTGGGCATGCGTGGCGGCCAACTCCTGTGCGCAGGCGGTCTTTCCGGCCCCCGGCATGCCTTGCAGCAGCACCCCGCAGAGTCCGCTGCGAGGGGCCAGGGCGGCACCGGCGCGCGCGAGGAGGGCGACACGGCCGACGAAGTGGTCGGGTGGGGCTGGGAGTTGGGCGGCCTTCTCCTGGCCGGGGATGTCTGCGCCGCCCAGCGGCTCATCCAGCGCCTCGCCTGACGGCCCACCCGCCGGTGCCTCCAGGATGAGCTCCACCGCCCGCGCCCCGAAGAGCGCCGGAGTCGCCGCACGCAACGCGGAACCAGGCATCCCCTCCGCCCCGGCGTCCGCCGCCGACAACTCAGCGAGCACCCCCGCCAGCGCCCGGGGCAACACCTCTCCCTCGACGACCAGTTGACGGTAGAGACCCTCGGCGAGGGCGATCGCGAACCCGTCCTCCACGGGGTACCGCATGGCCAGCACCGCACACCCGAGCCGCTCGACGAGGTCCCCGGCGACGGCCCCGACCACTGCCCGGGCCACGGGCTCCTCCGGGCCGCCGGAAACCTCGTCACCCACCGGATCCCCGGCCGCCGCCGACCAGCACGCCGACAGGGTGACGAGGGAGACGCCACGGGCGGCGCCGAGAAGGTCGACGAGTTCGGGCGCGCGGATACGGTCGGGGCGCCCGGCGTCGGTCTCCAGGAGGAGTTCGCCGGGGGCGCCGTGCCCGGAGACGTGGACGAGGTCCCAGCCGGCCGGCCGCGCCAGTACGGCACGCAGCCGCTCGCGCGTGACCCCGTACTGCAGCGTGTGGACCTCCACCGCGCGCCCGGCGCGTGCCGCGTCCGTGAACACCCTGGTCAGCGCGAGCCGTTCGCGCCGCAGGTTCAGCGCCCGGCTGCCCTCGGGCAGACTGAACAGCGCCAGCACCCGTACGGGTCGGCCAGACCGGTCCGGCCGGTCCCTGGCGCGCTCCCCGGCCCGGCCCTCCGTACCCCACTGCGTCACCAGGGTCACGTCCTGGACGGCCAGTGGCCGCCCCTGGGCGTGGGCCAGTTCCAGGGGTACGAACATCAGGCGCCGCGCGGCCGGTACGTCCCTCGGCACGACGACCCGCACCACCGCCGGGGCCGCCGCGAGCAGCGCGGGCGCGACGGGCCCGAGAACCTCCGCGCCGATCCACGTGCCCACGTCCCGGACGATCTCCCGTTCCCGCGCGGCCCGTACGTCCGGGGCCGCGTGCCGGCGCAGATACCCGGGCAGGTCGACGAAGGCCTCGTACTGGGGGCCGGACGGGTCCAGTCGGACATCGTGCCGCGCGAGGACGTTGCCGTCGGGCGCAACAAGCACCCACCGCCAGCGGTCGGGCCCGGCGAAGTCCTCGACGTGCAGGGTCAGTTCGACCAGCGCACCGTCCGGCATCGCGGTCAGACCCCGAACTGTCTGCGCAGCCCCTTGATGATGGCGAGCGTCTGCTCCACGCCGGGGCGTGCCGGGTGCTGCTCCGGGAGCGCCAGCAGTCCGCGCGTGTACATGTCCTCCGCCGCTTCCATGTGTTCGTGGTGGCCGGTCTGGACGAGCCCGAGGAGCGCGCCTCCGAGGTTGACGAGGCGCACCGGGTGCTGTGGATGGTCGTCCGGGGTGTCGCGCAGTGCGGCGCGGGCGTGTCTGGCCGCCTCGTTCAGGACGGTGTCGTCCTTGAGGGTGCGGCCCTTGCGGAGCAGGGAGTTGGCGAGGTTGGACTCCTGCGCGACACGCTCCTCGCCCTGTGCGCCGACGCCGACCGGCATGATCTCCAGGCAGCCGCGGTACAGGGCGATCGCCTCGTCGATGGATTCCTGGTCCTTGGTGCTGTCGTAGACCTCCTGGAGCGCGGTGGCCAGGGAGGACATGTGCCGGGGGAGTACCGGGTCGCCTGGCTGGGACTTGTCGATGGCCTGGCGCCCGTAGTCGACGGCCTTGATCAGGTCGGGGGCGGAGTGGTCGCGCTGCCAGCTCAGCCGGTGCAGCATGCACAGCGCGGAGAGGGCGGCGGCGTGCCGGACGTCGTTGACCGGGTAGACCTGAACGGCCAGTTCGGCGGCCTGGAGCGCGCCGCGCAGCAGCTTCGGGTCGCCGGTGCGGCCGTAGGCCAGCCGCAGGTCGTCGGAGACACCGAGGGGTTCGAGGTGCTCGGACTCCGCCGCGGCGCCGACCGGGTCATAGCTCCTGGACCTGGATCTGCCGAACCATCTGGCCATGCGGGCGCTCCCCCCTGAAAGCTTCCATCCCCCCTTCCCTCCCCGCGATTCGTGGCTCAAACCCCGTATGCCGTAGGCAAGTTCGGTGGGAGTGCAGGGATGTGGGGGAGTGTGTGCCGCGCGGCCGGTGCGGGCTCAGCCCTTGCTGACCGCCGCCAGGATCTCCGGCAGCCGCTGTGCCGTGCGCGGGGCGGAGAGGCGCAGTCCGAGCAGGATGAGCAGGGCGCCGTATCCGACGCCGACCGGCAGCAGGAGCCACGTCCAGCGGTCGCCGCCGGAGTCGACGTTCAGCCAGATGGTGAGGGCGATGACGGGGGAGCACAGCAGGGCGGCGCCGACCATGCCGCCGAAGATGGCGGCCGTGGCGAGCCCGGCCTGCCCGGGGACCACGTTCTTGTAGCCCTCCTGCGGGATGGAGTACGGGTACCGGGCCGACGACCAGGCCCCGGCCGCCAGCATCGCCCCCAGCAGCGCGAGGGACAGCCCGAGTGCCTCCGGCAGTGTGGTCCAGTCGTCGAGCAGCGCGGTGGTGAGCACGACCACGAGGGTGGCGTACGGCAGGCTGACCAGCAGCAACGCCAGTGCCCGGCCGCGCAGTTCGACGTACGCGTCCCGGGTGGACGAGATCGTCATCGCGACCATCCAGAAGGCGGAGGTGTCCTGGCCGAACTGGTTGTACATCTGGATGCCGAGCATCCCGGCCGCGAAGCAGGCGAAGTACACCGAACCGGTGCCCTGCATCGCGTTGAACACCGGCACGATGAGCCCGATCGCCAGCGAGGTCACCCACGCGGCCTTGGTCTTGGGGTCTCGCCACGCATAGCGCAGGCTCCGCTCCATGACGGTCCCGGTACGCCCGTCCGGCAGCCACCGCGCCGGCCCGCCGGACGTCCGCTCCCGCTTGCCGGACGGCTCGGCGGCCTGCAGGGTGGACCCGTCGGGCGAGGTCATCAGCCGGGTGAGGGTCCGCGACCAGACCCGCAGCAGCAGCACCAACGTCCCTGCGCTGAGCGCGAGTTGGGCCACGGCGACGCCGTACGAACCCTCGCTCGCCGAGTCCACCGCCCCGAGGGCGGAAGCGGGCGGCACCCAGGCCAACACCTCCGCGGCCGGGTCGAGTTGCCCGAGCCCGGCCGAACCGATCTGCTGGATACCGAAGTTGACGAGCTGCGCCCCGATCGCGATGACCAGCCCGCTGAGTACGGCGAGATCGCGCCCTTTGCGGCTGCTGAGCAACCGGACGTTGGCGGCGGCGACGGCCCGCGCGAGCGCCACACACACCAGCAGCGCGAGGGGAACGGCGACGAGCGACACGACGAACGCCGCCCCGCCGTGCGCCAGGGCGATGACCGACCCGACGAGCAGGCACAGCGTGAACAGCGGCCCTATCCCGACGAGCGAGGCCACGAGCAGCGCCCGGACCAGCGGCCGGGGGCGCAACGGCAGCATCACCAGCCGGGTCGGGTCGAGGGTCTCGTCCCCGCTGGGAAAGAACAGCGGCATGAAGGCCCAGCCCAGGGCCATGACCGCGAGCAGGATGACGGTGACGGACGCGGCGTGCGCGTTGCCGCGCAGCGCGATCAGCCCCAGGAACTGGAGCGCGGCGAGCAGCAGCACGACGACGACCGAGGTGACGTACGCGGCCCGACGCCCCGCGGACTGCCGCAGCCCGTTGCGCAGCAGCGACAGCTTCAGGCGTACGACGACCGCGGTGACCGACCCTTCCCCCGTCATCGGGCGCCGCCGCCCAGCCAGTCGAGGTGGGACCCGTGGTCGCGCTCGCCCGCCCCGACGAGTTCGAGGAACGCGTGCTGGAGCGAGGGCGCGTCACCCCGCACGTCGGCCAGCGGGCCGTGCGCCCGGATACGCCCCGCCGCCATCACCGCGACCCAGTCGCACAGCGACTCGACCAGCTCCATGACATGGGAGGAGAAGACGACGGTGGCGCCGGAGGCGGTGTACCGCTCCAGCACACCCCGGATGATCTGCGCCGACACCGGGTCCACGCCCTCGAACGGCTCGTCGAGGAACAGGATTTCGGGATTGTGGAGGAGAGCGGCGGCGAGGCCGATCTTCTTGCGCATGCCGGTCGAGTAGTCGACGACGAGCTTGTGCTGCGCGCCGGCCAGGTCGAGGACATCGAGAAGCTGGGCGGCCCGCTTGTCGACCTCGACGCCGGGCAGGCCGCGCAACCGACCCGAGTAGGCGAGGAGTTCACGTCCGGACAGCCGCTCGAAGAGCCGAAGCCCTTCGGGCAGCACCCCGATCCGTGCCTTGACCTCGACGGGGTCGCGCCACACGTCGTGCCCCACGACCTCCACGGTGCCCTGGTCGGGCCGCAGCAGCCCGGTCACCATCGAGAGCGTGGTCGTCTTCCCGGCCCCGTTCGGCCCGACGAGCCCGACGAACTTCCCGGCGGGCAACTCCAGATCGATCCCGGCAACAGCGACCTGCTGCCCGAACCGCTTCCAAAGCCCCTGCACACGCACGGCAGCACCATCAACCATGCGAGAAACCCTAGGTCAGACTCCATGGTTTTCGGCGTCTCGGGGCGAGCGCTGTATCTGATCCGCAGCTCCACCGCGGGCTTTCAGGGCCGCGGGCAACCGGGCCTTTGGGGCCGCGGGCAACCGCAGGCCTTTAGGGGCGCGGGGAACTGCGCGACCAGCCACAACCGGCCCGCAGCCGCCGAACAACCGAAACCACGCACCCCGATCCGCGATCCGCGAAGGCTACCGATCCCGCCCGCACGCGTAAGCGAGCGGCGAGATCAACTCCTCCGCATCAGGCAACCATCGATTCGCAGGCGTAGGCCGGCAGGCCCACTGCACAGCCCCCCGAGACGCGTACCGGGTAGGCGGCGCGGCCACGTACGACCCCTCGCCCAGCGCGACCAGATCCAGCGAGGCAGGCGACCACCCCAACTTGCGCACCAGATCAGGCACCTTCACCGACGCCCCCGGCAACACGAAGAACCGCATCCGCCGATCCGGCGTCAACATCACGGGCCCGAGCGTCAGTTCCATCCGCTCCATGCGCGCCAGCGCGAGGAACCCGGCAGTCTCGGGCACGTCAATCGCATCGAACGTATGGCCGGTCGGCAGCAGGATCGAGGCGGTCGGCTGGTCGGTCCACATCCGGCGCGCGACGGTCGCACTGCCCGTGGCCTGCGTGATCCAGTCGGGACGCGACGGGTGTGCGCCGGGCAGGGCGCACGCTGTGTCGCCGCAGGAGCATCGCTGCACCCCGTCGACTGCTTCCAGCCACGTACCGGGGAACACGTCCCAGTGGCGTTCTTCGGCGTAACGGACGGCGGTTTCCAAGAGGGATTCGCCGCGTTGCTTAGGGATTTGGGCAGCATCAGGGCCCGCGATGGTCTCTTCCACGATGAGGACAACTCTAGTGGGATTCATGAGTTACGCATGTCACATGCGCGGGGGAGGAGCATCGATTCCGCATCTGGGGCGCATGGATGCATGGGCGGGGGCGCGCAGGAGGATCCGGGACGGGGCTGGGTAGGCAGGGGAGGGGCTGGGCATCCGCCTTTACCCCGGCAATCCTCACATGCTTCGCATTGTCGGCATGTCTGCGGGGCATTGATCTTCGAGGCCGGATCTTTTCGCCGTACGTGTCCGCTCGCCGGGCCGCGTACGGAAGGGGTTCCGGGCACGGAAGGCACGTCAACCCGGTGCGTGGGCACGGCACCGCAGCCTCAGGGGGTACGCCATGGCCGCAAGGCCTCTCGTCGCGCGGCAGCCGAACGAACGGCTGCAGGCGCTCATCCAGGAAGCGGGCTGCTCGAACGCCGGGCTGGCCCGCCGGGTCAACATGTGCGGCGCGGAGCACGGCCACGATCTGCGGTACGACAAGACGTCCGTGGCCCGTTGGCTGCGCGGACAGCAGCCCCGGGGCCGGGCGCCCGCGATCATCGCCGAGGCCCTCGGCCGCAAACTCGGCCGTACGGTCACGATCGACGAGATCGGCATGGCCAACGGCAAGAACCTCGCCTCGGGCGTCGGACTCCAGTTCTCCCCGACCGTCCTCGGCGCCATCGAGCAGGTGTGTGAGCTGTGGCGCAGCGACGTGGGCCGGCGGGACTTCCTCTCCGGTTCGTCCGTCGCCGCGTCCGCGCTCGTCGAGCCCAGCCGGGACTGGCTGATCTCGTCCCCCGACTCCCAGGTGGCGCGCCAGGCGGGCCCCCGCGTGGGCCCGTCGGACGTGGCGGCGGTGCGCGCGATGACGCAGGCCCTGACCGACCTGGACCACCAGTTCGGCAGCGGGCACGTGCGGCCGGTCGTGGTGCACTACCTCAACAGCGTCGTCTCCGGGCTGCTGGCGGGCTCGTACCGGGAGGCCGTCGGCCGCGACCTCTTCGCCGCCGTCGCACGGCTGACCGAACTCGCCGGGTACATGGCCGTCGACACCGGCCAGCCCGGTCTCGCGCAGCGCTACTACATCCAGGCGCTCCGGCTCGCCCAGGCGGCCGGGGACCGGGGATACGGGGGATACGTACTCGCCGCCTCCATGAGCCATCTCGCCGCGCAGCTCGGAAACCCGCGGGAGATCGCCCAGTTGGCGCGGGCGGCACAGGAGGGGGCGCGTGGCAGGGTCACCCCGCGCGCGGAGGCGATGTTCCACGCGGCCGAGGCCCGGGGGCACGCCCTGATGGGAGACGCGCGGTCGGCCCAGCTGGCGTCCGCGCGCGCGGTCAACGCGCTGGACGCGGCCGATCCGGAGTCCGGGGACGACCCGGCGTGGATCGCCCACTTCGACGGGGCCTACCTGGCCGACGAGCTGGCGCACTGCCACCGGGACCTCGGCCAGGCCGAGGCCGCGGCCCGCTGCGCGCAGGAGTCACTGCACGGCCACCCCGAGACGCGGGCACGGCGCCGGGCCATCGGGCTGGTGCTGCTGGCCACGGCACAGGTCCAGCAGCGCGAGGTCGAGGAAGCCTGCCACACGGGCCTGCGCGCGGTGGAACTCCTCGGCACCCTGCGCTCCAACCGGGGCGCCGAGTACCTGGAGGACCTCCACATGCGCCTGGAGCCGTACCGCGAGGAACCGGTGGTCCGGGAGTTCGGGGCCCGGCTGGATCTGCGGGCGGCGGCGTGACAGGAGACACAGCGGGACGCTGAGCGGCTGGTGGGGGACCGGTCCGGTCCTGTGCTGCGTGGAATCGGATTCCGGGAACCCGGTAGCGTTAACCGACGATTCCGAAGGTCCCCCATTAGTAGGAGTCCCGGTGACGCAGAGTGGACAGGGCGAGGAGCCCTCGCCGCGCGTGGCGCGCGAAGGCATCGTGCTGCCCTCCGACGGCGGCGAACCGCTGCTGCCGGGTATGACGGGGGGAAGCGTCGGCAGGCCCGCTCCCACCCCGGCGCTGCCCCCGCCCCCGAACCCGAACCCGGCCGCCGGTCAGGCCTGGGGACAGCCGTGGGGCCCGGACTTGAACCAGGCCCACGCGCAGGGGCAGAGCCGGCCCCAGGGCCAGGCGCAACCTCCGGCGGCCGATGACTGGCCGGCGGCACCGGACGCCCAGCAGCACCAGGAGCAGTACCAGTACCAGCAGCAGAACCAACAGTGGGGCGACCAGGGCCAGTTCCAGCCTCAGCAACAGCAGCAACAGCCCCAGCCGCAGCAACAGCCCGAGCAGCAGGCGCCGTCGGCCCCCACGTGGGACAACGACCCGCGCATGTCCGGCGGTTGGGCCCAGCAGCCCGGCTACGGCGCCCAGTCGGCCCCGGGCGCCCAGCACTCCGTACCGCAGGCCCCCCATGGCGCCGAGTCCGCGCCGTTCCCGCCCGCCGCCGGGGGCGCGCCCATGCCGCCGTACCAGCAGCAGGCCGCCCAGCCGACTCACGGGCAGCCCCATCAGCCGTACGGGCAGCCGTACGGGCAGTACGGTGGCGCCCCGCTGCCCCCCGAGGGCGGTGCGGCCCTCCCGTACGCCGCCGCGCCCGGTGCTCCGCTGCCGCCCCTCGACGACGGCGCGACGCAGTACATCCCGCCCGTCCCCGGTAACCCGGGGCCGGTCGCCGAACCGGCCACCCAGTACCTCCCGCCGGTGACGGCCCACACCCCCGCGCCCTCCCACCCGGCCCCGCACGTCAACGAGGCGGCGACGCAGTTCCTCCCGCCCGTGGGCCCCGGCGCGATGCCGCCGGAGTCGGCCGCCGAGGCGACCGCGTACCTGGGCCGCGTACCGCAGGCGGCCCCCGGCGGGTCCGACGCCGACGCCACCCAGTACATCCCGCCGGTGCCCGCGGGCCCGTACGGCGGACACCCGGGCGGTCCCGACGAGCGTCAGCCGCCGTCCGACTTCGACAACCTCTTCCGCGGCGGCCCCGCCGCACCCGGCGCCGAGTCACCGGCCGGCGCCACCCAGCAGATGCCCCGCATCCAGCCCCAGCAGCACCAGCAGCCCGCCCCCGGGCCCTACGGCCAGCAGGCTCCGTACGCCGCCCAGCAGCCCCCGTACGGCTTCCAGGCGGCCGGGGGGCACGCGCCCCACGACATGGACGACCGGCACGGCGGCCGGGGCGGTGGCGGCCGGCGTTCGAAGGTGCCCGTCATCGCGGCCGTCGGTGTCGGGCTCGCCGTGCTCGGGATAGGCGCCGGCGCGCTGCTGAGCAGCGGGGGCGGGGACAGCGACAACGACGCGGACAACAAGACGGTCGCGGCGACCTCGGCCGCGCCGGAGGAGTCCGAGGCTCCGGCCGCAGACCCCGCCAAGGCGCAGGCCGTCGAACTCGACAAGCTTCTCGCCGACAGCAACAACAGCCGCGACACGGTGATCGAGGCCGTGGCGAACGTCAAGTCCTGCAACAACCTCGGCCAGGCGGCCTCGGACCTGCGCGGCGCCGCCCAGCAGCGTGGGGAGCTGGTCACCCGGCTCGCCTCACTGTCCGTCGACAAGCTCCCCGAGCACGCCCAGCTGACCGACGCCCTCACCAAGGCGTGGCACGCGTCCCAGTCGGCCGACAACCACTACGCGGCCTGGGCCGACCAGGTGGCGGGCAAGAACGGCTGCAAGAAGGGCCAGGCCCGTTCGACCGGCCAGACGCAGCGGGGCAACCAGCAGAGCGGCATCGCCACCGCCCAGAAGTCCAAGGCGGCCGAGCTGTGGAACACGATCGCGAAGTCGTACGGCCTGACGGAGCGCCAGTCCACCCAGCTCTGACCCGGCTCTGACCCGGCTCTGACCCGGCGGCCGGGCA
>NZ_AEJB01000321.1 GCF_000331005.1 Streptomyces turgidiscabies Car8
GGTGACCGGACCGGTTCTGGTGGTGTCCGGCGGGCGCGGCGGGTCCTTCTCCAGGGCGCGGCGCAGCTCCTCGATACAGTCCTCGCTGCCGTGCCAGACCCGCGCGAGCCGCGGCCCGGGCCCGGTGTACCCACCGTCCCCGTCCCCGCCACCACCACCTCCTCCTCCACCGCCGCCGTCACCCCAGCTCCCGCGCCCCATGGACTCGTCCTCCAGCCACACCGCGCACCAGTCGGCGAGGCGCGGTACGAGGAGCTGTCCGGTGAGTGAGGCGACGAGGTCCTCGTCGAGCTGTCCGGCGAGCAGGTCGGAGGCCTCGGCGAGGAAGGAGAGGGCGCCGTGGTTGAGCCACTCCTGGTCGTGCGGGTCGCGCTGCGGCTCGGGGGCGAGGATCTCGGCGACCCGTAACCCCTGCCCGAGTGTCCGGGTGCCGGCGTAGGGGTCGAGGTCGTCGTCGACCGGCATGCCGTCGGCGGGGAGCCGCGCCCAGACGGTCTTGATGCCGGTGCGGTAGGTGACCCCCCAGGCCTCGGAGAGCACGGAGACGAGGCGCAGGCCACGCCCGTACTCCGGTATGTCGTACGGGAGTTCGGCACCGCCGTCCCGGGGTGCGCGGGAGGGATGGTGATCGGACACCTCGACGACGAGCGCGACGCCGGCCGCCCCCTCCCCGTTCCCTCTCTTCTCGCCTTCTTCCTGCCGCCCGGCCCCCTCCGACTCGTCCGGCTCACCCGGCTCGCCCCACTCCCCCGGCGTCTCCAGACGGCACTGCAGCTCCACGTCCGTCCCCGCGTGGACGACGGCGTTGGTGACGAGTTCGCTGACGACCACCATGGCGTCGTCGATGAGCCGGTCGGGCAGTGACGCGGCGCCGGGCAGGCCGAGTTGGGCCCATTCGGCCAGGGCGGCGCGGACGAGGCCACGTGCGGCACCGGGCGCGAGAGGGCCGCCGCCGAGCGTGGCGTGGGCCACCGCGCGCTGGTCCGCACCCCGGCGCGCGGGCGCGCCGGGCGCACGGGACGGCGCACGGGGCGCGGTCTCCCGTTGCGTCGGAATGGCCCCCATCAGCAGCTCCCCGAGCAGATCGTACGAATACACCTCAGTGGACGCGGACAGAGTGACAGACTGACCACGCCCATAAGCGCCGAGTTACCGAAGTGGGCCGCCATGAGTGAGAACAGTGCTACGCAAGTGCTCGAAGACGGACAGATTCGGGCATCCGATCTGCGTCCGCTGCTCGCCGCGATGACAGCGGCCCGGGACGGTGACTTCGCGAAGGTGCCGGAAACCGGTCATGGCCCGGTGGCCGAACTGAGTTCCGCGTTCAACCAGATCATGGACCGCAATATGCACTTCAACTCCGAGGTGCAGCGCGTACGGCGGGACCTGGTCCGGCACGGCCGGCTCGACGAACGCCTCTCCGCGAGCCCCGGCCAGGGCCACTGGACCTCCCGCGTCAACGATGTGAACGGGCTCCTCGACGCCCTGGTCGCCCCGGCGGCGAACGCGGCACGCGTCCTGGACGCGGTGGCCGGCGGTGATCTGACCCAGCGGGTCGATCTGCACGACGGGAACCGGGAGTTGCGCGGTGATCTGCGCCGGCTCGGCCGGACCGTGAACAAGATGGTCGACCAGTTGTCGTTGTTCACCGGCGAGGTGACCCGGGTCGCGCGCGAGGTCGGTACGGAGGGGCGGCTCGGTGGACGCGCCAAGGTGCAGGGGCTGTCGGGCAGTTGGCGGGATGTGACCGAGGCGGTCAACACGATGGCGTCCCGGCTGACCGCCCAGGTCCGTGACATCGCCCTGGTGACCACGTCGGTGGCCCGGGGCGATCTGACCCGCACGGTCACGGTCGAGGCGACCGGCGAGCTCCTCGAACTGAAGCTGACCGTCAACACGATGGTCGACCAGCTCTCGGCCTTCGCCGACGAGGTCACCCGGGTCGCCCGTGAGGTCGGCACGGAGGGCCAGTTGGGCGGCCGGGCGCAGGTGCGGGGTGTGTCGGGCGTCTGGAAGGACCTCACCGACAACGTCAACTTCATGGCGTCGAACCTGACTTCACAGGTCCGGAACATCGCCCAGGTCACGACGGCGGTGGCGAACGGCGACCTGAGCCAGAAGATCACGGTCGACGCGCAGGGCGAGATCCTGGAGCTCAAGTCGACGATCAACACGATGGTGGACCAGCTCTCCGCCTTCGCCGACGAGGTCACCCGCGTCGCCCGCGAGGTCGGCACCGAAGGAAACCTCGGCGGCCGGGCACAGGTGAGAGGCGTGTCAGGCGTCTGGAAGGACCTCACCGACAACGTCAACTTCATGGCGGACAACCTGACTTCGCAGGTCCGCAACATCGCCCTCGTCTCCACCGCCGTGGCGCAGGGCGACCTCGGCAAGAAGATCACGGTGGAGGCGAAGGGCGAGATCCTCGAACTGAAGTCGACGATCAACACGATGGTCGACCAGCTCTCCGCCTTCGCCGACGAGGTCACCCGCGTCGCCCGCGAGGTCGGCACCGAAGGAAACCTCGGCGGGCAGGCCCAGGTGAGAGGCGTGTCAGGCGTCTGGAAGGACCTCACCGACAACGTCAACTTCATGGCCCTGAACCTGACTTCGCAGGTCCGGAACATCGCCCAGGTCACGACGGCGGTCGCGAACGGCAACCTGTCGAAGAAGATCACGGTCGACGCGCGAGGCGAGATCCTCGAACTGAAGGACACCGTCAACACGATGGTGGAGCAGCTGCGCGCCTTCGCCGACGAGGTGACCCGGGTGGCCCGCGAGGTCGGCACCGACGGCCGACTCGGCGGACGTGCCCAGGTGTTGGGCGTCTCGGGGGTCTGGCGTGACCTGACCGACAACGTCAACTACATGGCGGACAACCTGACTTCGCAGGTCCGCAACATCGCCCAGGTGGCTACGGCGGTGGCGCAGGGCGACCTCTCGAAGAAGATCGACGTGGACGCGCGGGGCGAGATCCTGGAGCTGAAGACCACCATCAACACGATGGTGGACACGCTGTCCTCGTTCTCCTCCGAGGTGACCCGAGTGGCCCGTGAGGTGGGCATCGACGGTCAACTCGGCGGCCAGGCAAGGGTCGAGGGCGTGTACGGCACCTGGAAGCGCCTCACGACCAACGTGAACGAACTCGCCCTGAACCTGACCACCCAGGTCCGCGCGATCGCCGAGGTCGCCTCGGCGGTGGCCCAGGGAGACATGTCCCGTTCCATCTCGGTGGAGACGCGCGGCGAGGTCGCCGAGCTGAAGGACAACATCAACCTGATGGTGGCCAACCTCCGCGAGACGACCCGCGCGAAGGACTGGCTGGAGTCGAATCTGGCCCGCCTGGCCGCCCTGATGCAGGGCCACCGGGACCTGATGGAGGTCGCCGACCTGATCCTGCGGGAGCTGACCCCCCTGGTGAACGCGCAGTACGGGGCGTTCTTCCTGGCCGACCCGGACGAGGACAGCGCGAGCCTGCGCGCGCCGGTGCCCGCGAAGGGGCTGGCGTTCATCGCGGGGTACGGGTCGGCGCAGGGGGCGACGGTCGACACGGGCGGGATGCCGGTGCACGGACTGGTGCGGCAGGCGGCGCGCGAGAAGAAGCGGATCCTGGTGGAGGAGGCCCCGCCGGACTACATCAAGATCAACAGCGGTCTGGGGGAAGCCGCCCCGGCCAGCGTCGTCATCATCCCGATCCTCTTCGAGGACAAGCTGCTCGGCGTGATCGAACTCGCCTCGTTCTCCCGCTTCTCCGACGTCCACCTGGCGTTCTTCGACCAGTTCGTGAACACGATCGGCGTCGCGATCAACACGATCATCGCCAACTCCCGTACGGAGTCCCTGCTCGGCGAGTCACAGCGCCTCGCCATGCAGCTCCAGGAGCGCTCGGACGAACTCCAGAAGCAGCAGGCGGAGTTGCAGCGCTCGAACGCGGAACTGGAGGAGAAGGCAGCCCTGTTGGCGACCAGCTCCCAGTACAAGTCGGAGTTCCTGGCGAACATGTCCCACGAACTTCGCACCCCTCTCAACTCCCTCCTCATCCTGGCCCGCCTCCTCTCGGACAACCCGGACGGCCATCTCTCCGACCAGGAGGTCCAGTTCGCGTCGACGATCCACCGCTCGGGCTCGGACCTCCTCCAGCTCATCAACGACATCCTCGACCTGTCGAAGATCGAGGCCGGCCGGATGGACGTACGCCCGAAGAGGCTGCCGCTGATCAAGCTCCTGGACTACGTCCACGCGACCTTCCGCCCGCTCACCCTCGACCGGGGGCTCGCGTTCGAGGTGGCGGTCGGGGAGGCCGTACCGCGCGAGATGTACTCGGACGAGCAGCGCCTGCAACAGATTCTGCGCAACCTCCTCTCCAACGCGATCAAGTTCACCGCGTCCGGCCGGGTCGAGCTGCGGGTCAACCGGATCAGCGACCCCGATCACCTCTACACCCGGGAGAACAGTGACGACGTGATCGCCTTCGCCGTCTCCGACACGGGTATCGGCATCGCCGCCAAGAAACTCCCGGTGATCTTCGAGGCGTTCCAGCAGGCGGACGGCACGACGAACCGCAAGTACGGCGGCACGGGCCTCGGTCTGTCCATCAGCCGGGAGATCGCCGGCCTGCTGGGCGGCAGGATCATCGCCGAGAGCGTGCCCGGCAGGGGCTCGACGTTCACCCTGTACGTCCCCGTCGTCAGCCCCGGCCACCCGGCGACGGGTCCGACCTCGGGCACGGCGTCCGACGACCGTCAACTCCCGCTGCCCGAGCGGGTGTCCACCGAGCCCTACGCGGCCCACGACATGGAGGACTCCTGGCCCGCGCAGACCAAGCTGGAGGCCTGGACGGTTGGCCGGGCCGGGCAGGTGCTGCCCGGACGGCGGGTGTTGATCGTCGACGACGACATCCGCAACGTCTTCGCGCTCACCCATGTGCTGGGGCGGGTCGGGATGCCTGTCCTGTACGCGGAGAACGGCCGCGAAGGCATCGAGACTCTGGAACGCAACCCGGACGTCGAACTCGTACTGATGGACATCATGATGCCGGAGATGGACGGCTACGAGACGATCTCCGCCGTCCGCCGCACCCCGCGCTGGGCGGACCTGCCCATCGTCGCCCTCACCGCGAAGGCGATGCCCGGCGACCGGGAGAAGTCGATCGCCCGGGGCGCCAACGACTACGTGCCCAAGCCCGTCGACGTCGACCAGCTGCTGACGGTGGTCTGCGCGCTGCTGGACCCCGAGCGTCCCAACGACGAAGCCCTCGACGAGACGGCCGGCACGACGAGCGAGCCCACTATGCCGGGACCGCGCACCCCCGGGGAGCCCGCGATCCCGCCGACGACCGAGTGAGGCACGGTCTCCATGAACACTGAGGAAAGGACCGACGAGCGGGCGAGCATCCTCCTGGTCGACGACAGGGAGGACAACCTGATCGCGCTGGAGGCCGTCCTGGGGTCCCTCAACGAGCCTTTGGTGCGGGCGCGTTCGGGCGAGGAGGCGATGAAGGCGCTGCTGCGGCGGCGCTTCGCGGTGGTCCTCCTGGACATCAGGATGCCCGGCATGGACGGCTTCGAGACCGCCGCCCACATCAAACGGCTCGACCAGACCAAGGACGTCCCGATCATCTTCCTGACGGGCAACGACGCCGACGCGGGCTACGCCTTCCGCGGCTACGCCACCGGCGCCGCCGACTACCTGACCAAGCCGTTCGACCCCTGGGTACTCCGGGCCAAGGTCACGGTCTTCCTGGACCTGCACAGAAAGAACCGGCAACTGGAACGCGTACTGACCCGCGAACACGCCAACGACCACCGGATCTGCACCCAACTGGCAGAGTTGGAGACCCAGTTGTCAGGCAAGAACCCGCCGAGCACCGAGGCACTGCTGAGCCGGATCCGAGAACTCCGCCAACTGGTCAACAAAGGCCGCGAGTTTTGACCGTAGGGGCGCGAGGAACTGCGCGACAGGCCACAACACACCCGCGGCCGTCACGAGTCCCCGCACCCCCCCCTTACGCCTCCCGAGACCCCGCATACATCTCGTCGATCAGATGCTTGTACTCCCGCTCGACCACCGGCCGCTTCAACTTCAGACTCGGCGTGATCTCCCCGTGCTCGACGTCGAGATCCCTCGGCAGCAACCGGAACTTCTTGATGGTCTGCCAGCGCTGAAGCCCACCGTTGAGCTCCTTGACGTACCCCTCGATGAGAGCCACCGTCCCCGGCGCGGCCACCACCTCCGCGTACGACTTCCCGTCGAGCCCGTTGTCCTTCGCCCAGCCCAGGATCGACGGTTCGTCGAGCGCGATGAGGGCCGTGCAGAAGTTCCGGTCGGCGCCGTGGACCAGGATGTTGGAGACGAACGGGCAGACCGCCTTGAACTGTCCCTCGACCTCGGCCGGCGCGATGTACTTGCCGCCGGACGTCTTGATGAGGTCCTTCTTGCGGTCGGTGATGCGCAGATACCCGTCGGGCGACAGCTCACCGATGTCACCGGTGTGGAACCAGCCGTCGGACTCCAGCACCTCGGCGGTCTTATCGGGCAGCCCGTGGTACCCCTCCATGATCCCGGGCCCGCGCAGCAGGATCTCGCCGTCGTCCGCGATGCGCACCTCCGTGCCGGGCAGCGGCTTGCCGACCGTGCCGGTGCGGTAGGCCTCGCCCGGGTTGACGAAGGAGGCGGCGGAGGACTCCGTGAGGCCGTAGCCCTCCAGGATGTGGATGCCGGCGCCGGAGAAGAAGAAGCCGATGTCGGGGGCGAGGGCGGCCGATCCGGACACACACGCGCGCAGGTTGCCGCCGAAGGCCTCGCGGATCTTCGAGAAGACGAGCGCGTCGGCGACCTTGTGCTTCGCGCCGAGACCGAAGGGCACGGAGGCGGTGCCGGTGCGCCGGAAGTTGTCCTGGCTGACCTTGGCGTACTCGCGGGCGACCTCGGAGGCCCACTGGAAGATCTTGTACTTGGCGCCGCCACCGGCCCGCGCCTTGGCCGCGACCCCGTTGTAGACCTTCTCGAAGATGCGCGGCACGGCGGCCATGTACGTCGGCTCGACGACCGGCAGATTCTCGATGATCTTGTCGACCCGGCCGTCGACGGCGGTGACGTGCCCGACCTCGATCTGGCCGGAGGTGAGCACCTTGCCGAAGACGTGGGCGAGCGGCAGCCACAGGTACTGCACGTCGTCGGCGCTGATCAGCCCCGTCGCGGCGGTCGCTTTCGCCATGTACGCCCAGTTGTCGTGCGGCAGCCGGACCCCCTTGGGGCGGCCCGTTGTACCGGACGTGTAGATGAGGGTCGCGAGCTGGTCCTTCGTGATGGCCCCGACCCGCTCCTTGATCAGGTTCGGGTGCTCCTCCAGGTACGCGGCACCCCGCTGCTCCAGCTCGGCGAGGGTGAGCACCCCCTCGCCGCTCTCGACGCCGGCCGGGTCGATGACCACGACATGGGTGAGTTCGGGGAGGTCGGCGCGCTTCTCCTGCGCCTTGGCGAGCTGGGTCGCGTCCTCGGCGATCAGCACCTTGCTGGCGGAGTCGGCGAGGATGAAGGCCGACTCGTCGGCGTTGGTCTGCGGATACACCGTGGTCGTGGCGGCGCCGGCGCACATGATGCCCAGGTCACCGAGGATCCACTCGACGCGGGTGGCGGAGGCGAGCGCGACGCGCTGCTCCGGCTGTACGCCCAGTTCGATGAGGCCGGCGGCGATGGCGTAGACCCGTTCGGCGGCCTGCGCCCAGGTCAGCGACTTCCAATCGTCGGGGCCCTCTCCGGCGGCCGGGGGCACCGGGTAGCGGTAGGCCTCCGCGTCCGGCGTGGCGGCCACGCGATCCAGGAAAAGACCGGCGACGGACGGCGGGCGGTTCTCGATCAAGGTCTGTGTGTCGCTCACGACATCCTCCGGGGCCCGCGGCAGTGCGGCGGCTGGCTCATTTGCGGCTGTTGTTACTGCGTCTTCCGGGGGACGACCCCCGGACCCCCAGCAGAGAAGCAGGTCAGCAGGGTGGGACCGACCTGCACATCACGAGGCGAACCTGAGTGACTCGCGAGTAACTACCGAGCAGAGATCAGAGTAAGGGGCGACCGCCCGGCGCGTAAGGGGCGACGGCCTGTCACTTCCTACAGAGAGCGACTGTTCGCTTCCTACAGGGCCGACGGTACGTATACGAAGGAGGCCCGCCGTGTTCTTACACGGCGAGCCCCCATTCTCCCGATTCCCACGGGTCGCTGTCGTCTACTTCTTGCCCTTGCCCGACCCCGCGTTGTCGTCGCTCGACAAGACGGCGATGAAGGCGTCCTGCGGAACCTCCACAGAGCCCACCATCTTCATCCGCTTCTTGCCCTCCTTCTGCTTCTCCAGCAGCTTCCGCTTACGCGAGATGTCACCGCCGTAGCACTTGGCGAGAACGTCCTTGCGAATCGCGCGGATGGTCTCGCGGGCGATGACCCGCGACCCGATGGCCGCCTGGATGGGCACCTCGAACGCCTGCCGCGGGATCAGCTCTCGCAGCTTGGCGACGAGGCGCACCCCGTACGCGTACGCCGCGTCCTTGTGCGTGACGGCGGAGAACGCGTCGACCTTGTCGCCGTGCAGCAGGATGTCGACCTTGACGAGGCTGGAGGTCTGCTCGCCAGTGGGCTCGTAGTCCAGCGACGCGTATCCGCGGGTTTTCGACTTCAGCTGGTCGAAGAAGTCGAAGACGATCTCCGCGAGCGGCAGCGTGTACCGGATCTCGACCCGGTCCTCGGACAGGTAGTCCATCCCGAGCAGCACACCGCGCCGGGTCTGGCACAGCTCCATGATCGACCCGATGAACTCGGACGGCGCGAGGATCGTGGCCCGTACGACGGGCTCGTAGACGTCGCTGATCTTCCCCTCGGGGAACTCGCTCGGGTTGGTGACGATGTGCTCGGAGGTGTCCTCCATCACCACCCGGTACACCACGTTGGGCGCGGTGGCGATGAGGTCGAGCCCGAACTCGCGTTCCAGCCGCTCACGGATGACGTCGAGGTGGAGCAGCCCCAGGAAGCCGACCCGGAACCCGAACCCGAGCGCGGCGGACGTCTCCGGCTCGTAGACGAGCGCGGCGTCGTTGAGCTGGAGCTTGTCGAGAGCGTCACGCAGCTCGGGATAGTCGGACCCGTCCAGCGGATAGAGCCCGGAGAAGACCATCGGCTTCGGGTCCTTGTAACCGCCGAGCGCCTCGGTCGCCCCCTTGTGCAGGGTGGTGATCGTGTCACCGACCTTGGACTGGCGCACGTCCTTCACACCGGTGATGAGGTATCCCACCTCACCGACCCCGAGCCCGTCGGCCGACTTCATCTCGGGGGACGAGACGCCGATCTCCAGCAGCTCATGAGTCGCCCCGGTGGACATCATCCGGATCCGCTCACGCTTGGTGAGCTGCCCGTCGATGACTCGTACGTACGTCACGACGCCCCGGTACGAGTCGTACACCGAGTCGAAGATCATGGCGCGGGCGGGCGCGTCCGCGACCCCGACGGGAGCCGGAACCTCCGCGACGACCCTGTTCAGCAGCGCGTCGACCCCGACACCGGTCTTGGCGGAGACCCTGAGGACATCGTCGGGGTCACACCCGATGAGGTTGGCGAGCTCCTCGGCGAACTTCTCCGGCTGGGCGGCCGGCAGGTCGATCTTGTTCAGTACGGGGATGATCTTGAGGTCGTTCTCCATCGCCAGGTACAGGTTGGCGAGGGTCTGGGCCTCGATGCCCTGGGCGGCGTCGACGAGGAGAACGGTCCCCTCACAGGCCGCGAGCGACCGCGAGACCTCGTACGTGAAGTCGACGTGTCCCGGGGTGTCGATCATGTTCAGGATGTGAGTCCTGCCCTGACCGCCCCCGTCACCGTCGGTCGGGGCCCATGGCAGACGCACCGCCTGGGACTTGATCGTGATGCCGCGCTCGCGCTCGATGTCCATGCGGTCGAGGTACTGGGCGCGCATCTGCCGCTGGTCGACCACCCCGGTCAGCTGGAGCATCCGGTCGGCGAGCGTGGACTTGCCGTGGTCGATGTGCGCGATGATGCAGAAGTTGCGGAGCAGTGCCGGGTCGGTACGACTCGGCTCGGGCACATGGCTAGGGATCGCGGGCACGCAGGGTCCTGATTCTTGAGGCGTCCGCAGTGTCTGCGGTCTCGGGTCGAATCGATACGTAGGCTCCATGGTCCCACGGGCGGGGAGCGGGGACCGGTTTGGGCGGGTTCGCCGGGCCCCGACCACCGGATTGGGCTGTCCAGAGGGCGACTGGTAGCCTGGGCCGTTGTGTCTCATGCCCTCTCAGCAGGAGACACACGTGCAGTGAAAACCAAGAAGCAATCAAACGGCGCATGAGGCATGCCTTCGTGCGCCTGAACCTGAAAAGGCTCATTCGTGGCGAACATCAAGTCCCAGATCAAGCGGATCAAGACCAACGAGAAGGCCCGGCTGCGCAACAAGGCCGTCAAGTCCTCCCTGAAGACCGCGATCCGCAAGGCCCGCGAGGCCGCTGCCGCGGGTGACGTCGCGAAGGCGACCGAGGCTCAGCGCGCTGCCGCGCGCCAGCTCGACAAGGCCGTCTCGAAGGGCGTCATCCACAAGAACCAGGCCGCCAACAAGAAGTCGGCGCTTGCTTCCAAGGTCGCCACCCTCAAGGGCTGAACCTCTCTTTCCTTGGTCTGATCCAACCGCCGGAGGACCAGCGGGCCCTCTCTCCCGCTCCCACCCGGCACCCCGGCTCCACGCACGATCTGCGTTCGCCACGCGGGCGTGAAGCCACCAGCAACACCAGAAGACTCCTGACCCGAAGGCCCCGGCCACTGTCCTCCCCAGGACAGCGCCCGGGGCCTTCGGCATGAGTGCCGGCACATGCCTTCCAGTGGGCAGGCCCGCCCCTTCAGCCCGTCCGGCGTTTGAGGACAAGGCCCGTTCAGGGCCGGCAGCGGAGGTCTGGGGGCGCAGCCCCCAGGAACGGGATGGGACGGGTAAGGGC
>NZ_AEJB01000322.1 GCF_000331005.1 Streptomyces turgidiscabies Car8
ACGCCGGCCGGATTCGCTGGATCCTGCAGAACTCCTATCCGCAGGTGAACGACCTCGCGGCGCTGGCCGCCCGGGCGGGCGCCGCCGGACTCAGCGAACAGGACGCGGCGGCGGGCACCCAGGTGGCCATCTGGCGCTACTCGGACGGCGCGGACGTGGACGCGGTCGACCCGGAGGCCGAGAAGCTCGCGGACTACCTGGAGAGAAGCGCGCAGAACCTCGCGGAGCCCGACGCTTCGCTGACCCTCGACCCGCCCGCGGTCTCCGGCCACCCCGGGGAACGGCTCGGGCCGGTCACGGTGCACACCGACGCGGACAGCGTCACGGTGATTCCGCCCGCGGACGCCGCGACGAGCGGGGTGCGGGTCGTGGACCAGGACGGCCGGGCCGTCACGTCCGTGGTCGACGGCGGCAAGGTGTTCTTCGAGGTGCCCGGGAAGGCGCTGGACGGTTCGGCCGCGCTGAGCGTCCAGGCTTCGACCAGTGTGCCGGTCGGCCGCGCCTTCACCTCCGACAGCAGAAGCCAGACCCAGATCCTCGCCGGCTCCAGCGAGTCCACGGTCTCGGCGACGGCGACCGCGAACTGGGCCGCCACGGGTCCCGTCCCCGCGCTGTCGGCACGGAAGAACTGCGCCAAGAACGGTGTGGACATCACGGCCGCCAACAAGGGCGACGAGGCGTTCACCTTCCAGCTGATGGGCTTCGAGCACACCATCGCGGCCGGGGAGTCCCGGACGGTGACGATCCCCTTGCAGGAGGACCAGCCGTACGACTTCACGATTCTGGGGCCGAACGGCTTCGGGCAGCGGTTCGCGGGCGTCCTCGACTGCGCGACCCAGAGCAGCGCGGGCGGCGACGAGGTACAGACGCTCAGTGAACCGAGCCCGGCCCTGGCGGGCGACACCTCCGCGGACGGCGTCAACCTCGCCGAGACCGGCAGCTCCGACGCGACGCCGGTGATCGCCGGCATAGCGATCGTCCTGCTGGCGATCGGCGGCGGCGTGGTGCTCCTCGTAGGCAAGAAGGAGCCGCACGGGGCAGACACCCGGAAATGAGTGTGAGCGACATCGGTGAGCGACATCGGTGAGCGACACCGCACCTTGACAACTCAACAGTGTGTGACCGCACGGTGACCCACTGGACCACGCGGCCCCGGCCCCGCCCGCCAGGCGCCCGGGGCCGCTGACGTACTCGTTTTCGCCGAGGGGTTGCAGTACGGCAAGATGGTGAGTATCTGCCCACTGCCAGAATTCAAGCTGCCGGACGGTTTCTCTTGGCTGAGTACATCTACACCATGCGCAAGACGCGTAAGGCTCACGGCGACAAGGTCATCCTTGACGACGTGACGCTGAGCTTCCTGCCCGGCGCGAAGATCGGTGTGGTCGGCCCGAACGGTGCCGGTAAGTCCACCGTTCTCAAGATCATGGCGGGCCTTGAGCAGCCGTCCAACGGAGACGCGTTCCTGTCGCCCGGCTTCAGTGTCGGCATCCTCATGCAGGAGCCGAAGCTCGACGAGTCCAAGACGGTCCTGGAGAACGTCCAGGACGGCGCCGCCGAGATCATGGGCAAGCTGACGCGCTTCAACGAGGTCGCCGAGCTCATGGCGACGGACTACTCGGACGCGCTGCTCGACGAGATGGGCAAGCTCCAGGAGGACCTGGACCACGCCAACGCCTGGGACCTGGACGCGCAGCTGGAGCAGGCCATGGAGGCGCTGGGCTGCCCGCCCGGCGACTGGCCCGTCACCAACCTCTCCGGTGGCGAGAAGCGCCGCGTCGCGCTCTGCAAGCTGCTGATCGAGGCCCCGGACCTGCTCCTCCTCGACGAGCCCACCAACCACCTCGACGCCGAGTCGGTGAACTGGCTGGAGCAGCACCTCTCGAAGTACGCGGGCGCTGTCGTCGCCGTCACCCACGACCGGTACTTCCTGAACAACGTCGCCGAGTGGATCCTCGAGCTCGACCGCGGTCGGGCGATCCCCTACGAGGGCAACTACTCCACGTACCTGGAGAAGAAGGCCACCCGCCTCAAGGTCGAGGGCCGCAAGGACGAGAAGCGCGCCAAGCGCCTCAAGGAAGAACTGGAGTGGGTCCGCTCCAACGCCAAGGGCCGCCAGACCAAGTCCAAGGCCCGCCTCGCTCGTTACGAGGAAATGGCCGCCGAGGCGGACAAGATGCGGAAGCTGGACTTCGAGGAGATCCAGATCCCGCCGGGCCCGCGTCTGGGCTCCATCGTCGTCGAGGTCAACAACCTCTCCAAGGCGTTCGGCGACAAGGTCCTGGTCGACGACCTGTCCTTCACGCTGCCGCGCAACGGCATCGTCGGCATCATCGGCCCGAACGGCGCCGGCAAGACCACGCTCTTCAAGATGCTCATGGGCCTGGAGTCCGCGGACTCGGGCTCGGTCAAGATCGGTGACACGGTCAAGATCAGCTACGTCGACCAGAGCCGCGCCAACATCGACCCCAAGAAGACCCTCTGGGCGGTCGTGTCGGACGAGCTGGACTACATCAACGTCGGCCAGGTCGAGATGCCGTCGCGCGCGTACGTCAGCGCCTTCGGCTTCAAGGGCCCGGATCAGCAGAAGCCGGCCGGCGTCCTGTCCGGTGGTGAGCGCAACCGCCTGAACCTGGCGCTCACGCTCAAGGAGGGCGGCAACCTGCTGCTCCTCGACGAGCCCACCAACGACCTCGACGTCGAGACCCTGTCCTCGCTGGAGAACGCCCTGCTGGAGTTCCCGGGCGCGGCTGTGGTCATCTCCCACGACCGCTGGTTCCTGGACCGGGTCGCGACCCACATCCTCGCGTACGAGGGTGACTCCAAGTGGTACTGGTTCGAGGGCAACTTCGAGTCGTACGAGAAGAACAAGGTCGAGCGGCTCGGTGCAGACGCGGCCCGTCCGCACCGCGCCACCTACAAGAAGCTGACCCGGGGCTGATCTTGCGGCACATCTACCGCTGCCCGCTGCGCTGGGCGGACATGGACGCGTACGGCCACGTCAACAACGTGGTCTTCCTCCGCTACCTGGAGGAAGCCCGTATCGACTTCCTGTTCCGCCCGGACAAGGATTTCCAGCAGGGGTCCGTGGTGGCTCGCCATGAGATCGACTACAAGCGGCAACTGGTCCACCGGCACGCGCCCGTGGACATCGAGTTGTGGGTCACGCGGATAAGAGCGGCGTCGTTCACGCTCACCTACGAGGTCAAGGACCCGGACCAGGTGTACGTCCAGGCCTCGACGGTGGTCGTGCCGTTCGACTTCGCGACGCAGCGTCCGCGCCGCATCACCTCCGAGGAACGGGAGTTCCTGGAGGAGTACATGGACGACGGCAAGGCCGATGCGAAGGCCGACGAAGAGGGCGGGGCCGTCGCCGCATGACGGTCCTGCACCTCGCCGACGAGGGGGAGACGGCAGACCTCGCCGCCTTCCTCGCCCGGCTGCTCCACTACGACCGTGGGGCGGCGGTGCGCCTCCAGGCGGCCGGGACCACGCTCGCCGTGTTCGGGCGCCCCCCGTCCTTCGAGGTCCTCGCGATCCGTACGGCCAGGCTCGCCAAGCCCTACGAGAACGGGCTGGACGTCGCCCTCGACGTCACCGTGTCGGCCGGTGAACTTCTGGAGACGGCGGACGAGTCGGCCGCCACCTTCACCGTCCCCGGCGCCGTGACCGGCCCGCCCTGGGCCGGGGTGCTGCCCCCGCGCGGCGGCTGGCGACCGGAGCCCGGGCTGCCCGCACCGGACGCGCTGCGCGCCATGGTCGCCGCAGCCGTCGCCGAATTCAGGTCCCGTACGCAGGAGTTGGCGGCCGAGCTGCGTACCCGGGCCGAACTCGACCGGATCGGGCGCGAGATCTGGACCCGGACGGTGGGGGACACCCCCCTGCCGGTGCGGGCCGTGCACGCGGCGCAGTCCCTGGGGTTCCTGCGGCCGGCCCAGGCCGCGGGGGCAGCCGGTGAGGAGCAGCTCGCGCTGGTCTCGGCGGGGGCCTGGCTGCGCCTGCGCACGCCGTACGGCTCGATCGCCGTGCGCAGGGCCGGACTCGGGGCGCTGGACGTCACCGTCCGCTGAAGGCCTGCGCGGTCCTCAGCCCGCGGCCCTCAGCCTCGGTTCTCGGCCTTCAGCCCTCTGTGTTCACCATCGAGGCCGCCGCGTACGTCAGGTAGTTCCACAGCGTCCGCTCGTGCTCCTCGGAGAGGCCGAGCTCCTCGACGGCGACGCGCATGTGCTTGAGCCACGCGTCGTGCGCCGCCCGGTCGACGGCGAAGGGGGCGTGGCGCATCCGCAGCCGGGGATGGCCCCGGTTCTCGCTGTACGTCGTGGGGCCGCCCCAGTACTGGATCAGGAACAGCGTGAACCGCTCCTCGGCCGGGCCCAGGTCCTCCTCCGGATACATGGGCCGCAGCAGCGGGTCCTCGGCGACACCCTCGTAGAACCGGTGCACGAGGCGACGGAAGGTCTCGTCGCCGCCGACCTGCTCGTAGAAGGTCTGCTCCTGAAGCGTGCCGCGCGGAATCTCTTTCACGTCACCCATGGTCTCAGACGGACCGACCGAGGACTCAAGGCCTAGGACCACCCCCTCTGCGGGCCACACCGGGCGTCCGGTTCCGGTTCGGCCGGGATCGGCGCTCGCGCCCCGGCCCCGGGCGCAGGACAGTGGACGTATGAGAGCGCACGCTGTCCACGAGGGCAGGGACGACGGCCTCGGCGATCTCGAAGGCCTCGCCGCTTCGGCGCGGGCGGAACTCGTGCGGGTGATCGAGGCGAGCGGGGCCTGGGACGCTGATCCGGCCTGGCGGGAGGCGTTCGAGGCGGTGCCGAGGCATCTCTTCGTGCCCTACTACTACGCCGGTGCCGTGTCCGGACGGCAGCGGCTGTGGGGCGAGAGTCCCGACCGGCGCACGCGTGAGCGGTGGATGCGCGGCGCCTACACGGACGCTCCGCTCGCGACCCGGATCCGCGACGGCGAGCTGGTCTCCTCCAGCAGTCAGCCCTCGCTGATGGCCATGATGCTCACCGAACTGGAGGTCGAGGACGGGCACCGTGTCCTGGAGATCGGCGCCGGTACGGGATACAACGCGGCGTTGCTCGCCCACCGCCTCGGCGACGAGTACGTCACGACGGTGGATCTGGACCCGGAGATCACCGAGTCGGCCCGCCGGCATCTCGCCGCCGCCGGCCACCATCCGGTCGTCGTCACCGGCGACGGCGCCCGCGGAGTGCCCGAGCGAGGTCCCTTCGACCGGATCATCGCGACCTGCACACTCACCTCGGTCCCGCGCGCGTGGCTCGCCCAGTGCCGCCCCGGCGCCCGCGTCCTGACGCCGTTCGCCACCGGCCTGGCCGCCCTCACGGTCATCGACGCCGAGCACGCCGAGGGCCGCTTCCTGCACACGTCCGCATACTTCGTGCCGTTGCGCGGGGTGCGCCGCCCCGAGCCGGACATCCCGCACCTGGGCGCCCTCCCGGCCCGGACGCGCGAGCACGAACTGTTCCGGTTCCTGCTGGCGCTCACCCGGGGCAGCCTGGACCCGCAGGAGGCCTACGCACTGTGGGAGCGCGAGGACCGTCCGGTACGGGAGCGGTACGGGATCACCGTCAGCGGCGACCAGGAGTGGGCCTGGCTCGACGAACCCACGGGTCCGTACGCCTGGCCCCTCCCCGTCTGACGGCCTATCCCCGGCGGATCGTGATCGTCGTCCACGCGCCCACGTGCACCCGGTCGCCGTCCTGCAGCGGTACGGGGACGAAGGGCTGGATGGGCTCCTCGGAGTTGTTGACCGTCGTACCGTTCGTCGAGTTCTGGTCGACGACCGCCCAGCTGCCGTCGGGCTGCTGGACCAGCACCGCGTGCTGGTGCGAGACGCCCGGGTCCTCCGGCGGCACCGCCAGGTCGATGTCCGGGGACTCGCCCGTGGAGTGACGGCGGCGGCCGATCGTGATCTGGTTGCCGGTGAGCGGACGCTGCTGCTCCGGCGAGTACGCGGGCAGGTTCAGCCCCGCGGCCTCGGGGCCGGAGCGCTGCATCATCGCCATGAAGTACTCGCGGTCCGGGCCGATCGTCGCGGACCAGGTCAGCGGCTGCTGCTGCTGGCCGTAGCCGTAGCCGCCGCCCGGAGAGGGCGGGGCCTGGGCGGGGCCGGGCTGCGGATAGCCGTAGCCACCGCCGGCCGGTGAGGGCGGGCCGGGCTGTCCGCCCGGGCCGCCGGAGGGCGGGGAGATCACCCAGTCGTCGTCACCGCCGCCGAAGCCGCCGCCGGGACCGGTCTGCGGACCGCCGGGCCGGCCCGTCTCCTGCGGGAACGCGGGCGGGAAGGACG
>NZ_AEJB01000323.1 GCF_000331005.1 Streptomyces turgidiscabies Car8
GATGGGCGGGCCCCGGGGCGGGGGCGTTTTGAGGGGCGCGAGGAACTGCGTGACAAGCCACGACGGCCGGGCACCCGCAAGTGATGGGCGGGCCCCGGGGCGGGGGCGTTTTGAGGGGCGCGAGGAACTGCGCGAGAAGCCACGACGGCCGGGCACCCGCACCCGCACCCACACCCACACCCACACCCACAAGCGATCCACCGGAACCGAGCCGTCGATACACCGGGCCGGAGGCCAGACGCTCAGCCAATCCTCCGCGGCAACCGCAAACTGAGCAGCGTCGTCAACGCGATACCCCCCACCTGCACCACCAACGTCGTCACCAGCGCATCCCGCATACCCATCCCCGGCGTCAGCGACAGGAACAGCGTGCCCAGGGTCGCCACCCCCAGCGCCAGCGCGGACTGCTGCGTGGTGACCATGACCCCGCCACCGACCCCCGCCCGCGCCGGCTCGATCTCCGAGAGGATGATCCGGAAGAGAACGGGCAACTGGAGCGCCTGCCCGGCCCCCGCGACCGCCGCCCCCGGCAGCAACTGCACCAGCCCCAGGTCCGGCCAGGACCGCCACACCGCGACGGCGATGAGCGCCACCCCCACCCCCTGGATCAGCCCGCCGACGGTCACGATCCGCGTGCCGTGCCGGGCGACCAGACGCGGCCCGGCGAGCGAGACGGCGAAGAACGTCACCGCCATCGGCGCCAGTGCCATCCCCGCCTGCACGGGCCCCAGGCCCGCACCCCGCTGCAGGGCCACCGCGATCACGAACATGAACCCGCTGAAGCCGATCGAGAACGGCACGATCATCACCAGACCCCGCCGCAGCGACGTCAGCGCGAACAGGGTCGGCGGTACGAGCGGAGTACGGCCCTTGCGGTCCGCCCCGCGCTCGGTCGCCCAGAACGCCGCCGCCGCGAACGGGAACGCGGCCAGCGACAGCCACGTCCACAGCGGCCAGCCCGCCGCCCGGCCCTCGGTGAGCGGGGCCAGCAGCGTGATCAGGGAGACGCCCAGGAGGACCGTCCCGGGGACGTCCACCGGCTCCGGGTGCTGCGAGCGGGTCTCCGGGACCGTCCGGGCGGCCAGGACCAGACCGACCAGCACCACCGGCACGTTCACCAGGAACACCGAGCGCCAGCCCGTTCCCGCGATGTCGGCGGCCACCAGTACGCCGCCGAGGATCTGGCCCGCGACCATGGACAGGCCCGCTGTAGCGCCGTACAGGCCCATCGCCCGCGCCCGGCGCGGGCCGGCCGTCGCCGACTGGATCGTCGCGAGCACCTGCGGCAGCATCGCCGCCGACGCCGCGCCCTGCGCGACACGGGCCGCCACCAGGGTCCACGCCGTCGGCGCCAGACCGCAGGCCAGCGAGGTGACGGCGAAGGCCGCCATGCCGCCCAGGAAGAGCCGGCGCCGGCCGAAGAGGTCACCGAGCCGCCCGCCCAGGACGAGCAGCACGGCGTACGAGACCCCGTACCCGGCGACCACCAGTTCGAGGACGGCCTCGCTCGCCGAGAGATCCCGGCCGATGGTGGGCAGGGCGACGTTGACGATGAAGAAGTCGATGAGCGGGAGCGCCGCCCCGAGCAGCACGGTGAACAGGCCGAGCCCGCCGAGTACGGGTGGGTCGGCGGGGGAGCGGACGGTGGCGGTGGGTGGGGTGCTTGTGTTGGTCACGTCGACCAGCCTGCGCCGTCTCTGAGGGGGGTACCAGAGTGTCTTTATCCTGGTAGTAGGAGTACCTGGAAACAGGGTAGGGACGGACGGGAAGCGGAGAGAGAGTGGGACTGTGACCACCATCGCCCAGGAAACCACCGCTCAGCAACGGCAGCCGGAGCGGCAGGGACGGCTGCAGGAGTCGCAGCGGCCCGGCGGGCGCGGCTCGGAAAGCCGGCGCCAAGAGCTCGCCGTCTTCCTGCGCAGCCGCCGCGAGCGCATCACCCCCGAGCAGGTCGGGCTGCCGCGCGGCCGTCGCCGCCGTACGCCGGGTCTGCGCCGTGAGGAGGTCGCCCAGCTCTCCGCCGTGGGCGTCACCTGGTACACCTGGCTCGAACAGGCCCGCGCCATCCAGGTCTCCGAACAGGTGCTCGACGCCCTCGCCCGCACCCTCCTGCTCGACCCGAGCGAACGCGCCCACCTCTTCCAGCTGGCCGGAGCCGTCGACCCCACGCCCGCCGCGACCTGTCCGACGATCACCCCGGCCATCCGCGAACTGCTGCGCGCCCTCGACCCCATCCCGGCCTGCATCCAGAACAGCCGGTACGACATCCAGGCGTACAACCGCACGTACAGCCGTCTCATGGGCGACCTGGACGCCGTACCGCCCGAGGACCGCAACCTCATGCTCCTCGTCTACACGAACGAGGAGTGGCGCTCGTCGGTCGTCCTGCTCGAAGAGACGATGCGGGTGATGGCGGCCAAACTCCGGGTCCAGCAGGCCGCCCATCTCGGCGACCCCGCCTGGAAGTTGATGCTCAAGCGACTGCGCACCCGGTCCCCGGAGTTCTGTGCGATCTGGGAACGGTACGAGGTGGTCGCCGCCCGCGGCAAGACCAAGCAGTTCCGCAATCCGTACGTCGGTCTGCTCACCGTCGACCACACCGACCTGTGGCTCGCCCCGGAACTGGGCACCCGCCTGGTGACGCTGGTCCCGACGGACGAGGAGACCCGTGAGCGCCTGGAGAAGCTGTACGCGATGGCCTTGAGCGGGGATTGGGGAGAAGACGGCAGGGAGTAGGCGGGAGGGAGTGGTCGGGGGAGTGGTCGGGAAGGGTCTGCAGCCGGTCGAGTCCGGTCGGAAACCCAAACCCTGATGCTCAATTCCGGTCTCCGTGAGGGGCGTTGGGGGTGGCGGCAACGCCTGTGCGCAGGCGTTTCCCTAACGTCGTCGGGAGTTGATCATCAACGCCCGGAAAGGCGCCCCCGATGACCGAACACGCACCTGAGCATGCACACGAGCATGTATACGGGCATACGCACGGGCATACGGACTCGACCGCCCGAAACGTTCCCGTTCAGGCGCTGCGCCCCGGCGACCACGCCTGTCTGGACGTGCCCGACGCCCAGGCCCACTGGCAGGTACTGACCGCCTACACCCGTACCGGACTGACCCGCGGCGAGAAGGTGATGGTCGTCCTCGACCCGGCCGACGTGGGCGACGACGACGCCCTCGCCCGTCTCGACACCGGCACCGGGCAGGCCGAAGCCGCCTGGCGGAGCGGCCAGTTGGAGATCGTGCGCAACACCGCTGCCTACGTCCCTGATGGCAGCTTCTCCGTGGAGCGCCAGTTCCGGCTCTACTCGGAGGAGTTGGAGCGGGCGCGGACCGATGGGTGGACCGGGCTGCGGGTCGGGGCCGACATGGCCTGGGCGCAGCGGGCCGGCATCAGCGACGACCGGCTCCTCGACTACGAGGCGTTCATGCAACCGCTCTTCGTGGACCCGCGTCTCACCGCGATGTGCTGGTACAGCCGTCAGCAGTACACCGACCACCTGGTGGCCGCGATGCGGACGGTCCACCCGCTGCGGGTGATGACCCATCTCGACGCCCTCGAAGTGATCCGTACCGACGGCTCCGCCCCTTTCCGGTACGCACTCGACCTGACCGGTCTGTTCTACATGGAGGCGCATGCCGCCTGGCAGCTCATCGGCTTCGCCCGGGATCTGCCCGACGGCGACACCCTCGACGTCCGCTGCGGCCCGATCCTCGAAGCGGTCCTCCGAGGCCTGGGCTCCGACGACGTAAGCCAGTTGAGGCTCCACACGGAATCGGAGCCAGAACCAGAACCAGAACCGGAGCCATAGGCGGGGCGTAGGTGGGGGAGGGGCAGGAGAACGCTCAGCGGGGCAAGCCGCTGAACCAGGCCGCCACCTGGCTCCGGGCCGCGAAGCCCAGCTTGGCGAGGATGCGTTCGGCATGCCCCTCGGCCGTACGCCGGGAGATCACCAGCCGTTCCGCGATCTGCCGGTTCGTCAGGCCCGACGCGATCAGCGCGGCCACCTCCAACTCGCGGCGGGTGAGCCCGGTGTCGGCCCCCGGCGGCGCGGGCCGCGCGGCGCGCCCGGCTGCGGTATCCCTGGCGCCGGTACTCCCGGCCCCTGCGTGCGGCTCGCCCAGCGCGTAGGCGAGGGCCTCGTGTGCCGACAGTCCGTAACCGCGCCGATGGGCCTCGCCGCTCGGGCCGTCGGTGGCTGTCCCGTCGGCCTGCCGCTGCCCGGCCGACGGGACATGGGAGACATGGCCGAGGTCGCAGCGGATACGGTGCGCCGCGCCCCGCAGCACGGCCGCCCGCTCGGTGTCGCCCCGGGCGGCGGTGACGACGGCCAGTATCTCCAGGGCGCCGCCGACGGCGTGCGGCTCGCCGCTGACGTACGGCAGCCGCAGACAGCGCCGGGCACTCTCGGTGGCGGCCTCGTGCTCGCCCAGGGCCCAGCGGGCGGTGGCTAGCGCGCCCAGGACGTACGAGCGGACCCACTGCTCGCCGTACGTCTCGCACACGGCGAGGGCGTCCACGCACAGCGGCACGGCACGTTCGGGGCGGCCGTGGAAGGTGAGCGTGGCCGCCATCTCGACGCGGCTGAGGAGGTGGAAGGCGAGCAGTCGCCTCTCGTCGTCACCGACGCGCCCCGGCTGCCTGCTCAGGACGTCGGCCAGCGGTCTTACGTCCGGTATCTCGTGCGGGGCCAGTGTCGGGGGGTGCGGGGCGCCGGCCAGGAGCACGGCGTTCGTCCGGCTGCGGACCAGCGGGATCAGTGCGGCGGCCCAGTGCGCGCGGGTCAGTTCGGGGGAGGGACGGCATCGGCCTGCGCGCAGGAGGAGTCGTTGCCACCAGTGCCGCAGTTCCGCCCAGGCGCCGCGCGCGATCCAGTAGAACCACAGGCTGCCGATGAGGCGCAGCCCGCGCGGGGTCTCGCCTGGGGTGGTGAGGCAGAAGTCGAGCACCGCGCGCAGATTGTCGTGCTCGGCGCGCAGCCCGGCCAGGGCGCCCGGCTGATCCGGCCCGAACCAGCTCCGCTCATGCTCCTCCGCGACCCGCACGAAGTGCGCGCACAACCGCCTCCGGGTGTCCCCGGCCGCCCCGAGCGACTCCAGCTTCTCCAGCCCGTACTCGCGAAGCAGCCCGAGCATCCGATAACGCGCGCCATCCTCACTTCCAACCCCACTCCCGGCCCCACTCCCGGCCCCGCCTCCGGTTCCACCCCCACTCCCGTCTCCGGCCCCGCCCCCCTCCCTGACCAGCACGGACTTCTCCACGAGCCCGACCACGGCGTTCAGCACGTCGGCTCGGAGGGGGCCGGAGTCGCCGCACACCGCCGCCGCGCCCCCCAGGTCGAAGCTTCCGGTGAACACCGACAGACGGGCCCAGGCGAGTTGCTCCGCAGGGGTGCACAGGTCGTGGCTCCAGTCCACGGCCGAGCGGAGGGTCTGGTGGCGGGGCGGGGCGGCCGGGCTGCCGCAGGTCAGGAGGCGGAAGCGGTCGCCCAGACGGTCGCCGAGGCGTTCGTCGAGTTGCTCCACGCCCAGGGCGTGCATCCGTACGGCCGCCAGTTCGATGGCCAGCGGGAGGCCGTCCAGGCGGTGGCAGAGGCGGGCCACGGCCGCCCGGTTGTGGTCGGTGATCGCGAAGCCGGGCACCACGGCCGCCGCGCGGTCGGCGAACAGTCGCAGCGCGGGGAACTCCGCCCCGGCAAGGCCCTCTCCGGGTGCCGGGGTGGCCAGCGGAGCCACCGGGAGCAGCTGTTCCTCGGTGAGGCCGAGCCGGTGGCGGCTGGTGGCCAGGACCCGGACGCCCTCGGTCGCCCCGAGCACCGCGGCCACCAGCGAGGCGCAGGCGTCCGCCAGGTGCTCGCAGTTGTCCAGGACCAGCAGTAATCGCCGACCGCGCAGATGTTCGACGACCGCGTCCAGCGGCGCCCGGCCCGTCTCGTCCCGGATACCGAGCGCGTCCGCCACCGCGTGCGGCACCAGCGCGCCGTCCCGCACGGCGGCCAGCGGTACCAGCCGGACCCCGTCCGGGATCCTCCGTACGGCACCCTCCGCCACCCGCCCCGCGAGCCGGGTCTTGCCGACCCCGCCGGGTCCGGTGAGCGTCAGCAGCCGGGTGGCGGTCAACAGCCTTCTGGCCCGCGTCAGTTCATGGCGTCGGCCGACGAAACTCGTCCCCGGCACGGGAAATCCGGCCGTCCGCCGCGACCCGGCTGCCCCCACGATCGGCCACGCCCTCTTCGCGTTCGACGAGTTGATGGTGCCCTTGCGTCATCCCAACGGTGATCATCGGCAAAGGGTTACACCAACGGCTCACTTCGCGGTGCGCGCCCCCGCAGCACCTCGCACGCCGGTCTCCCCGCCCCCGCCCCCGTCGGTATTGGTATCGGTATCGGTACCGGCATGGGCATCGGCACGCGAGGCATCCTCGCTCCCGACCTCTCCGTCGTCCAGGCGCCCGGCGGTACGCTCCGCCGTCCTGCGGGCCCAGCCGCCGGTCGTGACGGCACCCAGGATCAGTACGGCCAGCCCGCAGCCCGCGATGATCCACCAGCCGGGCCGCGACGCGGCGACGAACACCTCTTTGTACGGGCCCGCCCCGATGCCCGACGCCAGCACCGCGCCGATCACCGCGACCCCCAGCGTGCCGCCGGTCTGGCGGCTGGTGGAGGCGACCGCGGCCGCCACCCCGGCCTGGGCCCGGGGCATGCCCGAGACGGCCGTGTTGGTGATGGGCGCGTTGACGAAGCCGAAGCCGAGGCCGAACAGGAAGTACCCGATGACCAGCGTCACGTTCGACGACTCCGCGTCGAACCCGGCGAACAGGACCCCGCTCGCGGTGATCGCGATCCCGGCCGTGAGGAGCGGTACGCGCGGGCCCCGGCTGCCGACCAGGCGCCCCGAGATCGGCGCGCAGACGAAGCACATCACCGCCATCGGCAGCATCCACAGACCCGCGTGCAGGGCGGACAGCCCCCGCACGTTCTGCAGGTACAGCGTGGACAGGAACAGGAACCCGCTCAGCGCCGCGAACGCGCTGACCGCGACCACGGTCGCTCCACTGAACGGCACCGACCGGAAGAACCGCAGGTCGATGAGGGGTTCGGTGCGCCGGGGCTCGTAGTACAGCAGCCCGAGCAGCGCGGCCAGGGCGACCGCCCCGAAGGCGAGCGTGTGCGAGGCCGGCGAACTGGGCGCCTCGATGATCGCGTACGTCAGCGAGCCGAGCAGCGCGATGACCAGGACCTGGCCGACCGGGTCCGGACGGCGGGCCTTCGGCGCCCGGGACTCCGGGACGTACCGCAGGGTCAGCAGGAGTGCGGCGAGGCCCACCGGCAGGTTGATCCAGAAGATCGAGCGCCAGCCGACGGAGTCCACGAGCAGGCCGCCGATGATCGGACCGGCGGCCATGGATATGCCGACCACCGCGCCCCACACCCCGATCGCCCGGGCCCGCTCGCGCGGGTCGGTGAAGGTGTTGGTGATGATCGACATGGCGACCGGGTTGAGCATCGAGCCGCCGATCGCCTGGATCATGCGGAACACGATGAGCGAGTCGAGGTTCGGGGCGAGCGAGCAGAGCACCGAGCCGAGCGTGAACAGCACCAGCCCCGTCAGGAAGACCCGGCGGCGGCCTATCCGGTCGGCGGTCGACCCCGCCAGCATCAGCAGCGAGGCCAGTACGAGCGTGTACGCGTCGAGCGCCCACTGCATACCGGCCACGCTCGCGCCCAGGTCCTTCTCCATGGCGGGCAGCGCGACATTGAGCACGGTGACGTCGAGGCTCACGATCAGCAGGCTCATACAGCAGATCGCGAGCACCAGCATGCGGCGGCGGGGACTCAGCTCGGACATGCGGTCCATAGTACGGCTAACTAACGACTTTGGCTGTACTCCGTTCGGTGCGCGAGAATGGCCGGATGTCCACGCCCGTCACCGCGCCCGTCGTCCCGCCCGTCACCTCCCCCGCGAGCCTTCTCCGGATCGGCCCGCACGACGTACAGCCGCCCGTCGTCCTCGCCCCCATGGCGGGGATCACGAACGCGCCCTTCCGCACTCTGTGCAGGGAGTTCAGCGGAGGCAAGGGCCTGTTCGTCAGCGAGATGATCACGACCAGGGCGCTGGTCGAACGCAACGACAAGACCATGCAGCTGATCCGCTTCGACGCGACCGAGAAGCCGCGCTCGATCCAGCTGTACGGCGTCGACCCCGCGACCGTCGGCAAGGCCGTCCGCATGATCGCGGAGGAGGGCCTCGCCGACCACATCGACCTCAACTTCGGGTGCCCCGTCCCGAAGGTGACGAGGAAGGGTGGCGGCTCGGCCCTCCCGTACAAGCGGCACCTGCTGCGCGCGATCCTGCGCGAGGCGGTCTCCGGCGCGGGGGACCTCCCCGTCACGATGAAGATGCGCAAGGGCATCGACGACGACCACATCACCTACCTCGACGCCGGCCGCATCGCGGTGGAGGAGGGCGTGACGGCCATCGCGCTGCACGGCCGCACCGCCGCCCAGCACTACGGCGGCACGGCGGACTGGGACGCGATCGCCCGCCTCAAGGAGCACGTGCCGGAGATCCCCGTCCTCGGCAACGGCGACATCTGGTCGGCCGAGGACGCGCTGCGGATGGTCCGGGAGACCGGCTGCGACGGAGTGGTGGTCGGGCGCGGCTGCCTCGGCAGGCCGTGGCTGTTCGCGGACCTCGTCGCCGCCTTCGAGGGGCGTACGGACGACATCGTGCGCCCGTCTCTCCGCGAGGTCGCCGGCATCATGGTCCGGCACGCCACGCTGCTCGGTGAGTGGATCGGGGACGAGGCGCGCGGGGTCATCGACTTCCGTAAGCATGTCGCCTGGTACCTGAAGGGCTTCGCGGTCGGCTCCGAGATGCGCAAGCGTCTCGCCATCACCTCGTCCCTGGAGCAACTCCGTTCCGGGCTCGACGAGTTGGAGCTGGACCAGCCCTGGCCCCTGGGCGCTGACGGGCCCCGTGGCCGTACCTCCGGCAACAACCGGGTGGTGCTGCCGGAGGGGTGGCTGAAGGACCCGTACGACTGCGCGGGCGTGAGTGAGGATGCGGAGCTGGATACCTCCGGCGGTTGAGTTTTTCGGCCGCGGGTCCGTTGTGGCTGGTCGCGCAGTTCCCCGCGCCCCCTAAAGCGCCCCTTCGCCGCGCTTACGGGTGCGGCGTCGAGCCGTACGCCGTGAGGAACTTGTCGCGGAAGGCGCTCATCTTCCAGACCGGGGCGTTGTGGGCGGGGCGCAGACCGTCCGTCCAGTTCCAGTCGGCGATCTTGTCGAGGATCTTCGGGTCCTTGGCCACGACCGACACCGGCACGTCACGGCTGGCGTTGGTGCCGCTCACCCGGGACATGGGCTGGTGGTCGCCGAGGAAGACGAGGACGGTGTCGTCGGTGCCGTAGCGGGTCAGCCAGTCGATGAGGCTGGTGACCGAGTACTGGATCGACTTGCCGTACTCCGCCTTGGCCTCGGGGCCGTTGTAGAGGACGTCCTTGGGGTCCTTGCCCGCCTTCTGGATGGCGTCGAACACCGTGCCGTCGCCGAGCTGGTCCTGCGGGACCGTCTTCGGGAGCGGCGCCCACGGCTGGTGGCTCGACGTCAGGATGATCTCCGACATCAGCGGCTTGGCCTGCTTCCTGCCGTGCTCCAGGCGCTGGTAGGCGTCCAGCGTGTACTGGTCCGGCATGGTCGACCAGCTGAACTTCGGTCCCTTGTAGCCGAGATCCTTCGACGCGTAGTTCTTCTCCAGGCCGTAGAACTTCGCCTCGGGCCAGCTCTTCTGCACGCCCGGCATGACCCCGACCGTCCGCCAGTCACCGGTGCGTTTGAACACCTCGGGGAGCGTGAGGCGGTCGCTGTTGACGAGGGTGCGGTAGCGCTGCTGGTTGTTGATCCACAGGCCCGACAGGAACGTGGAGTGGCCGAGCCAGCTGCTGCCGCCGTACGTCGCCGAGGTCAGCCAGCCGCTCTTCGCGGCGAAACCGGCGTCCGTCAGGGCCTGGGTCTTGTCGGCGAGCGTCTTGTCCACGCCGGGCGACATGATCGGGTCCTCGATCGCGCTGCGGCCGTAGCTCTCGATGAACGTGAAGATGACGTCCTTGCCGCGCAGGTCGGGCACCAGCTGGTCACCGGGCGTCTTCGCGAACGGGTCGTTCTTCGCCAGCTCCTTGAACTCCGCCTCGTCGTGCAGCGTGTCGCTCACCCGCCGCGCGTGCACCTTGACGACCCCGGCGGTGTGGTCCGACGCGATCGGCACCCCGCCGATCGTCAGGCCGAGGGACATGCAGGTGATCCAGACGGTGCCGGCGATGAGCGTCGCCTTGGTTGCCACGGTGTTGTTGCGGGCGAGCAGGTTGCTGAGCCGCACGGTCGCGAAGGCCGTCGCGACGAGCAGGAACAGCACGAGGACGATCACCGCGAGGGTGGCGGCCAGTGAACCGGCCGTGCCGAAGGAGTCGGTGAGGTACGACTGGGCGTCGCTCAGCAGCGACCAGTCGAGCAGTACGTTGAAGTGCCGGCCGAGGAACTCGACGAACCCCATGTCCAGCAGGTTCACGACGGTGACCGCGCCGAGGAAGGCGCCGATGGCCGCCGCCGTGATCACCCGCGGCCGGCGCGGCATCGCGAGCAGCACGACGGCCGCGACGATCGCCTCCGCCGGGAGCCGGAGGAACTCGGAGATCCGCAGGTTGCCGAAGGTGTTCGGCATCTGCAGCGAGACGAGCACGAGAAGCACGGAGCCAGCGGTCGCCGTCCAGCCGAGATTACGGGCGGCGACGGGACGCCGGGTACGCCAGTCGGCCTTGGGAGCATCGTCCTCGGCCTCGGTGGCTGTGGTCGGTTCGGGGGTGGGCTCGGTGGGCCTTGCGGCGGACGCGGATGCGATCGGGGCTGCGACCGCCGGGTCACCCCCTGCTTCTGCGGCCTGGTCCTCCGCCGACGGTTCCGCCTCCGTCTCCGCCGGTCCGGCCCCGGCTTCCGCCTCCGGTTCGGTGTCCGTCGGCGGATTCACGGCTGTCGTATCGGCTGTGGGCGTTGCTTCAGCAATCGAGACTGCCTGTTCCTCCGTGACGGCGTCGGCCGTCTCCGGAGACCGTGTCTCGGCCGAAGGCAACGCTGCCGACGCGTCTGCCGGTGCCTCGGAAGATCCCTCGGGGGTGGTGTCCGTCGATGGGTTGGTGCGAGTGAACTGAGGCACCCCGGAGGTCCTTCCGTGTGAAGCCGTGCAGGGAGCGGCGGACCCGGCGCGGGAGCCGAGGTCCGCCACCATCCGGTACGGCGAGCCCTCGGCCTCCGTTCAGCCTTCGCGTCCAAGCACCCGGCAAACACCCGGCAAACGCCTCGCCAAGCTGCCGGTCACACGCCTCGTCGTACGTCCGGTCAGGCGCCCCCGACCGCCGTGAGCAGCGCCAACGGGGCCGCCGCCGACCGGGATTCCCGTACGCACGCGTGCGGGTACGGCACAGGCTCGCCGTGGGTGTCGCGGCCGTAGCCGGCGAGGACTTCGGGGAGGCGGTGGCCGGCGGTGGTCGCCGCGTCGACGAGGCCGTGGGCGACCGTACGGGCCTCGTCGTGCAGGCCGTACCGGGCCAGACCCAGGGTGATCAGGGCGTTGTCGTGGGGCCAGACCGAGCCCCGGTGGTAGGAGAGGGGGTGGTAGGCGGGCTGGCCCGAGGCGAGCGTCCGTACGCCCCAGCCGGAGAAGAAGTCCGGTTCGAGCAGCCGCCGTCCGACCATCTCGCCGTACTCCTTGTCGAGCAGCCCCGACCAGAGAAGATGGCCCGCGTCGGAGGCCAGCGCGTCGACCTGGTTGCCCTCTCCGTCGAGCGCGAGAGCCGGGAAGGAGTGCTCCGGCATCCAGAAGTCCCGCTGGAAACGGTCCCGGAGGTCGGCCGCCGCCTGTTCGAGAAGAGCGGCGTACACCTCGTCGTCCCATACCGCGCGGGCGAGTTGGGCGGTACGGCGCAGGGCGTCGTACGCGTAGCCCTGGGCCCCCGCCGCCATCACCGGGCCGCTCGCGCGGGTGCCGTCGGCCGAACAGATGGCGCCGGGGGAGTCCTTCCAGTTCTGGTTGGCCAGGCCGCCCTGGTCGGCCCGGTAGACCAGATAGCCACGGGACGTCAGGCCGCTGTGGTCCAGCATCCAGCCGATCGCAGCACGGGCGTTGGCTTCGAGTCGCCGGGCCAGAGCCGTGTCGCCGGTCTGCTCGACGTACGCGCCGAGGAGCACCAGGAACAGCGGGGTCGCGTCGACCGAGCCGTAGTAGCGCCCGTACGGCACCTGCCCGAAGTGCGCCAGCTCACCGTGCCGTACCTCGTGCACGATCTTGCCCGGCTGGGCCACGGAGTCGGGGCCCACCTCGGTCGCCTGGGTCGCGGCGAGTGCCGGGAGGGTGGCGGCGGCGAGTTGGGGGCGGTAGGGGAGCGCGAAGAGGGAGGTGAGGAGTGCGTCGCGGCCGAGGAGGGTGAGGAACCAGGGTGCGCCGGCGGCCGGTACGCGCAGTTCCTCGCCGTCCGGTCCCGTCGCGGGGACCTGGAGCGACGCCAGGTCGCAGAGGCCGCGTGCGCAGGCCGCCGCCAGCTCGGGCCAGCCGGTGGGGAAGGCGACGCCCTCGACGAACTCCCCTTCCAGCGCGCGGAGTCGATCGTCGGCGGCGGCGGGTGAGGCGGGGACCAGCGGCTCCTTGGCCGCGCCGTGCGGACGGGCGGCGACGCGCAGCGTCAGCTCCGCCGAGCCGTGCGGTTCGAGGTCCAGGGTCCAGACGAGGCGCCGGGCGCCGGTGCCGGTCTCCTCGACGCCGTCGGGGGCGGGCTCGGCGGTGACCGTCGTGGAGGACAGCCACTCACCGCGCCGGTAGCTGAACTCGACGCCGTCGTCGAGGACTTCACGCCCCCGGACGGCGCCGGACTTGACGTACGTGCGGTGGTCGGAGCGCAGCTCGAACTGGTCGGTGAAGTCGGCGTCGGCGGTGACCGCGATCCGGACCGTCACCGGCACCGGACGGTTGCTGGTCACCCGCAGCGACTCGACGAACGCGCCGTCCCCGAGGGCCTGTTCACGGAAGAGTGTGTAGGCGGGCGGTTCCTGACGCCCGCCGCGCGGTACGAGGACGCAGCGCGCGGTGTCGCCGTCGGCGACCGGGCTGAGCGTCTCGGGCAGGGCGCCGTCGACGGTGAGCTGCCAGCGGCTCAGGTGCCGTGCGTCGCGCACGAACAACCCGTCGGGCTGGCTGCCCCCGCGTACCCCGCTGATGTCCCCGCCGTCACCCACGGCCGCGAACGTCCCGCCGTGCACGAGCAGATGATGCCGGTCCGTCATCGCAGTTCCCCTCCCTGGTCACTCATGCCGAACACGTTGTTGATCTCGCTGTCCTCGAAGGGCAGTTGGTGGAGCAGGTCGAGGGTGAGCGCGGCGGTCCAGCCGAAGCCGAGCGCCCCGCAGGCCTCGCCGGTGTACGGGTCCACGTACTCCGCGAAGTCGGTCGTGTCGGCGGTCTCCAGCAGGGCCGAGCGCAGGGCGTCGGCGTGCGCCTGCTCGCCGTGCCGGCGCAGCCCGCGCTCCACCAGCCACCCCGTGTTGAACCAGGCGGGTCCGCGCCAGTAGCGGTGCGGGTCGAAGGCCTCGCCGAGGAGGTCGTAGGACGGTACGAGGCGGGCGGCTCCCCCGACCTCGAAGTGCGGGCCGCGCGCGGTACGGACGAGGGCGGCGGCGACGTCCCGGGGCAGCGTGGGCAGGAGGAGCGGGATGAGCCCGGAGACGCTCCGCTCGGGGACGAGGGCGCCCGCGCCGACGTCACGGCAGAAGAACATGCCCTCCGCCGGGTCCCACAGCCGCTCCACCAGCGCCGCCGTCAGGCGCTGCGCGCGGGTGTTCCTGGCCGTCGCCGTCGCGCCCAGCTCCTGGGCGATACGGGCGAGGGCGTGCTCCGACGCGATGAGCAGCGCGTTGAAGGAGGGGTCCTCGACGGCGAACCCGCCGGTGCCGTCCGCGTAGTCGCCGTCCCGGTAGTCCGTGGCCAGCCGTACGTACCGCCCGTAGTCCAGGTCGGTCGGCCGGTCCTCGGCAGCTCCGTGGTCGAGGTCGGCGCGGCGGAAGGAGCGGGCCGGGGCCGGGGTGACGCGGCTGAGCGGGAAGTCCCAGCAGGGGCTGTTGTCCATACCCTGTTCCCAGGGGTGCACGACCGACGCGAGGCCGCCCCCGCCCAGGTCGCGGCGGTGCAGCAGATAGCGGTGCCAGGCGGCGAGCCGCGGGTAGGCGCGGGCGAGGAAGCCCCGGGAGCGGGACAGACCGGGGTCCGCCTGGTGCACCAGCCAGACGGCCAGCGCGTGCACCGGTGGCTGCACGATGCCGGACGTCTGTACGGTGCGCGGGGCGCCCGCAGCGCGCCCCGCGGTCGAGGAGCGCCAGAAGTCGGGACTCGGGAAGTACGCGTCGAGCGGGACGGAAGGGTTGAACACGATGTGCGGGATCCGGCCGTCGCCCCACTGGGCGGAGAACAGCGTCTCCAGCTCCGTCTGGGCGCGCAGGGGCGACAGATGACGCAGGCCGATCGCGATGAACGCCGAGTCCCAGGACCACTGGTGCGGATACAGGCCGCGCGAGGGGACCGTCGAGGTGCCGGTCCAGTTGGCCTCCAGCACCTCGGCCGCCCTGGCGTGGAGGGCGCGGCGAGCGTGCGGGCCGCGCGCGGTGTTCGGGGCGTGCTGGGAATGTGTCGGGACGTCCGGTTCGTATACGACGGAGTGCGCCGTGGCGTGGGCACGGGAGGTCAGCTGGGCAGTGCGATCCACTCGGGGCTCCCCGAAGACGTTCGGCCCGACCGGTTCGGTCGAGCCACCGTAGAGTTACGTCTATTTAACACGCATAACTCAATATGTAATGCAAGCTTGAGAAACACAAGGGGGTGCGCATGAGCGGTCGTACGAGTGGTCGCGCTCAGGCGAGCGCCGGTGATCTGCTCGAACTGGTACGCAGTGGACGCGCCACGACCCGTGGCGCCCTGCAACAGGTGACGGGTCTCTCACGCGCGACGGTCGGCCACCGCCTGGACCGGCTGTTCCGCGCGGGCTGGCTGCGCGAGGGGGCCTCGGGCCCGGTCGACTCGCCGCTCGGCGGGCGCCCGTCGATCACGCTGGAGTTCGACGACGCGCACGCCGTCGTCCTCGCCGCCGACCTCGACACCCGGCATGCCCGCGCCGCCGTTCTCACCCTCACGGGTGAACTTCTCGCGGAACACTCGGGCACGCTGGTGGTGGACGACGGCCCCGACGTCGTACTCGGCGAACTCGGCCGCTGGTTCGCGGAACTCCTGACGAAGGCCGGTCATGGCCCGTCCGAGGTCTGCGGCATCGGCCTCGCGGTACCGGGCCCGGTCGACACGGACACCGGCCGCGTCGTCCAGCCGCCGATCATGCCCGGCTGGGACGGCTACGACATCAGAACCCGTCTGGCACGCGCTTTCGCCGAACACACGGGCGAGCCGACCGCGGCGAGAGTCCCGGTGCTGGTGGACAACGACGCCAACCTCATGGCGTACGGCGAGCAGCGCACCGGACACCCCGACTGCTCGGCCTTCGTCCTGGTGAAGGTCTCGACGGGTATCGGCGCGGGCGTGGTGGTCGGCGGCTCGGTCTTCCGGGGCATCGACGGCGGCGCCGGGGACATCGGGCACATCCGCGTCCCGCAGGGCGCCGAGGCGCTGTGCCGGTGCGGTTCGTACGGCTGTCTCGCCGCCGTCGCGAGCGGGGGCGCCGTCGCCCGCCGCCTCGCCGAGGCCGGGGTGCCGGCGGCGTCCGGCTCGGACGTACGGGACCTGCTCGCGGCCGGGCACCCGGAGGCGGTCGCGCTCGCGCGGGAGGCGGGCCGCAGCGTGGGGGACGTACTGGCGACGGTGGTGACGCTGCTCAACCCGGGCGTGCTGATGATCGCGGGCGACCTGGCCGGTACGCCGTTCCTGACCGGCGTACGGGAACTGCTGTACCAGCGGGCGCTGCCGCGCTCGACCGCTCATCTGGACGTGGTGACGTCGAGGCTGGGGGAGCGGGCGGGGCTGGTGGGGGCCGGGGCGATGGTCGTCGAGTACCTGTACGCGCCGGAGCGGGTGGAGGAGCGGCTGTCGGCGCTCGGGGTGTGAGCTTGTGACGCGGGTGTTTCCCCCTGTTGTCGGCGTCCGCATGCTGAAATCCCGGTGCCCGTGAGTGCGTGATTCTCGCCACCCTTGATAGGGGTTGCGCTCAGATGAGCGAATCGAGAGCGGCTGCACTTCTCAAAGGGTGGCACTCAGTGCCACCCTTTGATCGTTCATCGATAGAACTCAGGCGTGTTGCATGCCGCTCAAGTGAGCGACAAAATGGACGAGGGGTCATGGTTGTCTTCAAGAAGTGAAAACATGCCACTCCCGCTGCTTGCCAATCTTTGACTTTGGATCTGGTGGCGGACGGCTGGTTACAGGCACATGACGCGCAAGTGGACGTACCCAGACGCCTTCGATCTGGGTATGTTCCTGGCCGTCAGGGCAGCCACCGCGTCCTCAAGGAGTTGGGACCCGTGTCGGAAAACAAAGATCCCCACGTAGCTTCGACGGGCAACAGCGTTGAGGACGTGAAGTTCGTCTACGACTTCACCGAGGGCAACAGGGACCTCAAGGACCTTCTCGGCGGCAAGGGTGCCAACCTCGCCGAGATGACCAACCTGGGCCTCCCGGTGCCTCCGGGCTTCACGATCACCACCGAGGCCTGCAAGACGTACCTCGACAGCGGCGACGAGCCGGCGGCACTGCGTGACGAGGTGAGCGCGCACCTGGCGGCCCTCGAAGCGGCCATGGGCAAGAAGCTCGGCCAGGCCGACGACCCGCTCCTCGTGTCCGTCCGCTCCGGGGCGAAGTTCTCGATGCCCGGCATGATGGACACGGTGCTGAACATCGGCCTGTCCGACAAGTCGGTCCAGGGCCTCGCCAAGCAGGCCGGTGACGAGCGCTTCGCGTGGGACTCGTACCGCCGCCTCATCCAGATGTTCGGCAAGACGGTCCTCGGCGTCGAGGGCGAGCTGTTCGAGGACGCGCTGGACGCGGCTAAGACGGCCAAGAAGGTCGCGGTCGACACCGAGTTGGAGGCCGCTGACCTCAGGAAGCTGGTCACCAAGTTCAAGAAGATCGTCAAGACCGAGGCCGGCCGCGACTTCCCGCAGGACCCGCGCGAGCAGATGGACCTCGCGATCCACGCGGTCTTCGACTCCTGGAACACCGACCGCGCGAAGCTCTACCGCCGCCAGGAACGCATCCCCGGCGACCTCGGCACGGCCGTCAACGTCTGCTCGATGGTCTTCGGCAACCTGGGCCCCGACTCGGGCACCGGCGTCGCGTTCACCCGCGACCCGGCCAGCGGCCACCAGGGCGTGTACGGCGACTACCTGCAGAACGCGCAGGGCGAGGACGTCGTGGCGGGCATCCGCAACACGGTCCCGCTCGCCGAGCTGGAGCAGATCGACAAGAAGTCGTACGACCAGCTGATGCAGATCATGGCGACCCTGGAGAACCACTACAAGGATCTCTGCGACATCGAGTTCACCATCGAGCGCGGCCAGTTGTGGATGCTCCAGACCCGCGTCGGCAAGCGCACGGCGGGCGCCGCCTTCCGTATCGCCACACAGCTCGTCGACCAGGGCCTCATCGACGAGGCCGAGGCGCTCCAGCGCGTCACCGGCGCCCAGCTCGCCCAGCTGATGTTCCCGAAGTTCGACGAGGACGCGAAGGTCGCCACGGTCGGCCGTGGCATCGCAGCCTCGCCGGGCGCGGCGGTCGGCAAGGCCGTCTTCGACTCGTACACCGCGGTGAAGTGGTCGCGGTCGGGGGAGAAGGTCATCCTGGTCCGCCGGGAGACCAACCCCGACGACCTCGACGGCATGATCGCCGCCGAGGGCATCCTGACCTCACGCGGCGGCAAGACGTCCCACGCGGCCGTCGTGGCGCGCGGCATGGGCAAGACGTGCGTGTGCGGCGCGGAGGAGCTCGAGGTCGACACCAAGCGGCGCCGGATGACGGTGCCGGGCGGGCACGTGGTGGAGGAGGGCGACCTCATCTCCATCGACGGTTCGAGCGGCAAGGTGTACCTCGGCGAGGTCCCGGTCGTGCCGTCCCCCGTCGTGGAGTACTTCGAGGGCCGCATGCACGCGGGCGCCAACGACGCCGACGAACTGGTCGAGGCCGTCCACCGGATCATGGCGTTCGCCGACCGCAAGCGCCGGCTCCGGGTCCGCGCCAACGCGGACAACGCGGAGGACGCGCTGCGCGCACGCCGCTTCGGCGCCCAGGGCATCGGGCTGTGCCGTACGGAGCACATGTTCCTCGGGGACCGCCGCGAGCTGGTCGAGCGGCTGATCCTGGCCGACACGGACACCGAGCGCGAGGAGTCCCTCAAGGCGCTTCTCCCGCTGCAGAAGCAGGACTTCGTCGAACTGTTCTCGGCGATGGACGGCCTGCCCGTGACGGTCCGCCTCCTCGACCCGCCGCTGCACGAGTTCCTGCCCGACATCACCGAGCTGTCGGTCCGTGTCGCCCTGGCGGAGTCCCGCCAGGAGCCGCACGAGAACGAACTCCGGCTGCTCCAGGCCGTACACCGGCTGCACGAGCAGAACCCGATGCTGGGCCTGCGCGGCGTACGCCTCGGTCTGGTCATCCCGGGGCTGTTCACGATGCAGGTCCGCGCCATCGCGGAGGCCGCGGCGGAGCGCAAGAACGCCAAGTGCGACCCGCGCGCCGAGATCATGATCCCGCTGGTGGGTACGGTCCAGGAGCTGGAGATCGTCCGCGAGGAGGCCGACCAGGTCGTCGCGGAGGTCGAGGCGGCGACCGGAGTGTCCCTCAAGCTGTCGATCGGCACGATGATCGAGCTGCCGCGCGCCGCCCTCACGGCCGGTCAGATCGCGGAGGCGGCGGAGTTCTTCTCCTTCGGCACGAACGACCTCACCCAGACGGTGTGGGGCTTCAGCCGGGACGACGTGGAGGCCTCGTTCTTCACGGCGTACCTGGAGAAGGGCATCTTCGGCGTCTCCCCGTTTGAGACGATCGACCGGGACGGCGTCGGCTCCCTGGTGAGGCTCGCCGCGGAAGCCGGCCGCGCCACCCGCCCCGACCTGAAACTCGGCGTCTGCGGCGAACACGGCGGCGACCCGGAGTCGGTGCACTTCTTCCACGAGGTGGGCCTGGACTACGTCAGCTGCTCACCGTTCCGCATCCCGGTGGCGAGGCTGGAGGCGGGTCGGGCGGCGTCGTCGTCGGCGGGGAGCGACCACCGGTAGGCGCGCGAACAACGTCCTTAGGCCGTAGGCCTGTTGGGCGCCTTGACCCCCGGAGCTGTCGTCGGTCACCCCGACCCTCAGCGACCTGATGGTGGCTCCGGTGCACGAGAGAGGGTGAAGGACGAGGGCGGCATCACGGCGGGGGGTGCTTGAGATCG
>NZ_AEJB01000324.1 GCF_000331005.1 Streptomyces turgidiscabies Car8
AGCACGAGCACGCCGGTCTCCCCGCCGGGCACCCGCATGTGGCCGACGCCCGCCGGGTTCACGGCGGCTGGCGGCACAGCCATCACCCGCTCCTCGACAGCCTGCACGCCCACGGCTGACGGTCTGACGCCTGCCGACCGGATCGCCTCACCCGGGACGCCGGTGACGAGGTCGGTCACGGCCGGACAGCCGGAAGGCCGTGCCAGGCGCGCGAACGGGGTTGTGCAGGTCACGTCGGAGTGTCGGGCAACCCCTTGAACCTGCGACTACCGCTCGGTAATGATCTGGGGGCGGCCCGGCGACGTCGGCGGGCCCGCTCGAACGGAGCGTCGATGAAACGACTCGGCAGGCGCAGGTTCCTCACCTATCTGGTCGCCGCCCCCACCCTCTCGCTGGCGACGAACGTCGGCCTCGACGCCGTCGCACCGAGCAGCGCCGAGGCCGCGATACCCACGCTGCCCGCCCCGGCCGACCTGGTCGACCTCGGGGACGTACTGATCCTCGCGAGCGCGCCCACCGCGAACATGCTGGTGCTGGAGATCGGCGAGGACGGCATCGTGGACTTCCGGCTGCCGAGGGAGGAGGTCGGACAGGGCCTCACGACGGCGGTGGCGATGCTGGTGGCCGAGGAGTTGGACGTCCCGCTCGCCCGGGTACGCATCCGGCTGGACGACGCCCGCCCCGAGTTGCTCTTCAATCAGCTGACCGGCAGTTCCAACTCGATCCGTTCGCTCTACGACCCGGTACGGCACACGGCGGCGCTGGCCCGTGCCCGTATGGTCGCCGCCGCGGCCCGCCAATGGGGCGTGCAGGCCGGCGTCTTGACGGTCCGCCAGGGCGTCGTGACGGCCCCTGACGGGCGTACCGCCTCCTACGGGTCCCTGTCGGCAGCGGCGGCCTCCCCCGACCTGGGCGCGCTCACCGCCACCCCCAAGCCCGAGTCCCAGCACACGCTGGTCGGCACCCCCACCTCCCGCATCGACGCCCGGGCGATCATCACCGGCCGCCAGGAGTACACCCTCGACCTGGAGGTGCCCGGCGCCAAGCCCTGCATGGTGCGCCGGCCACCCACCATCAACGGCACCGTGAAGTCGGTGAACAACACGCCCGCCGTACGGGCCATGCCGGGCGTTCTGGACGTCGTGACCGTCCCCACGGGCGTGGCGGTGGTCGCGGAGACCTTCGGGCAGGCGCTCGACGCCAAGGACGCCCTGGACGTCACCTGGGGCCCCGGGAGTGTGGACGCGCTCTCCGACGCCGAGATCTCCGCGAAGCTGAGGGCCGCGACCGCCCCGCTGGTCGTTCCGGGGCTGCTGGTCAAGCGCGTGGACGCCGAGTTCGACTTCGCGTTCGCCGGCCATGCCCCGCTGGAGACCAACTCGGCTGTCGCGGACGTCCGTTCCGACCGGGCCGAGATCTGGTCGGGGCTGAAGTCCCCCATCGTGGCCCGCCAGACCATCGCGAAGGAACTCGGGCTCCCGCTGGACAAGGTCACCGTCCATGTGGTGCAGGCGGGCGGCTCCTTCGGGCGCCGGCTGTTCTTCGACGCCGCGCTGGAGGCCGCGCTCGTCTCGCAGAAGAGCGGACGCCCGGTCAGGCTCCAGTGGTCGCGGATCGACGACATGCGGCACGGCCGTATGCGGCCCGCCACCCACCACAGGATCCGCGCCACCTACGCGCTCGGCCAGGTGCTCTCGTTCGAGCACCGGGTGGCGGCCGTGGAGACCGACTTCCGGCACGGTCTCGGCGAGATCCTGACCGCCACCGCCGCGAGTCTCCCCTCCGGGGTGGGCAACGCGGGCTTCGCGCAGACGCTCTTCCTCACCACCGTGAAGTCCCCGTACAACTTCGGCCTCACCACCCAGGTGCTCACCGAGGTGCCGCTGAAGATGCACACCGGGTCCTGGCGCTCCGTGTACTCGGGCAACACCCGCGGCGCGGAGGAGATTGTCGTCGACGAACTGGCCGCCGAGCTGGGCAAGGACCCGGTGGCCTTCCGGCGCGCGTTCCTCAAGAACGACCGGCAGCGGGCCGTCCTCGACAAGGCGGCGGCGGAGGGCGGCTGGGGCCGCACCCTGCCGAAGGGCTGGGCGCAGGGCGTCGGCTTCCACGAGGAGTACAAGTCCTGCACGGCCTGCCTGGTCGAGATCGACGCCACCGACCCGAAGAAGCCCCGCGTGACGAGGGCCGTCATCGCCGCCGACGTGGGGAGGCCGATCAATCCGCGAGGGCTTGAGGCCCAGTTGCTCGGCGGTCTGACGGACGCCATCTCCACCACTCTGCGGGCCGGGCTCCACATCGACAAGGGGCTCCCGCTGGAAGGCAGTTACTCGCAGTTCCACTACGCCCGGCAGAAGGACAGCCCCAAGGACGTGAAGATCTTCATCATGCCCGCGAGCGGCGAGCCGGGCGGCGCCGGAGAACTGGGCGTCCCGGCAGCGGTCGGAGCCGTCGCCAACGCCTACGCCAGGGCCACCGGCACGAAGCCGCGCACCTTCCCCGTCAACTTCGACGTCGACTTCACCCCTTTTCCTCGCTGAGCGGAGACCGTACGTGCCCTCCCACACCTTCACCGTCAACGGGAAGTCCGTGACCGTCGACGCCCCCGACGACCTGCCCCTGCTGTGGGTGCTGCGCGATCTGCTGGGCGTGCGCGGCCCCAAGTACGGCTGCGGGATCGACGTCTGCAAGGCCTGCACCAGCCATCTCGACGGCGAGGCCGTCAATCCCTGCGTGGTCCCCGTGGCCGAGGCCGCGGGAAGGGAGGTCACCACCATCGAGGGTCTGGCGGACGGCGACCGGCTGCACCCCGTGCAGGAGGCCTGGCTGGAGCAGGACGTGGCCCAGTGCGGCTACTGCCAGCCCGGTCAGATCATGGCGGCGGTGGCCCTGCTGAAGCGTACGAAGAACCCCACGGACGACGATATCGACGCGATCGCGAACGTCTGCCGCTGCGGGACCTACTTCCGTATCCGCGAGGCGATCAAGAGCGCCGCCGCCAGACTGGCATGACGGAGGCCGCTCGTCAGGCGTCGACCAGACCGGGAAGATGCTCGGCGAGATGCATGGCGTGCAGCTGTGCGAACTCGTCGTGCGTGCAGCGTCCGTACGCGGGGTGGGGGGCGTGCGGCCCCGTGTGGCCGGTGAACAGGGCCACCGCGTCCGCGAGGCCGGACGCGGCCTCTGTCACCGGCAGGTTCGGGTCCAGCGCCGGGGCTCCGTCGATCTCCGCGCCGAGCGAGTGCTTCGTCGCTCCCCGGCGCAGGAAGATCCGCTTGGCGAGGGCGCCGGCCGTGGCCCGGAACAGGGCGGGCCTGAGTCTGGGGTATCCGGTGACGGAGTAGCGGACGGTCTGGGCACAGTGCTGCAGCGTCTGGGAGAGGTTCCAGGGACCGCCCGGGGCCAGCAGGTCGGGAGCGGGGCGGCCGAGGTCCGAGTGCAGACGCTCCGTGAGCTCGGTGAGGGTGGGTGTGGTCATGGCGGTGAGCGTACCCCAATGCGAAACGAAACACTTTCGTTTCGCATTGTTCTGTCCTGCGCAACCGCGTCAGCCGGGAGGCGCCAGCCACGGCTGCGGGTCGGCGTAGTAGCCGTCGTAGATCACCTCGAAGTGCAGGTGAGGTCCGGTGGACAGGCCGGTGGAGCCGACCCGGCCGATCACGTCACCGGCGGACACGGCCTGTCCGGCGGTGGCGTCGAGCGCGGAGAGATGGCTGTACGTCGTCTCCAGGCGCTTGCCCTCGATCGTTCCGTGGTCGATGACGACACGGTTGCCGTACGCCTTGGTCATGGCCGAGAAGACCACCTGGCCCTGGCGGGCGGCGCGGACCGGGGCGCCCTGGGGTGCGCCGAAGTCCACGCCGGTGTGGAGCTTGGTCACTCCGGTGAGCGGGTGCTGACGCGATCCGTAGGGCGAGGTGATGACGAGGGTGCTCACGGGTGCGGCCAGGATCGCGCTCGCGGGTCCGCCGCCGGTCGGGGGCTCCCGGTCGAACGCCTCGTAGCGCGGGAGCAGTTCCTTCACCTCGGCGAGGTAGGCCCGCGCCCCGGCGGGCACGCGTCCCGCCGCGGTGACCTCGTGGAGGCCCACGGCGTACGCGGCGAGGGTGAGGTCCACCAGTTCGCCGTTGACGGTGCCCTCGGTTCTGAGGTCCGTGATCTGCCGGGCGAGGGAGCAGTCCTGGCGGCCGAGCGCCATGATGGCGTCGGCCTCGTCGTGCGGCGAGGAGGTTCCGCTGCCGTCGTCGTCCCTGCCCCAGGTCCGCCACCGCGCGGCCGTGAACCCGGCGATGCCCTGTTCGCCCGAGAGCTCGCCGGTGTCGTCGCGCCAGCCGGTGAGCTGGTCGATCTGGGCGGCGAGCACGGACGGCGCGACGACGGAGCAGGCGGCGGCCTTGCGCAGCCACGGGCCGTAGGTCTCGTTGACGCCGCCTCCGGCGCTCTGCTGCGGATCGGCGTCCGAGGAGCTGTCCCCGGGCAGGCCGCCCGTCAGGGCGAGGAAACCGGCGACCGCGGAGAGGGTCACCAGGCAGGGCAGCACCATCAGGGTGAAGAGACCCGGACCGCGCCGGCGGGGGCGTTCCGCGGGCTGTTCCCGCTGCGGAGGGTCCCCGGGATCCCCGGGCGTCCGGGCCTGCTGTACGGCGGTCGGTGTCTCGTGCGGTGGTGTCCCGACGGTGTTGTCGTCGCTCACTCAACCGGCCGTTGCGGGGAGTTCCTCGTACTCACGTGCGGAGGTTAGCGCCGCGCCGACCGTCCGTCAGCGGTCCCGGGGGCAGGACCGAGGGCACGGCCGGAGGCGGAGGCGGGCGCCCTCGGGGCAGATCTGCCGTGTCCGGAGTTCCCTCAGCAGCAGCCCGGGTCCGCGCCGCCCGTCCCGACGTCCAGCCGGCAGAAGCAGGACGCCTTGATCGGGACGTCCGCCACGGCCAGCGCGATCTTCAGTTGCTGGGCCACGATCCGCGCCTCCCCCTCCCTGCCCAGGCGGACCAGGCACTCGTGGAAGCCGTGCAGGGCCCACACGTTGCCGGGATGCTGCACCGCGCGCGGTAGCGTCTCGTCGAGGCCGAGGTCGGCCCGGTAGACGGCTTCGGCCTCGGTGACGCGTCCCTGTTCGAGGAGGAGGGCCCCGTAGGCGTGCCGGGTGGGCTGCATCCAGCCCCAGGGCTCGTCGTAGGGAAGGTTGTCGTCCAGTTCGATCGAGCGCTCCAGGGCGGCGAACGCGGCCTCGTGGTTGCCCTTGCGGTACTCCAGTTCGCCGTCGAGCATCGCCGACGCGACGGCGAGGATGTCGGGGCAGGTGTTGTTGAACAGCATCCGGGTCTCCGGGATCCGGGCGAGTGCCGCGCGGAACAGTTCGCGCTCCGCCCCGGCCTCGGCGATCCGGCCGGTGGCGGAGAGGGCGACCCCTCGGGCGTACCGGAGCATGGCCGTCGTCACGCAGTACAGCGACGGGTCGGCGGGGAGCGGCAGTTCGAGGATGTCCGGCCAGCGGCCGAAGCGGATCAGCACATGGACCCGCATGGCCAGGAAGCCCTCCAGCCAGTCGGCCATGGGCGGGCTCTCCACACGCAGGAGTTCCTCCGGAACGGCGGACTCCAGCTGCGCGGCGGCCTCCAGCGCGGTCCTGGACTGCCCCAGGAACATCGCGCCGTAGATCCTGAAGTGGTGGTTGTGCGCCCGGTAGAGGGTGTAGAAGTTCATCGCGCCGGACCGCTCACGGAACTTCTCGTCGGCGGCGATCGCCGTGCCGTTGTCGGCCACCACGCGCCGGTAGTCGCCGCAGAGCACGTCCAGGTGTGTGGGCATGTGCTGCAGGTGGCCCGCGTCCGGGACCAGGCCGCGCAGCCGGTCCGCGGCGGGCAGGGCGGTCTCCGGGGCGGCGGACATCTCCATCAGGTGGATGTAGAGGTGCAGGAGGCCCGGGTGGCGTGCGCCCGCCCCGGTCGCGATCGCCCGCTCCAGAACGGCCTTCGCGGCCAGGGTGCGGGCGCCCTCTGCCGGTTCGCCCGTGCGTACGTCCCACAACTGCCAGGGCGTCAGGTTCATCAGCGCGTCGGCGTACAGGGCGGCGATGTCCAGGTCGTCGGGGGCGAGTTCGTACACCGTCCGCATGCTGTCGGCGTAGGGCTCGTTCCACACCGAGCAGTCCTCGACGGCCTCCGGCTGCGGGTAGCGGGCCCGCAAGGCGCCGATCAGGGCCTGTTCGACGGGCGCGGCACCGGCCGCCTTCCGCCGGGCGCGTTCGACGGCGGCGTGGGTACGGGCGACGGTCCGTGCGAGGTCCTCGCCGTCGAAGAACTCCCAGGGTTTGTTGTAGTTCGGGCCCAGGGCGTAGGCGATGCCCCAGTGGGCCATGGCGCAGTCGGGGTCGGCGAGGGCGGCGGCCTCGAAGCAGGCGACGGCCTCCTCGTGGTGGAAGCCGTACGTCCACACCAGACCCCGGTCGAACCACTTCTGGGCCTCGGCGGAGGAGGTCGTCACGGGCCGCCCGTGAGTGCCGAGGTCGTAGCCGTAGTCGTCCATCCGTCTCTCCCACCGCTCCGGGGCCTGTCCGGCGAGACTAGAGGCCGTCGCCTCGGCCGCGGGGAGTCCGGCCATAAGATCACCCTCGTAGGCGCGAACGATGTTGAAGGCTCGGCTGGGCGTCAACGTCCGTGCGGGGCAAGGGAAGTGAACGAGAGGAAGCCACGTGAGCGAGCAGGGCAGAACGTCAGAGGGTCAGAGCCGGCTGGACACCTCGGTGGCCCACAACGCGCGGGTGTGGAACTACTGGATCGGCGGCAAGGACAACTACGTCGTCGACCAGGCGGTCGGTGACCACATCGACGCCATGTTCCCGCTGATCCGCAGTGTGGCCCGCGCGGACCGCGCCTTCCTCGGGCGGGCCGTGCGCTTCCTGGTCGCCGAGCGGGGAATCCGGCAGTTCCTGGACATCGGGACCGGGCTGCCGACGGTGGACAACACCCATGAGATCGCCCAGCGCCTCGCGCCCGAGTCACGGATCGTGTACGTCGACAACGACCCGATCGTGCTCGCGCACGCCCGTACGCTGCTGACCGGCACGCGCGAGGGGGTGACGGACTACATCGACGCGGACATCCACCACCCCGACACCATCGTCCGACGCGCCTCGGACACCCTCGACTTCGGGCAGCCCGTCGCCGTCATGATGCTCGGCATCCTGAATTTCGTGCTCGACACGGACCAGGCACAGGACATCGTGCGCCGGGTCATGGCGTCGGTGCCCTCGGGAAGCTGTCTGGTCCTCACGCATCCCACGACCGACTCGGACCTCCACGGTGAAGGCAACGTCGAGGCGATGAAGTTCTGGAACGAGAACGCCACCCCGCCGATCACCGCCCGTCCCCGTGCCGAGGTCGCCGCTTTCTTCGAGGGACTGGACCTTCTCGACCCGGGACTCGTCTCCTGTGCCCGGTGGCGCCCGGAGAGTGACTTCGCAGACACTCTTCCGCAATTCGGCGCCGTCGCCGTGAAGCCCTGACCGACAAGAAAGGGACAGCGATTCCACAGACTCTTTTCGGACGCGCATTCATAGGCTGTCGGCGATAATCGCTATATGAGTACGGCAACGTCTGAACTACTGGCCGCGTCGAGCGATCTACTCAACGTAACGGCCGCATTTGTCGCGGGCCTGTTCATCGCTGGTGCACTGATCTGGGCCTTCTGGTTCGGCATGCGGGTACGGGACCGCGAATCCGCCCGTCCCCGCCCCGACGAGCAACCCACCCTCCCGCCTTCCGGCCCGGTCCACGAGGTCCGCGAGATGAGGGAGCCCGACGAGATGCCGCGCGCGGCCGAGGAGCGGGAGCGGCTCATGCCGCACGAACTCCACCACGCGTCGACAAAACGGCGCGAGGACCAGCAGCGGGGGCGCTGGGATCCCGGTTCCAGCGGGTCCTTCGGCAGTGGCGGCCTGGGGCGCCACTGAGCCGTTCCCGGCCCTGGTCCGCGCCCCTCGGCCGGGGGCGCGGCCCGCGGAAGCGTGCCCGGACGCGGTTACCTTCAACAGGAGGCAACCATTCACCCGTTCGATTCGTATAACTCCTTGGAGGCGGGGCACTGGGGACTGGACAGTTGTATTTCCGGAGCTCCACCGTCCACTTGACCGACGTCGTCGCCGATCGAGGAGAAGCGATGCAGCTGTTCGTCCTGAACTACGCGCGCCCGGCTGACCAGCTGGAGGTGAGCACTCCGTACAGCTACGACTGCGCACTGCAGTTGAATGTGCTTCCGGGCGGGCGGATTGCCGCTCATGACCATGCCGTGATGCGCGAATTCGGATCCACCACATCAACTGCCGGTTCCAAGACGCACTTCGATGACTGACACGGGCCTGACGCGATGACGGTCCTGGTTCTGACATCCCAACAGGATGTGACGGCGGACCTCGTGGTGGCCCGGCTGAACAGCACCGGCATCCCCGTGGTCCGGCTCGATCCCGCCGATCTGCCCGGCGAGGTCGCCCTGTCCGGCGAGTACGCGCACGGCGCTTTTCGCGGGTATCTCTCCGTCGGCGGCAGGGTGGTGGGCATGGACGGGCTGCGGTCCGTCTGGGTGCGCAGGCCGGGGGTGCCGGGGGCGCGCGCCGCCGTGCCGTCCGGCTGGCTCACGGAGGAGGCCTCGCAGGCCTTCTACGGCATGCTCCGGGGCACCGGCGCCCGCTGGATGAACCATCCCGACGCCGCCGCCCGGGCCCGCCACAAGCCCTGGCAGCTCCATCTCGCGCAGCGCAGCCGGCTCCCCGTGCCGCCCACCCTGATCACCACGTTCCCGCAGGCCGCCCGGGACTTCGCGCGGCGATTTCCCGACCTGGTCGTCAAGCCCGTCTCCGGTTCGCATCCGCAGGAGCCGCCCAGGGTGGTGCCGACGAGCCGGGTGGCTCCCGGCGTCGACTTCGCCGCCGTCGCGTTCGGGCCGACCCTGCTGCAACGCCGGGTCGACAAGCGGGCGGACATCCGGCTGACGGTGGTCGGCGACCGTGTTCTCGCCGCCCGCAAGGCCGTCGCACCCGACGCGCACCCCGACGACATCGATGTCCGGTTCGCGCCCTCGGCCGAACCGTGGCGGCCGGCCGATGTGTCGCCACGGCTCGCCGAGGCCGTGCACCGGTATCTGCGGGAGGCCGAACTCGCCTATGGCGCCTTCGACTTCGCGGAGGACACCGACGGGATCTGGTGGTTCCTCGAATGCAACCAGTCGGGTCAGTTCGGCTTCGTCGAGATGGACACCGGCCAGCCGATCGCCCGGTCGGTCGCCGACTGGCTGGCCGGCGAGGGCCCGCCTGACCCTCTCCCGGGCGTCCATGTCCCCCTGGATTCCACCCACCACGAGGGGATACGACCACTTCCGTTGCGGACTTTCGGATCCGACGTGCTCACGCTCGCCGACGAACTCACCGACGCGTACGCCGAGATCTTCACCGCCCCGCCCTGGGACGACCGGGACCCCGAGGAGACCCGGGTGAGGTTCCGCGAGCGGCTGGAGACGGACGCGCACCGCCCGGGCTTCCGCGCCGCCGTCTCCCTCGCGGACGACGGCCGAATCCGGGGGTTCGTGACGGGATGGACCACAGAGGCCCCGTTCCGCACCGACCGCGCGTACGGCAGGGTGACCGAGCTGCTCGGCGCGAAGCGCGTCGACGAGCTGCTGGTGGGTGCCTTCGAGATCGACGAACTGGGGGTGCGGGCCGACGCCCGGGGCACCGGACTGGGGCGTCGCCTGCTGTCCGCGCTCACCTCGGCCGCGCCGGGCGGCCGGGCGTGGCTGCTGACCTGGGAGCAGGCACACGACACGGTGGCGTTCTACCGCCGGACGGGCTGGCGGGAGCCGGAGCCACTGCCCGGCGCGGAGTCGGACGTCGTGGTGTTCCTGTCCCCCTCCGTCCCCTCCCCCCGGTCCCCCTCCTCCCCCGCCTACGACTACGACTACGACTACGCAGCCTCGCCCGAACTCAACTGTTAATGGGATCCATTTTCATGTAGCGTCCTGTCTCGCTTGCCGACCGAGGAGGATTCCCATGGCCGTTCCCAAACGGAAGATGTCCCGCAGCAACACCCGTCACCGCCGTGCCCAGTGGAAGGCGACCACCACTCAGCTGGTGCCGGTCACCGTCGACGGGGTCGAGCACATGGTGCCGCAGCGGCTGGTCAAGGCGTACGAGCGCGGGCTGATCCAGCCCTGACCCGCCCGCCCCGCCGACGCTCCCCGCCTGGGCCGTGACACCTCAGTTGTTCCAGCTCTCGTCGTACGGGTCGCGCGGGGTCGGCACCGGCCTGGCCTGGGCGATGTCGAAGAACGGGATGACGCCTTTGTTCACCGGGTCCTTGGTCAGCCGACCGGTGTACGTGCCGGTGAGTTCGAGCCAGGTGTCCGGTTGCAGGACCGGGGGGATCCGGCCGGTCAGTCCGACCTTGACCGGCTGGGCGTCGGCCGCACAGCAGTTGAGCGCCATCCGCACGAGGTACGGGGTGCCCTTGCCGTCGAGTGCGACGAACCCGGTGACGGTGATCCTCCGGTCGCCCAGCGAGCGTCCGTGGTCGTAGGCCGCGCGGCCCGCGTAGTCGACCAGGCTGAGGCGTACGGGGTCACCGGAGGGCAGCGGGGGGTAGGCCAGCGGCTCCTGGAGGGCCGTACCCGTGCGCAGGGCGCTGTAGGAGCCCAGGGCGGGCGGGGCCACCAGGATCAGGGCGAACAGGGGCAGCACCAGGAGCCACGAGACACGCGGTTCGCGGTGGGCGTGAGCGTCGCCCTCGGATGCGTGGCCCTCGGTGTCGGCGGGGCCGGTTCTCGTGTGTTTCCGCTCGTACCAGACCGTCGCGAGCGCGGCCACCATCAGTACCGCGCCCGCGCCGACGACCATCGGCTGGAGCCCCGCCTTGACGTAGCGCAGGTAGAGGTCGGTGGTGCCGGCGTGCACCATCGCCCCGCCGACCAGGAACAGGACGACCGCCTGTGCCTGCCGGTTCACAGGAGCACCGTCCCGACGAGGACCGCCGACGCCACCGCCACGACGAAGGTGGCCGGTGCGAAGCGGAGGGCGAAACCCCGGCCGAAGGTGCCCGTCTGCATGGCGAAGAGTTTCAGGTCGATCATCGGGCCGACCACGAGGAACGCCAGCCTGGCCGTCAGCGAGAACTGGGTCAGGGACGCGGCGACGAACGCGTCCGCCTCCGAGCAGATCGACAGCAGCACCGCGAGGACGGCGAGCGCGAGGACCGCCACCACCGGGTTGTCCGCCGCGAGGCTCAGCCAGCTCGCCGGCACCATGGACTTCAGGGTGGCGGCGGCCATCGCGCCGACGACCAGGAAGCCGCCCGCGTGCATCACGTCGTGCCGTACGGAGCTCCAGAACGCGGCCCACTTGCCGAGTCCCTCGTCCAGGGGATGGGTCGGCGGGCGCAGCCAGTCGGTGCGGCCGAGCCGCTGCCAGAGCCAGCCCATCGCGCACGCGGCGAGCAGGCTCGCGGCGAACCGGGCGACGACCATCTCCGGCCGGCCGGGGAACGCGATGGCGGTCGCGGTCAGCACGATCGGGTTGATCGCCGGGGCGGACAGCAGGAACGCCAGCGCCGCCGCCGGGGCGACACCCCGCCGCACCAGAGCGCCGGCCACCGGCACCGACGCGCACTCGCAGCCGGGCAGGATCGCTCCGGCCATCCCCGCGACCGGCACCGCGAGAGCGGGCCGGCTGGGCAGGGCCCGGACGAAGAACGACGGGGGTACGAACACCGCGAGCAGCGCCGACAGCAGCACGCCGAGGACGAGGAAGGGCAGGGCCTGTACGACGACGGCGACGAACACCGTCATCCAGCTCTGCATCACCGGCTCGGACACGGCCCGCCGGATCGGCCCCTGCAGGGCGACCATCAGGATCAGCAGCATGGTCAGGACGAGCGGCGAGCTGAACTGCCAGCCCTGCGGCTCGCCCTTCACCTCGTCCGGCGGGGCCTCCGTGTGGCGGTGGCCGGCCCCGGGCGGGGCCGCTTTGGTGATGCTCACGGGCGAGGTACCTCCGGGCGTGGCCGTGCTTCGTGCGTGCGTTCCCTACCACTTCAGTACGCCCGGACGGGCAGGGTTGCTCATTTTGCGAGATCGGGGAACGGGCTAAGTTGGCGCGTATGCAGTCCTACACCATTGGTCAGGCCGCCCGTCTGCTGGGCGTGAGCCCCGACACCGCGAGGCGGTGGGCGGACGCGGGCCGGGTGAAGACCCACCGCGACGAGGGCGGGCGGCGGCTGATCGACGGACGTGATCTGGCCGCCTTCTCGATCGAGCTGGCGGGCTCCGGCGCGGGCACCGGCTCCGGCGAGGACGAGCCGTCGTACACCTCGGCCCGTAACGCCTTCGCCGGCATCGTCACGGCCGTCAAACTCGGGGACGTCGCCGCGCAGGTCGAGATCCAGGCGGGCCCGCACCGGCTGGTGTCGCTGCTGACCCGGGAGGCCGTGGAGGAACTGGGCCTGGAAGTCGGGGTGGAGGCGACGGCCCGGGTGAAGTCGACGAGCGTGCACATCGACCGGACATGAGCCCGGTGGGAAGACCGGGGCGCGCGGCCGGGGGTGCGCGGGCGGCCCGGAGTTAATCGGTGGCCGTCTTCGCCAGGGTCTGGTTACCGTCTGCGCATGGTGGAGACTTCCGGCACGTGCACCGACCAGTTCGCCTCCGTACGCGAGGCGTTGGCGGCCTCGCTCGACGACAAGGACGTGGGCGCGTCCGTGGCGGTGTACCTCGACGGTGAACCGGTGGTCGACCTGTGGGGCGGCCACGCCGACGAGGCCCGGACCGTGCCGTGGGAGCGGGACACGATCACCAACACGTGGTCCACCACGAAGACGATGACGGCGCTGTGCGCCCTGGTCCTCGCCGACCGGGGAGAACTCGATCTGGACGCGCCGGTGGCCCGCTACTGGCCCGAGTTCGCCGCGAACGGCAAGGACGACGTCCGGGTACGGCACCTGCTGGGTCACACGGCGGGCCTGCCCACCTGGGACGTTCCCATGACGATCGAGGACCTCTACGACTGGCCCACCGCCACCGCCCGCCTCGCCGCCCAGGCTCCGGCCTGGAAACCCGGCACCGAGGCCGGCTACCACGCCTCCACGTACGGCTACCTCCTCGGCGAGGTGGTCCGCCGGGTCACCGGCCGCACCCTGGGTGTCTTCTTCGCCGAGGAGATCGCCGGGCCGCTCGGTGCCGACTTCCACATCGGTCTGCCCGCCGAGTACGACCACCGCGTCACGCCCGTGATTCCCCCGGTCGAGCGTCCGCTCGACCCGGACGCGGCACCCGACCGCCCCGGCAACCCGCCCGTCGTGGCCGCCACCGCCAACACCGAGGCCTGGCGACGCGCCGAGATCCCCGCCGCGAACGGCCACGGCAACGCCCGCTCGGTCGCCGCCGTCCAGTCGGTGCTGTCCTTCGGCGGCACCGCACGAGGCGTACGGCTCCTGTCTCAGGCGGGCTGTGAACGTGTCCTGGAGGAGCAGTTCTCCGGGACGGACTCGGTGCTGGGCGTGCCGATGCGCTGGGGCATGGGGTACGGCCTGGGCAGTGGCCTGCTTCCCAACCCCCGCACCTGTTCCTGGGGTGGCTGGGGCGGCTCGATGGTCCTGGTCGACATGGACGCGCGCCTGACGGTGGCGTACGTCATGAACCGCATGCTCGACTCGGGCGGCCTCAGCGACGACCGGGCCTTCCTGATGGTCGCGGCCGCCTACGAAGGGCTGTCCGGGTGAGAGACTCGGCCGCGTGGAACGCCCTCTCTCCTCCCCCGCACCCACCTTCGACGAACTCCTCGGCCGGGCCCGGGCGCTGGTCCGGGACGACCGGCGTGCCGTCCTCGGAATCGCCGGGAGTCCCGGCTCGGGCAAGACGACGCTCGCCGAGCGGCTCGTCCGGGCGCTGAACGGCGAGGGTTCGCCCTGGGTCGCCCATGTGCCGATGGACGGGTTCCATCTCGCCGACGTCGAGCTGGAGCGGCTCGGGCTGCGGGACCGCAAGGGCGCGCCGGACACCTTCGACGCGGCGGGATACGCGGCGCTGCTGCGGCGGTTGCGTGTGGACGGGCAGGGGGCGAGCGGCGGGGAGACCGTCTACGCGCCGGGGTTCGAGCGGGTGCTGGAGCAGCCGCTCGCGGGCGCGATCCCGGTGTTTCCGTCGGCGCGGCTTGTCGTCACCGAGGGCAACTACCTTCTCCTGACAGAGGGTTCGTGGGCGCGGGTGCGGGCCCAGCTCGACGAGGTGTGGTTCTGCGAGCTGGACGAGGCAGAGCGGGTCCGCAGGCTCGTCGCCCGGCACGAGGAGTTCGGCAAGGACCACGACTCGGCGCTCGCGTGGGTCCGGGGTACGGACCAGCGCAACGCCGATCTGGTCGCCGCGACCCGGGACCGGGCGGATCTGGTGGTGCCGGGGTCGCTGCGGTATGTGACTGCCGGGTGATACGAGGCCGAGCAGCGCGCGGGTGAGCCGCTCGGCCTCGTACGTCCTGCTTCCTTCGGTCCGCCCTCAGTCGAGAAGCGTCAGCTCCGGTTCGCCGTGGGCGTCGCCCGCCGGCTCCCCGATCACCGCGGTGAAGGCCTCCGTGCGCACCCGCAGGCCTTCCGGCGTCGCCTCGAAGACCGGGGCGAAGGCGCCGTCCCCGTCGGCGCCGTACCGTACGGCGAAGACGCTCAGCCCCTCCGGTGCGCCGGGCACCGGGCCGGCCTCCAGCGCGGTGGAGGTGACCAGGTGGCGCCAGCCCTCGTCGGGGTTGCCGTAGCCGCGCGGGTCGGCCGCCAGGGCGAAGGCCGCCTGCTCCTGGGTCACCTCCGCGCGGGCGTCGAAGTGGTCCACGCCTTCCGACAGGGGGTGCGTCAGACGCAGGGGGCCCGCGGAGGTGACGCCGACGGCCTCCGCCGTCCTGCGGACCCGGTCGCCGTCGTCGGTGGCGTACGGCAGCCCGGCGAGCAGGTAGGGGGTGCCGTCGAGGTGTTCCACGGCGACCGTGACCCACAGGGTCGTGCCGTCCGTGAGGTACAGGGACCGGAGGTGGCGCAGGACGTGGTCGCGGCCGACGACGGGCTTGGTGACCAGCTTCGCCGCGAGACGGGCGGTGCGCACGTCGCGTACGCGGACCTCGCCCATGGGGCGGCACAGCAGGAAGCCGTCCGTCACCGGGCCGAAGCCGTGCTGACGGCCCACCGCCGCCGGGAGGTGGTAGGTGCCCGCCGCCTCGACCAGTGTCGGGGTCATCTTGTCGTCGAAGGCCACCGAGACGGTGCCGGCCCGGAGTTGGTGGCGTGACGGCCGGGTGGAGGGGGTGCGGTGCCAGGGGGTGGTGTCCTGGATCTGCCAGACCAGCATCCACGCGAAGTGGCCGTCGATGCCGCCGTCCTGCTTGACCGCGTGGCGGGCCCAGCGGCTGTCGCCCCGGTAGCGGCCGAGGTCGGCGCCGATACGGGCGCCGAAGTAGCGCAGCCCCAGCACCGATTCGAAGGCGGAGTGCTGTTCGCTGTAGCGGGGGCCGCCGTTGTCGTAGCCGCCGTTCGTGAGGCGAGCGTCGATGTAGCGGGCCAGCGCGTCGCCGTCCTCGGCGAAGATCTCCTCGCCGCTGATCCGGTGGGCCTGGGCGAGGAAGGAGAGGGAGATCGGGCCGTAGTTGTTGTCGTAGGCGCCGCCGTGCTCGGGGGGCAGGGCCGCGCCCCGGTCGCTCACCCGGTGGGCGCGGATCTCGTCGGCGTACAGCGAGACGGCGCGGGACCGCACCGACTTCCCCTCTTCCTGGGGGAGATGGGGGGCCAGCATCAGACCGCCGACGACGCAGCCGATGGCCTGGTTGCCGGCCTCCTGCGGATTGAAGAAGGTCGCCTCGGTCAGCCAGCGCCAGTAGCCCCGCGCCAACTCGACCAGTTCCGCGCGCTGTTCGTCGGCGACGAGTCCCTCGGCCGCGTCCAGGACGTTCACCGCCTGGAACAGCGCCCACGCCGTGCTCGGCCAGTCGCCGATGGGGTGGGCGCCGGACTCCAGTACGTAACGGGCGTACGGGAGACCGGAGTCGCGCACCTTCAGGTTCGGGTAGCCGGGGTTGTCCTCGACGTAGACGCGCTCGCGCAGATGGAAGGCGAGGCTGCGGTGCACGGCCTCCGGCAGCCGAGGGTCCTTGCCTCGCTGCCAGGCGAGCGCGAGGAGCGAGGTGATGCCGAGCGAGGTGTCGCCGATGTCGTCGACGCAGTCGGGGTGTTCGAGGTTGCCCTCGGGCGTGAGGCGCGCGAGGGCCTGCTCGACGGCGTCGGCGAGGACCGCGTCGTACGCCTCGGGGCTGTCGGGCAGGTCGTGCAGGGGGCCGCGCTGGTGCGTGAGGTGCACGGGGATCAGTCCTTCATGCCTGGGGTGGCCATGGTGTGGTTCGTCGGGGTCACACGACGGGTGCGGGCCCGTGGGCGCGCAGGGCGACGGTCAGTGTGTGCGGGCCGAGTCCGCCGATGTACACGCGGTTTCCGGTCGTCGCGTCGGTGCCGCCCACCACTGTGTAGTCCTGACCCGGGTCGTACCGCAGTACGTCACTCCGGTCCGGCCCGGCGAGCGGTTCGCCCGCCTCGACGTCGACCTCGACCCGGATCTCGTCGCCGCCGGCCCGGTAGGCCATCGGGGCGGTCGTCAGGCACCAGCGCCCGTCACCGATCGGAACGGCGCCCTCGGGCACTCCGCCCGGCCGGAAGGTCAGTTCCAGGGCCCAGGGCACCCGGGGGCCGCTGATGTCGATCCGCAGGTCGGCGCCGTCCTCCCGCAGGTCCACCTCGACGCGGGTCGTGTGGGACACCTCGTCCCGGGGGCGGTCGGGGAAGGCCATCGCGGCCGAGAAGCGTCCGTCGTCCACCAGTCGGTAGTCGCCGTCGTCCCGTCTCCGGTTCTTCGGGAGCGGCTGGTAGTAGGCGGCCGTGAGGGTGTCGGTGAGCCGGTACCGGTTGTCGGCGAGCTGTTCCGTCTCGGCGGCGCGGAACGGGCCCAGGTCGAAGAACCCGCGCGAGAGGCGGACCGCGTCGAGGACGGCGGCACCGGCGAACAGGCGCAGGAAGGTGGGGTTGCAGGCGAGGCCCGAGCGGACGCGCCGATGCCCGGGCACGTCGGAGCCGCCGTACACCACCGTGTGCGCGTCGGCCGAGGCGCGTACGGCGAGGCGTGCCGTGGGGAGGTAACGGTGGCGCGGAAGGGTCTCCGTGTCCGGGGCCGGCAGGGCGCGGCACAGGTCCGGGGTGAGGAGGGTCTGGGCGAGCAGGTCGGGGTCGTCGATGCCGTCGGCGGCCGCCAGGCGGGCCGCGCGGGCGAAGTCGCTTCGGCCGGTGCGGATCGCGAGCAGCCGGTAGTGCGGCAGATAGGGCGCCAGCGGGAACGGGTGCTTCTGGTCCTGCCGTCGTGAGTGGACGGTCTCCACCGTGCCGTCCGGCCTGATGAGGTCGAGGGTCGTGGCGAGGTTGCGTTCGACGGTGTCCAGCAGGTCGCTGCGGTCGAGGACTTCGGCCAGCAACAGCAGCGACGGGTTGGTCACGTGGGAGGCGTAGACGGCACTGCGTTCCGAGTACAGGCCCTCCGCGTCGATGTCGACGCCCTCCGAGAGCCACTCGTCGACGCGGTCGAGCAGCCGGTCGTCCGGGAACGACCGGTGCAGCCGGGCCAGCGCCGCGCACAGCTCCCAGCGGTGGTTCGGGGTGTGTACCCCACCGGTCAGGAGACTCCCCGTGGCGGCGTCCGCGATCTCGGCGAGCGCCGCCGTGACATCGCTCAGTTCCGGTCCCGCGCCGACGGCGAGGACATGCGCGTCGCACACGTCGTTGACGGTGAACGCCGAGTCGGGCGGTGACTGCACGTTGTCGCCGCCGGCGAAGAGGCCTGTGGTGGTCTGCGTGGCCCGCAGCGCCCGGACGTGGGTCATCGCGGCGGCGACGGCCCGCTCGCTGCCGTGCAGTGCCGAGTCCGGCGAACGGTACGCCGCGACCAGGGTCTTCACCCTGCGCGCCAGACCACGGTGCGGCACACCGGCGGGTTCCACGTCCGGGCCGGCCGCCGGCGCGGCGGCCGACCGGTCGGCGGCGCCGGCCACCGCGCGGACGAACTCGTGGTCGAGCGGGGTGGACAAGGTCAGTCCTTCAGGCCGGCGTTGATGTCGGCGCCCATGACGTAGCGCTGGAAGACCAGGAAGACGAGGATCAGCGGGATCATGGAGATGACCGACGCGCCCAGCAGTACCGACCAGTTGATGTTCTGCGCGCCGACGATGCTCTGGATGCCGATCTGCACGGTGAACTTGTCGGGGTCGTTGAGCATCAGCAGCGGCCAGATGTAGTCGTTCCAGCGCCACTGGAAGGACAGGATCGCGAGGGTCAGCATGATGGGCCGGGAGAGCGGCACCATGATCCGCAGGAAGATCGACAGCTCCTTGGCGCCGTCGATGCGCGCGGCTTCCACGAGTTCGTCGGGCACCGTCAGGAAGAACTGGCGGAACATGAAGCATCCGGTCGCGGTGAGTACGGCCGGGAGGATGATGCCGGCGAACGAGTTGTAGAGGCCGAGGTTGCGGACCACCAGGAACTCGGGGGCGAGCATGACCTCGGACGGCAGCATCGTGGTGGCCAGGATGCAGATGAAGAACGCCTTGAGCCATTTGTTGTCGTACTTGGCCAGCGCGTACCCGGTGCAGCAGCTGACGCCCACCGTGAGGATCGTCGTGACCACGCACACGAGGGCCGTGTTGATGAAGTACTGGGAGAAGTTGGCGCTGTCCCACGCTGCCTTGAATCCCGACAGGGTGGGATTGTGCGGAATGAGCGTCAGCGGATACGAGAACAGGTCGCTGGACGGCTTGAAGGAGCTGAGGACGAACCACAGCACCGGGAACCCGTACAGGCACGCCAGGATCCACAGCAGTGTCGTCGGGGCGATCGCCCGCCGGAGCCCGCCGGTGGCCGCCCGGCGGGACGGCTTCCTGGCGCGGGGCCGTTTTGCATCGGCGTCGAGCGGGCGCGGCATGTCTGTGGTTGTCATCGGTTCTCCACCCGTCGGTTGACGATCAGCTGGATGATCGCGACGGCCATCAGGATGAGCATGAGCACGAACGACGCGGCGCTCGCGTAGCCGATCTGGCCCCGCTTGAAGCCGGTCTCGTAGATGTACTGGACGAGCAGGTTGTTCGACGTGCCGGGTCCGCCGTTGTTGAGGGCGACGAACACCGGGTATTCCTTCATCGCGTTGATCGTGTTGAGCAGGATGACGATGAACGAGGTGGGCGCGATGCTCGGCAGCGTGATGCTGAAGAACTGGCGCCAGGGGCCGGCGCCGTCGAGCGAGGCCGCCTCGTAGTAGGACACCGGTACGTTCTTGATCGCCGCGATGAACAGCAGCATCGAGAAGCCCGTCCAGGCCCAGGACGCCGCCATCACGACCACTATCAGCGACAGGTCCGCGTTCGACTGCCACGGAACGGCGCTGCCGCCGAACTTCTCGATGACGTAGTTGACCAGTCCGAAGTTCTCACCGAACATCCACCGCCACAGGACACCCACCACGATGGGCGACAGCAGCCACGGGATGAAGAAGAGGACGCGGGCGACCGACCCGCCCTTGGCGTTCTTGCTCACCAGCAGGTTGGCGGCGAGCAGGGACACCGCGAAGTTCAGCGGCACGAAGAGCACGGCGTACAGCAGCGTCCGCGTCAGCGCGTCGTAGAAGGTGGAGTCGCCGATCAGGTTGTGGTAGTTGTCCAGCCCGATGAACTGGTACGCCCCCACACCTGTGTAGTTCGTGAACGAGTAGATGAGCCCGATCACCGCAGGCCAGACGAAGAACAGCGCGAAGAGCACGACATTGGCCGCGATGAGGACGAGCGGCGCAAGGGTGTACTTACTGCGTCTCCTGGGCGGGCGCGTGGACACGTCCGAGGCGCGTTTTGTCATCTTCCTGTCTCCGTGCTGGTCGAATCGATTACCGGAGGCTCACGCCATGAGCCCCGCATTGCGTGGG
>NZ_AEJB01000325.1 GCF_000331005.1 Streptomyces turgidiscabies Car8
TCGCCCCCGCCGCCCCTACCCGTCCCATCCCGTTCCTGGGGGCTGCGCCCCCAGACCCCCGCTCCGGCCCTGAACGGGCCTTGTCCTCAAACGCCGGACGGGCTGGAAATGCGGGTCTGCGCTGAGAGGTTCCGGACGGGCTGGGAATGCGGGCCTGCGCTGAGAGGTTCCGGACGGGCTGGAAATGCGGGCCGGTGCTGAAGGTGCGGGCCTGCGCTGGAAGGTTCGCAGGGGCTGCACGTGCGGACATTGTGCTTGAGGTGTAAAGCATTTCGGTCCACGTTGCCTACTCATCAGTCGTGTTCTAGGCATGGGGATCATGAAACCCCCCATCAAATCCCCCCTCCGTGCCCTCGGCGCCCTCACCGTCGCCGCCGGGCTCGTCCTCGGGTTCGCCGGGGCCGCCGGGGCCGCGCCCGGTGCCTCCGGTGTGGTTCCCTTCGGCTTCGCCCAGCGCACTGTCGCCGTCTCCGGCGGTCAGGTCTTTCATCTCAAGCTCGCCGCCACCCCCACCGTCCTGCCCGCCGCGGGCGGCACCGTGGACGTCGCCGGGACCGGGTACAACCGGGGGCAGGGGATCTTCCTCGCCTTCTGCGTCGTTCCCGACGGCGTCACCGTCGGCGATCCCTCCACCTACACCGCCCTCCCCACGCCCTGTCTGCCCGGGCGGGCCGACAAGGACGGCTCCTCGCGCCGTATCACCGACAGCGCCACCGGGACTCCGGGAATCACGCTGCCGTACCGGGCCGGGGGTTCCTTCCTGACCACCCTCAACCTCCGGCCCGAGATCGCGGACGGCGTCGTGTGCGACGTCGACGTCAAGTGCGCCATCGTCACCCGGGCCGACTTCACGGCCACCGCAGACCGCTCCTACGACCAGTACATCCCGGTCAGCTTCGGGCGGTAGCGTCCGTCCGGCAACCTGGGCCCGGGGCCTCGGACACGGCTTGCGGAAAGCCGTTTTCGTGGTTCTGGGCCCACCTGGGAGAATGGGGCCGTCAGCCGTCCGACCGTACCGGCTGGCCTTGAGGAACTCTCAGACAAAGAGGACGTGCCGATCGTGGCTCAGAGCACCGAGACCACCGACTGGGTCTCCCGTTTCGCGGATGAGGTCATCGAGGAGTCGGAGCGTCGAGCCCCGGGCAAACCCGTCGTCGTCGCGTCCGGGCTGTCTCCCTCCGGGCCCATCCACCTCGGGAACCTGCGCGAGGTCATGACCCCCCATCTCGTCGCCGACGAGATCCGGCGCCGGGGACACCAGGTCCGGCATCTGATCTCCTGGGACGACTACGACCGGTACCGCAAGGTGCCCAACGGGGTCGACGGTGTGGACTCCTCCTGGGCCGAGCACATCGGCCGGCCGCTGACCGCCGTACCGGCGCCCAAGGGGTCCGCGCACGCCTCCTGGGCCGAGCACTTCAAGGCCGCGATGGTGGACGCGCTCGCCGAGCTCGGTGTCGCGTTCGACGGGATCAGCCAGACCGCGCAGTACACCTCGGGTGTCTATCGCGAGCAGATCCTGCACGCCATGAAGCACCGGGGTGACATCGACGCCATCCTCGACCAGTACCGGACCAAGAAGGTTCCGGCCAAGCAGTCGCAGAAGCCCGTCGACGACGCCGAGCTCGAAGCCGCCGAGGGGTCCGGGGCAGCCGGTGAGGACGACGGGAGTTCCGGGGGCGCCGGCTACTACCCGTACAAGCCCTTCTGCGGTGGCTGCGGCAAGGACCTCACCACCGTCACCGCCTACGACGACGACAGTACCGAGCTGACGTACACCTGCACCGCCTGCGGGTTCTCCGAGAGCGTGCTGCTGAGCGAGTTCAACCGCGGCAAGCTGGTCTGGAAGGTCGACTGGCCGATGCGCTGGGCGTACGAGGGGGTCGTGTTCGAGCCGAGCGGTGTCGACCACTCGTCTCCGGGGTCCTCGTTCCAGGTCGGCGGGCAGATCGTCGGCAGCGTCTTCGGCGGCAAGCAGCCCATCGGGCCGATGTACGCCTTCGTCGGCATCAGCGGCATGGCCAAGATGTCCAGCAGCAAGGGCGGGGTCCCCACGCCCGGCGACGCGCTGAAGATCATGGAGCCGCAGATCCTGCGCTGGCTGTACGCCCGCCGCCGGCCCAACCAGTCCTTCAAGATCGCCTTCGACCAGGAGATCCAGCGCCTCTACGACGAGTGGGACAAGCTCGACGCCAAGGTGGCGGACGGGTCGGCTCTTCCCGCCGATGTCGCCGCCCACTCGCGTGCGGTGCGTACCGCCGGGGGCGAACTGCCGCGTACGGCACGGGCGTTGCCCTACCGGACGCTGGCCTCCGTCGCCGACATCACCGCCGGTGCCGAGGACCAGACGCTGCGGATCCTGAGGGAGCTGGACCCCGCCGATCCGTTGCTCTCCCTCGACGAGGCGCGGCCCAGGCTCGACAAGGCCGAGGCCTGGATCAACACGCAGGTACCGGCCGATCAGCGGACCATCGTCCGGGACGAACCCGACAGCGAGCTGATCAAGTCCCTCGACGAGGCGGGGCGGCAGTCGCTGCGGCTCCTCGTCGACGGCCTCGCGGACAACTGGTCCCTGGACGGCCTCAGCCACCTCGTCTACGGCGTGCCCAAGGTTCAGGCCGGCTTCTCCGCCGACGCCACGCCGAAGGAACTCCCGGCCGAGATCAAGGTCGCCCAGCGCACGTTCTTCGCCCTGCTCTACAACCTGCTCGTCGGCCGGGACACCGGGCCGCGTCTGCCCACGCTGCTGCTCGCGGTGGGGCAGGAGCGGGTGCGGGCCCTGCTCGGCGAGTAGCGGAAACACGACGG
>NZ_AEJB01000326.1 GCF_000331005.1 Streptomyces turgidiscabies Car8
GGCCTGGTCTGATGCTCAGTCCCCCACCGCCCGCAGGCGGACCGCGATGTACGGCCGGCCCGGCAGCGGCAGTGTGAAGTCCCCTTCGTACGTGCCGGGAAGCTCGCTGACCGTCATGTTCCACGTGTCGAGGACGTCGGCCCGGTAACGGACACCGGGGCGAAGCAGGAAGGTCCGTCGGCGGGGCTGGCCGGTGCCGAAGTAGGCGAGCAGTTGGCGTCCCTCGACGCCACCGAACGGGAAGTCGAAGGGCGACGGGAGCGGTTGGATGCCGGGCAGGTCGGCCGGAAGTTCCTCGAGGACACCGCGCAGAAATCCCAGGCGTGCCGCACTCTCGCCCTTGAGAGCACCGCCCTTCGCCCACCACAGCACGTCGTCGTCGGCCAGCCAGCATTCTCCGTGGGTGACGTATCCACCCCGGACCACGCCCTCCCAGCAGCGGCGGACCAGTTCCTCAGGTGTGAGGTTCCCCCAGCCCTGTTCGATGTCGCCCTCGTAGCCCAACTCGTCGAGCACCACCGGCTTCCCCCAGCGGGAGCGCCAGTCCGCCGTCCCCGCCGGAGGCTTCTGGATGCTGCAGTGTGTGACCCACTCGGCGTCGTTGTCCCAGATCTCGATGCAGTCGTGCACGCTGATCAGATGTCCGTGCGGGTCGTGCGCGCGGATCGAGGCCGCGATCCGGTGCCAGTCCTCGGTGTTCTTGGACCACACCAGGTCGTACTCGTTGGCCAGCGACCACCACACGTTGGGCAGCGCGGCGAGCCTGGAGACCAGGTAGCGAACATAGCGCTCGTCGGCGGCCGGGCTCATGTCGGAGAAGCCCCAGCGGTCGTACGGGTGGAAGAGGATGAGGTCGGCCTCGATGCCCAGCTCGCCGAGCTGGACGATCCGCTCCTCCAGGTGCCGGAAGTAGGCGGGGTTCGGCCGGCGGAAGTCCCAGCCGGACTCGGGTGAACCCTCGAAGGGGTACAGGGGCGGTTCGTTGCTGTTGAAGAGGTACGACTTCGGGAAGACGCACATCCGGATCTTGTTGAAGGGGGCGTCGGCGAGGGTCCGGAGGGTCTGCTCCTCCAGTTCGGCGCCCTGGTGGGTCCACGCGTACGCGGTGGTCCCGACCGGGAAGTAGCGGGTGCCGTCGGTGTGGCGGAAGTGAAATTGTTCGTGGACCCGTACAGGACCGTGATCGTGCGGACGGGCGGGGCCGCAGTGGAAAGTACCTTCGACCGAATCCAGGGAGCGGGCGTTGCTCGCGGTGCGGAAGGTCCAGGTTCCCTCCTCGTCCGGCAGGAAGCGGATGCGGTAGGTACCCGCTCCGTCGTAGAAGCCGTGCGCGGTCAGCGTGCGGTCACCATGGCGGAACTCCGCGCGGAGTGCGAAGTCCGTGAAGGGGTTGCCGTGCTCGGGCCCGTGCAGCTCCAGTTCGAACGGCTGCCACCGCGTCGCGGCTTCCTGTCGCACGCACCGGGCACTGCCGATGGGCACGTCGGCCGACTCGTGGTCGGGAGACGGGACGATGTCCGTCTCGGCGGCCGGGGACGTCGGTTCGACGACCGCCTCGGGGACGGTGGCCAGTTCGGCGTAGAGGGTGTCCTGGACTTCGGGGTCGGTCCGCAGCCGCTCGACGAAGAACGAGAGCTGCCGCAGCGTTCCGTATCTCAACTGGACCGTCGTCAGCTCGTCGTCGAGGCGGGGCACGTGCTTGCGCACCACGGCTTCGGCCTGCTTGTCGCGCAGGACGTCGCCGAGGACGGATTCGGGGCCGTAGGGCATTCCTGATTCCTTGGAGGCGTGGATGTGTACGGAGAAGGCGCCCGGTGGGACGACCTGCCGCCTGCCGGGCTGTGTCAGCCCAGCAGGGCCGTGCGGACGATGCGCTGGACGGCCATGGCGTCGTGCGCGGACTGTGCGGCGCGCAGTTCGGGCAGCGGCAGACGGGCCGCCTTGTCCTCCAGCGCGCGCAGCGTGGCGACGGATTCGCGGACGGCGTCCGCCGGGTCCTCGCGGTAGGGGAAGAGGTCCAGTTTCAGCGGCTGGTCCCAGCCGATCTGCCGGACCACGTGGAGGAACTCCAGGGTCTCCACGAGGTGGAGTGATCCGGCGGTCAGATCGTCGTCCCACTCCCGGTAGTTGTCGTCCAGTTCGATGTCGACGAGCCGGCCCATGGAGTGGGCCAGAGTGAGCACTTCGGCGGGGTTCTCCTTGGCGAAGAGCGAGTGGCCGAAGTCCACGACCAGACCGACGTTGTCCACGCCCATCTGCTCGATGGCGAGCAGGCTGGTGGCGGCCGTCGACCAGAAGAGACGGTTGCGGGGCTCCTTGAGCTTGTACTCGATGGCGAAGGTGACGTCGGGGAAGTTCCGGGCCACGTCCCGGATCCCCTCGATCGCATGGCGGCGCAGATCGGCGTAGTCGACCTGGAAGGGGTAGTCGTAACCGTCCTGGCCGGGCCAGAACTTCACGTAGCGGGCTCCGAGTCGGGCGGCCACGTCGACCGATTCGTGGGCGAGTTCGACGGCACGTCTGCGGGCGGAGGTATCGGCGCTGGTGAACGAGCCACTGCGGAAGCCGCGGTCGTAGATCACCGGTGTGATGTTGACGGCCGACAGACCGTGCGCGGTGAGGGCCTTGCCGACGTCTTCGACGGTCACATCCCCGTCGAAGGGGTAGTTGAGGTCCAGACCGACCAACTGCCCCGATGCGGCGGCCAGTTCGATGGCCCGCAGGGTGGGCACATTCGGACCGTAGCCGTCGGTGGCGTAGCGGTCGATGATGCGGCCGAAGGTCCACATGCCGCCGGTGAACGTGCGGTCGGCCGGGGTCGTCTCAGGCTTCATGATCGACCTCCTGAATTTTTATTCACATTATTTCCTTTCAGCTGACCGGACGCTAGGTCGGCACTCGACCGACTGTCAAGGCCGTCAACAGGGGCTTGACGGCCACGACAACCAACCTTCACCATCCGGGTGTAATAGATATCAATCACTGAATGGATATTCACTAATGTTGACCGCTGATCCGAGTGCCGCCGCGGAGTACCGCCGACTACGGCGCTCCCTCCGGTCCGAGCGCCCTCACGAGACCGTCGAGCGACTGCGCGCCATGTCCACGGAGATCCGCCTCATGGTTCTCGACATGATCGACAAGGCGGGGATGGGACACATCGGCGGCGACTTCTCCGTCACCGACATCCTCGCCACGCTCTTCGGAGCGGTCGTCGACGTCGATCCAGAGCACCCCGACGCACCCGGACGCGACCGGTTCATCCTGAGCAAGGGCCACTCCGCCGCGGCCCTCTACGCCACACTCGCCCACTGCGGATACTTCCCGCGCTCGGAACTCGCCGGCTTCACCACCGCCGCGTCCGCGCTGAACGGGCACCCCAACCGCCGCAAGGTGCCCGGTGTCGAGACCAACACCGGCCCGCTCGGCCACGGCCTTCCCGTCGCGGTGGGCTGCGCTCTCGGCGCCCGGCTGCGGGGGGACGACAGCCGGACCGTGGTCGTCCTCGGTGACGGGGAACTGCAGGAGGGCAGCAACTGGGAGGCGGCGATGACCGCCGGACACCAGGAGCTGGCAGGGCTGTACGCCGTCGTCGACCGAAACCGGCTCCAGCAGGGAGCCCGTACGGAGGAGACCGTCGGCCTCGACCCGCTGGCGGAGAAGTGGGCCGCCTTCCGCTGGGAGGTGCGCGAGACGGACGGCCACGACCACGCGGCCCTGCTCGCCGCCTTCGCCCCTTCGACGAGCGGACGGCCCGTCGCCGTCATCGCCCACACCGTCAAGGGCAAGGGCGTCTCCTTCATCGAGGACCGCGCCGAATGGCACCACAAGGTGCCCGACCAGGACCAGGTACGAGCCGCCGTCGAGGAGCTGACCCGATGACCGAGACCACTTCCCCGGCGAGGACGGCCAGCCAGACGGCCGACCCGACTGCCGAGACGGTCGACCACCCTCTCGTCGATGCGCCCGCCTACGACTGCCGGCAGGCCTTCGCCGAGGAGCTCATCGCGCTCGCCCGCGAGGACAGCCGTGTGGTCGTCGTGTGCAACGACTCGGTGGGCTCCAGCAACCTGTCCGGCTTCCGCGACGAGTTCCCCGACCGCCTGATCAACGTCGGCATCGCGGAGCAGAACATGGTGGGCGTCGGGGCGGGTCTCGCCAACGCGGGTTACGTGCCGTTCGTCTCCGCCGCCGGCCCCTTCCTGACCGGCCGCGCGCTGGAGCAGATCAAGGCCGACTGCGCCTACAGCGGCCACAAGGTCATCCTGTGCGGTCAGAGCCCCGGCATGGCGTACGGCGAACTCGGTCCCACGCACCACTCGGTGGAGGACCTGTCCTGGCTCCGCGCGGTCGCCGACCTCACCGTGGTCGTGCCCACCGACCGCGCCCAGACCCGCGCCGCCGTCCGTTGGGCCCACTCCCACGACGGGCCCAGCTATCTCCGCGTCCCTCGTTTCAAGGTGCCCGACGTGACTCCGTCCGGCGCCCCCTTCGTGCCGGGGCACGCGCTGACGTTGCGGGACGGAAGCGACGTCACCCTCGTGGCCATCGGCACGATGGTCCCGCGCGCGCTGATCGCCGCCGACCGGCTGGCCGCCGAGGGCATCTCGGCCCGGGTGCTCAACACCCCCTTCGTCGACCCCCTCGACGAGACCACGATCCTGCGGGCCGCCGCCGAGACCCGGGCCATCGTCACGGCCGAGGAGGCCACCGTCAGCGGCGGCCTCGGCGCGGCCGTCGCCTCGCTCACCGGCCAGCACTCCCCCGTCCCGCTGCGGCTGCTGGGCGTGTCCGGCTTCGCACCGACCGGCAGCCCCGAAGGACTGCTGGAGCACTTCGGACTGACCGCCGACGCCGTGCGGCGTGCCGCGCGCGAAGCCCTCGGTCTGCCATCCTCGGCGTCATGACGCCCGCCTCCCCACTCCTCCTCGCCGTCGACCAGGGGACCTCCGCCACCAAGGCACTGCTGATCGACGGCGCCGGCTCTGTCGTGGGCTCGGCGTCGGTGCCGGTCGGCGCCGCGCATCCGCGCCCCGGCTGGGTGGAGCAGTCCGCCGAGGAGATCTGGCGCAGCGTGACCCGGGCCGTCGAGGCGTGCCTGGCCGGACGGGACGGCACACAGGTGGCCGGCATCGGCGTGTCCAGCCAGCGGGAGTCGTGTCTGCTCTGGGAACGGGCCACCGGGCAGCCGCTCGGGCCGGTCCTCGGCTGGCAGGACCGCCGTACGGCACCCGCCTGCGCCAAGCTGCTCGCCGACGGACTGGGCCCGCTCGTCCGCACGACGACCGGCCTGCCCCTGGACCCGATGTTCAGCGCCCTGAAGGCGCAGTGGCTCCTCGACACGTACGACCCGGACCGCACCCGGTCCCGGCGCGGCGAGCTGTGCCTGGGCACCGTCGACTCCTGGCTGCTGTGGCAGCTGAGCGGGCGCACCAGCCACATCATCGAGATCGGCAACGCCTCCCGCACCCAGCTCCTCGACGTACGCACCCGGGACTGGGACGAACGGCTCCTGGACGTGTTCGGCGTACCCCGTGAGGTGCTGCCCCGGATCGTGGCCTCGACGGGCCCCTTCCCCGTCGCACGAGGTCTGTCTGCGGTGCCGGACGGCACTCCGGTCGGTGCCGTCCTCGGCGACTCCCATGCCGCCCTCTTCGGCCACGGCGTCTTCGCCCCCGGCAGCGTGAAGGTGACGTACGGCACGGGCTCGTCCGTCATGGGCCTGATCGACACCCCGGCGCAGGCGGAACACTCACCCCTCTGCCTGACCATCGCCTGGGACGACGGCACGCCCGCCTACGCCCTGGAGGGAAACATCCGCTCCTCCGGCGCCACGCTGCGCTGGCTCGCCGGCCTGCTCGGCACCGAGGAGGGCGCCCTCGCCGCGAGGGCGGCGCCGGATGCCGCAGGCGTGCACCTGGTCCCGGCCTTCGGCGGGCTCGGCGCGCCCTGGTGGGACAACGAGGCCGCCGGGCTCGTCTCCGGGCTCACTTTCGCGGCGGGCCTGCCCGAGCTCGCCCGGGCCGCCCTCGAATCGATCGCCTTCCAGGTCGAGGACGTCGTCGCCGGGCTAGACGCTCCGGGCACCCCGGTCGCCACCCTGCTGGCGGACGGCGGCCCCACCGACAACGTGACGCTCATGCAACTGCAGGCGGACATCTCGGGGCGGACCCTGCTCCGTCCCCGCGCCCGTGCCATGTCGGCCCTGGGCGCGGCACACCTCGCGGGGTGCTCCCTCGGACTGTTCACCAAGGAGATCCTGACCGCTGAGACGAGCGCGGCGGACATCTACCACCCTCAGTGGTCGCCCGGGCAGCGCGCGCGTCGCCTGAGTGCCTGGCACGAAGCGGTGTCACGGGCAAGGACGACGTCCACGGGGGCGCAGGGCCCGGCGATTTCGCCATGACGGCTCCGCCCCGGCAGCCGGGGATCAGTAGGGTGCGGGGTGTGTCCCAGCGTTCTGACCTCACCAGCGGCGAATCCGTCGACAAAATGCGACTGATCGTGCGCGTGGCCCGCATGTACCACGAGCGCGGCATGCGCCAGGCCGACATCGCCGACGCTCTGGGCCTGTCCCAGGCCGGCGTGTCCCGGCTGCTCCGCTCCGCGACAGACCAAGGCGTGGTACGGACCGTCGTCGTCTCACCGCCCGGCATCCACAGCGATGTCGAGGACGCCCTCGCCGAGCGCTACCACCTGACCGACGTCGTGGTCCTCGACGACGAGGACCAGCCGGAACACGCACGCACGTTGCTGCGCGGCCTCGGATCGGCGGCCGCAAGTCATCTGGAGACCGCCTTCCGCTCCGGCGACCTGATCGGCGTCTCGACCTGGAGCGAGACACTGCTGGCCGCGGTGGAGACGATGCAGCCCGCCAAGGCGGCCGGAGCCTCCCAGGTCGTCCAGCTCATGGGCGGTATCGGTGACCCCCGCAGCCAGGTGCAAGCGACCCGTCTGACCGCCCGCCTCGCCGAACTCACCGGCGCCACCCCGCTGTTCGTCCGCGCACCCGGACTCGTCGGCTCCGCGGAAGCCCGCCTGTCCCTGTTGCGCGATCCAGCGGTCCTGGAGGTCAGCCAGGCATGGCAGCAACTCAGTTCCGTCCTGGTGGGCATCGGAAGCCTCGAACCGTCGCCCCTGCTCCAGCTGAGCGGCAACGCGGTGGCCGAGGAGGAGATCACCCGACTGCGCGCCCTCGGCGCGGTCGGCGACATCTGTCAACGTTTCTTCGACGAGAACGGCGTCCACGTCGACGCCGGACTCGGCGAGCGGACGATCGGCATCTCCGTCGACCAGCTGCGCACAGTCCCGCGCCGCATCGCCGTCGCCGGCGGTGAGCGCAAGTACACGGCCGTCCGCGCCGCGGTGCGCGGCCGCTGGATCACCGCACTGATCACCGACATCGCCACGGCTCGACACCTGCTCGACGAGCCCTGAACTCGACTCTGATGCTCCTGTGCGGATCCGCAGCCACGGCGGATTCCCGTCGTCGTCGCAACACGGTGATCATTCCAGTGTTGCGACGAGCTCAGCGACGAGGTTCGCGGGGGTGTTCCCGTCGAGGGTCTTGCGGGGGCGGTTGTCGAGTTCGGCGGCGACGAAGGCGAGGTCCGCGGCGCCGAACACGGACAGACCGGTGCTCTTGGGGGAAGTACTGACGCAGCAGGCCGTTCGTGTTCTCGTGAGAGCCGCGTTGCCACGGGCTGGCGGGCTCGCAGAAGTAGACGGGGATGCCGGTGGCGCGGGTGAACTCGTCATGTCGGCTCATCTCGCTGCCCTGATCCCAGGTCACCGAGCGGGCCAGCTCGGCGGGGAGGTCGCCGAGGGCGTGGACGAGCGCGTCGCGGACCTGCTCGGGGCCCCGTCCGCAGAGCAGGTGGAGGATTTTGTCGTAGCGGGTGGACCGGTCGACCAGGGTGCCGATCTCGGACCGGCGCCCTTTCCGACGATCAGGTCTCCCTCCCAACTGCCCGCTATTCGAAGGTCGTTGAGTTCCCCCGGGCGTGATTGAGCAGAGTGCCGGGGTCGATGAACCGGGTGGCGCGTTCGTCGGGCCGGCGGCGTCGACGGCGAGCGGGCCGGCCGCTGCGCAGGAGGCCGGGGGTGCGCTCCAGGCTGCCGCGGTGCGGCAGATGGACGGCCTGGTAGACGGTCTCGTGCGCGAGGTGCAGCTCGGGCTCGTCCGGGAACGCGGTGCGCAGGGCCTGGCAGATCTGCTCCGGGCTCCACCGCCGGTCCCGACGCTGTTGGATGAACTCCTTCAGCTCCGGGTCACGCCGTATCGTGCCCTCCTTCGAGCGGGCGCGGCGTACGGCCGCCCGGCGCTGCGCCTGGAAGGGGTGGTACCTGCCGGTGCGTGGGTCGCTGTCGCGCCGCACCTCCCGGCTGATCGTGGCCGGGCTCCGGCCGGGCTCCCGGGTGATCGCGCGCAGCGAGTTCCCGGACGGGAGCAGATCGGCGATGACGAACCGCTCGTCCTCGGCAAGGAACCGGTCTGAAGTCCTGTCGCGATGCCGCTCCTCGGTGATCGGCGCGTAGACGCGCTCGCGCCCGGTCCGGTCGACGTCTTTGCGTCCGTACCTCCAGCGCGTCCCGGTCCTGCGGTTGATCCCCACCTCGCGGCACGCCGGCGAGTTGCTCATCCCTTGCGCCATGAGGCGAAGGTAATGATCACCCTTGTCCGCCAACGGAGCAGGTCCGCGCTTCTTCGAAGTTCGACGCGGCTTGGCCATCGCAACACCCCTCAGGGTCAGGTGTCACAACCACCTCTAGAACCCAAGCCGCCTTACTGGGGCCGCTGAACACCGTTCTGACCAACCACCAGGGGCCCGCTGTCACGGAACCCTTAATTCGGTGGAGCCGTCCGGCCGGTCTTGGACAATGCACTAATGCATATCCGAGCCGTGCACCTGGTCGAACTGCCCATCCTCCAGGACATCGAGAGGGCCGCCGGGCAGTGCTTCCGAGACATCGGCATGTCGGAGATCGCCGACGACGAGCCGCTCCCGCTCGGCGAACTCGCCCGCTACCACCACGCCCGGCTGGCCTGGGTTGCGGCCAACGACGCCGACATGCCGGTCGCCTACCTGATCGCCGACCGTGTCGACGGAAACCTCCACGTCGAGCAGGTGTCGGTGCACCCGGACGTCGCGCGCCGCAGAATCGGCCGTTTGCTTCTGGACCATCTGGCAGATCACGCCACGAGCGAGAGGGCGCCCGCCCTGACCCTCACCACGTTCACTGAGGTCCCGTGGAACGCCCCCTACTACGTACGTTGCGGTTTCCAACTCCTGGAGGACAGCGGGCTCACTCCCGGCCTGCGGCAGATCCGTCGGCGTGAAGCGGCACACGGCCTGGACCGGTGGCCTCGGGCCTGCATGCGCCGGGCGCTGTGAACTGCGGTGCCGCCACCTGCGCACTCTCTACCCGCCCGAGATCCGCATCGCGATCGTCTGCGACAGCTTCTCCCCGCACCTGACGACCAAGAGGTACCAGCGGGTCGGCACCTGGGCCATGGCCAACAATGTCGAGATCGCCTACACCCCGGCCAACAGCTCCTGGCTGAACCGGATCAAGGCCCAGTTCACCGCCCTGCGCTACTTCACCCCCGACGGCACCGACCACGCCGACCACAGGGAACAGGGAACAGGGCAGCATGATCCGTCGCTACATCATCTGGCGGAACCGCCATGGCGACGACAAGCGCCTCCGCGCCGTGGTCGACAGCGCGAACGTTGCCTGATGCGTCACCAACTTCGCACCGCAGCGCCGCACTCTCGCGCGCAGACTGTCCGGCGCCCGCCACGACGACATCCGTCCCCGGAGAGCCGCACGTTGGCACACGACCGGCTGACGGAGTAGCAGACCGAGCCTGCGCAGGCCGCCACAGAGCCCGCACAGACAGCCACACAGGTCGCCGCACGACGACCCCCGCCCCGCCGAAATCCGAAGGCGCCACCCCCCGCCCGCCAGGCAGAATCGCCCTCATGTCCCAGCGCACCGAACACCTGCTCGCAGCCGTCGACCGGCTCTCCTACCCCCACCGCATGCGTGAGCTGGCCTCCGCTGCCCGGCGCGCCGCGGCAATGGGGGCGGTCGACGAGCTTGTGACCGGGCTCGCCGCCCACGGCGTCCACGGACGGCGGCTCGCCGCCACCGCGGCGGACATGGGGCGCCACGACGCGTATCTGGAGGGCTGCCTCGCGGACCCCGACCGCCTCGTCCGCGCCCCCGCGATCAGGGCGCTGCTGCAGGGGCGGCTCACAGACGCCACGGTGATCGAGGCCGTCGAGGACGCACCCGCCGCCGTGCGACAGCAGCTCGTGCACGCCATCGCCGTGGCGGGGCGTACCGGCCTCGCCGAGGCGCTGGTCGAGCCGACGTACCGTCGATGGGGCGCCGAGGCCGCCGCGGAACTGCTCGCCGCCTGCACGGCGGAGACCGCCGCCCGGCTGTTGCCCCGCCTGTTCCGCGGACTGAGCTCCTACCGGCTGCTCGCCGCCCGCCATCCCGCTCTGCTGCTCGCCGAGATGGAGCGGCAGCTCGACACCCTCCCAGCCGTCGTACGGGACGGCTGGCTGGCGTCCCACGCGGACGCGCTCGCGCTCCTCGCCGACCGGGATCCGCTCGGCGTGCTGGCTGTGCTCGAGCGTTACGAGACGCTGCCGATGCCCGTGGACCGCAAGCTGCACCTCCTGGCCGATGCGGATCCCGGCCGCACGGTGCGGCTGCTGCTACGCCCTAAGCTGAGGGCCCGGCTGAACAGCGGCCACCTCGAACCCGCCGTGCTGCGCCGCCTCGTCCACCACACACCGCCGGAACTCACCGACCTCGCCTGCGCCTGGAACAACAACGCAGCCGCTCTCGCCCGGCTGCTGGCCTGCCTGCCGCCCTCCCGCCGCGGCGCCCTGTTCGACGCGGCGATGGAGGGCAGGGACCTCACCCACGCGGACCTCAGCCCCGCCCTGCTCGACGTACTGCCGTACGAGCGGCGCACCGCCGAGGCTCGGCGGATAGCAACGCTGGCCCGCGGCAGGGGCGCGCACTGGACGGAGATGCTGACGGCAGCCGCCTATCTGCCGCCGGACGAAGTCCGTGACGACCTTCTCACCGCCGTCCGCCGCTCCGCCGCGGGCGACCGCGCCACGGCGTACCCACTTCTCGTCCGCAACGCGGCACGCTCCCGCGACCCACAGGAAGTGAGCCGGTTGCTGCGTGCGCTGCTGCGGCTGCGCAATGAACAGGACCCGGTCCGCAGCGCCGCCCTCTCCGCACTGGCGGAGGTGCCCCCTTCGCTGTTCACGGAGGACGCCGCCGAGGACCTCGGACGAATCGCCATCGACGCCGTCGAAGCCCGCGACTCCTCCTGGAGCACCCGTCACGCGCTCAGCGCGCTGGCTCTGTCCGTGCTGCGCGAGCACGCCCTCACGGGCGGCACGCGGCTCATCGGCTGGGCCCTCGACACCCTAACCCGGCTGTCCGGCCACACCGGCGGCGCGAACGTCGGCCGCCTCGACATCGTGCTGCGGCGCGGCCAGGAGTACGAGGTACTGGCGGCGCTACGGCCATGGCTGGAGGCCGCCACCGACAAGGCCGACTACTCGCTCGTCTTCGCACTCGTACGGGCACTCGGGCGGCGCGCGTGGGAGATGGCCGAACTCCAGGAGTACCTGTGGCAGGCCGTCCAGTTCGGAAACGACGCGTCCGTCCGCACCGCCGTCGACCTCTGGCTGGAGCAGCCGAAGGGGCGCGACGAGCGGGTGGAGCGGATCGTGCGGCTGGAGCCGTCCGCCGCCGTCCTGCCGTCCGTTCTGAGAGTCCTGACGGGGCGGCGTACGGACCTGCTCGACCCGCTGCTGGCCGACACCCCACCATACGGCCGGTTCCTGACCACCCGCAGCCACTGGACGCCACGCACCTACCGGGCGCACCGCTGGGTGCCGCGCCAGCAGCGGGCGGCGGCGGAGCTGCTCGCGCGCACAGCGGGCGACACGGGGCAGCCGGTGCATGTGCGCGTCCAGGCCCTCTCGGCGGCGGCGGTGATCCCGGAGGCGGGCCTGGAGGTCGTCCGCCGCTACACGGGATCGTCGAACGTCCCGCTGGCGGAGGCGGCCCTCGGCGCACTGCCGTGGACCGACCGCCCCGACGAGGCGCTGCCGCTGCTGCTGGAGCACGCGGGCGGCGACCGCGCCCGGGTCGCGGTCTACGCGGCGACGCGGGCCGCGCAGTACGTCGCGCCGTCGCGGCTCGCCACAGAGCTCCGCAGGCTGCTCACGCCGAAGGACCCGCGGACGGTGAAGGTCACCAGCCGCAAGGAGGCGGTGCGCCTCGCGGCGACGATGCTGCCCCCGGCGCAGGCGGCGCCGCTGCTGCGGGAAGTTTTCGAGCTGCCCGGGCAGCACCACGACGTGCAGTCGGTTTGCGTCGCGTTTACCCAGGGGATGCTGGCGGAGCCGGCCAGCTGGCCCATGCTGGAGTCGGCCGCGCAGGGACGCACGGAGCTCCGTCAGGAGCTGGCACGGGCGGCCGTGGCCGAGGTGGACGAGGAGCATCGGGCCAGGTACGCAGGGCTGCTGCATCGCGCCTGCGAGCCGCTCGAACCGGAAACAGCTGCGGCGCTGTTCCCAGTGCTGGCGGAATGGGCACCGTGGCAGCCGGGGATCACCGAGATGCTGGTGGCCGCCACCACGGACCTTGCCGATCGGGCGGTGTGGGCGATGGCCGGGCAGGAGCTGGTGGAGCTCGCGGCGGACGACGACGGCCCGTACCTTCGGGCCCTGCGGGCGATGCTGGAAGCCACAGGAGACCCGGACCAGCCCGACGCCGAGCCCGAACGTGACCAGCCGGCCCGGCAGCGGGCCGCGAGCCTGCTGCGCCACCTCCTGTCCCACCATCGCTACCGGGGCGGGGGCCGGCCGACGGCGGACGTGCTGCTGCGCGCCGCCGACACCGCCGCCGCCGCCGGGCACGAGGATTTCGCGCGCCCCGTCGCCGAACTCCGGCTGTTCGCCCTCGAACTGAACGAGGACGCCACCGCGCTGTCGTCGGGCCTGCGCCGATTGGCTGCCGACTGCGAAGGACGTCCGCTGCTCGCCCGGGACATCGCCGAAGGGCTCAGCTCGCGGCTCAGCTCGATCAGCGGCCC